>JAWRHV010000047.1:0-37039 GCA_040266995.1 Erysipelotrichaceae bacterium | reverse complement strand
ACAGTTCATCGAACTTTAAAGGCTGGGCGGCAGAGATCATCTCCTGGATGATCTTGATGGCTCTTATTTTGGAAGTATCGCCCAATCGCGAGATCTTTAGAATCTTCGAATCCAGAAAAGTCTGGTATTGGATCCGATTCTCCACAACCAGGATCGAGCCATAATGGGGTCTTGTTTCAATTCTTGCGCCATTGTTCTGCACGATCTTTTTCAAAGCCGAAATATCATTATAGACAGTGCGTTTGGATACACCTAATTGTTCAGACAGCTGTTTATTGGTGATGTAGTCGTTTTCTGATAATAGTTTCAATATTTTAAACCATCTTTCCATTACTTCTCCTTAATGTGTTAATACTTAACTTATCTTAAAAACTATTTCATTTACTTATTTAAATCAAACTAAAATTCATGCCATTAGAAAAGGCATTTTATTGCAACAATATAGAGGCAATCAAAGATCATATGCGCCACTTCCTTCATAAAAATATCAGCATTTCTTAAATATATAGTTGACAATAAATGAATGAACGTTTATTATACTACCATGGAGAGATATCATGCGAACGAAAGATGACAAAAAAGAACAACGCATCAAGGATGCCGTTGTAACATTGATTTTAGAAGAAGGGTTTGCGGGAACCTCCATTTCCAAAATTGCCAGAAAAGCCAATGTATCTCCGGCCACTGTCTATATCTATTATGAGAACAAGGATGCGATGATGCAGCAGATCTATCTAGAGTATGCCGATGATCTGTATCATACCGTGACCCGAAACATTCAGATTACGATGAGCGGAGCGCAGATCATTGAACATATGATCCGAAGCTATTATGAATATGTGATTGAGAATCAGGAAATCTACTATTTTATTGAGCAATTTACCGGCTGTCCTTCGATGGTCGGACAATGCAGCGAGCATAAAGGACTTTGCCAGATCTATGCGTTGACCGAAAAGATGAAACAGCTGCACTTGATCAAGGATTATAGTGTGGAAAACATCTCTGCCATCATCCTGTATCCAGTCAAGGCCATCGCTTCCGATCACACAGCCAGTGCGACCCAAAAGGAAAAACGATTGAATGAGCTGATCCGCATCATTCAGTCAGCATTGTTATAAAGATGAAAGCAGGGAGAAGCCCTGCTATACTTTATCTCTTAAAATAAATGATTATTCATTTTAGAAAGGAATGAACTATGGAAAACAGAGAAGGATACGTATTAGGTTTATGGAATACAATGATTTTGCCCGATGTCGATGCCCGGATCCGGATCCGGGATATGGGAACCTCTTTGCGAAGACTGCTGGATAACGGACGCCATGTCTTTGTGGCTCTTCCTGCCAAAAATGCCCAACAAAGTGAATTTCACTCGTATGGGGTGACCTTTGAAATGCAGTCCATCGAACACAGCGCCAAAGGCGATGTGTTAAAGATCCATACCGGACAAAGAGTCCGTATTACCCGCCTGACCGATGATTCCGATCTGCAGCTGGCTCAATTTGAACCGGCACCGGAAACCATCGATATGGATGAAACCATGCAGCAGCAGATGTTGGGCTATCTCAAACAGATCGTAATGGACATCAATAAGAAGATCAATATTGATCCTCAGTTTACCAACTTGCTGGATTCCATTCACGATATCAATACGATGATCATGTATTTGTCCCAGTATATGAACCTGACGGCCAGCGACCGCTATGAATTCCTTAAGATGGATTCCCTGCGGGAAAGAAGTCTGCACTTCATGGACTCTTTGATCCGTCAGAGAGAAAGTGTTGACTGGAACATGCAGATCAATGAACGGATCAGCAACAAAGCCAACCATTTCTATCGGGAACAAATGTTGAAAGAACAGTTAAAGGCCATTCAAGATGAATTGAATGAAGGCAAGGAAACCAAGGAGGATGATTACGCTGCCCGGATCGAAGCCGCCCATATGCCGGAAACGATCCGCAAAGCCGCCCTGGAGGAGCTCGACAAGCTGAATGCGCAGCCTCAGGGAAGCCCGGAGATTTCTGTACTGCAGAACCATCTGGATTTTATGCTGGCATTGCCATGGGAAAGTGATCCGCAGCAGGATATCGATTTAAAGAAAGCGGAAAACATACTGAATGATGACCACTATGGCCTGGAAAAAGTAAAACAGCGCATCCTGGAACATTTGGCCATCCTGCAGCTTCGCAAGGACAAAAAAGGGTCCATCTTGTTACTTGTAGGCCCGCCGGGTACCGGTAAAACTTCATTAGGTAAGAGCATTGCCCATGCCCTGGACCGGAAATATGTCCGCATGTCTTTAGGTGGTGTCCGCGATGAATCCGAGATCCGCGGGCACAGACGTACGTATGTAGGAGCTATGCCGGGCCGTGTTCTCCAAAGTATCAAACAAGCCGGTTCCAAAAACCCGGTCATGATCTTGGATGAGGTGGATAAGCTGACCAACGGCGGTTTCAGCGGGGATCCATCCAGCGCTTTACTGGAGGTACTGGATCCGGAACAGAACGACAGCTTTACCGATCATTATCTGGATCTCCCTTATGATCTGAGCGAAGTCTTCTTTATTGCCACCGCCAACAGTCTGGAAACCATTCCGGGTCCATTATTGGATCGTATGGAAATCATCCAGATCAGTGGGTATACATCCGAGGAAAAAATGCATATTGCCAAAGACCATCTCATGGAAAGTGTGCTGAAAGAACACGGACTGACCAAAGAACAGCTGATCGTATCGGATGAAGTGCTTCAATATGTGATTGACAATTATACCGCAGAAGCCGGTGTACGTGGTTTGAAAAAACAATTAGCCGCCATGGCACGGGTCGCTGCCGCACGGATCGTCGCCGGGGATCCCACCCCGTTTGCCCCGGGCATTGAAGAGCTGGAAGACTTGTTAGGTCGGAAGGTGACGCATCACGAACTGGCAGGAAAAAAGAATCCGATCGGTGTCGTGACCGGATTGGCATGGACCCCGGTGGGTGGAGAGATCCTGTTTATCGAGACCACGGATATGCCGGGCTCCGGGGATATCATCCTGACCGGTCAATTAGGCGATGTCATGAAAGAAAGTGCCCGGATCTCCTTCAGCTTATTGAAATCCAGACTTCCTATGAACGTGATGAACTTCAAGGAAAAGGATATTCATATCCATGTTCCGTCCGGTTCCATTCCGAAAGACGGCCCTTCGGCCGGAATTGCCTTGTTTACCGCCCTGGCCTCTCTATGCACCGGTCGGCCGGTGGATCCAAAGCTGGCAATGACCGGCGAGATCACCTTGCGTGGACAGGTGATGCCGATTGGCGGTTTGAAGGAAAAACTGTTAGGAGCCGCTCGTGCCGGCATCACAAAGGTCTTGATTCCCAAGGAGAATGTACAAGATCTTAAAGAAGTGCCACAATCCATTAAGGAACAAATAGAAATCGTACCGGTAGAAACCGTGGAAGATGTATTGAAGGAAACGTTGGATATGGAATTGCCTCGCTTACATCACAAGGTCTATCCACAATCCTTCCCTGTACCTGACAACCATTAAGACTTCCTCCTTATTAAAAGCAGAGCCAGGATCGGCTCTGCTTTTTTCATGGTTTCGGTTCGATCTTTTCCCGTAAAAACGCCATCAGTTCCGGGCTGACCTGGCTCTTTTCCAAAATAATCCCTTGATCCATATTGAGCATCAAATAGATGCCGTATCTTCCGGTAATCATCGTTTCTATATCCGTATATAAGCTCGATCCATGTTCATAAGGATCCTGATGCTCCAGATAGGTTTCATAAAAACGGATTTCTACACTGGTTCCTTCTTGGATATATGGCTCCTTCTTCCATTTCATTCGGGCTTCCCTTTCATATTTGATCCAAAGCAGGATCAACAATACGGGTATAAAAAGATAGTACGAAAGCGTCCAGACCGAAGTAGTCGAATACACAAACAATACGGCTAAAACACAAAAAGCTGTATACATCAGTGTTTCTTTCAGGATAGACCGGTATACGTTTGATGACAGGTAAATATACTCTCTGTATAGGTCGTAATAATAGGTCGTATGAATGATGAATAGGGGTTTCATACCGTATTCATACCATGTTTCCCCGCATAGAAAAACCGCTCTGTGTAAATATACCTGAAATCATTTCATCTTTGTTCTTTTTGGGCCTTACCGGGTTTCTATTCGATAAACAGAGTACCCGGTCACAAACAATATAACCGGAACCAGAAGATACAGGATCGGGGCAATCGTATACATCGTATGATACTGTCCAAAGACAGAAACCAGGCGATGATCGCTTAAAGTCCATGTGGTGATCAGCTCGGTAGGCAGCATCTGTACGATCTGTGAGACTAAGCGCCATTGGTAAGGAAGGATAAAAAACTGGGTAGAAAGATAAAAGGCGATTATTGCTGCCATGGTCAATATCCCGTTTCTTGTAATCAGTGACAAGAACATGGCCAGGCCGGCAAACAAAAACGAAGCCGTGATCAACAAGACCCACTGGGTCTTGAAAAGCTGAAGAAACGTCATGGAATAGGACGATAACGGGATGGTCCATTGCACGATGGCATCCATTCCATGCATACCGAAGCGCAGCCAGGTTCCCCCTGCCATCAGCAGTCCGAACAACAAGGTACAGCCCAGTTCGAACAGAAAGCCCGCGATCCATTTTGCCAGATAAGCTTCTTTTTTTCCATATTTACTCGTTTGTATAAGGGCCTCGGTTCCATAGCGGTGCTCGTTGGAAAACACCACGGACAAACAGATGGCCGCACATAACAGACTTAACAGACAGACATTCAGCATATTATTTATCAAAGACTGAACATGAAAGAAGGATGTGTAGGTAAACGGCTTTTCAATCGATTCTTCCTGTTGTTCCCACCAGTCCATCTCCTTTTGGCTTAGCGCATACTCCTTCATGATCTGCTTGATCTGCACAGAGCGGATCTGATAGAAATCATCTGCCGTAAACGTCTTGTTCATGGAAGGAACAAGGCCGGTAAGCGGATAGAGAAATCCAGCATACTTCCACATTTCTTCCTTATCCCAATCGATATCTGCCAGATCCACCGTCTGCGTGATTTCAGCCATCGTGGCATTATCCAGCTTGGTTCCATCCATCGTTTCCATTTGCCGGCTCTGTTCGAAAAAGGTTTCTTGTTTGTTGAGCTGAAGCCCGACCATCAAGGTGAGGACCACCATCACCGCCAAAGCGATCCGGGTCTGTCGCGTATGGATTATTTTATACAATTCGAAAATACATTGTGTGCCCAGCTGTTTCATCCTTGATCGACCTCCTCAATATAAAACTGTTCCAAATTTTGTCTGTTGGCATTCCAAGGCCCGTCATACAGAAGACGGCCTTCCTTTAAGATCAAGACCCGGTTGGCAATTTGCTCCAGATCGGACACAATATGTGTGGAAAACAGAACGATCCTCTCTTTTCCTAACTGCGCAATCCATGTCCGAAAGTTCGCCCTCTCCATCGGATCCAGACCCGCGGTTGGCTCATCCAGGATTAGAATTTTCGGATCATTGATCAAAACCTGCGCAATCCCGAGCCTTTGTGCCATCCCTCTAGAAAAGGTGTGGATCCTCTGATCGATCTGTTCGGAAAGACCGACCAGTTCCAGCAGCTCTTCCGTTTTCTTCTGTGCTTTTCTTTTTTCCAGCCCCTTTAAAGAAGCGAGATACATCATAAACTTACGGGCTGTAAACTCCGGATAGAACCCGAAATGCTGGGGCAGATACCCTAACATGGAACGATAGGTTTCTGTAAATACAGAGAAATCGTCTACATATACGTGTCCTCGATCCGGCTGCAGGATCCCTGCCATCATCCGCATCAATGTCGTTTTCCCGGCCCCATTGGCACCCAATAAGCCGTTAATTCCCGGCTTTAGCGTAAAAGAAACAGCGTTGACGCCTTTTCCGTTCTTGTATTGTTTTGTTAAATCAGTGACTTTTACTTGCACGTTAAACCTCCATCCATCGTATTGTTTTCAGATTTTCATAGCCATTCACGATCAAGAGCCCGAAGACCATCCAAAGGCCGGTTCCTGCAGATATCATAACGATGCCATACGTTCCATGCAGGAAGGTCCCGATGGATAAGATCATTGCGATGATCAATGACAACGACCTGTGTTTTCTTCCTGTTTCAGACCTTTCTATATGCAGACATAAGCTGTTTGTGAATAGGTAAGAAATCAGGATTCGAAGCAGGATCAACAGCCAGTCGGTTTTCATCCAGACAGATGCGACCAGACTGATCACGATCCAAAGAATTCCATATACGATCCCGATGACCACCATGCGGGCAAAAAACACGCTGCGCAAGGAAAACCGGGTTGCCATCTCCATCTCATTCATCTGACAGGCATAGGCGCGATACCCTTGTGAAACCACAATGGATGCCGTCAACGGGATCAACGATTCAATCAGTTTTTGATGATCCATCGTATGGCCTACGATGCCTGTCATTGTGATTCCCAACAAGCATAAAGCCCAGATCCATATCGATTTGTGGATATAGGGGATCTGCTGCACTAAAAAATCCATCCATCCGATTTCTCTGGGTCGAAGCATCTCCATGAAATCCTGTTTCCCTTTCCGGGGTACTTCCACATTCATAGCCTCCCGTAACTGTTGTTTCATTCTTTTATTCATCGTATCCTTCCTCCATATCCTCCTTCATCTTTTGAAACGCTTTTTGAATGATTCGATAAATCACAAACCGGGAACAGCCGTACAGCCGGCTGATGGTACCGATCGGTTCTTCATTGACATACCTCAACAGTAAGATTTCTCTTTCCTTCTGTGTCAGTCTGCTCAAGGCATTTTCAAACTGAATATGTTCCATCACCTTGTTTTCATGGGATCGTTGAACGCCATCCCCTTCCTGAAAAGGATCCACAGGTCTTTGATACCGATAGGTATCGATACAAAGATTACGGGCAATGGTATACAGAATTTTCATATTCCAGTGGGTTTTGTAGCCATATTTCTGAATAAAGCGAAGAAATGTTTCCTGGGTAATATCTTCGGTTATAGAATGATCTTGTATTCTGTAATACACAAACCGATATACATGATCATATGCGGTTTCAATATCCATAGAAACCTCCCTTCATTATGTTTAACGATATTTGAACCAATTATGTGCGCTAAAAAAAAACAGGTTTATGTTTATTCACAAACCTGTCTTTGACATTCATTGTTTATTTCTCTTTTTTCTTCTTTCGGATCGACCATAAAAGAACAAGAGAACCGGCAATCAATGCTTGATAGATTACTTTGCTGCCCGTATGGGATGCCGTACTTGATCCCTTTTTCTTGGTTGGTGATTCCGGTTTTTTCCCGTTCAGATTTTTCTTATTCGTAACGATGAAGCCATGCGCGGCATCCCCGTCATAAGATACTGTATATCCTTCGACCGGTTTCTCCTGGATCGTATACTCGATGTCTTTTCCATTCTCTTTCTTTTCAAGATCTGTGAAGGTATACTGCCACTTGTTTTGGGCATTTAACGTGACGGAATCCACTTGTTTCCCATTCGCAAACAAATCGATGGTTACCGAATCTGTCGGTGTACCGATCCATTTTTTGGTCACTGGTACCGATACCTTTCCTTGTTCTGTATTGGTGATCACAAAACCGTTTTCCGCATCCCCGGAAATACCGGTCGTATAGCCTTCCATCGCATTTTCCTCAACAGTGTATTGGATTTCATGGCCATCTTCCGTATCGTATTTCGGTAAATCGGTAAACGTATACGTCCAGTCATTATCCGCTGACAATGAAATGGTATCGACCATCGCTCCATCCGCCATCAGTTGAATATCCACAGAATCTGTCGGATTTCCTACCCATTGTTTGGTTACCGGGATGTCGATCCGTTCCCGTTTATTTTCAACCGTACGGATCGAGCCACCCTGTGCGGTTACTTCCAGATCAAAGGAGCTTTGATCCTCCATGATCAGATAACCGGCAGGAGCCTGGATCTCTTCCACATGGTACGTTCCTTGTTTCAACCGTTCGGAAGTAACCGTACCATCTTGTCCGGTTACCAGCGTAAAGGCGTTCCCCTGTTGATCGGTAATCTGGAAGACCGCACCGGACAGAACGATCGAATTGTCCTCGGCATCCACTTTGATGATCCGGATCCGGCTGGACATATCGCCTTGTCCGGTACCGCCGGAGCTTTGCGACTGTACCCCGTTTTCCGTAGTCCACGTTTTTATTTCATCCGCATTCAAAGTCATCCGGTTTCTTAATCGAATGGCAGATCCCGGCAGATAGGTCGTCTGATATTTCAAGATCAGCTGATCTCCATCGACTTGCCCTAGATTCAATGTAAACGATGTATGATCGGCATTGAAAGTCACCAGATCGGATACATTCACCTCGGTGACGCGTTCCACTTCCGTTCCATATTCATTTAAGACAACGGTACGTAAGATAAAGGATCCCGGTACATACTGGAGGCCTTCCATATTTCCTTCTTCTGTAAACAAGGAATCGGTCAGCACGACATTGGATAAGGTTTGTTTGCTGAAATTAATTCGGGCTGTCCAGTTTACAATGGTTTCATCATTGGTGATGGAGCCCCACTTTGCCAGACCTTCCTCCGGATTGACCGGATTCGGTGTACCGGTGCCATCGTGCACCTCCACATTGATCGTTTGTGCGGTGGTTCCCACCTGAATTGTGATCGGATTGTTTTCGTTTAATGTGATCTTCTCCTTGATAAAGGAAGCCCGTAAATACATCGTTCCTGATACATTGTATCGATCCTCTACATAATCCGTAAAGGTGACACGGACCGTTCCACCCCCGGCAGATCCGTTGGAATTGACGACTGCCCTGGCTATCACGGAGCCATCCGGAGCCAGAACATTAAAGCGGGAAGCGGACACATTCGACGGAAACTGCATGTTATCCGGTAACGTAACATCAAAATAATCCCCGGCATGCAGATTGTTCTCATAGGCACTGGCATCCCAGGTCAGATTCAGATGATACGTACGTCCTGTTCGGATTGTTGTCGGTGTACTTCCATCCTGGTTTGTGATGGTAAAATCCGTAATTTGAATATCCGTTTTTTCACTGACATCGCCTTGGCGGGTCGATTGTTCATCCACCCTGGAAAGGATATATGCAGAAAAGCTGTTTGCCTGCATATTCAATTGAGCGCCCTGCTGTGTAGCCGGTGCTTCGGTCATCTTTTCCAGACTTCCTCCTTGGGAAACATGATAGACTTCCAACCTTGCCTGCTGCTTTTCATCCACCGAAAATTCAGACTGCGCATTCACAAGGAAAGAAACATCCACACTTTGATTCGGTTGAACTTTCGTTCCCTGTCCATCATAAAAACTAATATCAAAACCAATGGCCTGATTGGTTTCAACACCTTGTAAAGCCATCTGTGACTGTCCGGGACCAAGTGGATTGATCGCAACTGTCGTCCCTTCCGGAAAACTGCCGACCGGTGCCGCTACATTTACGGTCACTCCGTTTTGTGATGCACTTCCGGTAATCGGCGTCTGGTTCAACGCTTGTTCTTCCGGCTGGTCGGTTGTTTGTTGCTCCGGTTCTGATTTCGTAATTTCATCGCTTTGCTCGTTTTCATTGGCTTTTTCCGGTATTTCTTCTGTTTCCGGCAACGGGTCCGTGTCCTGCCCCTGCTCAACCGGTTCCTGTGTTACCGGATCCTCTGTATCATTGGCTAGTACTGGTAACGAAGACACAGAGCCCTGCAGAAGTACAAAAGCACATAAAAACCCGAGCCAGAATCGTTTTAGATTTTGTCTCATATTCTTTTTCTCATATGTATAAACATACCCTTTCTATATTTATTATTTTGTTCGATTCAACCACACAATCATACCCATTTCCATTTTAGTTACACCCAAAACCGACACACATCACCATATAAAAAGAACCTTATAAATAAGGTTCTTGTTCCATCAATTCCCGTTGTGCCATCTGTTCATAATGGCGATACAGGCTTCCAAACCGATATCGGTATCGGGGATGCCAAGGCTTATCTTTCCCACAATAATGCAGGATCGATGTGTTCTGTATCACCCAGTATGTATCATAGGCACCGGCGCTTTTTAATAAGTATTGTGAATATTTTCTGGGATCATAGTTCCATATTTCATCCGGAACCTGCTTCGTTCGATGGCCATATAACGCATTGAATACGTCCTGATCCGGCAGTAACAGCTTATGTCCGGTTGCATCAATAAAGGAAAATAATCGATCGGAATCAAAGTCTTTACGGATCTGGCGAAGATCCATCAAAAGAACACCGGTATTATAATAGACAGATGAAGTATCCAGCCGGATCTTATTGATGCTTCCCAGCAAGCTCTCTTCCCCGGTATGTGAGGCAGCCACAAAGAGATGCCCTTCCATATCTATTTCCCACAATGATTTCAGTGAATTGATGACCAGCACATCGGGATCTAGATACAAAACCTTCTTCACTGTCTTCGGAAGAATATCGGCAGCCAGCATCCGATAATACATGGCCTTGGAATAATGCTTATTGATCGGTGCTTCCTTAAATACATGGTCTGCAACCGAATATGCGGAAAAGGCCATCTTCTTATGCCGGCAAAAAAGGCCGATCATTTCAATCGTTTCCCTTGCGATATCATCCCCGATCAAATGGATATGAAAAGAGGTATGCGGATGGATCGTACGAATGGATTGTAAAACCGGCAATATATGTAGCGCATAATTCTGATCGGCTGTAAACAACAAGTGCATCATGGCTCCAGTTCTCCCTTTTTCGTTTCCGCAAGAAGCAGTTCATTGCGAATAGACTGCATCTGCTGATCCAGCTTTGCACTGTCCATCGCGCATTGTTCCAGTTTATGCCCTAGATTGTCGATCGTTTCCGAAGAAAGATTCTTTTTATAACGTAATTTGTGTTCCAGAGATGCCCAACAGTCCATCGCAATGGTTCGCATCTGTATCTCGACTTTCATCGTCGTTTTTCCCTCATCCGTAAAAATGGGTACCGTTACGACTAAATGAAGGCTTCGGTACCCGCTTTTCTTAGGCGTTTGAATATAGTCTCTTTCATAAACCAGATCGATATCATCCTGTTTAAGCAGCAGCTGTTTTAACTGGTAAATATCATCGATAAAAGAACAGATGACCCGGATTCCGGCAATATCATCTACATATTCTTCCATGGTTTCCAGCTGAACCGGCTGTTTCAGAAGTGTTAATTTGCGAATTATACTTTCGGGTGTTTTAATTCGGGTCTTGATAGATTCCACAGGCTTGTGGGAAATGCTCATATTAAGTACACGAAATCTTGTTTCCACTTCAAGCGCCGCACATTGATACTGTGTCATTTTATCTTGAAATGAATCAAAAAGAATATGGAAATGATCTAGAATATGAGATACGGCTGCATCATTGGCATCCCATGTCTCTTGATTTAAAAAGGGATGATTGTTTATCATAAAGTAATTCCTGTAATTCTGTCATCCCGTGTTTTCTTTTTCAATGCACGACCTGTCTGCAAACAGCTGAGAGACATTTGAAAGTGAAGAGATGATGTCTGCAAACAGGTTCAATGTGCGAAAAGAAATCATCGGGATCTCACCCGAAACATACCATGAATTTGTTGTCGCAACAATGTATACCAAGATCTTTTATTCATTTTGGTTATAATCCTGGAGGATTTAGGTATTATAAAACCCACTTACAGTTCCAATTGCAGGCTTGGCTCTGAAAGTGGGTTGACGTCAGGATCCGGAGGACGGATCCCTTCTACGGTTCTTTTCAATAATGCGGTCAATGATCCTTTTGATATGATCGGCTTCATTTCTGGCAATCCGATACACATCCGTATTGATCCGGGTCGGTTTCGGTGAAGTATAGATTCCCAGAACATGACCGTCTTTTAAGGTAACTTTTATACCGACATACACTGCCTTTTCAAAAATCATTCCGCTTGGCAAAGGACCCGGTGGCACAGTGGCCGAAAAAGGCTCCCCTTTTCCATGGACCCGCTTATCCTCATTCAGCACTTTGCAGGAAACAATATCGGCATACGCATACGCACCTTGTGTTCCGTTAAGAATGGTCATGGTCTGATTCTTTTTATCAAACAGTACGCTATCGAAAACTAACATTTTCTTAGATACCTCTCTATATTTTCATCATAAAGAAGATTCTTTCAAATACTACCTGAATCCGATAAAAATACACCCGAAACCAACAAAAAAGACAGGATTTTCCTGTCTTAGTGCTTCTAGAGTATATATTTCTTACGAAGACAAATGAAATGCCCGCTAAATTATTCTCATAACTTAACGGGCCCCTTATGTTTTAGGTTCCATCATTTATCTCCTCTTCTATTTTGTTTTTTCAAATCCCTTCTCTTTCTATTTCTTGTCTACATTATAGAATATCCTCGCAAAAAGAAAAGGAATCTGTCCTTTTTGGTTATAAATATGGAAAGGAATACGATTGTCCCCCTCGTATATAGGACAATGCCTATTTTTTTTGATTCTTATGATCTCAGATTGCCGATACAACTTGACGATTTATGAATAATACGTTATATTTTACAACGTTAATATGAAACGAGATTATTATTTCGATAACCTGAAAGCTGTTCTGATCTTTCTGGTTATTCTAGGACATTTTCTATTACCGATCGAAACAGGTCCTTTATGTATTCTGAAACGGTGGATCTACAGTTTCCATATGCCTTTGTTCATCTTTGTATCGGGTTATTTTTCCAAAGGTGTTTATAAAAGGGGTCATTTCCGATGGGATAAGATCCGATTCTTTATCGGTCTGTATATTCTCTTTGTGACCGGAATCCAGCTGAACTACATGTTCCTGGATGGCAACGCCTTTGATATTTCTGCCTATTGGGATCAAAGCGGAGCTCCCTGGTATCTATTATGCTTGATCTACTGGTATCTTCTGATTCCTGCAATCAATCGCATCGGCATTAAAAAAGGCATGTTTCTATCTGTTGGCCTATCTCTGGCTGCCGGTTATACCGGATGGATCGGTGATACCCTATGCATTTCCCGCGCCATTGTCTTCTGGCCTTATTTCCTGTTTGGATATTATTGTAATAAAGAGCACATCGCTTTTTTATGCCGAAAAAATGTACGGTTGATCCACCTGGTTCTATTCATTATCAGTACCTTTCTTTTGTTCCATATGGCCGGAGACTTCCGTCACGAACTTCGTTTGATCTACGGAAATGTTTCCTACTATATTTTAGGGAATGATTATCAGGAAGGGGCCTTGATACGATTGATCCTGATGATGAATGCCGTCATTCTTTCAGCCGGTATCATGTCATTGATCCCACAAAGAAAGCTGCCGATATCTTCTATCGGTGAGAATACATTACCGGTATATATATTGCACCGGATCATCCGGGACAGCTTCAGCTTGACCGGCATGTATGCTTATCTGCCGGCCTCTTCGCTTGGGATCCTGCTGGTATTTCTTTTGACCGCTCTGGCATTGACATATCTTTTATCAAGGAAACCCGTTGACCGGTTGTTTCATACGGTATTAAAAGCCTTTTATCTAACTTCCTGACAAGAACGAGAATTCGTTCTTTTTTTGAAGGAATCATTGACTTTATCGAAAAGTTCATATAAAGTTCACAATGTACGACAAGGATGGTGAGTATTATGGGTCTATATACCTTTACCACAGATATTAATAGAGACGACTATGATAATTTCGTCAAACATCATGAGTATTGCAATCTTCTGCAAAGCTATTCCTGGGCTTCTGTCAAGTCCAATTGGGATCATATATACACAGCGGTCTATGATATCCATCATGATATCGTAGCGGCCGGGCTGGTTTTGATCAAAAAGCTGCCGATGGGTCTGACCATGTTCTATTTGCCTAGAGGACCGATTATGGATTATACGAATCAGGATCTGCTGGCATTCTATTTTACAGAGTTAAAGAAAGTTGCCAGGAAGAGACATTGCCTGTTCATCAAGTTTGATCCGGCAATCCATGTCAATGATTATACAACCAAAGACTACAATGAAAACCGGTATGCGTCCTGCGCCATGTATCTGGATTCCTTCCAGAAGATTGGTGCGATCCATCATGGTTTCACCATGAACATCGCAGATACGGTTCAAGCGCGTTTTCAGGCCAATGTCTACAATAAAGAGGATTGGGAAACCGGTCTGCCGAAGCACACAAAGCGTCTGATCAAGGATGCCAACCGCCGCAATGTGGAAATCATCACCGGGCATGCAGAGCTAGTCGACGAGTTCAGCCGTCTGGTCAATCTGACCGAAGAACGCAAACAGGTTCATCTGCGCGATAAAGAATATTTCAATCTGTTGATGGACACCTATCAGGACGATGCCGTGATTCTATTGGCGATGTGCAATGTGTACGAGCTGGCTGAAAATGCGAAAATGCGGGAAAAGGACTGTCTGGAACAGCTGGAACAGCTGCCGGAACACGCGAAGAAGAAAAAGCGTCGTTTGGAAGACCAGTTAAATTCCTGTCGGAAAGATCTGGTCGAGTTCAATGAAGTGCTGGATGAAATCGGTCATGAGGATAAACAGCTGGCCATCGCCGGCATTCTGAGCATACAGTATGGAAATACATGTGAAATGTTGTATGCGGGAATGGACGAACGTTTTAAGAAGTTCATGCCCCAGTACAAAGAATATGTGGAAAACTTCCGCTGGGCCTTTGACCGAGGATGCGCATGGGCCAATATGGGTGGCGTTGAAGGAGATCTGAAAGATGGATTGACCAAGTTTAAGGATAACTTCAATCCGATGATCAACGAACTGATCGGAGAATTTGATATACCGGTCAACAAACTGCTTTATAATGCCAGCCAGAAAGCCTATACTTTCTTACGAAACCGAAATAAATAACGCCATGTTCTACGCATGGCGTTTTTTTATGAGACAACCTGCCAGAAAGACAAGAAGCCATGTCACCAGAAAAGACAGCCCATGAAAATGGACCCGATAGAGAATTCCCGCGTTTCCTACAGCGGGTTCCATAGGAAAGATCTGTTCCATTTCGATTCCCAATCCATAGGTACCGATCCATTCTCCTCCTATTACCCGCACTCCGATCATGCGATGGAACCAGAGAGCGGATAACCCATTCAGACAGAATAGAACCAAGGCTATCAAGGTGGCATACATACCTATTTTTTTCATGATTTCTCCATTTGAGCCAAGCTCCACTTCAACAATAAAACCGCAAAAACAACACAAAGACACTCTTCGGCCGGCTGGGCATGAATCAATCCTTTATAGCCCCAAAGCCGGTTAAACAACAGTAAGAACGGAATATACAAAACCAATTGCCGAACAATGGTGATGGTAAAGGCATACATGGGTTTTCCGATGGCATTGTACACATTGCGGACAATCGATGTGGTTCCGACAAAAGGAAGGATCAACATCGCCGCACGTAACGTTTGTGTACCGATTTTAATGACTTGTTCATTGGCACTGAAAAGACCGATCAACCAAGGAGCAAAAAACGCATAAAGCACCATGACCACCAGCTCGATTGCGGTGGTGATCATGATTCCGGAGCGGATCAGTGCGCGCATACGCCGATAGTTTTCAGCTCCGTAATTATATCCCATCAAAGGCTGACAGCCGGCGGCCATCCCCTGATAGATGTAGTTTCCAAAGCTCATGATCTTACTGGAGATCCCCATGGCAGCCACCGTCAATCCTCCATATAAAGCGGCCAGATTATTCAAGACCAGGATAGCGGCCGTACTTAAAAACTGCTCCAGCGTATGGGGGATCCCCACCAGCATGATCTCCTTGAAAATAGACAGATCAAAGCCGATATACTGTTTCTTTGGATGGAGAAGCGAACGACCTGAGCCATAGACCCACAAATAAAACAGAACACTTAAGAGGTTCCCCAACACCGTCGCAATGGCAGCACCGCGAATCTCCAGGCCAAAGGTAAAGATAAAAAGAGGATCTAGTAGAATATTGGCCACTGTTCCCAAAATCATACCGATGGTCGCATACATAACGGAGCCTTCACTGCGCAACAGCTGTCCAAAGGCATAGTTTCCCATCGTGAAGAAAGACCCTGCCAGTAATATGGAGGTATACTGACTGGTATAGGTAAACGTATCAGCTTTGGCTCCCAATACGCTCACCAGCGGATTCAGCAGGATCAAGCCGGGAATCGTAAACAAAAGACTGCCGAAAAGGATCATCTCAAATCCATGCATCAATGTTTTGTTGGCTTTTTCCGGATCCTTGGCTCCCATACAACGAGCAATATAGGAAGCACCGCCATTGCCGACAATACCGGACAAGGCGATCATCACCATCAATACCGGATAAGATAAATTAGAGGCGGCCAGTTGATAATCATCGTGCAACAATCCGATAAAGAATGTGTCCACCAGATTATATGCCACCATAAACAACATACCGAAGGCAATCGGAACCCCCATTTTTACCACAGCGAGTATCGGTGTTTCCTGCGCCATCACATAGATTCTTTGATCATTCTTCTTTTCCTTCAAAGCGATTCCTTCTTTCCTAATTGCATCCAAACATCTATAAAAACTCTTTGAAGAAAGCACACTGTTCTTCATTACAGCTTGCTGCTTCCTTCCTTTTCATATTTAAGTGAAACACATGCCCCAATGTTTTCTGCGGGGGATCAAAATAATGATATCGATAGTCGACACCCTTTTCCCTGCATGTCTCAATCAACCACAATGACTGCTCTTTTAAAAAATCCCCGTTGCAGGTCATCACAAATACCGGTGGATACGCTGCGGTAATATAGGGCAGACATTGGATCTGCTCCACTCCTGTTCCTTCGGGTACCACCTCTTTGATCAGCGCGCCCATGGGATCATCCTCTTTCAGCTTGTAAGCACCGCAATTCAATGCGACAGCCTGAAACCAAAGTCCCTTCGGTGGTTGGAAGCGGTAACCGGCCGCATACGATGGATTGGTTAAAACCGATAGATACAAAGAGAGGATATGGGCCCCGGCACTGTCCCCGACCGCAAAGAGATGATCGGTATCCAGGTTGTATTCCCGGGCATGCTCCATGATCCACGTACAGACTGTATTCGTATCCTCCAGGCTGGCCGGAAATCGATATTCCGGGGCCAGCCGATATGAATAGTTGACCACCGCAAAGCCTTGACGAGCCAAAGCCATACAATAGAAGCGGTACAGATCTTTATCACCGTAGACCCAGCCTCCTCCATGTACACTGAGGATGACCGGGCACAAGCCGGTACTGTCCTTTGGCCGGTATACATCCAACAATCCCCATACCGGATGGGAAGCATAGCGTATATCTTTATATTTTATGACATCTTCGGGTTCTGTGACCCCGGCATCCCGACGGGCATCCGACTGGGCAAATTGATAGCGTATCTGCTGATACATATTTAGTCCTCCGTAAACGTAAGATCCATGGTCTTCCCATTGGTTCCCAACTGTACATTTTCAAAAACGGTACGTAAACGAGGCAAAGATGCCTGTGGATCGGTATAGGATGGCGAATAATGTGTCAGCCATACCCTGCGGACATCCGCTTGTCTGGCTATCCAGACCGTTTCCATCGCCGTACTGTGACAACGTTCGATGGCCAGAGAAGTATCGTCTTCATACATACCCTCCCCGATCAACAGATCCACTTCTTTGATGCGCTCTTTTAAACGCCGGGAAGGACGGGTATCGGTCGCATAGACAAGGGACAACCCCTTTCTGTCCGGTCCGGTCACATCCTCCGGATACCATGTGACCTCCTGATCATGGATGATCTCTCCATCTTGAAGCCGGCTCCAGTACTTTACCGGAATCTTCAGTGCCTCGGCCATCTCTTTATCAAACCTTGGCTTTCTATTTAAATCGAACCGATATCCAAAGCATGGTACGTTATGTTCAAGCTCCACCGCTGTCATCGTCAGCTGTTCCATCTGGCAGGCAATGCTCCAGTCATGCACTTCCACGTAGCGAAGCGGAAAAGTAATCATCGAATACCGGCAGAGCGTCTCTACGACTTGCCGGACGCCTTTTGGACCGGTGATGACTAAAGGATCTTGTCTTTGATTCATGGACATGCTCATCAATAAGCCCGGTAAGCCGAGAATGTGATCACCGTGAAAGTGGGTCAGGCCGATACAATCGATCGCATAGAGGGAAAGACCGGCCTTGGCTATGGCCATCTGGGTTCCTTCCCCACAGTCGATCAGGATGGTATGTCCTTGGTACTGCACATAGAGAGCTGTCAAAAAACGGTCCTTGGTCGGCATGACCCCGCCACAGCCTAATAATGTCACCTTTAACATCGGTCTCTCCTTCCTTGTTCAATGAGAAAAGCCCTGCGACCGGCAAGGCTTTTTCCGCTTATTCTTTATCCTCTTTTTTCTGATCGGAATCATCCGATACAGCCGCGTTCGCTAAATAACAAGCACTGACAACAATTCCCAAAGCCAGAAAGTAGAGCATTCGTTTAAACTGCATAAGCATCGTCTCCTGTTTTTTACTATTTTACACTATAAAAGCCTTGTGTTTCCACAAAGCTTCTCTCATTCATAGCGGGCTTGTACAAATTCCATTCCTTTTTCCACAAATCCATGCCCGAATTGATCCATGACTTGTTGCGCATAGCGACAAGAAGGATCTGTCAGCTTTTTGATCTGTTGATCAAGAACATCGTCGACATCGATATCCAGCTTTCCATAAAACTCTTTCATATCGTTTAAAAGGGCCAGGGAAGCTTTACGGACACTGCAAACCGTTCCATCCGGTTGCATCAAGGATGCTGTATCGATATCAAAATGAGCCGCATTTTTAAAATTGCGCATCGCATGGATCTGTTGCCCGGCATTCATATCGATGGGTTCGATGCAGGCATCATAGATCAAAAGCAGTTGGATAAACCGCAGATCCTGCCGTTGAATCCCGGCATACGCATACGGATTCAGATCCACATTACGCACTTCAATATGATCCACTCCTTTTTCCAGCAGTACATTCAGATCGTTGGCTCCTTGCGACTTGATACGGATCGGATAATACAGTTCGCTCTGCGCAGAAATCCATCCATCGTCAATGTACTTGTGGATGCTTTCGACATAATCCGGTAAAGTCTCATAATTCAATACTGGAACAAAATGATTCCAGTACCCCATTTCGCTGCAGCGAACGGAGGACATGCCTGAAAAATCTGTCTGTCCCTGCATGCCCTGTCGTAAAAAAGAGCCATCCAAAACAGGTGAAGCAGCCAGTAATACCGTTACGATCCAACCGTTGTTGATCAGATTTTTGGTCAGAGACAAATACAGCTGATTCCGGTACTTCATAAAATCCGTTTCCTCTGCACAGGCAAAATCTGCCCGCAGCAGATCTTCCGACAGCGAATAATTCACATGGATCCCACAGAAGGTCATCTTGTACTTGCCATACACCTTTGCCAGATAATTCCGATATTCTGTTTTATTGTTGAAGGGAGCTTGAAACTGAGCCACGGGAATATCGTGTTCCCCTTCGATAAAAGGAGGATTGGAAAAGGGCCATACGTATTCTCTCTTTGGTAAAGAAGCCAAGGTTTCATTGACCCGTTTCTGATGCTTCTCCAGCTCCTGCAGCGCCGCATCGATGCCGGAGGATACTCCGGTATTGATTTCTACTTGATTCTCACAAAAATCACGAACAATATTTTCATCATCGATGAAAGGATGGCTCTTATGCGAAAAGTGGCCGTCCGCGTCGACACGCAGACTTTCCTTTTCCAGGCCGACATTTCCTTCCATCAGTCTTTTTCGTACACTTGGTTCATTAAAATGAAGCATAAAACTCTCCTTATAACTCCGCATATTCCCGGATCACCTCGTTGAGATGCCGGCCCTTGGCAAGATATTCTTTCATATCCTTGGCAGCCGAAGACAGACGCAGCGCACGATCAAAGACCGGATCCAGATATTTTTCTTCTCCATATCCTCTTTTCCGTAAACCCTCTTCGGATAACCGGACGATATCCAGGATCTGTTCTATCAGAGCATTCCGATCGATCACAGCCGGAATGTACCCCACATTAAACATCTTTCTTAACTCCTGAGCGCTGAATCCATGATGATACAAGATGGTATCTTCATGGAATAACCTCTCCAACGCAGACAGATTTTCAGCCAGCCCCAGCTGCAGGGCAATCCCGCAAAAAGTTTCCTTCAAAGGCTGTGTGCATAAACTGCGATATTCAATGGTTCCCCGGGCGGTAAGATCAAGAAACTTATACGTCCGTAAATAGTTCAGATCTTCCACTTGCGGTTCTATGACAACAGGAACAAAATGACCCTCCTGATAGAATTCGGCTGCAATTCGCTTTTTCGCGAAATAATCAGCAACAGGAATCGGATGAAAGAACACATATTTTCCTTCTCTTTCTGTACAGAAAATACTGGTATACGCAATATAATCGATCATTTCCTCGATGCTGGCAGGCACTGTATCATACATGCCGACATTGCGAGGATTGATTCCATGGGTGCTGAATTCCCACAACATATCTCTGGCACAGAGATAATCCGGCTCCTGCTGCATCACAGAATTTGAAAACAACAAGGATTTTACCGGTTCCAACAAAGAAAACACCTTCAAAGTACGGATCAGCTGATCCTGCTGCACATCCAGCTGCATCTGTGTCGAACTAGTAAAGGTTCCAAACGCCGGGTATGGATGAAAGCCCCCTTCTTTTTTCCACAAGGTGCTCTTTTTTAAATACCCTTCCAACATCTGGTAGCGCTTGTTTGGAATATACTGTTTCGAGCATTGATTATAATATGGTTGTACCCCCATCCCGGTAATGATATGCCCGGTTATAGATAATTCCTTATTCCAGTACGCCAGATATTGATGAAACCTGTAATCAATATCCTGCAGATTCCTTTCTTTTCCAAAGGAGATTTCAAAGTTCTGAAAGGAACAGTCAAAGGAAAAAACATCCCCTGTCTCTTTATGGACCGCTTCATGGCAACGATGATGAAAATCATATTTTACCGGTTCAAATCCAAAATGACGAATGGCTTTTAAAAAAACCTTTTGACAGACAGTATGATCGGTGGCATTCCCTTGCAGATTGACGATGGGCAATTCGACTTCGACACCGATACACATTTCTCTTTTCTTTTCTGTCGGTTCAATGTATTTATGATGGATCATGGTACGGATCTGTTCGTTCATAACACCCTCCTACAAACCGGCATACGCCAGATACAAAGCCTGAATGCTTTTGTCATCGGGTATATACGCATAGTCATGGGCCAACCCCTGGTATACCTTTTGGCCTTGTCTATACACAGACAATGTATTGATCTCTAAGGGCTTCCAGCCTTCGGCAGTCAAAGGGGTTGTCGCAAACAGGATGCCATCCTCTGTCTGCCTTGCGTATAACGAAGCCTTATAATTGGTATGTACATACATGAATTGTCCATCATATATAATCAGATTCAACTTATTCTTAAAGGACAGTTCTTTGACAATCCGGTCCACAATCGCAAACCGTTCTCTGTCTGTTAGTGGTCGTTCTTTTCTTCGGATCGCTTCATTCATCTGATCCAATAGGTACAAAAACACTCGTTCGCTGTCGGTGGATCCCGTTTGGGTAAATAAATACGGATGCAGCACATCACTTTCAAAAATGGTTCCATTGTGGATCAACACCCAGAAACGCCCGCTGCTATCACAGCCACTGAATGGATGGGTGTTTTCATATTCATCGGTCCCAATCGTAGCCAGACGGATATGGGCCAGAGCGTTCTTTGCCCGGATCGGTTTTTGCAGACGCGATCGCAATGTATCGCTTTTAAAAGCAGCTACGGCTTCCTTATGCATATCATATGGTTTTCTATCCATCAGCGTCAGGCCCCATCCATCCGGATGATGTACAGAATGAAAAAAAAAGGTATTCAGTTCCGAATTTAAGTCTCTATTTGTTTTTCCTGTATATCCAAAAAGTTCGCACATATTCTCACCTGTTTCTATATATCCTGTATTTTATAGAGATTCTCTTCTTTTGAATACTAGGTATTTTTTATGACACACATAAAAAAGCTCTATATCTTTCTGTAGAGCTTAGACTGTTTATTTCTATATGTTATAAAAATTATAGAACCAATTTTTCCATTAAATGTTCCAATTTTTCCAATACTATTTACTTGTTTTTGAGAGTCGATATAATGAAATCAGAAAGAGGGACAAACCCATGGGAAATTAAAAAAGTCTATCTATAGTTAAATACCTCTATAGATAGAGAGAATAATGATGAAGGTATTCGACATAGATGGATGATAAATCAATCAGAAAGGAGTAATCATGAATAGATTTATCTCATAAAAGGTCCTTACAAGAAGAGAATAAATTGTAAGGACCTTTTACTATGTTTATTTGTTGATAACCCGGGCTCCAAAAGGAGCTAAGGCAAGCTTGGCAATTTTAAAGAACTGTTTTCCAAACGGAATGCCAATGATGGTGATACACCAAAGACAGCCTATCACCACATGTCCCAATGCCATCTCCCATCCGAAAAACAAGAACCACAGAACATTCACAAGAAAGGATACAGCACCGCCATCATAGACTATGTCCTTGCCAAACGGACTAAAAGATAAAGCCGCAAACTTGAAACACTGACGGCCATAGGGGATACCGATCACCGTAATACACAAAAGTACGCCGGAAACCAACCAGGAAAGACCACTGATCAGTCCTCCAAACACAAACCATATAATATTCCCTATTCCCTGCATCGCAATCCTCCTTATTTGTACGTTTTCAAACGTTTCTTATACGCTTGATCGATGCGATCCTGATTCTCCTTTGGCACTACAATGGTTTTGGCATTACCATCGGAGATATAACGAGTGGACTCCAACACTTGAAATGTCGATTCGATATCAAAATTGGTTCCATTGTTGTCATAGGCACGGATCCGTTTGATAAAGGTCGGATCGAATTCCACGGTATACGGGGAATAATCCGGTTCCCAGGCCACCTGTAAAGCACATTTCGTATGATATTCTTTATCTTCCGAAGTACAATCATACACATATGGCATGGTTTCATGATCTTTTTTATAAGGAGAACCAAACGGAAGCGCTACGATATTCACATATTTTCCGGGAATGATTTCCTCTAACATATCATAGACCAAAGCTACCTGCTCATTGGCTTCTTCCGTTGTCAGCTCGGTAAAATCCGGATGATTCCACGTATGGTTGCCTACATCGTAGTCATGATCGATCAACCATTTTATAATCTTCTCATCGTATTTTGGTTGGGAAAACTTACCCCCTGTAATAAAAAACGTCGCCGTCACATGAAAGTCCGGATACTTTTTCTTGAATTTTTCCAGGATGCCTACAGCTGATTTTGGATCAATCTTCAGTTCTCCGTTTTTGTCCACACCGGTAACCCGGATATTGTTTTCCAGCCCATCATCAAATGTCAGTACGATGGGGCTTTTACCGGCCTCCACGTCAATTTTTCCATCCAGATAATCGTTCAGACGGATCATGCGATAGCCTTTTTTATAATACATTTCCAGATCTTTTTCAAACGCATCGGCTGTACGCTGGTAGCCATCGACATCTACATTGCCACCCGTATTTCCCGTATCCTTGCTCTGTATTTCGCCATGGATCCCGTGATACATCATTACCGGCACATTCCCGGATTCGTCCACATGGTACTTTCTGTACTGCTTTGCGCTGTTCAATACGATCTTCTCTTTTTTTACCTCTGTTTTTTTGGCTTCCTTTTGTGGAAATAACGCATGAAATAAAAAAGAAAGGATGACGAATATCAATACTAAGACAGCCAGGCAGCCGGCCGCCAGTATACAAATTCGGATCCTTCGTTTTCGTCGATTCACTCTTCTTGCCATTTCTGTATCCCCTTATCTAAAAATCCCCTTTCATTATATATCAAAAATACAGCCAGGATACAAGTACAATTCATTGAATAGACTCTCTGTTTTTCGCCTGATCTCCGGTTACCCAATAGTCACAGATCGGATCGCCCTTCGCTATGGTATACTTCCGGTGCAACCGCCCGTGCTGCAGTTTAAACATGACCTCATCCGTGGCACACAAAGCCGGCATCAATTCACCGATACCGATCCGCTGGCAAAATTCACAGATCGGACAGCGTGTAAAACAATAGTAGCTGCCTTCGGCATGCTTGTTCTCGTCAAACTGGACGATCCAGTTCACCGGATAATCCTTTCCATGTTTCTGATACCATTTCTCATACTTCTTCATCGCGTTATACCACTTTTTCGGTTTCTTATTCAGATCCGTTAATCCGAAATAGAACTTGAGCAGTGGTCCGCTCAGCACATCGGTCATGACCTGCGCCATTTCCTGTGGTGAAATCTGTTTATCGCTTCCCAGCCAGGCGGCTGAAAAAACATACGCAAAATAAGCATTGGAAGCCATTGGATTCCCTGGCCCCAGATTATCGGCCTGCGCCAATAACTTCCGATACTGCTCCTTCCCCTTTCGGGTCGTCTGGTCTGCCAGGTCTTTGCCAAACCGGCTTTCGATGCTCTTGTGAATGAAAGGGGAAAACAATCTCCAATATATGCCTTTGTATTTCATCTGAATGCCTCCATACATATGTTAACATATACTAACCTATGTCGGCATTTCTTTTTAGGATTGCAAGAAGGATCATTCCTGCGCTTTTACCATCACGAAGGAATCCCCTCTGCCTATAAAATCCAATACACTTTGATAAGCCTTCGGAACCTTTCCGATGACATTCACTTTCTCATCTTTTGGGTATCCCTTTCGGGTAATCTGCAGTTCTCCACAATATCTCTTATATAATTTATTATCGATTGTTAACGTGCCTCGCTCTCTTTCCACCGTATTCTGCGGAGTTATATCTTGGCTTCCTATCGAACCATATCCCCTGGATTGGGCAATGCGGATCAATCCTTTGGGTGCATCCATCCGGTTCGAGAATACGGTATCGTACAAATATGCATAGTCTTTATCCAGCTCGATGGGAACAACGATGATATCCTTCGTTATGAAGGTATCGATCATCCACCGGTCTTTGTCATCCAAAATCGGATCTCCTAAGAACACTTGATCCACATGGTATTTTTTGACCATCTCCAGATAATTCACATAGGCATTCTGGTATCGCTGGCTCTCTAAAGTCGGCAGGCCTTCAAACAATGGCCCTCTTTTCTGTTTTCCGGGAATAAACGCAAAGATTGGAATTCCTTCCTTTTTTAAAAGATGATTTACGGAAGTGAAATATTCATCATCCAATCCGGTTTCCTTGCGCGGATAATAATTGTGCATGGCCAAGATTTCCCCGTAGGATTTCAGTATACGCAGCTCTGTCAGGGAAACCGTCGAAGCATTCAGAACAATCGGATACTCCATCGCCACATGGATCATCTCTTCCGTAGAAAATCCATCATCGATCCGCACAGCCCACAGATTGAGCTTTCGCACCAGATCCAAAATCGTCTTTTCTTGAAACCAGGTTAGTGTTTTCGAGGAGATATCGGCCAGGATCGGACATTTTTTATCGTTGAGCGCTTTACATAAAGCCATCATCTGTTCCACATACTGCGCACTGCGCTCTTCTTCCATATGTAAAGATAAAAACACGGGCGTGTCATCTGGAATATCGTCCAGTGACACCGTCCCGTTATTGAGAGAGCTCAGATAGATTGAATTTCCGACCCCGTTAAACATCTGCTACTTCCTCGGTCTTAATGACCGCGTTGGTAATCAAAAAGCCCATCACATAGGAAATAACCAATCCAAGCACATAGTAGATCATCGTCATGACCGCGCTGTTAGGACCGGCTGTCATCACAAAGATGGCAATCAATCCGCTAGGTCCCCAAGTGGTAGCTGCCACCTGCGTTGCCATCACAAAGGCGCCGCCAAAGCCCGCTCCCAGGCCGGCGGTAATAAATGGTTTTCCCATCGGAAGGGTAACACCATAGATCAATGGTTCCCCGACGCCCAGAAAACCGGCAGGAAGCGCACCCTTAATGACATTCTGGATCCGTGTATTCTGACAGCTTTTCGCCTTACGATAGATTGCAATGGCAGCCCCAACCTGGCCGGCACCGGCCATAGCCAAGGCAGGATACAAGGTTACATAACTCAGTGCATTTAACTGTACCGTGTATAATGCGACAAGTCCATGATGCATGCCCATTGCCACCATTGGCAAAAACAGGGCAGCCGAGACATAACCGGAAATAATACGTACGAGTACATTCTCAGACATACACAGTTGTTGAACGATCCATACCAGTGCCGTGGATACATAGCCTGTCAACGGCATAATGATCAAAATATAAGGAATGACCGTAATAAACAAGGTAAACAGTGGTGTAAATACGGTATCTAAGGAGTCCGGCATCCGATTGCGGATCCATTTCTCAATTTTTACCATCACAAATACACCCAGAATAACCGCAAGAACACCGCCTCGACCGCTTCTTAAAATGGAATCCAACGGCGAGGCCTCATTATATAAACCGATGGTCATGGCGATATTATCAACGTTGGCCAATCCGGTGATCATTCCCAGCATACCACCCAGAATCGGTGGGCCGCCAAATCTTTCAGCGGCTCGATAACCGGCCCAGGCCGTAAGATAAGCTAAGAACGACTGGTTGATCAATGTCAGAATTTGATGAATGATAAACCAGACCTGGTTGGATTCATAATCCGGAACCAGCTGTGCAAGCAATGTCGCAAAGCCTGAACATAAGCCGGCTGCGATAACACCGGGAATCAGTGGTACAAATATTTCCCCGAATATCTTCAAAAAGTCTCTGACTCTTGATTTCTTTTGACCGGCTTTCACGCTCGCTTTTGTAGCCTGCCAGTCTCCCACATTTGCGCCGGCCTCTGTAGGAATCCCCATTTCTACACAAATGTCTGCACACTTTCTGACTTTGCCGGGTCCGATCACAACCTCAATATAATTCTCGCGATCCTTAACAATTCCCATGATCTCTTCGTTTTCCTTCAATGCTTCCGGATCAAATAATGAATCATCCTTCACATTGATACGAAGCCGGGTCATGCAGCTTTTGGCGGAAAGGATGTTATCCCTTCCTCCAAGCTTTTCAATGATAAAATTTACTAATTCTTGATTTGTCATATTTCCCCCTTTCCCTGGTTATGACTTCATTGCTTGTCTTATATGTCCTTTTGCGCGTTTAAGCCTTTCTATTCCTTCTTCTTTATCGCAGGAAGCTAAGATCATCAATATCGCTAATTTGGAATTTCCCTGAGCGATCTTCAGTTTTTCTCGGGCCGTATCTAAATCACAGTCGGTCGCATCCATTACGATTTTTTCTGCCCGACGGCTCAATTTTTCGTTGGTTTGTACGACATCGACCATCAGATTTTCATACGCTTTCCCCGTTCGGACCATCGCTGCCGTGGAGATCATATTCAAAATCAGCTTCTGCGCCGTACCGGCTTTTAATCTCGTCGATCCGGTGAGAACTTCCGGTCCCACGACCACCTCGATGGCCACATCGGCTACCTTTCCTATTTCAGAATTCTCATTGCAGGCAATACTGGCTGTTTTGGCGTGAAGCTGGTGTGCGTACTGAAGACCAGCCACGACATATGGTGTACGGCCACTGGCTGCCAGACCGATCACAATATCCTTATCGGAAACATGGATTCGTTTTAAATCGTTTACGGCAAGTTCCACAGAATCTTCGGCTCCTTCCACCGCTTTTGTATACGCTTGGTCGCCCCCGGCCATCAATCCGATCACAACATCTGCACGAACTCCAAATGTAGGCGGACATTCCGAAGCATCCGAAACCGCCAGACGACCGCTTGTTCCGGCACCCATATAGATGATCCGGCCACCTTTTTCCAAACATTCCACCGCCAGTTCAACGACCTTTGCGATTTTATCCAGATGTTTGTGGATGGCTTGAGGAACCTTGGCATCTTCCTGGTTCATCACAGTGACGATCTCTAAAGAAGACATAGAATCTAAGTGAAGCGTATTCTGATTTCGGGTTTCTGTCGTCATCCCTTTTAAATCAATTCCCATGTAGTACACCCTTTCTTTTCAATGGATCCATTCCTTTAATTCCACTTTAGTATAAGTGTAATTTTATGTCAATATAGCTTAATAAAATATAATTTTGTTACAGTTTTTGTAACTTTTTGTTATGATATATATATATAAGGAGATTTAATTATGGAAAACGCTTTGATTAAATTAAAAGAAAATGTAGAGGAATTATCGAGAACCGAAAAAATTGTCGCTAAATATATTTTAGGAAATTTGGATGAAATCGGATCTCTCAGCATTCATGAGCTGGCTGAGAAAACAGACGTATCAACATCTGCCATTATTCGTATGGCCCGAGCCATCGGCTACCAAGGTTATAAGGATTTTAAAAAGGATCTGATTGCGGCCATTGCGTTGGATCGTCAAAACAAAACATTCACAGGCAATGAAATAGAAAAAGATGACTGCTTTGAAGACATCGTTCATAAGATCACCCAGATGAATATACAATCCCTTCTGGATACAGAATCCATCATGTCCATTTCTCAGTTAAAACAAGCAGTCGCTCTGATGAAACAAGCGGATCATATCTTATTGTATGGTCTGGGTGCCTCTTTCATCGCCGCAAAAGATCTCTATTTAAAGCTGGTTCGTATCAACAAAACATGCTTGTTGAATGAAGACTGGCATTTACAACTGGTCAGCGCGTATAACAGTAAGCCCAGTGATGTAGCCATTGTGTTTTCGTATTCCGGACAAACGCATGAATGCATCGCCTGTATGAATGAGCTTCGCATCAACCAAACACCGATCATTGCGATTACGCGCTGTGTGGATACACCGGTTTCACGGCTTGCCGATATCAATTTGTATACGACATCCAATGAATCCTTGTTCCGATCTGCCGCGATGTCCTCCAGAATTTCTTCTTTGGGCATTGTGGATATTCTGTATACGTGTTATGCCACCAGCACATATGCCTACACGCTCAAACAGCTGCAGAAAACACATATCAAGAAATAGGTTCCAGAAGGCTGTGTTTGATACTGTATCCTCTTCCTATCTATAAAATTTGCAGATAATATAAAAAGCACCTCTCGATTATTCTATGCAAGGTGCTACGATGATCAATGGAAAGGAGCGACGACTTATTCGCTCTTTTTTCTAGCTTTATAGTGATTGCCCCATTCCTGCATGGACATAAGAATAGGACTGCTCTCGCCACGCTCGGACAAGCATACCTCCCTCTTATAGGCGGGAGAGTTTCAATGAAAGATGTTCTTATAAATCATTTGAATTCTTCTATCTGTTTCTGAACCGTATCTCCCTAGTATGCCAAATGGAATTTATCTATCATGGAATTCCTTGTAAAAGCAGTAAAAGAACAGTAAAATATTATAAAACAGTAAATGAACAGTAAATCATTTTTGAACAGTAAAGGAACAGTAAATATGAACGCAATGAATAATCCATACACTTTGGTATTTGGACAACCCCCTATTGAAATCATTCATCGAACCGCACAAGTTGAAAGAATTGTGAGTGAATTCAACAGTCCAAGACCAGCTAATTATATTAATTTAATCACAGGCGTTAGAGGCAGCGGAAAAACTGTGTTTATTACACAGATTGCCGATACGCTTAAAACCAAGGACAATTGGATCGTTGTCAACTTGAATCCCCAAAGAGATATGCTTGTGAGCCTTGCAGCTAAGCTGGATAGCGATAAATCTTTACATAAGCTGTTCTCGGAAGCACAGATCAACCTGCAGGCTTTTGGCATCGGTTTTTCCATCAAAGGCGTACCGCCGATTTCCGATATTGAAGAAGCATTAAAGAAAATGCTGGAAAGCATAAAAAAACAGAAAAAACGTGTATTAGTTACAATCGATGAAGCAACAAATTCAAAAGAAATGAGAGTATTTGCCAGTACTTATCAGATCTTTTTGCGAGAAAGACTCCCAATATTTTTGATTATGACAGGTCTCCATAAGGAAATCGACCGTCTTCGTAACGCCCGGGGAATGACATTTTTGGAAAGGGCACCGCGAACGGTACTCCTCCCTTTAAACCAAAACCAAATCATAGAGAATTATATGCACACATTACAAGTATCACAGGCAGAAGCATCGATACTTGCCCAGCAAACAAAAGGATATTCCTTTGCTTTTCAAACGATTGGATATTTTGTCTACGAAAACCGTGACAATCTATCAAAAGCATTGGATGATGCCAAAGAGTATCTGTATATTTTTGCTTATGAAAAAATTTGGTCCGAATTATCTGCACGAGATAAACAAGTCACATTGGCAGCCGCCAAAGTTCCTAGTGGAGAAATCATTAAAATGCGAAACATACTTGGATATTCAAGCAATCAGTTTAATCCGTATAGAGACCGTTTGCTGAAAGCCGGTATTCTTGTAAGCCCGCGAAATGGTATTTTAAAATTTGCGTTACCGTGGTTTGATGAATATGCCATCACAAGATCAGAACAGGAAGAATATTAACTTTTCCAAGTTTCTTACTATCCATAAATTGAGTTTTTTCAATTGATCCTGCATCAAAGACAAGTGATTATTCTTTCTCAATTCATGACCTTTTCCAACAAGTCCATAATTGTCCGGCATTGTAAATCGCCTATCTAAAAAAGGGCTGCCGATTATAAATCGACAACCCCTGATAATTATGGTTACGAATCTTTTATTCCCACTCAATGGTTCCGGTCGGCTTCGGTGTCAGGTCGTATAATACACGGTTGATGCCTGGTACTTCATGCGTGATACGTTCTGTAATCTTTTCCAATACAGCCCAGTCCACTTGTTCGATAGAAGCCTGCATGGCATCCTTTGTGTTGACAGCACGAATGATAGCCGGCCATTCAAAGGAGCGTTTTCCTTCTTTGATACCGGTGGATTTGAAATCAGGTACGACTGTAAAATACTGCCATACTTTTCCTGCCAGTCTGGCTTTTTCAAACTCTTCTCGAAGGATCGCATCGGATTCACGTACGGCTTCCAGACGATCTCTTGTGATAGCACCAACGCAGCGAACTCCCAAACCAGGTCCCGGGAACGGCTGACGATAGACCATTGATGCCGGTAACCCTAACGCTTCCCCTACCACGCGTACTTCATCCTTATACAGGAACTTGATTGGTTCCACCAGTTCAAAATCCACATCTTCCGGTAATCCACCAACATTGTGATGGGCTTTGATTCCATCACTTTCCAGGATATCCGGATAGATGGTACCCTGTGCCAGGAATTTCATATTTGTCAGTTTTTGAGATTCTTCTTCAAAGACACGGATGAATTCGCCACCGATGATCTTTCGTTTGGTTTCGGGATCACTGACACCCGCTAATTTATCTAAGAAACGATCCGTCGCATCCACATAGATCAGATTCTCGTCCAACTGTGCTTTAAATACATCGATGACCTGCTGGCTTTCACCCTTACGCATCAATCCATGGTTCACATGGATACATGTCAGCTGTTTGCCAATGGCTTTGATCAGCAAAGCGGCTACTACTGAGGAATCCACACCACCGGATAAAGCCAGCAATACATTGCCGTCTTTTACTTGTTCTCTGACGGCAGCCACTTGTTCATCAATAAAAGCCTGTGCTAACGTTGCATTCGTAATTCTTTCCATTGTTTCTGGACGTTTGTTTTCGTTCATAATGTCTCCTCTTCTTTTTTTCACAATTATACTAACTAAAAAATGCGTGTTAGACAATCTTTTTTTATAAAAGAAAAGAGTGCTCCTTTGAGCACCCTTGATTTAGAAGTGTCCGGAACTGCCACCGTGACTGACACCGGAAGAACCGAAATGAACACTGCTTCCTCCACCACTGTGGCCACCACCATCACGATCTGGATCCACATGGGGTACATGGGTTACATGTTTACCGATAAACTGATCGGTTTCACGACTGAACTTTAAGCTCTTCGGTACCAGATACGCTTTGGCACTTTGTGCCTTGTATACAGTTTTCAGCTTATTCTTCTTATGATTGGCAATCGGTAACATACCTAAGAAACCCAATAAGGCATTGACCGGTAACAAGAACCAAGGAACCTTTCCTTTTGGCATATTACCGACATCATATGGTTCCGCTGTACGTGCCTGTTCAATAAACTGATCGCAGAGATCGGCATACGTCAAGAACGCGTCAATGTAATTGCCTTCACTCAGATATGGAACGATCCGATCGGTCATATACTCCTGACCGGCATCCGTAAAGACTTCAATACCGTACCCGGTTGTCGATAAGGCCCAGGAACGGTCATCCATGGAAACCAGGAATAGGATGCCATCATGATCGGAGCCATACCCATAACCATTGTAGTCAAAGAAATCATCGGCATATTCCGTCGCTGTTTTCCCACCCAGATCATTGTTTGTTACCACAACGACATCCAGGTTCTGACGTTCGGAAATTTCCGTTAATTTCCCCAAGAGCTCTTCTTCTTCGGATGTACTCAGCAGATCGGCATCATCCACCAGTAACGGCTGTAATCTTTCATCCGGAATGGTCTGTGCCGGCATTGGGCTCTCTCCGCTGTATATAGAGCGAATGTATTCAAAATCCTTTTCAACACCGTCTTTATAAATGTTCTCAGCATTATAGATCGACTGCAATTCCACTTTCTGATCATCTGTCAACAATGCGTTTCCTCTATGTAAGACCAAAAAGTAATCATCGGCTTTATTGACCACCAGAATGATCCCGTCATCGCGTCCGAAGGTTTCGTCGTATTGATCAAATGCCGCTTCTTTGGCTTCGTTTTCGTTTTCATCTTCAAAGAGGATGAATACAGGACGTACACCATACGTGTCATAGATTTCCTGGGCTTTGTCGTTTAAAGATTGTTCGGAGCTGGCCGCGATGACTTCGGCATGATCGTAGACATAGGTTTCATCCGCTGCCAGAACCGGCATGGCATGCATCATGCACAGTGCCAGGGATAAGAATATCGCATAGATTTTTTTCAACATATCCTATCCTCCTAGACCAGTACCAGATATTGGACCGCAAACAACACGATTGTCACGATCACCACACCAATCAGAATAAAGCGCCAGTAAGCTCCGTTATCCACCGGCAGATTACCGACAAATTTTCCGGTTTGCCCGTTCATCGCAAAGTGATAATGTTCGCCCTTATAGGTCGTATTCAGTAACCATACAGGATACAATACATATTTATAGGTCGCCTTGGTAAAATCCACCTGGCTTCTCTGTGTGGATACCGTCGTGTAATGATTCGCTGTTTTTGAAAACTCGCTGATCGTCGATTTGGTCACACGTTCCTTGGCCCGATCCATCCGGCTTTGGGCATCCACATCGTAGCGGTTGGCATAATAACCAGCCAGATAGGCGGTTTTAAACGGTACCGCTTTGGAAAAATCATACGGCTCGATGGATTCCATCATATCGTCATCCATTTCCTTGGAACCATCCTCCGGTACATTCTCAAAACGGATCACGCCTTCTCTTTGTACGGCATAATCACTGGTTTCCGTATAATCATTCCGTCCATCCGTCCATGTCCGCACATTGGTTCCCAGAAAAGCCATATCGGCATGCACATGGGCATCGTATAACCAGAATGGAACATAGACACCCTTGATCTCATCGATGTGATTTTGATCCTTGAAGATTTTCGGCAGGAAGGATTTGCCTTCCAAATACTTCATGTACTGTTGTTTGGCTTCCTTTTTATCCTTTTGGAAAGGAATGACATAATTCGGCTTTAAGTCACCGGAAAACTGGCCCGTCATCACCACCGGGTTGCCACAGAATGGGCAGCTGGATGCGCCGGTCGTTTCATCAGCAATGATCTCTCCACCACAGGAATGACAGGAATAGATCTTTAAATGATCGGTCTCCTGTTGGTCCCAATCCTCGGCCTGCTCTTGTTCCCAGCCGGCCTGCTGCTGCGGCTTGGGAAGATCGGGCATAGCCGGGGGCGTTTCCTGTGCCTGCAGCTTTTCGTATTCATCAATCCCCATTTCTGTATCACAGAACGGGCATTGCAGTCGTTGTGTCTTCGTTACAAATTCCATCGCCCCGCCACAGGCAGGACATTTAAACTCTTGTAACTCTGGCATATCTTCACCTCCATTTAAGGAATCAAAATCTTACTGTAAAGGTTTTCCGCATTCCGGACAGAATTTAGGCATCGATTGTCCTTCTTCCGGTTTCCAACCACAGTTGGCACATTGATCTGCCGGCTTCGGACTTCCGCACTCAGTGCAGAATTTTCCCGTATTCTTGGCTCCGCAGCTGCATGTCCAGCTCGTTTCCTCCGGTTTTGGTTTGCCACATTCCATACAGAATTTTCCTGTGTTTTCCGTGCCACAGCTGCATGTCCACGTATTTGCCTTCGGAATCGGCGGCTTTGGCTGTTTGGCACCCATTTCAAAGAGGGCATTGGGATTCATGCCACCGGCGGCTCCGGCCATATTCATTCCCATAAATCCGGTCATTGCGCCATTTGGATTCTTAGCGGCTTCCCGCATCGCATCTGCCTGGGCACCGGCCAGCTGTGCAGCAGCCATGTTCGGGTCGCGGTTGATGGCGGCTCTCTGGGCTGCCTTGATCATATCGGCATCTTCCTTTGGAATATTCACCGTACTTACAGCTACCGATACAACGGAGATGCCACGTAATTTGCTCCATTTTTCCGTCAACGTTTCATTCATTGCGTTGGCAAATTCTTCGGTATGGCCCGGTAAAGCATTTGGGCGTATACCCTGCGCCGACAGCTTGGCAAAGGAAGGCTGCAACGCGCTGATGAATTCATTGGTTAACTGCGAATCAATCTGGGAGCGGGTATAGCTTCCGGAAATATTTCCGCATACATTGGTATAGAACAAAATCGGGTCGGTAATCCGATACGAATACAACCCATCACATGTTAAGGATACGTCGATATCCAGACCGATATTTTCATCCACTACACGGAATGGAGCCGGCTGTTTTAACGCAAACGTATTATTGGTAATTTCCTTGGTGTTAAAATAATACACTCTCTGATCTTTTCCGGTATCCCCTCCAAAGGTGATCCGTTTTGCGATTTCATTGAATGTTTCTTTAATGCTGTCACCTAGATTCCCTGTAAAAATGCTCGGTGATGTCGATGCATCATACGTAAACTGACCAGGTTCTGCACATACTTCCACAACTTTTCCCTGGTCGACAATAATCATGCACTGTCCATCTGCGACAACGATCCCCGATCCTTGTGTGATGACATTGTCACTGCCATAACGATTGGATGAACGATTTCCGATCCGTTTAGACCCTTTCACAACCAATGTATCCGCACTCATCGATTCACATACAAAAAACTCTTTCCATTGATCCGCCAGTACACCATTGACACTGCCGAGTCCTGCTTGAATTAATCCCATAGGTACCTCCTATCTGCTTCATGCTTATGAGATATAATATTATGATTATGTATATCATCTCTTTTTTAAATTATATAAAAATCTATCTATAAGTTCAAACCAGGAATGTATCTAGTTTTAATAACTACTTGACATGGTTTTGATTATATTTTATAAATAACATATGGAAAGGTTCCCTATGAAAACAATTCTTGCCAAATGGTTCCGTATATTGACCGTCCCCCCTGTCCTTGTGACAATGATCCTGACCGTCATCTATCTTACCCATCCATCTTATTTTCACCACGATTTATGGTTATGGGCTTTGACTGTGTTCTGGTTAGGTGCTTTTCCGGCGCTGGCTTATCTTGGGAAGAAAACCCGTGAGCAACAAAGAAACACAGCCTTTGTGTTGAGTGTCATCGGTTATTCTCTGAACTGCTTATGCGCGTATTTCTTTCACGTGCCCCATTCGTTGTGGGTCATTGACATCACTTACCTTCTTTCGGTCGTGATCCTGTTGGTTTTCAACAAGATCCTGCATATCCGGGCCAGCGGCCATGCTTGTAGTGTCATCGGGCCTTGTGTCTTTGCGGTATTGTATATCCGCGGATGGATTGCCCTTCCTTTTGTTTTTTTATCGGCATGTAGTATCTGGGCTTCCCTGTCCTTAAAAAGGCATTGCGTCCATGATATTCTATTTGGCATTCTTTCCTTTTTCATCGCCTTTATGGTTTCTATTCTGTTTTTCTGAATTTCCATGTTAGAATGGTGTTGTTTGAAAGGAGCTTACGTATGTATTATCCTGCTTTTTTAAAGCCTTATGACACCATCGGTGTCGCTGCCCCGAGTGCCGGCGTCGGCAAAAAGCTGGAAAGCTTTGACACCTCTTTGCAGGTACTGAAGGATCATACATGGAAGATCAAAGAAACCTCTTCTGTGCGGATCCACAATGACCGCAGCAATACCGGACCGGTGCGCGGAAAAGAGATGACCTCTTTATTTGCGGATGACGAGGTGGACTTCGTCATGTGTGCGGCCGGTGGTGATTTTTTAAATGAAATGATTCCTTACACGGATTTTTCCGTAATGAAAGATCATCCGAAATGGTTGATGGGCCACTCGGATCCGACCGGTCTGTTATTCCCATATACGACATTGTATGATGTAGCAACAATGTATGGAATGAACGCCGGCGGCTTTGACATCGATCCCCTACCGGAATATATGAAAAAGAACCTGGAGATCATCCAGGGCAAAACGTTGGAACAGACCAGCTATGACTACTATATGAAAACACCGACCTTTTTAGCCGAGACCATCGAATTTGACACCCCGGTGCAATGGAAAAGCACCCATGGAAATCTGCATACCAGCGGTCGCTGTATCGGTGGCTGTATCGATGTTCTCAAAGACCTGATCGGAACCCCCTATGAAGGCGCAAAGGATTTTGTGAAAAGATACCAAAGCGACGGACAGATCTGGTTCTTTGATAACTTCAGCATGTCCGCTGAAAACTTTTACCGTACATTGTGTCAGATGCGCTATG
>JAWRHV010000046.1:0-33181 GCA_040266995.1 Erysipelotrichaceae bacterium | reverse complement strand
CATTGGCTGAACAGATATTTAAAGGTTAAATCCTGCGTCAAGTCTAATGGATTTGTCATAAATGATTGACCTCCTTGTATTATCGTTAACGTCTATGCACCTTGTGCAACAAAAAAATGCAGAGTTTTTTCTGCATTTCTATGGGTTGCAACGATGACAAGGCGTATATCCCTGTTTTACGGCTTCTTCTTTTGTCCCATCAAAGTATTCTTTATTATGATCCGCCATGTCTTTGACACTGTCACAGTCCGGTACGTGAAATACCTTGGTATTGGTATTTAAGACATAAGTATATTGCTCCGGAGTTTGTTCCTGTGGCAAGCTTCGGTTTGATTCCTCGTGGCTTTCTCCATCGGAATAATCAATAATGATCCCCGGCTGCACGTTATAACAATATACATTAAAGGCTAACGTTTTTCCTTTATCCTCAACCGACATCGCTTCCATCTGTACCCCGCTGGCTACCAGGTTATCGCCTTCATAAACGGGAGTGATGCGATAGAGTACATGATGATTGGTATATTGAAGATAGTCTGCCACTTCGTTTTCAAAGGGAAGCATCCCTTCCACATTCAAATAGCGGGTACCGGTGATCAGATTGCGGATATCTTCATTGGCGCCCCCTAACTGATAAGCGATCAGGTGGCAGCGATTATAAAGATACTTGTCTTCAATCAAATGATCATAACGTACGGTATGCCATCCACTGGGCCGGATAGCCTGCATCGATGGTCTTTTTTCGGTTGGGAACAGGCTCTTATCCAATACAGCTACCACACTGCGGGTACGTCCCAGGGCATCCAATTCCCAGGGCATCCAATTCACTATATGACTGATACGGTTCGGTAGTCAGGTCTTTTTCATCAAAATCCGGCTTATTGCCGTTGATTTCCACATACGGGCTACCACTATACGGCTGGACTTGCTCAAGATTCAGATCTGGTTGTGCAAAATAATCTGGTAAAATCTGATAGGCAAAAAAACCCAGGGAACCTAGCAGAACAAGCACAAACAGAAAACGGACTATTTTACGAATAGTTTTCATCGGGCACAGACTTTCTCCAGCAGATTTCTGGCCACTTGTTCATTATAATAACGGGGAACCGGATAATTGCCATGGCATTCCCGGAAAGCTTGTTCTATTATGATTGGAATGTCCTGCTTCGGAAAGTTTTCCAGATAAGAGGGGATCTTTCCCTTTTTATTCAATGTGTGGATAGCCTCAATCAGCTCCATCGCATTGGCGGTACTGCTTTTTTCCTTCTGCCCTATGCTACATTGGATAGCCAGGGCAGACAGCTTTTGTTCACATACCGGCACATAGTATTCCATCACATGTGGTAACAGTACAGCGACCGCCTGTCCATGAGGGAAATGATAACGGGCTCCGATGGCATGGGCAAACGCATGCACATACCCGACATAAGCCCGGGTAAAGGCCAGACCGGCAAAATAGGAAGCCATCAACAGGTCTTCTCGCAATCTTTCATTTTGCCCATCTTCCAATAAGTATGGCAATTTATCCAGGATCAGACGGATAGCCAAAGTGGCATAACGATCCGTTGTCTTTGTCGCATAGGTGGACACATATGCTTCCAAGGCATGTGTCAAAGCGTCCATCGCCGTCTGTGCAGTAATGGATGCCGGCAAAGACATGGTCAGCTGACTATCCAGCACCGCATAATCCGGTACCAGCTTCAGATCAAGGATCTGCCTTTTCAAATGGCTTTGATCATCGGTAATGACCGCTGCCACTGTCCCCTCACTGCCAGTACCTGCTGTTGTCGGGCAAGCTATCAATAAAGGCGGCTTATGATGGATCTTCATCGTACCGAAGATAGCCTGGCATTCCTTTTGTTCAGCCAGACAGCCACAGACAGCTTTGGCAGCATCGATGACCGAACCACCGCCGATAGCCAGTACGGCTTGGCTGCCCTGTGCCTTTTCTGTCAGCTGCGCAATGCATGTCGTCCCCGGATCGGAGGGAATCTTGTGAACCAACACAACATCTTTATCCATCAAACCTTCCAGGATCTCATCCAAAGCCCCGCTTTGATAGACTGTATGGCTGGAAAAAATACAGATCTTATGAATACTATCCTTTTTTAGAAGATCCAATATTTTAAATCGGCTGTTTTTTCCATAGATAACTTTTGGATACGGGATCGGCAAATGGGTCATCACAGGTTTTCGAACATTCAATTTCCATTCATACCTGTTCATGTTCATACTCCTTCATGGAATGAATGGCTTGACGGGAGAGCGGGAATAAGACAATCAGATTAAAGATCGTCATCATGCCGATACCGACATCCCCTAGATCCCAAACGATCGTATATTCTGCCAATCCGCCGATAAACAACATCACCAATGCGATCCATTTGTAGATAGTCTGACTGATCCAGTTGTCCCCAAACAGATAAGCGACATTACTACGGGCATAGAACAGAACGCCGATAAAGGTCGAAAAGCTGAACAGCCAGAGGATCGTAGCAATAAATACACTGCCAAATGGACCAATGTGCCATTCAATGGCAGCCTGCAGCAGATCCATTCCTTCCAGTCCGGCGGTTACATTAGCAGGAACCATCAGGATGATAAAGGCCGTGCACGAACAGATGACAAGGGTATCGATCAAAACACCCAGAGCTTGCAGATAGCCCATTTCCGCTGGATGATCACATTGCGCGCTGGCAGCTGAACAGGGTGCCGAACCAGAGCCAGCTTCGTTGGAAAACAAACCTCTCTTGACCCCGTTCATCAAGACAGCGCCCATTCCGCCGGCAGCCACCTGGCGCAACCCGAAGGCTTCCTGGAAGATGCGTCCAAACACGGATGGAAGGACCGTGATGTTTTTCAAGATAAGAACAACAGTCAGCAAGAAATAAAGACCGGCCATAACCGGCACCATGATATCCAGCACTTTGACGGTTGTATTCTTTCGTAGGACAATGACGGCCGCCAGGATCACCAGTATTACGGTTGTCCAGATCGGCGGAATCGAAAAGGCATTCTCAAAAGCCGAAGACACTGAATTCCCGATTACCTGACTGATTCCAAACCAGCAAATCAACCCCGATATCGCAAACAAGCACGCCAGAATGGAATAGCGGTGCCGGGACCCTTTTTTTCGATCCACATAGGCATGGATGTAATACGCCGGTCCACCCCGGTAGCCTCCGTATAATGGATCCCTCTGTTTATAGATCTGTGCCAGCGTCGCCTCGATAAATGCGGTCGAAGCACCGATAATAGCAGTCACCCACATCCAGAAGACAGCACCGGCTCCTCCGGCAGAAACAGCGGCGACAACACCGACCAGATTGCCCATGCCGACACGGGTTGCCGTGGAAACGATCAAGGATTGAAGGCCGGATAATGCCCCTTGTTCCTTTGATTTGCTCCCAATGGTCAACCGGATCATTGTTGGCAGTTTTCGGATCGGTAATACCCGGGTACAGATCGTAAAATAGATTCCTGTCGGAATCAACAGGACGACCAATAATGGAATACCCATCGACCCGATATAAAAAAGATCTCCCCACAGAAATCCATACAATGTTTCAATTATATTCGCAATCATACTACATCCCCCTCACCTTACTCAGTATACAAGATATTTGGAAAAGAAAAAACCTCAGAAATTCTGAAGCTTTTTGTTCCCTCGTTTATGCCTCTTGTTTCCAGGAAGCATCCAGAGCAAAGTTATGCATCAGCGGGCCGGATCCCTTTCCTAGATCCAACATTGCCTCTAATGCCAGCGATACATACTCCTTAGCTTTCCCGATGGCCTGATCCAATGGATATCCTTTAGCCAGATTGGACGCAATAGCACTGGATAACGTACATCCGGTTCCATGTGTATTTGGATTGTCGATCCGTTTTCCTTTAAACCAGATCGCCTCTTTCATTTGCGGTCCATAGAGAACATCATTGGCATCATTGATCCGGTGTCCACCCTTGACCAAAACCGCACAACCATATTGCCTCTGCAGTTTCATAGCTGCCGTTTCCATATCCGCTTCTGCCCGAATGCACAGTCCGGTTAAGATTTCCGCTTCCGGAATATTCGGTGTGATGACCGTCGCCATAGGCAGCAAACAAGCTTTGAGTGTCTCTACAGACTCCTGTTCGATCAATTGCGCCCCGCTGGTTGCCACCATGACCGGATCCACCACAATGTTCCGGGCCTCATACTTATTCAATTGTTCGGTGATGACTTTGATCAATGCCGAGGAGGATACCATTCCGATCTTGATCGCATCCGGGAAAATATCCGTAAAAACCGCTTCTAGTTGTTCAGCGAGAAATGCTGGTGAACTTTCCATAATACCGAAGACACCGGTTGTATTCTGCGCTGTCAGTGCCGTAACGGCACTCATCGCATACACCCCGTTCATTGTCATCGTCTTGATATCGGCCTGAATGCCTGCCCCTCCACAGGAATCCGATCCTGCAATCGTCAATGCTTTTTTCATTGTATATCTCCTTTTCACATCCGCTTTTTCTTTTAAATGTCCAAATCATCCAGCTGATGAATATACAGATCCGAAGCTTCTTTCAAACCCTTTTGATCTGGTTCCCCTTTTGCATCGTATACGCCTACGGTATAAAAGCCCGCACCGGCTGCCGTTTTTAACGCATAGAGAGAATCCTCCAGGACTATGGTATGCGCCGGGCTTGTCTTCATGAAAAGCGAAGCAGCATAATAAATCTGCGGGCAATCTTTTCCAGATCCTATTTCTGCATTGGTAAAGATGCCATCCAGATAAGTCAGTAGCCCATTTCTAGCCAAAGCTTTTTCAACATGGATCCGTGGGCTCGATGTGGCTGCCGTCATTTTGATCCCGCGCGCTTTGAAACGCTCCATCAGCTGACGGGTTCCTGGTTTTGCGTTTACTTCATAAAAATAGAAATCCCGCAATAGATCCCGTAGTCCTTCCAGGATCTGTTCTTCGCTTTGATGCAGATGATAGTGCTCCTTCAAATACGAAGCCCCCTGCTCCATGCTCATGGAAAACAAAATTTCCGATAACCCAGGCTTTGGACATATATCCAGACTTTGCAGGTAGCGTTCTCCCAGGTCTGTCCAGATTTCCATCGAATCCAACAATACCCCGTCTATATCGAAGATAGCCCCTTGTATATCCTTTTTCATTTTTTCACCATTTCTTTAGTAATGTTCTTTAACTCCACCGTCGCCTTTTGAATATCCTTCTGGGCATAAATAGCACTGATCAGGGCAATCCCGCAGATCCCGCTGCCGGCAAGGCTCGGTGTATTCTCTTTTGTGATGCCGCCGATGGCTACCACCGGAATCGAAACAGCCTGGCAGATTGCTTTTAGGGTGTCGATCGATACAGTGGCTGCATCCTCTTTGGAGCCGGTCGGAAAAACAGCACCGACGCCAAGATAATCCGCCCTTTTTTGTTCCGCCTGTATCGCTTGTTCCACTGTTTCCGCCGAAACCCCCAGGATCTTGTCCGGTCCGATCAAAGCCCGCACATTTCCTGCTTCCATATCATTTTGCCCCACATGGACACCATCGGCATCCATCCTCAGAGCAATCTCAACGTTGTCATTGATCACGAAAGGGACGCCGTATGCACGTGCCAGTTTCTGCAGCTGTACCGCTTCTTCATAGAAACGAGCCTCGTCCAGTTCTTTTTCTCGTAGCTGCAGAAACGTTACGCCACCTTCCAGGCTCTGTCGGACAACATCATATAAACTACGTCCATTTAGCCAATGTCGATCCGTGACTGCATATAAAAGTAAAGCGTCTCTCAGATCCTTTTTATCGAATTTCATACCTTGCCCCTTGATCTAACGTATCTTTGTCCATATTGTAAATGGCATCGATGATCCGGTTCCGATAGGTGGCATTTCCCTCTCCAGGCTGCCTATGGCTCCAGCCGATTTCCCCGGCCAGTCCCATGGCACAAACCGCTGCAGCTGCTGCTTCCAGACGTGCATCCGGATTGGCCGCCAGAAACGCTGTCATCATACCGGACAGCTGACAGCCGGTTCCGGTGATCCTTCCCATTTCGGCCCGGCCATTTCGGATCACAAAACAACGTTCGGCATCCGCCACCAGGTCAATGGCACCGGTCATCGCGATGATCGAATCCCATTTAGCTGACCATGCCTTCACAAAACAGACAGCTTGTTCCAATGTATCTTCGCTGATCGCATCCGCAACATCGGCATCCACACCTCTGGTCGTCCCACTGCCCGCGGCCAATGTCTTGATTTCACTGATATTGCCACGGATGGCCGTAAAACGGATTGCCTCCATTAACCGGACAGCCGTATCCGTTCGCAAATGACTGGCACCAGCTCCCACCGGATCCAACAAAACCACATGATCCAACGCATTGGCTTTCTTTCCGGCCCGAAACATACCTTCGATCGAACGTTTATGCAAAGTACCGATATTGATATTCAATCCACCACAGATCGATGTGATATCCTCCACATCCTCCGGTTCATCCGACATGATCGGACTGCCCCCACATGCCAACAAAACATTGGCTACATCATTGACCGTTACATAATTCGTAATGTTATGTACCAACGGCACATTCTTTCTGACATTTTCCAAATAAGTGCCAAACATTTTAATCCTCCTTAAAAATAAAACAGATATGCCCGTAGACATATCTGCAGCTTTCATTAAAAAATGATCTATATCCCTACGTTGGCATTATCCAAATCAGGTTATGGGTCCGGAATCCGATCCGTTCTCAGCAAGCGTACGCAAGCTCCCCTGTTTCTTATACAATACTCTCTCTATATACAGTTTTCAATACTTTTTAAGTTTATGACATGTATATTGTCAATTTACGGAATAGAATATGCATGTATTCAAAAAGAAGTTTCGATTGTTTTTTTCATTTTTTTCCTTTCAGTAAAAGAGAAGTCCCGGGACTTCTCTTTTACTTTCGGTTCTGTTTTTCCATATAGATCGGCATTTTTCCATCATCCATCACAAAGGTACCGTCCTCTGTCCGGATCAAAGCCGAACCGACCGGCATATGTAAATAGTCAATGATGTCCGGATCATAGTTACAGACCGTGTTCAAGGAAAAGATGTGATGATGACTGACATCGCTCATATACTTCTTATCCTCATCACCCTTTAAGAACATCCAGCCACTGTCCGGCACATTCTCTCTGGGAACATCCCGTACCATATAGCCGACCTTCCAGCCATCCTTGGTGATCCGGTCGGATACAATACAGCCTTCGCCGTTGGGCTCATCCCATTGAATTTTTTCTTCTATTTCGATTTCTATAAATCCGTTTTCGTTTCTTTTCATCGTCTCTCCTGTTCCAGCTGTGCTTTTCTTGACATCGGTTTTAAACAAAGTGTATTGAAGCATGCCACACATCGACCGACCCCGATCATACATAATATGGTTCCCAATCCGATCCCATTTACTTGACCGGTCCACAAGATACCGATGAGGATCGAACACACGCAACAGAATATATCAAAGCCATTTTTGACAAACCCGATACTTTTTCCTGTCGCATCCGCTAAGGTCTGAACGATACCATCGCCCGGATTGGCAACGATCCGCATATCCAGTGACATGGCAGCTCCGATCCCTGTACATAGAATCGCAACCCCCAACATCCACACATTTCCCGAAGATTGTGGGATCCAAAGCGAAAACACATTCATGATCCGGGTAAACAATAGACTGACCGGTATCTGTAATACATCATTAAGGACGGTTTCTTTTCGGCTTCGGTGAACTATGATTTCAAATAAGACAATGCAGACATACCATAGACAGGTAATATCGGCAAAACCAATGCCGGTTATTTGCGAGATCGTATAGGAAACCGATAAGATCGGAGAGATCCCCAGACCGGACCGGCTGTTTAAGATCAGTCCAAAAGCCAGAATGACAAGACCTGTCAAATAGAAGAACCATCGCCAGCTGTTTATCTTGTTCATGCATCCTATTATACAAAAAAATGAATCCGAACACACGGATTCATAATAATTTCTTTTTCTTAAAGAACCACAGGCTCCCCGCGATGATCAATATACATAGTATGATGATTACCAGATATGAATATTTATAAGCCAGCTCCGGCATATAACGGAAGTTCATGCCGTACCATCCGGTGACCAGTGTCAGCGGTAAAAAGATCGTCGTAACGATTGTCAGGTAATTCATGTTGTTGTTTTGCTGCATATCCAGCTGGGACTGGTACAGATCGCGGATCTGCGAAGTGTGATCCCGCAAAGAACTCACTAGGTTCTGGCGACGATCCACTCTTTCCTCAAACAGTTGAAAGTAGCGAAGATTGCTTTCATCAAAGATCTCATTTTCGTTTTCTTCCAGTTTCTCACCAAAATCAAACAACTGTTCATAATGCATCCAGAACGTACGCAGCTCATTTCGTATATGCGTCAACGCCGGCATCACATCATCAAATTCGCCGGCCAGAATATGCCTTTCGATCAGCTCCATGTCATCCGCATAGGCTTCCAGGATCATCAGGTCATCTTCGATGATATTCTCCAGAAAGTCATAGATAAACCGCTCCAACGAAGGCTTCATACGCTGTCTTTTACGGCGGATATCTTCCAATACCGGCATCACGGTATCTTCATCGTCGATAAACAGGATTCCCCGTTTATCCATCACAAAGGCACATTTCATGATTTCTTCGTCCATGCGGGAATGATCCGGTATATACAGCGTACCGGACAGATTGGTCAGATTCACTTCCAGCTTGCTGTTATGGATCTGTCGCATATCTAGGTCATTTTCAAAGTCAAATCCATAATGATTTGCGTGATACTCTTCTGAAGTCAATACCCCCACAAAAGGGATCTTTAAATTCAAACATGTCTCATAATCGGCAATTTCCAATGCCTGGCTGATCTGATAAAACATACGTCCAACCTCCCGTTACCAACTATATTATATTTTTTTCATGGATTTTGCACAATCACTCTTTCCTGAAAGAAAAGCCATATTCCTGGAAACTTCTTTATATTACTGCTTTGATCCACATCCCTTTTGACAAGCCGCAGGACTCTTTTCGGTACATGAAAAAAGCCAAACTTATTCAATTTGGCTTTTTAAATAGGCAAAGATAAATTCATCAAGATCTCCATCCAGAACCGCCTGTACCTGACTGGTTTCATAACCGGTACGAACATCCTTGACCAGACTGTACGGATGCATGACATAGCTGCGGATCTGAGAGCCCCATTCATTGGCGGCTTGTTTTCCTTTGATGGCAGCCACCTTCTTTTCCTGTTCTTCAATTTCCAGCTGGTATAATCTCGATTTCAGCACACGCATGGCTTCTTCTCTGTTTTCATGCTGGGAACGACCATTCTGGCATGTGGATACGATCCCGGTCGGCTTGTGTACGATCCGTACGGCGGAATCGGTCTTATTGATATGCTGGCCCCCGGCCCCGCTGGCCCGTTTGGTCTCGATTTCAATATCCTCCGGCTTGATTTCAATTTCAATCTCGTCATTGAACTGCGGCATGACCTCTAAGGACGCAAAGGACGTATGTCGCCGGGCGCCTGAATCAAACGGAGAAATCCGCACTAAACGATGGACTCCTTTTTCTGATTTCAGATAGCCATAAGCTTTATCGCCTTCCACCAAAAAGGTGACACTTTTAATACCGGCTACATCCCCGGCCAGATAATCCAGGACTGTCACCTTATAGCCTTTCTTTTCCGCATACCGGGTATACATACGATACAACATCGATGCCCAGTCATGGCTTTCCGTACCACCCGCTCCCGGATGCAGTTCCAGGATTGCGTTGTTGTTGTCGTATTCATGGCTCAACAATACCTGGATCTCAAAGGATTCCATTTTTTTGATCGCATCGTTGTATTCTTCTTCCGCCATCATCATCAGTTCTTCATCATATTCCGCCTTTAACGCATCCGCTGTTTCATCCAAACCGGTCAATGATGCATCGAGTTCTTCATACGAATCCACGATATTCTTCAAACTGTTACGACTGCGGATCGTGCTCTGCGCCTTTTTCTGGTCAGTCCAGAAATCCGGCTGTAAAGTCAGCGCATCGTATTCTTTGATCTTTTCTTTTTTCGAAGCTAAGTCAAAGAGACTCACCCAGAGCTCTTAACTTCTCCAGGTGAGTATTCAGACTTTGTTTTAATTCATAGAGTTCCATTACGCTTTCTCCTTGCGGATGCGTACTTTCATCAGGAAGAATGTAATCTCGCGATTGATCTTCTTATTCATTTCTTCAAACATTTCAAAGCCTTCTTCTACATATTGCTGCAACGGGTTGTTCTGCGCATAGCTTCGCAGATAGATACCGCCACGCAGCTTGTCCATCATATCAATATGCTGGATCCAGTTACGGTCGATATTTCGCAATACAACAGTCTTTTCAAACGGATAGAACTGCGCTTTGACCAGTTCGATCTCATTTTCATAATCGGTCCACATCTTATTCAGGCAGTATTCCTTGACCTGTTCGATGTTCTTTCCATCCAGATCCTTGATACGGATCTTACGTTCCTCCTGCATGCCCATCATTTCCATGGATTTGCACAGACCGGCAGCGTCCACATCTTTTCCGTTTTCGGATAAATTGGCCTGAACGGTTTCTTCCAACGCATTGTCAAAGATATTCTTCACCATTTCATGAACATTTCCGCTTTCCAGGATCTTGTTTCTTTCTTCATAGATAATCTCTCTTTGACGACGCAGAACATCATCGTAATCTAAAAGCTGTTTACGCATATCGAAGTTATAGCCTTCGACCCGTTTCTGTGCCATGGTGATGGATTTCGTGACCGTCTTGGATTCAATCTTTTCATCGCCGACTTTTTCAAAGAGCTTCTGTAATTTATTTCCACCGAAACGAACCATCAGGTTATCCTCCAGGGAAACATAGAAACGAGAGAACCCAGGATCCCCCTGACGACCGCTTCGTCCACGAAGCTGGTTATCGATACGGCGGGCTTCGTGACGCTCACTGCCCAGCACCGCCAAGCCTCCCAGCTCACGGGATTCTTTCGTTAACTTGATATCGGTACCACGACCGGCCATATTGGTGGCAATGGTTACGGATTTCGGACGTCCTGCCAAAGCGACGATTTCCGCTTCTCGGGCATGGTTCTTCGCGTTCAGCAGCTGGTGCGGAATGTTCTTCTTTTTCAGCAGACCGCTGATAAGCTCGGATGTTTCCACCGCAATGGTACCCACCAGTACCGGCTGTCCCTTTTCATACAAGCGCTGGATCTCATTGACCAGTGCATTATATTTGTTTTCCTTATGCGCATAGATCTCATCCGGAAGATCCTCACGAATGACCGGTTTATTGGTAGGAATGCATACAACACGCATGTTGTAGGTGGATAAGAATTCCTCTTCCTCTGTTTTTGCGGTACCGGTCATACCGGCCAGCTTTTCATACAGACGGAAGAAGTTCTGATATGTGATCGTAGCCAACGTACTTGTTTCTTCTTTTACCGGTACACCTTCCTTGGCTTCAATGGCCTGATGCAAACCATCCGAGTACGCACGTCCCGGCATCAAACGACCGGTAAACTGGTCAACAATAACGATTTCCTGTTCATCGCTGACAACGTATTCCACTTCATTGGTGAAGATGTAATTAGCACGCAATGCCTGGTTGATGTGATGCACCAGCTGTGTATGTTCCACATCATACAGGTTCTTGATCTTAAAGTACTTCTCGGCTTTGGAAACACCCGCTTCGCTCAACATGACCTGACGTGTCTTTTCATCGATGTCATAGTCGCCACTGACAAGCTGTTTTTCATGGGTGAAACGATCTGTTTCATATTCAGGTGCTGTCAATGTCTTGACAAATTTATCGGCCTGGATATATAAATTCGCCGTGTTTTTCTTTCCTCCGGAAATAATCAACGGTGTTCTGGATTCGTCGATCAAAACCGAGTCAACTTCATCGACAATGGCCATATGCAGACCACGCATCACACGATCCTCTACACTGGTGACCATGTTGTCACGCAGATAGTCAAAGCCTAATTCGGAGTTGGTCGTATAAGTGATATCACACGCATACGCTTCTCGTTTCTGGCGTGGTGATAGCTCCCGCTTGTTGACACCGACACTCAAGCCAAGGAATCGATAGATTTCCCCCATCCATGCGGCATCACGACCAGCCAGATATTCGTTGACCGTAATTACATGGACACCCGTTCCGGCCAAAGCGTTTAAATACACAGCCATGGTTGCGGTCAATGTCTTACCTTCACCGGTCTTCATCTCGGCAATGTCCCCTTTATGCATCGCAATGGAGCCCATAACCTGGACCTTAAACGGCTTTTCATTGATGACACGGTACGCAGCTTCACGCGCTGTCGCAAAGGCTTCGTACAACAGATCATCGACTGTTTCTCCGTTCTTCAATCGTTCTCTATATTCATCTGTTTTATTTCTTAGATCTTCATCTGATAACTTTTGCATTTCCGGCTCAAGGGCTAAGACCTTGTCTGCCATTTTCGCCAAAGATGCAATTTCGCGTTTCTCTTCTGAAAAGACATCAAATAATCCCATTTTACAATTCTCCTTCTAAATAGACACAATGGTACTTATATATTCTATCACAAGGCTTTTCGCTTGTCTTATAAAAAGTATCCACTTTTAGAATAAAGTGGATAAAGTTCGAACAAAGAAAATCACAATCACAGAAGTCATGACCGACCGGACGATCTTCTGTGTATCTTTTTCAAAGAAGATGGTTCCCATCCAGTTTCCGAGAATTCCGAAAATACCGGCGCACATCCCCAAAAGGATCCATGTTTTTCCATGATAAATGTAGACCGCCAGACTCGTTAAATTGGTCGTCAGGTTGATGATCTTGGTAATGCCATTGGCTTCTTTTAAAGAAAGATGGGCTAACCCGTTCAACAATAAAATCAGAAAGGTTCCGGTTCCCGGCCCATAAAAGCCATCGTATACCCCGATGACCAAAGCGGATACGCCGGCCAGAAACATCGTCTTATGAAAAGATAACGGTGGCAGATCATCTCTTAAAGATTTTGGCCGTAGCACATAAAAGGCCGTTATCGGCAAAATAACCAACATGATCTTGGTGAAAAAATCAGCAGGGATCATCAAAGCAATGTTCGCTCCGGCGGCCGATCCGATCAAAGCCAACAGGATACAAACCGCCCCCAGCTTATAGTTGATATACCCCTTTCGGATAAAGCGGAAGGTCGATACAGTCGTTCCCATACTGGATGACATCTTATTGGTCGCTATCGCTGTATGTGCAGGTAGACCGATGATCATATACGCCGGCAGGGAAATCAAGCCACCACCTCCGGCAATGCAGTCGACAAAACCGGCCACAAAAATCATCATGCATAACAATAGATACTTCATACTTAAGAAAGTATATGAGGTTATCGATGAAATATCAAGGTAAAAAAAACAAGCCGTTCACACGGCTTATTTTTTCTCTCCCATGTTCCTTTCGGAACTTACATATAAAGTATAAAGGGTTTTCTTCTCTTTTTTGTCCTTTAAGTCCAATTCGGTCTACCCTCTTTCCCCTGCAGAAGGGCGGCTGCCTCGTTGAGAAACGGTTGAAAAGCAGAAGGCACCGCATACTTTTTTTGGATATCCGTCAATGTATGAAACTGGGCATCCACCTGGTCCGTATAGACAAGGAATGCCTTCATATGCCATTCCACATGGGAAAAGATATGTGTATAGGGTGTCAGTTCCACTCTTTTGATCGAATGATCGGGTTGTTGTTCATCAAATCCGTACAATTGATACAACAAGCCTTTTTCGTTCCGCTTTACCAATCGGATCCTTGTGCCATCCGTCCATATATAGATTGTCTTCTCTTCAATGCGCCGGGTCTTATTCTTGATCAAAACCGGCAGCTGCTCACACGTTTGATTGGCATACCCCATACAATGCTTACAGATCGGGCAGCGATCACACCGCGGGCCGGAAGGGATACAGATCAGGGCTCCCAGCTCCATCAACGCCTGGTTGTAATCATGGATGACATCTGCATCCGGCAAGCTTTCATCCACCTTTTTTTCAATGTATTTTCGTCCTTTGGTACGCGCCATATCTTCATGGCAGTCATAGATCCGGGAAAACACCCGAATGACATTGCCATCCACACAGCTGACTCTTTGTCCATAGGCAATCGAAGCAATCGCTCCGGCCGTATACGGTCCGATTCCCGGCAGCTTTTTCAGCTGTTCTTTGGTGGATGGCAGTTTGCCGTCATATTGCTCCATGCATACCTGGGCACATTTTTTCAGATTGCGGGCTCGTGAATAGTAGCCCAGTCCCTGCCACAGCTTATTGAGCTTTTCATCGGATACCTCAGCCAGACTTTTCATATCCGGCAATTCCGCAATAAAGCGTTCAAAATACGGCAGCATAGCTTCAATCCTTGTCTGCTGTGCCATGATCTCACTGATCCAGATCTGGTAGGCATTTCGGTTTTTTCGAAAAGGCAGCTCTCTTTTATTGTGTTGATACCATATCAATAAGTCTTCTTGAAACATGCATTTATTATAAACATTTCATTCAGCTATTTCTATAGAATACGTTATAATAATCGTATGGAAAGAAACATAAAAGCCGTCTTTTTAGATGTCGATCATACCTTCTATGACCATGCAGCCGGTTTGGTACCCGCCCTGCACTGGAAAGCCGTCGACGAGTTAAAAAGGAACGGCTATAAAGTCTGTATCTGTACCGGGCGCCCTTATTTACAGCTGGCCGATCTGCATATCGTAGAAGCCTTTAACTGGGATGGCATTGTGTGTGCCAATGGTGCCGATGTGTATGACAAGGATATGCATTCTTTATATCGTGTCCATATGAACGAGCAATCGGTCAAGAAGATTTTTGACATTGCCCGCCAACAAAAGCTCGGCCTGCTGCCCTGTGGCACCACCTTTTTTGCCACACAATACGATCAGACTATGCAGGCGCTGTATGACACGTACAGCTTTCATGATGTGGAAATACGTACGGAGCTGCAGGAAGGAGATTATTTCGATATCATCTGTGTGGCCACGCCAAAGGAAACACGAACACAACGACGACCGGAATTTGAAAATCTGGAAGGGATCAAGGTCTTGTATAACCTGACCAGTCTGGATCTGATCCGGGACGATACCAACAAATATACCGGCATCCAGATCCTGATGAAAAATTTCGGGTTTGAAGCCGATGCCTATATGGCTTTCGGAGATTCCCTGAATGATATCGATATGTTGAAACATGCGCGTTTATCTGTCCGCATGGAAAACGGAGATCCCCGCTTAGATCAATATACCGATGATGTAGCCCCGGCCTGCAGTCAGGGAGGCATCTATCATTATTTAAAGGAGCATGGTTGGATTGAACATGAAAACAGGTATCATACAAATTAAAGTGGAACCGGATCCGCAAAAGAATATTGATCAACTCCTGCGGTACAGCCAACAGACCAAGGAAGCGGATATTGTCGTTTTGCCGGAATTGTGGATCTGTCCCTACGACAATGAAAAAATCAAGGAAAGTGCCCGCTACCAGAAACAAGCTATGGACGCATTGCGTACGGTTTCTGCCCGTTACCACCAGATCCTGGTGGGAGGGACCATTGTGGAAAAACAAGGGACGCATCTCTACAACACCTGTTTTATCTACAATGACGGCCAGATCATCGGAAGCTATCGAAAAACCCACTTAATGGAGTTTCACGGGCGGACGACCTATCAGGAGAAAGATGTCTTCTCCATGGGAAATCAAATTGTCACCTTTGACACGCCTTGGGGAAAAATGGGCGTTGTGATCTGCTATGATATACGTTTCCCGGAACTGCCTCGTCTGCTGGCGCTTCAAGGGATCCGTGTTTTGTTTGTGCCGGCCGCCTTTAATGAAAACGTTGGAAAAGCTCATTGGAATGCCTTGATGCAGACCAGAGCCATGGAAAACCAGATCTTTGTGTGCGCCGTGAATCCGGCAGCCTACACATATCGTTCGTATACATCCTATGGACGTTCTTTGATTGCAGACCCGTTTGGACGGATCCAGATCCAGATGAAGAAAAACCAAAGAGTGCATATCGAAGAAATCGATCTTCACAAAATCGACCAAATAAGACAGCGCATGCCGTTCTGGAACATCCGTCGGAATGATTTATATAAATAATCCAAAAAAGTATTTTTTATCCATCCGGAATAAGAAAATACTTTTTTTATTCTTTTATATTGACAAGTATTCTTGTCATTGTTATGATTGGTTTGACAAGTATCATTGTCAATATGACAAGAAAGGAGGTCAATGTGCCTTTATACAACCATTTAAAGGAATATCGTGCCCGACTAGGGGTGAACCAGGCACAGATGGGTAAATTGGTTCAAACATCCCGACAGACCATCTCCCAGATTGAACGTGGAGATTATTCCCCCAGCGTCACGCTGGCTTTAAAAATTGCCAAAGTCTGTCATGTATCGGTAGAAGACATATTTGAATACAAGGAGGATTTAGAGGATGAATAAAAAACACACTGTCATTAAATTTTTAGGTATTTTGGCTCTAGCCGGCATACTCGGCTATTTCACCGGTAAGTTCCTGGGATCCTTTTCCGATTCCTTTGTGATGACGAATCTGTCCCTCCAGCAGTCAAAATGGATCAATCAAGCTCTATTTCTTGTTCTCCTGGTGGGAAACGCACTTGGTTTTCTCTATATGGTATGGGGGATCCGCAAGGCAGAAAACACCATCAGACAATGGGATGGCACACAGGAAGAACCCGTTGATCAGGCAGACCTGCAGTTATCGCGGGCTCTGGTGATGGGAAATATCTTGATGATCCTATCTATGTTTCTGCTCTCCTGTATCTTTTCTTTCCGCACAATGCCGATCCATCTGACATCTGTCTGTTTTATGACCGTGTTATTAATCAATATGTTCCTTCAAAGAAGGATCGTCGAAGACGTAAAGAAAATCAACCCGGAAAAACAAGGCGATATCATGGATATGAAATTCCAGAAAGACTGGGTCAATTCTATGGACGAAGGAGAGAAACAGATTATGTATCAGGCCGCCTATAAAGCGTATGGAAGAATCAACCATCTTTGTATCGCCGGCTGGTTACTTTGCCTGTTAGCTGATTTGTTTTTCTATACGGGCATCCTGCCAGTCTTGATCATCACCGTTATCTGGCTGACTTCTATATTGACCTATCAGCTGGAAGCAATTCGTCTGGAGCATGGAAATCGATAATCTGTCCATGAAAGAGATTAAAGCCGTATTCTTCGATGTGGATAAAACCATCTATGATCCCATCCATAATTTCATACCGGAAAGTACCCTGACTGCTTTGAAAAAACTCCGATCCAACGGCTATAAGATCGGTATTTCCACATCGCGTCCGATGCTGACAGCCAGAGCCGTTCCCGGTCTGATGGATATCCCCTGGGATGGTATGATCATCGCCGGCGGACAGCAGATTTATTCACAAGGTCAGCTTGTCCTGGAGAATACCTTCACACAAGCACAGAGAGATCAGATATTTCAAATTGCTAACAGGCATCATATTCCGGTATATACCGTAGCAGAGGAAGTCTTTTTCACCGAAATGAACGATTTGGTCCGACGCTTTATCAAAATGTTCGGTATTCCTTATCGTACAGTAAAGCCTTTCCAGGGACAGGCCAGCTATCTTATCTGTCTGATCCATGAAGAAGAGCAGGATATCCTGCCCTTGTTCAAAGATGTAGAAGGCATCTGTCCGATAGCGGCCGGCCCTATCAATCACGACATCTTTAAAAAAGGCGTGTTGAAATCGGACTGTATCATGAAGCTGATGAAATACTGGGGATACGATCCTCATGCCTTTATGGCCTTTGGTGATACTCTAAGCGATGCACCGATGTTGGAAGCTGCCCGGATTGGTGTAGCCATGGGCAATGCGGATATCCAGACAAGGAAAAAAGCAGATATTGTTTGTGGCGATTACCGTGAAGACGGCATCCTGCTTCTGCTGCAGTCGTTACATATGATTTAGAGGCCGGTTTTATCCGACCTCTGTTTTCTTTTTTAACGCATCTTCTCTGATTTGAAGTTCTTGTTCCCGACGAGCCATTCGTTCTGCCAGTTCTTTCTCCTTTGTTTCCAGAGCGAACATCTTTTCTTCAAATATCTTTTTATACTTTGTCTCCTTTAAATCTTCATAATATTCTTTATAGTACTTGTTATAGTACTTATTGTAGTACTTATCATAATAATGCTTGTAATAATCCGCCATTCTCTCTTTCCAGTATATGGCGTCATTTTCTTTTTCATCCAGAATCTGCAAATATGCCTTCCGGTCCGGATAAAGGACAAATGCCGTGATCAATATGGCATAGACCGGCCTTTGATAGCCGTCATACTGTCAGGATCGGATGGATTGGCGAAGACCTTTGTAAAGACACTATCGTTTTTTAAATCCAGCCTCTTTCACCTCTTTTCTATGTCTTTTCTTAGATCTTTTGCCGTCGTAGGATAATCTGAAATACTTTCATAAACCACCTCTACTATGCAAAAAACGCAAAGGGACAAAAAAATCTCTGTTTTAATCAGAGATTTTCTTTATATGGAATGGACGGCTTCTGCCATTTCTTTGACATATTCATAAACCGGTGCCACGGCTTTTTCTGTTTCTTTGGCAATAATTTTGACAATAGCGCTGCCGACGATGGCACCATCGGATGCTTCCGCCATTTCTCTTGCTTGTTTCGGATCGGAAATGCCAAAGCCGACAGCACAAGGGACATCCGTATTCTCACGGATGACAGAGACAATGGAATTGATATCCGTATTGATTTCGCTGCGCGTTCCGGTCACACCGAGACTGGAGACAATGTAAATAAATCCTTTTGCTTCTTTAGCAATCATCGCAACGCGGTTGGAACTGGTCGGGGCAATCAAGGAAATCAGATCTACATCGTATTGTTTACAATATTGTTCGAATTCGGCTTTTTCTTCATAAGGAATATCCGGCAAGATCAAACCATCGATGCCGACCTTTTGACACATAGAGATAAATCGTTCGCTTCCATAGCTAAAGACGACGTTGGCATAGGTCATGAATACCATCGGGGTTTCAATATCCCTGCGCAGCTTCTTAACAAGATCAAAAACCTTGTCGGTTGTCGTTCCGGCTTGCAGAGCCCGTTGTGTGGATTCCAGGATGACCGGCCCTTCCGCTGTGGGATCGGAAAAAGGAATGCCCAGTTCGATCAAATCGGCACCAGCTTCCGCAATGGCCCGGATGATCTGTTCCGATGTGTCCAGATCCGGATCTCCTACGGCGATATAGGTGATAAATGCCTTCTTTTTTTCAAAAGCCTTATAGATGTTACTCATAGATATCCTCCCCGCGATAACGTGCAATTGCCGCGCAGTCTTTATCGCCTCGTCCGGAGACGTTGATTACAATAATCTGGTCTTTGTTCATCGTTGGTGCTAGCTCCATCGCGTATGCGATGGCATGAGCGCTTTCGATGGCCGGAATGATCCCCTCGGTACGTGATAAGTATTCAAACGCATCCACCGCCTGTTCATCGGTGATTGCCACATATTCAGCACGGCCGATATCATATAAATGAGCATGCTCCGGACCGATGCCCGGATAATCCAGGCCGGCACTGATGGAATAAACGGGCGCAATCTGTCCGTATTCGTCTTGGCAAAAATAAGATTTCATCCCATGGAATATACCCAATCGCCCTGTATTCAAAGTAGCGGCTGTCTCAAAGGTATCTATGCCTCGCCCGGCAGCTTCACAGCCGATCAGCCGAACATCCTTGTCTTCGATAAAGTGGTAGAAGGCACCAATCGCATTCGATCCGCCACCGACACAAGCGATGACCGCATACGGCAATCTTCCTTCTTTTTCCAGGATCTGTTCCTTGATTTCCTTAGAAATCACAGCTTGAAAATCACGAACGATGGTCGGAAACGGATGAGGTCCCATCACCGAGCCCAGACAATAGTGTGTATCTTCGATCCGGCTGGTCCATTCCCGCATGGCTTCACTGACAGCATCCTTCAGGGTGGCGGTTCCTGTTTTTACGGGAACGACCTGGGATCCCAGCAGTTTCATCTTATAAACATTCAAAGCCTGCCGGCGGGTATCTTCTTCTCCCATAAACACAACGCATTCCATTCCCATCAAAGCAGCCGCTGTCGCGGTTGCCACGCCGTGCTGTCCGGCGCCGGTTTCGGCAATTAAGCGCGTTTTTCCCATCTTTTTAGCCAGCAGGGCCTGTCCTAATACGTTATTGATCTTATGCGCACCGGTATGGTTCAGATCTTCCCGCTTCAGATAGATTTTCGCACCGCCCAGATCCTCGCTCATCTTTTTTGCATAGTATAAACGACTTGGACGCCCGGCATATTCATTAAACAGTTCGTTGAGTTCCTTTTGAAACGTCGGATCATCTTTGTAGTGATTGTAAGCCTGTTCCAGCTCTATGACCGCATTCATTAATGTTTCCGGTATATATTGTCCTCCATGAACACCAAATCGACCTTTCGACATCACAGATTCTCCTTCCTGATCTTTTTCATAATTGTTTCTATTTTATCATAATCTTTGTATTTTTGTGTCTCAACACCACTACTAATATCCACCGCAAAGGGATGGAGCATCTGAATAGCCTGATCGATATTGTCCGGCTGCAATCCACCAGCCAGAAAAAACGGACGATCGACGGTTTGGATCAAGGACCAGTCAAAGGTCTGCCCACTGCCTTTTCCCTTGTCCAGCAATATATAATCAGCCGGGCTCATACAAGCTTGTTCAATATCGCTCATCGTCTGAATTTCAAACGCTTTGATCACTTGTTTGCCACTCTCCTTCTGAATATGACGGATCCTGTCCTCACTTTCCCGGCCATGCAGCTGCGCCAGATCCAGGATATCCCGTTTCAACAGATCGATAATCAACTGCGGATCTTCATCCACAAAGACGCCGACAGATTGGATACCCGGGTCCAACATAGACGTAAGTCGTTCTACCTGCGATACGGTAAGCGAACGATAGCTTTGCGGAAAATGGATGATAAATCCGGCATAATCCGGTTTACACAGATTGACGATCCGGATATCCTCCGGTCGCCGCAGACCACAGATCTTTACTTTTGTCATCCATTCAGCTCCTCCAGCTTTTTAGCTTTGTCGGCTGCCAACATCATCGTTTCCCCGATCAAGACCGCATCCACGCCGGCTTGTTTCAAAGCGCGGATATCCTGCACTGTCTTTATGCCGCTTTCGGCCACAAATATACAATCACTGCCAACCTGCTGACGCAAGCGCAGACAATGTGACGCATCGACCGAGAAGGTACGCAGATTGCGATTATTGACACCGATGATCCGGGCATGGGCACGCTTGGCCCTATCCACTTCCTCTGCGTCATGACATTCTACCAAAGCATCCATTCCCAGCGAATGCGTGATGTCGATATATCGTTCCAGGCGCTCTTCATCCAGCAAGGAAACAATCAACAGGATCGCATCGGCTCCATAGACTCTGGCTTCGTAAATCATATATTCATCCACCGTAAAGTCTTTGCGCAAACACGGGATCGATACAGAATCGGCAATCTCTTGCAGGATATCCAGGCTGCCTAAAAACCATTGGGGCTCGGTCAATACCGAAATCGCATCGGCACCGGCCGCTTCATACTGATGCGCTATTTCCATATAAGGAAAGTCCGCGACAATTTGGCCTTTGGACGGGGATGCTTTTTTGCATTCACAGATAAAGGACATGTCCTGTTTCTGCAGCGCCTTATAGAAGGCATGCTCCTTTTGAGGTAAGGACAATACTTTCTCTTTCATCTGTTCCAGCGTGATTGCTTCCTTTGATGTCTTTACCCGCATAGCTGTCGCATTGGCGATCGTCTGCAGAATATCAGGCATTGGACACCTCAATATATCGGTTTAACACTTCTCCGGCTTTTCCGGAATCAATCAGATCAGCGGCCAGCGATACACCTTGTTTCATCGTATCCGCACGACCACCTACATAGAGCGCCAATCCGGCATTCAATAAGACGGTATCTCTTTTCGGACCCGGCACACCATCCAGGATATCGCGGGTGATCTGGGCATTCTCCAGCGGGCTTCCACCGACAATTTCATCCTTTGTCGCGCGGGACAGGCCAAATTGTTCCGGGGTGATAACGGAAGTCCGATAGAATCCATCACGCAGTTCACAAATCGTTGTCGGTGAACTGATGCTGATTTCATCCAGCTTGTCCTGGCCGTAGAATACAAGTCCTTTTCGTACCCCTAATTTAGATAGTACCTTGGCAATCGGCTCCACCAAGTACTCATCATATACACCCAGCATGAACATGTCGGGTCTGGCCGGATTGGTCAATGGCCCCAGAATATTGAATACCGTACGGAATCCCAGCTCTTTACGAATGGCTCCTACATATTTCATCGATGTATGGTACTTCTGTGCAAAGAAGAAACAAATCCCGACTTTATCCAGCAGCTCTCTGGCTTTATCCGGTGACTGATGAATGTTGATCCCCAGCGCTTCCAGGCAATCCGCTGCGCCACTCTGGCTGGAAGCCGCCCGGTTTCCATGTTTTGCCACCTTGATACCACCAGCAGCCACCACGATGGATGAAGTGGTGGAAATGTTAAAACTCTTTGCGTTATCCCCGCCGGTTCCTACAATTTCCATCACCTGACGATCTCCCTTATCAAAAGGAATCGCTTTTTCCCGCATCGCGTTGGCACAACCGGAGATTTCATCAATGGTTTCCATATGCGCGCTCTTGGTTGATAAAGCCGCCAAGAAAGCCGCATTCTGTGTTTGTGTTGTTTCTCCGGACATGATTTCATTCATGACCGTATAGGCCTGGTCATATGTCAGATTCTCTTTATTTACGATTTTTACGATAGCTTCTTTAATCATGTTTATTCCCTCCTATGATTTTTTTAAAATTATGGATCATTTGCAGACCATCCCGCGTCATAACCGATTCCGGATGGAATTGAAAACCGTATACCGGATATTCTTTATGGCGTATGGCCATGATTTCATCGTCTTTTGCCACTGCCAGTGTCTCCAGACATTCCGGCAGCTTTTGAATCGCCAGCGAATGGTACCGCGCAGCTGGAAACGCTTGTTCCACATGCCGGAAGATCGGATCTTCTTTTATGATGTGGATCGTATCCTGCTTCCCATGCATCAATTCTCTGGCATAGGATACCTTCCCTGCGAACGCTTCACCGATTGCCTGATGTCCCAGGCAGATGCCCAGAATGGGAATCGTATCATACAAAGCCTGCACCAGCTCGATACAGATGCCCGCCTGGGATGGTTTACCCGGCCCCGGCGATATAAGAATTCCCTGTGGCTTCATCTGCCGGATCTGTTCCACTGTACAAGCATCGTTGCGTATGACCCGGACCTCATCAAAGACCGAGGCAGCCAGCTGGTATACGTTATAGGAAAAGCTGTCATAATTATCAATCAATACGATCATTCCAGTTCCTCCTGTGCTTTTTCAATCGCACGAATTACAGCCCGGGCTTTATGTTGACACTCCTGATATTCCTTCTTTGCGATACTGTCAGCGACGATCCCGGCACCGGAGCGGACACAAATCGTATCCTTTTTCTTGTAGACCAGACGGATCGCGATACATGTATCCATATTCCCGGTAAAATCCAGATATCCGATCGCGCCCCCATAAACGCCTCGTCGGCTTTTTTCCAGTTCATCAATGATCTGACATGCCCGAAACTTCGGTGCCCCCGACAAGGTGCCGGCAGGCAGGATGGAATCCAGGGCATCCAGCGCATTCATCTTGTCATGGATGATCCCGGTGACCGTCGAACCAATATGCATCACGGTGGAAAAACGTTCGATCTCCATATATTTTTCCACCTTTACCGAACCGATCCGGGCCACACGCCCAATATCATTTCTTCCTAGATCCACCAGCATATTATGTTCCGCTCTTTCTTTTTCATCAGCCAGCAGTTCTTCTTCTAATCTCCTGTCTTCCTCATAGGTATGTCCTCTCGGTCGGGTTCCTGCCAGAGGAAAGGTAAACAGCTTGTTTTGTTCCAGCTTGGCTAACGTTTCAGGGCTGGAACCCGCCATCTCTATATCATCCCCGGAAAAATAAAACATATAAGGACTCGGATTTTCCGTACGTAACACACGATACGTATCAAACAAAGAACCCTTGGCCCTCGCTCGTAACGGATTTGACAATACCACCTGGAAAATATCTCCTTCGTAAATATATTGTCTGGCCTTTTCAACTCTATGTTCAAATTCCGATTCCGTAAATTCATACGCAAGATCCGATAACAGACAAAGCGGCTCCATTTCTTTACGTGTTCCCTTTTTCAGTAATGATTTCATCTGATCCAGTTTTATCTGCGCCTGTTGATAGCTCTTTTCCAAATCCTTTGTTTCCACACCCGTCATCAAGATTACCTTCTGTTTATAGTGGTCAAAACAGATGACAGAATCAAACAACATCAGATCCAGATCGTTAAAATCATCAGGATCCTTTTTCCTTGTCTGCAGTTTTGGTTCGCCATAATGAAGATAATCATACGCAAAATATCCGACCAGTCCTCCGGTAAAAGGAGGCAGTCCCTCCACTACAGCCGAACGATACTGCGCCAGTATGTCACGTAGATCTTGTTTCGGGTGATCCACCCTTTTTTCCACATGTATGGTATGATCCAGCGATCGTATCGTTAATGCTCCATCGGTACACGTAATCACCATAGCCGGATCATACCCGAGGAAGGAATAGCGTCCCCATTGTTCATCCTGGCTGGCACTTTCCAACAGAAAACAATGCCGCCCGGCATGCCGGAGGATCCGCAATATTTCTACCGGCGTAAACCGGTCTGCATACAATTCCGCTGCCACCGGAACTCTTTTGATATCCGCATCCCGTGCAATCTCTTTTACTTTCTTTAGATTTGGAAACATAAATCCTCCTTTGTATAAAAAAACGTCCTCAATAGAAAACTCTATCAAGGACGAGTACATCTTCTTTACCCGCGGTGCCACCTTGTTTCATGGGGGTCCATGCGCTTAGGGAATACTATCATATTCCTGATTTCTTACGCGAATCTTACGTCACATCATACTCGGTTTCCCTTTCCTATGCGCCCTCCACGGTCCATTTGCAGAACTGTTATCATCCGGCTTCCACCCTTCCGGACTCTCTACAGACACATTTTTCTGTTTGATCTCCGTGTCATCGGTTTAGTAAAGAATATCATATTTTCATTAATTTTCAAGTGTTTCTGAAATATTTCGAAATCCTTGAAAATTAATATTGAAATAAAGAAATAGGTACACTTTTAAAGCCATTTTTGGTTAAAGTAACCATTTCCTTATATCCACAGGATTGAATCAGTTTCAAAGCTTCTTCAAAACCACAAGATAAATAATCGCTGTTATGACAATCACTGTTCAGGCAAATCTGGATGCCCTTCTGGTACATATATTCCAGTAAATGTTTTTCCGGATATGGTGTTTTCCGATATCCTCTGGCTATAGCTCCGGTATTGACCTCAAAAATCTTATTCGACAAAGCGTCGATCGTATCACAAGCCAGATTTATATATTTCGGGTCATCAAAAGCAAAGAAAGACTGATCTTCATTGTATTTCATCAACAGATCCAGATGAGCAATAATATCAACTTCCTTCCAGTCAGCCATGTCCCGCATGCCCGTATAATAGTCTTTGGCCAATGCCATAAATTCATTATGATACCAATCCTGCAGGATCATCGTAAACACTTCGGGGGAACTGTCGATGCCAAGGCTGATGCCTTCATGCTCCAGATAGTGCTTCGATCCCAGCATAAAATCATATTGATCCGGGTGCCAGTCACGATAGCGCATATCCTGCTCCAATCCCAGAAAGATGGTAATCTGGTCTTTGTATTTTTCAGCCAAAGCCCGTACTTCGGCAATGTATTGCTCCGTACTGTCCGGATTCATACAACAATCATCCCCGGGAATATAGGCATGTTCGCTGAACCCCAGTACGGTAAACTTCTGTTCAATGGCCGCTAAGACCATTTCCTCCAATGTATCTCTGCCGTCGGCATAGGTACTATGTGTATGAATATTCTGTTTGATCATGTAAAATCCTTTCCAGCCACATGGCACATCCTTCATAAACATCATTAAATGCCGTTTCAAAATCATCGGTATACCACGGATCGGAAACCGCCCTGTGATCGAGCAACATGTGGATCTTTTCCTTTGCATCGGGAAACCATCTCTGTAAATTACGTATATTGGCATGATCCATCCCAAAGATATAATCCCACCGCTTATCTTCACCACGTACGATCTGGCGGGCTCTTCTTTTTGAAAACGGAATCTGTTTATCTCGTAATATCCGCTTGGTCGGAGGATACAGATCTCTTCCCAGCTCTTCGGTACTGGTGGCTGCCGATTCAATATAAAAAGAATCCTCCAGTCCTCTTTGAGTGACCATATCCTTCATAATAAATTCTGCCATGGGACTACGGCATATATTGCCATGGCAGACAAATAGTATTCTGATCATCTTTACTTCCTTTCGTTGTATCGATTGTACACTATTATTTTATCCTTTCCACTTTGTCTCCACAAGCAGATGTTCCGGATCAGTTCCAATCGATCAAACACAAAGGATGCATCCTTTTCCTGGTAGAAAAGCTGCATCCTTGTTGTTTCTTCATATACAAGTATTCGCATATATTCCCTATTCGCTGCGTTGGTTGTCCATGATTCTTTTAATGTTCTTTACCCCTTCCAGACGGATCAGCTTATTCTTTCTGCCTTTTCCGGAATCTATCTGGACCAAAAGCCAGTCTTTATCCACATCGAGGATCTTCAGGGAGCCAGTCTTTCGGTTTCCGATTGTCATGATATCTATATCACGGTAATCTTCTTTCAATTCGATATGGATCGGTTCACCAATGTAAGATCTCGCTATCGTCTGCAGCGATATGCGTTCATCATGATAGGAAGTTCCCTGCATCCTTGCCAGCTGGGCCTCCAGTTTCTTTACTCTTTCTTTCAAGGAAGATATTTCAAGAAAGGAAAGAAAGCCGAAAAAAGCCAGTACAAAAACAAAAGCGTTCATCGATTAGTCTCCTTCCTTTATTTCTTCCACCGATAAAACAGACGATAAGGAAATCAATTTTTCTATGCTTCCCTTTGGACCGGATGTCTTCACTTTCATCCAATTGCCTTTAAAGTCCAAAATCTGACATTCCTTTTTAAATAGATCTATATCCATTTCTCCATCAAAGAACTGGATCCGTATCGTTTTTCCTTTCAGATCATAAAGTAAATGGCTTACAGAAGAAACGTTTTTTGTATCCTCTTCCACCTCATCCTTTAATAAGTAATCACAGCTCACATTCAACACGTTGGCAATATCGCCAATCTTATCTATATCCGGCATCATTGTATTGGTCTCCCATCGTGAAACTGTTTGTCTAGTCACAGACAGCTGCCGGGCAAATTCAATCTGTGTCATCCCAAGATCTTTTCTTTTTCTTGCAATCTTATCTCCAAGTTGATCCATCGGATAAAGCTCCTTTCTTTTTTCTATCTAAATAGTAATTGACTTTGTATCCTTTATGCAAGAAACCAGCTCGTACATTATGTAACTTACTGTGTTACATTTTAAGAAAGGAAGCTCTATTTGATGATATACTTATCTCGAGGTGATTGGAAATGAACGGAAATGAAGTCATTGAAAAATTGAAACAAGGAAACCAGGCGTATATCCATGCCACTCACAGTCAAGGGGACATATCCATGGATAAGCGCATTGACACATATGAAAACGGACAGCACCCGTATGCGATCATCATTACGTGCTCGGATGCAAGGGTCATCCCCGAGAGCATCTTTTCGGCCGGGATCGGTGATCTTTTTGTAATCCGGGTCGCCGGCAATGTAATCGATCATCATCAGTTGGGCAGCATCGAATATGCAGCCTCCCATTTGCACTGTCCTTTGGTTCTGGTATTGGGCCATACCTTCTGCGGAGCGGTCGATGCCGCCATTGCCCATGACCCCCAAGGATATATCAAGTACATCACGGATGAGATCAAAGAAGCCATCGGAGAGGAAACCGATGACTATAAAGCTTGTTGTTTAAATGTACAGCGCAGTATTGATAAAATAGAAAGCAGCTTTCAGATCAAGGAAGAAGAAAGCCATGGTATGTTGGTCAAAGGCGCTGTCTATCATATTGAAAACGGCCAAGTCGATTTTCTCTAAAAATATAGGATCCCACTGTACAGTGGGATCCCTTCACTTATATGAAACAAACTACAAAACCTGTTATTTTAAAATGTTGCGAATACGACTGGTCACACCTTTCAGATTATAACATTCTGCATAATCCCGGATCGGTCGTTTAATATGATCGATGACATACCGTTGTCCATCAATGGCTTGGCCGGCAAGATTCTGATACATTTTCTCAATCTCTGCTTTTACTTCATCATCGTTAAACGTATAATGTCCGGCAATGTCAAGAATCTCCTTTTGCAGGTCTTCATTTTCCGGCTTTTGGATTTCCGCAACGGTCAAGGAACGCTGATCGCCAACCATCCATTTTCTCCAGCGTTCACTTTTGATGGCATGTTCCAACAACACTTCTCTGGTTCTGGACGCTTCGGCAATCAATCCGTTTTTCTGTAATCGGGCTTCCACAGCCGCCAGATTCAAGTAAGCTCTTGTTTCTTCGGTTCCATATTGTGGTGCCACATTTGTCGCTGTCACCTGCGCAGGTATATGTTCCAACAGCGTTACATCATCGAGATAATCTCCGTTATGCTCCTTCAGACCAACTCCGTATTTTTTAGCCATCTGGGCCAGATCGATCGCATTTTTGAAATTGAATGTGCCGACCTGTTCGGTCTTACGGGTCAAGGTGCCGGTCTGTCCTACAATAAACGTCGGCATCGGCAGTCCCCGCTTGGTCAACTCATCGCGTAACCGCAGAATAAACGTTTCATAGATTTCCGTAGAGGTTAATCCACCATTGGTCTCTTCTGTTCCGACTTCATAACCGATTTCCGGCAGATTTCGTGCTTTTCGTTCCTTTTCACAGTATTCGATCAGCTCCACGGTTCTTTCTAACACTGTATCCAAAGAAATGACTTTTCCGATTTCAAAGGGATCCTTTGTCGGATCGATCATCAACAGATCAAAACCGGCTTCCATATCCGCCAAATACGATTTCTTTCCTAATGCCATGGCTTCATCGGTCGGAAGATGATCGTTTCTTTCTTTATCCCGCTGCCAAGGACCACCATGATCCCGGCATAAATAGTACATGTTATCGTATCCGATCTTCTTCGCTACTTCCCGGACAGCTTTTTCAAAGGTAAACTGGTTCCAACCATTGACATAGCCACCACCCAGTTCATCCGTATCGACTTGATTCCGGCTGGCGATAAACATCACCGGATAATCATCTTCCTTCGACAGCTCCAACGTCGCCTGTACACAGTTTTCCGACATGGGGCCGATTCCCAGTAATGTAGCACTTTCTCCATGCTCCTGTAATTTTAATAATCCATCAACAACTTGTTTTATTGATAATTTCGTCATTTTTCACCTCTTTTACTTGCTTTCTACTGTCTTTTCTTCTAAATTCGGTTTCGTAAAATGAAGGATTGCCACAGCCACTAACGTTCCTACCAGCATGGAAATGACATACCAAAGCTTTCCATTGACTACCGGTAAAATGATCAATCCTCCATGAGGAACCAACGCTTCCACCCCATTGGCCATTCCCATTGCTCCACCGATGGCACTACCAATAATAATGGCCGGTAATACGTGTTTCATATCTTTGATTGCGAAAGGAATCGCCCCTTCCGTAATGCCGATCAGGCCCATAAATAAGGCAGAAATTCCCAAATCACGGTCTTCGTTGTTGTATTTCTTTCGATCGATCAAGGTTGAAATAGCCATGGCCAATGGCGGGATGGCTACCGCGATACGATGCGCCCCGTTTGGTCCATACACGCCTTCAGCCATCAAAGCCAACGTAAAGGCGGTTGCCGTTTTATTGATCGGACCTCCCATATCAACAGCGGTCATAGCCCCGATGATCAAACCTAACACAATGGCATTGCCACCTGTCATACCGCTCAATGTGTTTACCAGCCAGCTCATTGCCATGCCGATTGGTACGGAAATGATGTAAATATAGATCACTCCCAGTACGAACGTTGTCACAATCGGTACAATAAGGATCGGCATAATGGTTGCGATCGTCTGCGGAACCTTCCAGGTTTTACACCATTTCACAAAATACCCGGTGGCCACGCCCAGCACCATAGCGCCTAAAAATCCGGTGGTCACCTGCTGGGATCCGACGGGATTATTCGCTACATAACCCAATATCATTCCCGGAGCCAGTCCTGGTTTGCCGGCAATGGAATACGCAATATATCCGGACAATACCGGGATCATCATCGCAAAACCGGCACTTCCCAGATCGTTTAAATTTTTCATGAATTGATTGGAGACTTCCATTCCGGATTCACCGGTCGTTCCTGTTCCCAAGGCGATTGCCAGGAAAATACCACCGACGACAACCGTAGGAATCATGTAAGAAACCCCTGTATTAAACGCTTTTCTCAATTCTTTCCATATATTATTTCCATTCTTCATAATCTTTATCTCCTGTTACTTCACCATTCTTTCGGCTTCATCAATCACCTTGGCAGGATCTTTGATGACATCACTTGGATCGATGGTCAAGACTTTTCCCATCTCTCTTTTTTCGTCAAAGCGTTCTTCCATTTCGATCCCAACAGAAACAGCTAAGATCACAACATCGGCTGCATCCACATCTTCCTGTTCCAGTTCATTTTCGATGCCCATGCCCCCCTGGGTTTCCACCTGACAGTCAATTCCTCTTTTTTTACATTCCATCAAAATGCTTTCCTGGGCCATGTACGTGTGCGCAATACCTGCCGTGCAGGCAGAAACAGCTACAATTTTCATATCATATCTCCTCCTTTACTTTTTCTAACAGATCATAGATTTCATCTTGGTTTTTTGCCTGAAACAAACGTTCTCTAAAGTCATCATGCATTAGATTCTTACTTAAAGCGGCCAATATCCGTAAATGAAGATTGGCGTTGGAATAATCTTCCTTATTGTTTTGCGGAACCCCGAGCAAGAAGAGATGATTTACGTTCTCTTTATCATCCCGGCCCCAGTGAACAGGTTTCTTAAGCCGCAGATACACCACAAAAGGTTCTGTAACATAAGCCGTTCTTGCGTGCGGGATCCCTATCTCATATCCAATGTATGTGACAAAAGATGCTTCTCGCTCTAAAACGTCTTTTTCAAAGCCATCCTTATCCACTACCTTTTTATTATCGATATGTGTCAGATAATGGATGACCTCTTCTTTGGTTTCAAAATCTTTGTCTGCCATGATAATCAGTTCTTTTCTGATCATGTTTTTACTCCTTTCCTGTCTTGATTAAACCCTTTTTAGATTGTTAAGAGAAGGTAAAACATTTCCTCTATCTATGTGGTAAAAAGTGTCATGTATTCAGCAGCTGATACAAAATTGAGATCAGTTTTTCAAATGACTGCTCCTTGATTAAGATATCCACGTTTTCCTTACTTGAAAGCAATCGCCCCAGCGACTTATAGAACAACTGAAGATTTGGATCTCCCTGCGCCTTCATCGAAAGCAGAAAAACGATCTGGACAGGTTCATCATCCCAAAGGACCGGCTCATCCAGAATTCCCGTCACCACAAAACTGTAGTCCCCCTCCGGCCGGTAAGGATGAGGGATCGCAATCCGATTGCCAAAGGAAGTCTTTCCCAGTTCTTCTCTTTTCAACACATGCTGGTAGAAATCCATCGACACATATCCTTTTGAAATGGCAATATCGCATAACTCTCTTAATATTTCTTGTTTGGCATGGCCTTGCATATGGGCCACAAACCGATCTTCACTAAAGAAACGAAGCAGTTCATTCTGTTCGTCCACATGCAGATGATCCTCTAACTGTGGATACGTCTGTTCTTTGAACATGGAAGTGATCTCAATAATCGGCAGCGGTACCGGTTGTTCAATAGGGACGGTTGTCAGAATATAATCATAGGAATCAAACTTTACATTAGTGAAATCCGCTGACTCATGGGTATCGATCACATTCAGATAGTTTCCATATTGTTTCTTGATCTGATACATCAGGTATTTGGCAGATCCTTGTCCCATATCGCATACGATCAACACATTCTTTTTATATTTCTCTTTATATCGTTCGATAGCCAGTTGAAAATGTAACGCAATATATGCCATTTCATCCTGTGTGATCTTTTTATCGTACCGGTCGGCCAGTTTACTGCAGGCTACATTTGCCATTTCAAAGGACAATAAGGCTCGTTCCCGAATTTCTTTGATTAGTGGATTATCCAAGGTCATATCATAAATGATCCGGACCTCTAATGTGACAAGGTGCATGGCCAGCATGGAAATCAATTCAAAATCATGTTTGAAATTGTAGTGGAACATGCTGTCCACTTCATCCAGCATTTCCATCACGATGTCATAAATCTCTGAAGGCACAAACGAATTATCCGTATCCCCGGTATATTTTTTCCCTTCCAGGTGCAGGATCACATAGCCGAGCTCCGTTCTCGGAAACGACAGATTGAACGCTCTTTCCGTTTCGGAAATGATAGCCATGGCCATCTCTTTTTCATCGCGATGGATAAAGCGCTCATACCCTTCCACCTCTTCGATCGCATAGCCCAGCTGCACGCGGATCACCGCAATATACATATGGACCACCAGGTTATTGAAGGCGTATTCCGGCATCCGGAAATGGTATTTTGTAAAGATGTGCCTTATGATCTGCGCAATGGATTTCATATCATGATTCATCGATTGATTGGATTCATTCATCATGATCTTGTCGATATCTGTCAGGCACTTTCTTACGTTATTCTCCGTTCCGGTAATGACCGAACCTTTATACGCATAAGATTCGATATGCAGGTCATACTTCTTCAAGATGGTGCGAACTTGTTTCAAGTCGTTTTTCAGAGTCGAACGGCTGATATACAACCTTTCGCACA
>JAWRHV010000045.1:0-15540 GCA_040266995.1 Erysipelotrichaceae bacterium | reverse complement strand
CAATTTGCATAGCACAAATTCCAGTTTGTCGGACTGTATTCAACCATAAAACACGACCGGCGGGATAGTGTTATTATCCCGCCGTTGTTCTTTTTTACCGTTCATGCTCATGCTTCCTTGTCGGCTGCTCTCTGCCGTTTTCTTCCCGCAAGATACTGTAAACATTCCTGCGGATTTGCTCCACTTCTTTGACCTCATCTTTGAGCGCATAATACCGGCGGGTTAGCTCTTTCTTCTCGCCGTTCAGTTTGTCGCGCTCCGCTTTCCATGCCTTTAGGGGAATACTTGTCTTGCCGTTCATTATGGCGTTTAGATAGCGTTCTGCGGCTTCATAGTGGGTCAGCTCCATGCGGTGGCTTTCGTAAAATGCTTCCTGCTTTTTGGGCTTCTGCTGTTTGTATTTCCTGTAAATATTGCGGTACTGGAAATACTTCTCGGCATTTGAAATATGCTCGTCAAGAGTTTTCAATCGTCTGTCTATGGGTTTCAGCTTTTCCGCAATACCGCGCTGCTTGCCATACATATCCTCAACCTTTTCTTCCAGTCTCGCCATATCCTTAATGTCGTTTGTCTGTAAAAACATCAGCATATTCGCCGCCGCTTTCAGATTGTGGATAGTGGTGTATCTGCTCTGTTTTCCAGTCTGTTGCCGCTTTGACAAGATACCCTGTATCACGTCGGCAAGAGTGGGTGGCTCGGTATTGGCGGCTTCTTCTTTCAGCCAGTTTTGCAGCTTGGATATACGAGCTTTGAGCTGACGCAAACGCTGATTTGAGACTTCGATTTCGCGGTTGAGGTTGCCGCGCTCGGTACGTATTCCTCGCTTCTCCATCTGAAAAGCAGTCACGCCTAAATGGACGTTTGGGATTTGGTCTATCCCTTGCCGCGCATAGCTGCGGTGATCTATACGCTCGGTGTGTCCGTTCTGCTCCAATGCCCGATTGCAGATTTCAGCCCATGCACTACGCCATTCCTCGGCTTTCGTCTGCTCGTTCCAATCGGTGGCGGGCATGGATTTGCATTTGTAGGAACGCTTTTTCGGGTCATAGATTTTGTTGCCGTCCCTGTCAAGGATATACTCTTTTTTCTGCTTTGCTCCCCATGTGCCGTCCTGCTCGATGGGTCGTATCGTCAGCATGACATGGGCATGGGGATTGCCGTCCTCTTTGTCGTGAATGGCAATGTCGGCGCACATTCCCGCATTTACAAACTGCTCCGTTACATACTCCCTCACAAGAGAAATGCCCTGCTCCTTTGTCAATTCTTTCGGCAGGGCTATTTCAATCTCCCTTGCAAGCTGCGCGTTTTTTGCTTTCTCGATTTTCTCAACCGCGTTCTACAAAACAGCGCGGTTTGCATACTCGGAGGGAGCGTGGTCGGGTAGTAAAATCTCAGTATGAACAATGCCGCCTTTGCGGGTGTAGTCATGGGTTACACCGTCATATTCGTTGGTGAGGGTTTCGCCGCTGCGATAAGCGGCGGCAGCAACGGCAGACTTGCCCTTGCCGCGGGATATGATTTTGATACTGCAATGGTAAATCGCCATGCGCTGCGCTCCTTTCTGCGGGCATTGCCCGCTGTTTTCTTTTGTGCCGACAAGCACAAAACGCCGTCTGCAAGACCGCACATACCACATTCATGTGGTATATAAGTGCGCCCTTGCTAAAAGCAAGGGTATGGGATTAGTCCCTTACCTTTGCGCCGCTGCTTCCATTCTGGTTTCCTCTGTCATCTGTATCGTTTCTCTTTTTAGAATCATCGTGCGGATAGATTTGTTCATATGTTTGTGGTAGAATGAGAGCGTCTTTAGAGACAAATCGGGCTTTGTAGGAGTGACCTGTTATGCAAAAGAAGATCATTGAAGATTCTATTGGGAACATTGTCTATTGGAAATCAGACATATTTGACTTATCCAGAGACACCCTGTTTTTTCTTCATGGTTTGACCGCAGATCATACTATGTTTGAACAGCAGTTTTATTTCTTTGAGGACGCATACAATATCATTGCATGGGACGCTCCTGCACATGGAGAATCACGACCGTACTCAAGGTTTACTTATGAGAATGCGGCAAATGGGTTAAAGAAGATTCTCGATGAATGCGGAGTTTCAAATGTGGTGTTGATCGGTCAGTCAATGGGCGGATATATTACGCAGTCTTTTATCTGTAGATACCCAGAAATGGCAAAGGCATTTGTGTCGATTGACTCAACCCCGTATGGAGATTATTATTCCAAATCAGATAAATGGTGGCTCCGGCAAATTGAATGGATGTCGAAGCTGTTTCCAGAGAAACTTCTGAAATCATCTATGGCAAAGCAGAACGCCCTTACTGAAATTGGGCGTTCAAATATGGCATCTATGATTGGAGGATATAGAAAAGCCGAGCTATGTCAGCTTATGGGGATTGGATATGCCGGTTTTCTTGATGATAACAGAGTATGTGAGCTCCCTTGTCCTGTTTTGCTAATTGTTGGGGAAAAGGATAATACAGGTAAGGTTAGGGCGTACAACAAGGAGTGGGCAAGACGAACTGGCTATCCGTTGGTGTGGATTCCGAATGCTGCTCACAACTCTAATGTTGATAACCCTGCTGTAGTAAATGAAACAATAAAGATTTTTATTGAGAACCTGAAATAAACAAATTCCGGTTTTGCGCTCACATAACATAGCGGTCATGCGTCCACGGCATGACCGCTTTTCAATATCGCCCTATTCGTCCTCGTCTGCCTCGTCCTGCGCTTCCGTATAGGCGGTGTCCCTTGCGGACGTCTGTACGCTCCGCTGCGCTGTCAATCCGTCCAGTATGCGGCGGCTGTGATCGGCGGCGATTGTTTTTTCAAGGAAGATTTGAAACTGCTCGTCTGTCAGGGATATGCTTTCGGGCAACATACTTTCAAAAAGCCCCATGCGCTTACAAAGGCGTTTCGTTCTGTCCTTTCGCTCCTGCTGCTTCTTCTCCTGGATCAGCTTCTTTCTCTGGTTTTCAAGCTGCGTCATTTGTAATTCGATGGCGGCGATTTTCTCCGCTTTGGTTTTTGCCATGTGTGTTTTCTCCTTTCGATTTTGGATGGGATGAGAAGGGAATGGAAAAGACGGCTTGTTTTACTCTGTTTTCTCGGAGCGGATTGCCTTTAGCAGCTTATCTTGAAATGTGTCCCTGCTGCTGTGGTTGAAAAATATCTCGGCAATGAAAGTCTTTGCTCCAAACTTCTTTGTCAGAACGCCATCCGGCTTTCGGGCTGCGGTCTGTTCCTCGGTCTGAATTTCTTCGGTCTGTGCTTCGGTTTTTTCTGTCATTCAAGTCCTCCTTCACTGAACGCAAAAAGAGATTTCCCGTTGATAGGAAACCTCTTTTCGTCGTGTTGATTATTCGGTTTTAGGTTGCGGCTTGCAGCTTTTTCTTTGCCCTGTACTCCCTTGCTTTCATTCGCTCATATTCGCGGCACCTTTCAAGGTTTTTCGCTCGGTATTCCTTGTAATAAGCTCGATGGTAGGCGCGGGATTTCTCTCTTTTGGCTTCTTCGATTTCTGCCCTCATGCGTTCGCATTCCTGCTCTGTAAGCTCCATCTGTTCGGTCAGTTCGTTTTCAAATCTGCCGATATGGTTGAAATACACCTCAATGCGGTGAACGGCGTATTTTGACCTTTTTACGTCGCGCTCATGGACAAGGATTTTGCTGATAAACTCGTTTAGGATAGCGGGGGTAAGGTCGGTAAAGGCGGCGTAGCGTTCTGTCAGCTTCACAAACTTTTGCGCTCGTCCGTCTGCGTTCTCAAATTCAGAAAGCTGCTCCTTGATTTCCGCAAGTTCCGCTTTCAGTGTATAGTATTCTTCGGAATACTTCTGCGACATCTGCTCATAGCGGTCCTGCTCAATCCTGCCGAGGGCAATATCCTCATAGAGCTTATTCAACACCTTTTCGATCTGTTCAAGCCTTGCCGTGATCTGCGGTATGCGTTTTTGCTGCTTCTTTACTTTGTCAGTCTGCTGTATGGAAAGGCTGTTTTTGACCAACGCTTCAAACTCTGTTCTGTTACTGATAGAGTAGTCCGCGATTTTCCGCAGCACCTCCGCGACGGTCTGCATGAGTAAATCCGCGTCGATGATGTGAGGGGAATTACACTTTGGATTCCTGGCTTTACCCTTGTGGTACTCGCTGCAAAATGCGACATGGCGTTTGCCGCCGTTCCTGTAATCTATACGAATGTGTATTTTTGCGCCGCAGTCTTTACAGAAAAGCAAGCCGGACAAGGGATGAATTTCACCGTCCCCATTGGGGCGTCTGACAGGCGCGTTTTCCAATATGCGCTGCACGTTTTCAAAGGCATTGCGGTCGATAATCGGCTCATGCACATTTTCAAATATCTGCCACTCGTTTTTATCCACATAGTGGTTGCGCTTATCCCTGTAATGCTTCGCCGTCTTGAAGTTCACTACGTCGCCGCAATACTCCTGTCTTGTGAGAATGCGGGTCAAGGTCGCCTTGTTCCAGTTGTAGCGGTTTTCCTCGTTCAGATTTCGGCTTTTTGATGTTCCTCTGTCGTGATACTTGAGATAAAAGGTTGGTGTCAAGACTTCCTCATTTTTCAGATAAACGGCAATTTGATTTCTGTTTTTGCCTTCAAGAAACAGACTGTAAATGAGACGGACAACGGCTGCGGCTTCCTCGTCAATAATCCAGTAATCCTTGTTGTCGGGGTCTTTCATATAGCCGTAGGGGGCTTCGGTAGCGATAGGCTTTCCGCTCATGCCTTTGGTCTTAATGCCGGTTTTTACTTTCTTGCTGATGTCCTTTGCGTACCACTATGATATTGATAAACGGCGCAAACTCCAATATGTCGGGCTTCTCGCTGTCTATGCCGTTGTTGACGGCGATAAAGCGCACCCTGTTTCTGCGAAATATTTCCATTGCGTTTCCCACTTGGAGATAATCGCGTCCCCAGCGTGTCATGTCTTTCATAACGACAATGCCGATTTTGCCGCTTTCCACATCGTCCATCATTCGCACATAGGCGGAGCGGTCAAAGAACCTGCCGCTTTCGTCGTCGTCGATATAGTGGCGGATGTTCGTCAGCTTTTCCTGTCTTGCGTAGCGTTCTAAAAAAGCCTTTTGATTCACGATGCTGTTGCTCTCGCCGCCGTCCCTGTCCTCGTCACCAACTGAAAGGCGGGAGTATAGCGCGGTAATCTTGTTGTATTGTGTCATGGCGTTATACTCCTTTGCGTCCATGTATGCGTTCTTACAGTTGATAGTATGCACCCCATAGTGATGGCTATGACCTCTTTTCTTGTGTGGACAAGGAAAGAAGAGGATTTTTGTAAATTTTGGTATGAATGAATATAAAATTTTGTTAGAATATGTAATACGAGAGATAGGTGATGAAATGCGTAACGCGATTATCTTAGCTGCCGGAAAAGGCACCAGGATGAAATCTTCTCAAAGTAAGGTCATGCATACGATCATCGATCGTCCTATGTTGGCATACATTATTGATGCCTTAAAAGCGGTGGACGTTCAGCGGATCGTTGTTGTGGTTGGCTATCAAGCTGAAAGCATTCAGTCGGTATTTACCGATGTGGAATACGCTTTACAACAGCCGCAGCTGGGAACCGGCCATGCGGTCATGCAGTGCACACAACTGAAGGATGCACCAGGAGATACATTAGTGATCAACGGGGATGGCCCGTGTATACAGCCGGAAACATTAGAGGCCTTATTTCAAGCAAATCAGTCAGCTTCTCTGACATTGTTGACCGCCAAGCTGGAGGATGGAAAATCCTATGGGCGGATCGTTCGTGATGAAAACGGCAATGTCACGGCTATTGTAGAAGCGAAGGACTGTACGCCGGAACAAAGAAAGATCAACGAAATCAATGCAGGCATGTATTGTTTTAACAATAAAGATTTATTTGATAATCTGGATAAACTACAGACAAATAATGCACAGAATGAATATTATTTAACAGATATGGTTTCTATTCTTGCCGGACAAGGAAAACGAGTCAATGGCATGGTGATTGAAAACAGGGATGAAGTAATGGGTATCAACGATTGTCTGGAACTTCATACCGCATATGAGTGGATGAAAAAGAAGATCAATACACACTGGATGAAAGAAGGAGTACAGATTGTGGACCCGAATCGTACGGTTATCGGAAAAGATGTTACGATCGGACACGATGTCATCATTCATCCAAACGTAGAGCTCCTGTCAAAAACAAGGATTGGAAATCATGTGGAAATATTGCCGGGATCTTATATAAAAGATTCTGTTATTGAAGATGATGTTCGAATTGAGTCTAGTGAGATTACCGATGCCCATGTGGGATCAGGCACAACGGTCGGCCCCATGGCGCATTTGCGAAATCATACAAATGTCGGATGCAATTGTCGCATAGGGAACTTCGTGGAATTCAAGAATACGAATTTTGGTGACGGTTCCAAGTGTGCACATTTAACATATATCGGAGATTGTGACGTAGGTAAAAATGTCAATATTGGATGTGGTGTGGTTACTGTCAATTATGATGGGAAAGAAAAGCACCGTACAGTAATCAAAGACGGGGCCTTTATCGGGTCAAATGTCAATTTGATTGCTCCGGTAACCATAGGAGCCAATGCGTTACTGGCTGCTGGAAGCACAATTACCGACGATGTGGAGGATGGCGATATGGGTATCGCGCGATCGCATCAGAGTATAAAGCACGGTTTTGGTGATTTATACAAAAATAAATAGAGAGGAAGCCGAGAGAACATTATGGAAAAAACAACAATTTTTGCGCTATCTGCCAGTAGAGGATTAGCAGAAGAAATTTGTCAGGAGTTAGATTTACCATTAGGAAATATCAGTGTTAATCATTTTGCGGACAGGGAAATCCTGGTTACGCCAATGGAAGCGGTTCGAGGAAAACATGTATATCTGGTACAAAGCACCAACAACCCTGTTAATGACAATTTAATGGAGTTGATGATTGCGATCGACTCTTTAAAAAGAGCCAGTGCTAAGAGCATTACCGCCATCATCCCTTATTTCGGATATGCCCGGCAAGACCGAAAAGCAGCGCCACGGCAGCCGATTACCGCAAAGCTGGTGGCATCATTGATTGAAAGAGCCGGAGCAGATCGAGTTGTAACCATTGATTTACATGCAGCGCAGATCCAGGGGTTCTTTGATATTCCTGTGGATGATATTGCAGCAAATAACTTAATAGGGACTTATTTTAAACATTCGATTAAAGGTAAAGATACACAATACGTTGTTGTTTCTCCAGATCATGGTGGAGCTGTACGTGCGCGTAAATTAGCAGAATATCTGCATGCGCCAATGGCGATCATCGATAAGCGTCGTCCGAAGCCAAACGTGGCCGTAGCGATGAACTTAATTGGTGATGTTGCCGGAAAAGAAGCCATTATTATCGATGATATGGTCGATACCGGGGGAACGATTTCTTCTGGTGTACAAATGTTAAAAGAACATGGGGCTACGGCTGTTAATGTAGCTTGTTCACATGCCATTTTGTCTGGACCGGCCATTGAAAGACTGAGAAACTGCGGATTGAAAGAATTCGTTTGTACAAACACGATCGATCAGTCCAGTCATCTGGATGAATTCCCGGAAATGAAGATCATTTCCGTAGCACCGTTGATGGCGCGTCTGATCCGTGCTGTAGAGTATAAGACTTCTTTGTCGGCAGCGTTAAAGTCAGCTTATGGATCCGACTAAAGTACTCTTTATCGGTTATCCGAAATGTTCAACCTGTCGTAAGTGTTATAAGGCACTACAGGATCTGGGCATTGATGCCGAATACAGGAATATAAAAGAAGAAAATCCAACAGCGGAGGAAATCCGCCATTGGATCTCTCAGGGTGTGGATATCAGCCAGCTGTTTAATACCAGCGGCCAATTATATCGCACCAATAACGTAAAGGAAAAAAGAAAGACGTACACCGAAGACCAGCTGATCGAGCTGCTGGCCAGCGATGGCATGTATGTGAAGCGTCCGATTGTGATAGGAAAGAACCGGATTATTATCGGGAATAAACCGGATGCATATACTTCTTTAAAATAACGAAAGAAAATTCCTTTGGATCTGTGAACAAACGGTTTCAAGTGCCAACTGTTTGATTTCACAGATTTTTTTTGTGACATATTCGACATACATTGGTTCATTTTTTTGCCCACGGAAAGGAACCGGTGTTAAAAACGGGCTATCTGTTTCACTTAAGATTCGATCAATCGGACATTCCTTGACACAGAGAACATTCTTCTTTGCGTTTTTAAAGGTGATCGGACCGGCAAAGGAGATCATCGAATCCATCTTCAGACATTCCTTCATGGTTTCCTTTGAACCGGAAAAACAATGAAAAATGATTGGTGTTTTCGCGTGTTGTTTCAGAATGGACAAAGTGTCCAGGGTAGCGTTTCGCATATGGATCGAAACAGGCAGACCAGCCTGGTTGGCCATGTGCAGCTGTCGGATCAGAAGCTCCTTTTGTCTTTCTTTAAAGGAGCTATCCCAGTAATAGTCCAGACCGATTTCTCCCAGGCAGTCCAGTTGGTGCTGATCCAGAGCCTTTTGCAGTTTGATCAAATGATCTTCGGTGATGGCATTAGCATCCTGAGGATGCCATCCCCAGGCAATTTTAAAGCGGGTTGGATCTTCTTTTTTATAGAGCAGAGCTCTTTGAAATTCTTCTTCATTGGTACACATGATCATGGCATAGCGCACGTTCTCCATATTGCGTAATATGACATCTTTCTGTTGAAATAATTCATCGAATGTCAAATGACAATGGCTGTCTACATACATATAAAACAACTCCTTTTTGTGATATTATTTTATCATTGACGTGGTAATATATGTATAGCGAAAATCGGAGGTGACGATATGAATCGAGAATCTTTTATCGAAACATATGGATTTAGTATTGAAGATATGGATGAACAGCTGAAGAACAAACGTTATCGAAGATTTCGGGAAATGATCAACGATTTAAATGAAGCAGATACAGCCGAATATATTGAAGACCAGAGTCCGGACGCACGGATTCTTATTTTCCGAATGCTCCACAAAGACCAGGCAGCCGATGTCTTTGCGTTTTTACCCCCGGAAATCCAGGAAGAGATCATCAATGCCAGTACCGATGTGGAAGTAAAGTCCATCATAGAAGAACTGTATGTGGATGATGCGGTCGACATGGTGGAGGAATTGCCGGCTACCGTGGTAAAACGTATTTTAAAAACGGCGACACCGGAGACAAGAAAACAGATCAATGAGTTTTTGAATTATCCGGATGATTCTGCTGGCAGTATCATGACAGCAGAATATCTGGCTTTAAAAAAGGAAATGTCGGTAGAACAGTCTTTGAACTATATCCGTTTACATGGAGAAGATTCTGAGACAATCTATGTACTGTATGTAACAGATGCGAAACGACGACTGGAAGGCGTTGTTACAATCAAGGATCTGGTCATGAATCCGTATCCGACGAAGATTGCGGATATTATGGATGATAACGTCATCCGATGTATGACGACGGATGATCAGGAAGAAGTTGCGACGATGTTTACACATTATGACTTGTTGTCGATGCCGGTGGTCGATCAGGAAAGCCGGTTGGTGGGTATCGTAACGGTCGATGATATCGTAGACGTTATGGAAGATGAAGCAACTGAGGATATCGAAAAGATGGCCGCCATCCTGCCGACGGAAAAAGAGTATTTCCAGGTCAGTGTCTTTGATACATGGAAATCGAGGATTCCCTGGTTGATGTTGTTGATGGTCAGTGCTACCTTTACCGGCATTATCATCAATAATTTTGAGACGGCACTTGCAGCCTGTGTTGTATTGACCGGTTTTATTCCGATGTTGATGGATACATCCGGAAACTGCGGCAGTCAGGCCAGCGTGACGATCATTCGTGCCCTTTCATTAGGTGATGTGGAATTTAAGGACTTGCTTCGGGTTATCTGGAAAGAGATCCGAGTGGCTTTTTTCTGCGGGGTTTCCCTGGCAGCTGTCAATTTTGTGAAGATCTTTTTGGTTGACAGGATGCTTTTGGGAAATGCGGGAATTACCTTCATGGTCGATCTGGTGGTATGTCTTACTTTGCTGGTAACGGTTGTCTGTGCCAAACTGGTCGGATGTTCATTACCGATGGTTGCCGACAAACTGGGCTTTGACCCGGCGGTCATGGCCAGTCCTTTCATTACAACCATTGTCGATGCGGTATCGCTGCTGATCTATTTCGGGTTTGCGACAATGTTGCTGGGAATCGGTTAATTATGAAGATTGTGGTGGTCAGTGATTCCCATGGACGAAGAAAAATACTGGAGAAGATCGTGGAATGGAATCCCGATGCAGATCTGTTTCTTCATTGTGGTGATTTATGTGACGATCCGGATAACTATCCACAATATCAGTTCTGCCGGGGCAATTGTGACAGTACCTACAAAATGCCTCTGGAGAATATCATCGAAGTTCCCGGACACAGGATCCTGCTGGTGCATTCGCACAATGTAGTTTTATTTGACAGAGAGAATCAACTGGCCGGCATGGCCAAAATGAACCATTGTGATATTGTCTGTTATGGGCATACGCACCGGCATCATCATGAAACCAAGGATGGGATCACCTTATTGAATCCCGGTTCCTGTGCAAGACCAAGAGATCAATATCCTGCCAGTTACGCTATTCTGACATTGACAAAATACAGTACAAAGGTGAGATTTCTGTATGAAGGGAAAGACTGGAATCTGAAAAAGAAGTCAAGAATATTTAAACGAAAAAGATAAGCGGATCAATCAAGATCCGCTCTTTTTACATACACTGTACTGTCTTTTGTATAGATTTCATCGACATTTCCTTTATGGTTGATGATCGGTATTTCACTCTGCACTTCGATCCATCCATCTTTTTCATCGATGACCAGAAAGCTGACAATATCACTTTGATCATAGGAATACAGAACATCTCCATTGACTTTATTGTAGACAGGAATGTCTTTGTTAGCTTCCTGTGTAATCAATGTGTAGTTTTTGTATGCTTCCGGATCCAGCTGGTAATAGAAAAAAGCTGCCTTTTCGCCCCAGTAAGGATCGGAAGCGTAGTTGACGTTTATACCGCTGTTTTTATCCCCGAACCAGGATCCGTTATATTTGGCACTGTCCGGATTGGCATAATCTTCCTGTATGAAGTGTTGAGCATGGCTGATAATACATTGCTCCAAGGATACATAGGCGTTGGCGGAATCCGGCGATTCGTCATAGACTGCATGGCCGAACAGATTATTGTTTTCAATGGCATACTGGCTTTGTCCGTAGCTGCTTTCATTGAGCGCTAAGGCGGTGATCATCGCAGCGTTGACTCCATAAGCCTTTTGGGTACCTACAAACAGATCTCCCTGATCATACAAGACTGACTGATTGGCTTCGCAAGGATAAGTATCGGCCGATGCCTCGATGCCTCTGGATTCCAGGAAGTCATTGATATCCTGAGCAGTAATCGAAGAATAGGAGCGATGGGGCATATATTGATAGAAATTATAATACGCCTCCTGATTAACGGCATTATCCGTAGAATCATTTCTTTTGTCGTCCGCCATCTGCTTTAGATCGGCATAAAACCAATGTCCGTCATAAGAATAATATACAACATTCTCTTTCAGATCTTTTGGTGCCGGTCCTATAGGATAGCTCGCGGAAGACCCTTGTACCATATCTGTACAGATGGTATGGATCAAAGAGCCATCCTGAATATGATAGGATGACACCATGATATCCTCATCGAACATATATAATTCAACCTCGCTGATATCCACCCAGCCGGTTACACCGCTCAATAAGAATTTAACCTGTGTACCGGAATCATCGGTTCCAAGATATAAAGCGTCGGCTCCATAGCTTCCGTTGGTATAGCCATTGGAATCATTGGCATCGATCCGGTAGGAGGTGTGCTGGGAGGCATCCTTGGTGTTGAAGTTGACCAGCCCTTCTTTCACCGCAACGATGCGGCCATTTTCATCCACAATGTATACATCGGAGCTCTCTAAGCGATTCATTTTATTGCGGGCAAAGGTAAAATGATGGTAGGTTGCCAGAGTTTCTTCCGGATGATTTAGATCCATCACATAGAAGGTTCCGTTTTCTGTTACTTTTAATCCTAAAAAGATTGCCAACAGCGCCATCAACAAAGTGACGACAGCTAATAGAAACATCTTTTTGGAATCAATTTTCTTTTTTCTTCTTGTTTTTTTCATATAAGGCTATTCTATCAAAAAACAGAAAGAACACAAAATTTGATCATCCACAAGGATAAAAAAAACAGATTTTCATCTGTTTATACAAGGATTCCTTCCAGGTGATCCATTTCGTGTTGCACAACCTGTGCCGTAAAACCGCTTAAGCGGACTTTTTTCCATTGGTAGCGAGTGTTGCGGTATTTGACGACAATCTCCTGATATCTTTTGGTGGTCCGTACACCGGGAAGGGAAAGGCAGCCCTCTTCGGATTCATAGATTCCTTTTCGGGATAGAATTTCCGGATTGACCATGACGATTTCCTCCAGTCCATTATGAACGATGATCATACGTACCGGATAGCCGATCATATTAGCGGCTATACCCCAGCACTGCATATCCGGCCGGTTCCGGTAGATCTGCAATGTATCCACAAGATCTTTGGCGATATACAAGTCTTTCTTTGTAGCTGTTCGACAAGGCTGTGATAAAAAGGTTGTATCTTTTACTATTTCTTTAATCATAAACAACATTATAAAGCAGAAAGAAGGATTTTGTCATCCTTCTTAACAAATCCATGTTTTTATGGAACTCTATTCAAGTTTTTGGGAATAGTGATGTGTTTTAATGGTTATTCGTGTTAAACTAATAGAGTTGAGAGGACGGATAACTATGTCAAAAATAGAACAGCGTTTAGATGGAATGGTTGATCGCTATAACGAGATCAATGAAATGATGATGCGCAGTGATGTGGTATCAGATCGTCGACAGATGGCTAAACTGGGACGGGAGCAGAATGAGCTGACACCGATCATTGAAACGTATCAACAATATAAAAAGACAAAGGAAGAACTGGAAGATGCCAAGGTATTGGCACAAGAAGACGACAAAGAAATACGAGAAATGGCCATGATGGAAATGGAGGAACTGGAACCGCAGATCCAGATGTATCTGGATAAGCTGGAGCTGCTTTTGGTACCGAAGGATCCAAACGATTCCCATAATTGTATTATGGAGATCCGTGGTGCTGCCGGCGGAGACGAAGGAAATATATTTGCCGGGGATCTGTTCCGTATGTATTTAAAATATTGTGAAGCCAAGCGATGGAAAATTGAAATCATCGAAAGTGAAACATCTGAAGCCGGAGGCTATTCTTTGATTTCTTTTAAAGTGAATGGCGAAGGGGCTTATGGAACGCTTAAGTTCGAGTCCGGATCACATCGTGTACAGCGTGTTCCGAAGACAGAAAGTCAGGGACGTATCCATACATCAACGGCTACGGTTTTATGTATGCCGGAAATCGAAGAGGAAGACTTTGAGTTAGACATGAATGACCTGGAAATTGATACCATGCGTTCCAGCGGGGCCGGAGGACAGCACATCAACAAGACCGACAGCGCCGTGCGTATTCTTCATAAACCGACCGGTATTGTGGTAAAATGCCAGGATGGACGTTCACAGCATGAAAACCGTGCAACCGCATTAATGACGATCCGTGCCCGTGTTTATGAGCAACAGCAGCAGGAAAAGGAAGCTAAAAACGAAAAAGAGCGTATGTCCAAGATCGGAACCGGCGACCGAGCTGAAAAGATCCGTACATATAACTATCCGCAGAACCGTGTGACCGATCATCGGATCGGCTATACAGTGAATCAGTTGGATCGTATCATGGACGGCCGTCTGGATGATTTGATGAATGCGTTATCGCTGGCTGATCAACAGGCCAAACTGGCAGGAGATAAGCTTGAATGACCTATCATAACTACATCAGTGAAGGAAAAGAGCGATTGTTTCAGGCTGGCCAAGGAGAACAGGCTGCCCAGGTATTAATGATGGAGCTTTGCCGACAGAGAGGGATCAATCTGTATCTGGATATGGATACACAGATCGATAAGGAATTATTGGTGGATTATCTGGAAGGCATTCATCGGATGGAACAAGGAGAACCTTTGGGCTATGTACTTGGATATGAATGGTTCTATGGTTATGATTTTATTGTGAATGAGGATGTACTGATTCCACGGCCGGAAACCGAAGAACTGGTCGGACTGGTCTTGGCGCTTTATGATGAATACTTTAGTGACAAGGAAGTTACGGTCTTTGATGTCGCCACCGGATCGGGAGCCATCGGTATTTCTTTAAACAAAGAAGAACCAAACATGAAAGTTGTCGCCAGTGACATCAGCGAAGCAGCGTTAAAGGTAGCTAAACGGAATTGTGATAAGTTCCAAGCGGATGTGACGTTCTTATGTGGAAATATGTTGGATCCTTATATTGAAAAGGACTATCATTGTGATATTCTTGTCTGTAACCCTCCCTATATTAAACAAGATGAAGTGCTGGAATCCAGCGTTGTGGATTTCGAACCGAATGTGGCCTTATTCGGAGGGGAAGATGGCTTGAAATTTTACCGAGATGTATTTGAACATGCCGATAAAGTCTGTAAGGAACATTCCTTACTGGCTTTTGAAATGGGATATGACCTTGGGCAGTCATTGTCTTTGTTGGCAAAGAAATATTTTCCGGAAGCTAAAATCACCGTTCATAAAGATATCAACCAGAAAGATCGGATGTTGACGATTGTCTGGTAGAAAGGAACAGAAGATGAAAATGAATAAGAATGCACCTTGTTGGTGTGGATCGAAAAAGAAATATAAAAAATGCCACGAAAAATGGGATGATACAATCAATGTGTTAAAGATCCGGGGACATATGGTACCGGAGCATCATCTGATCAAAAATGCAGAAGATATCAAATGGATCAAAAAGGCAGCTGCTATTAATAATGGCATTCTTGATAACGTAGGACCTTTGATCAAACCGGGTGTTACCACTGAGGAAATCGACAAATTTGTCTATGATTACACGACATCTCATGGAGGTATTCCGGCACCACTGGGATATGAAGGCTATCCGAAAAGCGTCTGTACTTCTGTCAATGATGAGATTTGTCACGGAATACCAAGCGAAAAGGTTGTATTAAAAGAAGGAGATATTGTCAATGTCGACTGTACAACGATCTTCCATGGACATTACGCCGATGCCAGTCGTATGTTTTGTGTAGGACAGGTTTCACCGGAAGCGCAGCGCTTGATCGACGTAACTAAAGAATGCTTGGAAATCGGCATCAAAGCGGTTCGTCCATGGGGCCATATCGGAGATATTGGTGCAGCCATTCAGGAACATGCACATAAAAATGGTTACAGTGTTGTTCGTGAATTCTGCGGGCATGGTGTCGGTAACGGCTTTCATGAAGATCCATATGTGCAACATGTGGGCATTCGGGGAACCGGCATGG
>JAWRHV010000044.1:0-9171 GCA_040266995.1 Erysipelotrichaceae bacterium | reverse complement strand
ATAAAAGCACCAAAATGTAAGGTGAGATACCCAATTTCGGCATCCGATATCATAATACCGATATCGTTCTGGATACAGCGGTAGGCATTCTTTGTCAGCTCAAATAATTCACTGTACTCGTTTTTGATGTTCTCCAATAGAGGATTTCCCAACTGGATACCATACCGGTATCGGTACATCGATGTCATAAAATGCGCAGTGATCGCATCGATCAGTTCATCCACATCATCGTAATATATACTGGAAAGCTGCTCGAATTCACGGACCAGCTTGGTTGCCAACAAACGATGCTGTTTATCCTCTTTCATAACATGCACCGGTACTGCCTGCAGACGTGAGCCTAACAGATGCAGGCTGATGTAGATTTTCTCATCCGGTTCCATGGATGGAAACGTTGCGTCGACGAGTGCATATTCCTGGGTTTCCACAATTTCCTGCTCATCCATGTCCGGAAAAGACAAAGTTTCTTTTCTCTGTCCGATCGTGGAGATAAAAGTAGCTAAGGTAGGCAGTGTACCACTGACATATTCAGCATGCAGAGCATGTTCCATTGTCTTTAATTCCTTCAGGATGACATGGATCTCTTCCTTTTCCCGGCTGGTAAAGATGGAATGCGAATAGTAGGTCCATAACGCGGGAAAATACAAAAAGAAAACAGCTCGTTTACGAATGACATCCCCGGTAATTGTATACCCGGATTTAATGGAATACTTCAGGTTCAGATCATACCCCTGCAGGATCATCATGACATTCTTCAGATCATTGATAATGGTATTCCTACTGACGTCACAGATTTCCATGAAATCTTCAATATACAGCTCATGACGCCCAATAATGATGGAACAGATTTCAATATGATACCGCTCCTCCGGGGTAAACACCTGATACGGATCGATCCGTTCTGCCGAGATGTACTCCCGGACAACCTTACGGATAGATTCCTTCTGGTCTTCATTCAGACGAACCCCTTTCCCCCGCTTCTGCTCTAAAACAGGAATCTTTCGGCTGATCAGCCATTCATCGATCTTATTGATGTCATAATAGGCACTTCGTTTGGAAACACCCATCTGCAGGGCAATATCCTGGATCTTGACATACCCATTGGCATATACGATCGAACGTAATATTTCCTGACAGCGCTTATCCAAAGTAAACATGTTTATTCCTCCATCAATCGTTTGATCTTCTTATGATAAGGGGTTCCCTTTAAATTCTGTTTTGCCCGGTTCAAATATACTTTAGCATCTTTTTTGTTTCCTTGATATATGTACTGCAGGCCGATCAAATATTGAAGATATCCCTTTTGTTGCTGGGAAGCCGGTTCTTCCAGCTTTTCTTTCAACCAGTCGATATCCCCGCTCTTCTTTTCCATCAAAACGCGATACAACATCGCATCGTACTGGATTTCCTGTGGGTCTGCGCATAGTTTTAACTGTTCCAGCATGGTCTGCGCATATTCCTTTTCCTCTTTGTTTAAAAAATAATGATACGCTGCATTGGCAACCGCGTAACGCTCTTTTTTGCTCAGACGCCCTGCTAACAGCTCTTGACACAAACTATAGACCTGCAGGGGATCGTCCTTCAACATCCGGATCTCCAGCTGTTGTGTTTTCTGTGCATACGATCCGAACAAGATCCGGTATAGGCTTCTTTGTACCGTTTGGTCCGCCTGGTCGTATTGCTCAGCCTGCATTTGCCGATCGAGCTTATTTGTCATAAATGAACGAAGAACATACGGAAAAGCGGCCGCCCCGAGAGCTACCAGTAATAAAAATAATAACGCAACAGACATAGGCTATCTCCTTTCTTGTTCATCCTACCTATATAAATTATATGAATTCAAATACAAATCTCTTCACAAATCCACGCAATGATTTGTACCATAAGGTATATCGTTCCAATCTTTCCATTATTTCGACCAATAAAGACAGATTCCTTCCTTAATTATTATATATATTCCCTATTTGCACAAAAACACATCTTGTTGCACAAACATGGGCAAACCTTTGGCCTTGTATCCGTCTCTTTTTTTTCCGATAATGCAAGTGTAAACAGGAGGACATAAAGATGATCGAACAGTTGTTAAAAGTTGAAAATTGTATCTTGAAGGACAGTGTAAAAGATTGGAAAGAAGCGATCCACGTTTCTCTGGAGCCGTTGGTTGCCCAGGGATTCTGCACAGATGCTTATGAACAAGCGGTTTTGGAAAACACAGAAAAATTTGGCGCCTATTATGTGTTGACCGATGATATGGCTTTGATCCACGCATCCAGTGAAGCAGGAGTAAAGGAAACGCAGATGGCGGTCACTGTTTTAAAAGAAGGTATTCGCTTTACCGAAGATGGACCAACTGTTCGGATTCTGATTGCTTTATGTGCCAAGGACAGTACCTCTCATATGGAAGGTATTATGGCTGTTTCTGCCATCTTTGGTGACGACGGCAATGTTCAGCCTATCCTGGATGCCGCAAATGGACAGGAAATATTTGATATTTTCGCCCAGGCTGCCCAGGAGTAGAAAAGGAGAGAAAAACATATGTTAAATTTTATCATTAACATTTTATCAACCCCGGCTATGCTGGTTGGTATTCTTGCCTGCATCGGTTTATGTCTGCAGAAGAAACCAGTCGAAGAAATCGTAAAGGGTACGGTAAAATGTATCGTAGGATTCTTAGTATTGAGTGCAGGAGCTTCTTTCTTGCAATCCGGTTCCTTACTGGCATTCGGTGATGTATTCAACTATGCATTCAATATGCAGGGAGTTGTACCGAATAACGAAGCTATCGTATCCATGGCCCTGAATTCATTCGGTCAGGATACAGCGTATATCATGGCTTTGGGAATGATCCTGAATATCATCCTGGCTCGTTTCTCCCGTCTGAAATACATCTTCTTAACAGGTCATCACACATTATACATGTCTTGTATGATTGCTGTTATTTTGAGTATCGGCGGATTAAAAGGGTTCCCTCTGTGGATTGCCGGTGCATGTTTGTTAGCCTTCATCTCTGCAGCAAGCCCGGCTTACTGTGGCAAGACAATGGAAAAAGTTGTTGAAACGGATGAATTAGGTTTAGGTCACTTTGGTGGATTTGGATACTGGTTCTCTGCACAGTGTGCAAAACTGTTCAAAAACAGTGCAGATCAGTCAACAGAAGACATCAACTTCCCGCAGCGTTTAACCTTCCTGCGTGATACAACGGTATCTATCGGTATTACCATGGTAGTCTTCTTCTTAGTTGTAACCGGTGTTGCGGTTGCCAAAGGTATCTTACAGGCAGACCCGGAAGAAATCGTTGCGACTTATACAAATTTAGGTGGATTATTGAACATCGGAGCAGAAACACCGACGCATTGGGCTGTATGGGCTATCACAAGTGGTTTATCTTTCTCTGGTGGTGTATATATTATCTTAAGTGGTGTACGTCTGATCGTCAGTGAAATCGTTCCTGCATTCCGTGGTATTGCCGAAACATTAGTACCGGGCGCAATTCCGGCGATCGACTGTCCGGTTGTATTCCCTTATGCACCGAACGCTGTATTGATCGGATTCCTGGTATCCTTCGTTGGTGGTATCGTCGGATTGGTTATCTTGTCTGTATGGAATAAATCCGTTGGACCGGTCGCTCTGATCCTTCCAGGTGTTGTTCCTCACTTCTTCTGTGGTGCAACAGCCGGTGTATTCGGAAATGCCGAAGGTGGTTTGAAGGGCTGTGTATTCGGATCCTTCATGCACGGTTTATTGATTACATTCTTGCCAGCCATCTGTATGCCTGTCATGGGTGCATTGAGCTTCTCTAACTGTACATTCTCTGATGCCGATTTCTCCTGGTTAGGAATCGTATTCGGAAACATTGCTCAGCATGTACAAGGATCAGCTCTGATGATCATCTGTGTCCTGGTATTCCTGGCACCTATCGTTTACAACTTTGTAGCACCTAAGAAGGCTGTCAAAGAGGCCGAATAAATTGCCATATTAACAATCAAAAGAAAGGAAGGTAGGTACTATGGCTCAAATTAAATCTGTTATGTGTTGCTGTGGATCTGGACTAGGTAGTTCCATGATGGTTCAGATGAACATTGAAAAAGCGTTGAAGAACATGAAGATTACCGGTGTAAGTGCTGGTCATACTTCATTGTCTGAAATTTCCCCGGCTACGGCAGATCTGTTCGTTGTCGGAAAAGACATCGCTCCACAGTTGAAAAGCTATCCACGTGTTGTTGTTCTGAAAAAGATCATGTCTATGAAGGAACTGCAGGAAAAACTGGAAATTGCTTTCGCTAAAACAGAAGACTCTTTCTGGATCGAATAATACTTGAAGCGGACAAATTGTCCGCTTTTTCTTTATTGTTTCATATTAACAATTGAAAACCATGGTTATCCTCTGTATATTAATCATAGAAAATGGGAGGATATCTTATGAATACAATCTGGATGATCCATTGTGCCTGCGGAGCCGGCTTGGCCACATCTCTGATCATGCAGCTAAACGCTGAAAAAGCACTTCTTCAACTCAATCGAAACGACATCAAGGTAACCCACAGCGCAGCGGAATCCATCCGCGAAGAAGGCGCTGATATCTTCGTAGTAGGAAAAGATCTGGCCTATCGTTTTAAACACTTTCCCCGCGTGATCGTCATTAACCAGATCATGTCTTTTGATGAAATCTATGAGAAACTGAAGGTGGCCCTGTCACAGACATCGGATACGTTCTGGATCGAGGATGACCTATGAAACCGATACAACGGATCGTTTGTTGCTGCTCCAATGGATTGGGAAGCTCCATGATGGTTCAAATGAACATAGAGAATTTGTTGAAAGAGCACAATCTGACACATATCACCGTGATGCACTGTTCGCTTTCCACACTGTTTCCCAGCCCTTTTGATCTGATCATTGTCGGTCGTGACCTGGAAGGACAAGTTAAGAAATTTGACCGTTCGATCGTATTGCAGAATTTGATAGATCGACAGGAATTAAAAGAAAAGCTATCGCATTATCTTAAGCTGTAAACCGGATCGCTCCGGTTTTTTTATATGGAACTACCTCAATGCTTGCACAATCAATTGAAATATTATGGCCTCGTATTCGCAGGGCTTTTTATAGATAATAGGATTGGAAAGAAAGAAGGTTCATCGATGGAGCAAACACAAAAAATGGAACTACAAGTATTAGCTGCACGGATCCGCTATGATGTACTGGATATGTTGAAACACCGAGGCTACGGCCACTTAGGCGGGTCACTGTCTCTGGTTGAAACCATGGCTGTTCTGTATGGAAAACAAATGCATATTGATCCGAAGCATCCGGATATGGAAGATCGAGATATGCTTGTATTATCTAAAGGACATGCCGGACCGGTATGGTACAGCGCATTGGCGGAAGCAGGTTATTTTGATAAAGAATGGTTATATACATTAAACGATGGTGGAACCAATCTGCCAAGTCATCCAGATCGTACAAAAACACCGGGTGTGGATATGACAACCGGTTCTCTAGGACAAGGTACAAGCAGTGCAGCCGGCATTGCTTTAGGACAGAAACTTCGCAAGGAAGACCGATATACCTATCTGATTGTCGGGGATGGAGAACTGAATGAAGGACAGTGTTGGGAGGCTTTTCAATTTATCGCGGCCCATCGTATCCACAACTGCATCGTACTGATCGATGAAAATAAACGGCAGCTGGACGGCTATACAAAAGACATCCTGGATCCTTTCAGCATCCCGGATAAAATGAAAGCTTTCAGTTTTCACACACAGGTTGTGAAAGGGGATGACATCCAGGCAATTGATGAGGCCATCGAATGCGCCAAATCCATCAAGGATCAGGCAGTATGTATCGTATTGGACACCATCAAAGGACAGGGTGTGCCTTACTTCGAACAAATGGTTTCCAATCACTCTGTGAAATTCAACAATGAAAAAACGATCCAGGCTGCTAATCAAGCTATGGAACAATTACAGGCATTCATTGCCGGAAAGGAGCAGTAAATGTTTACCGTCAGAGAAAACAGAAACGATCTGGGTAAAGACCTATGTGTCGTGGTCGCTGATTCCATCATTGATTCTATGAAGGAAAACGACAAGGTCATAGCTCTGGAGGCAGATCTCGGTGGAGCCAGCAAATCCACAAGGATCAAAGAAGCCTTTCCGGAACGATACGTACAATGTGGCATTGCCGAAGCCAACATGATGGGTGTTGCAGCCGGCTTATCTGTAAAAGGTTTTATTCCTTTTGTTCATACATTTGCTCCGTTTACGACCCGAAGAGCACTGGATCAGCTCTATTTATCCGGTGCCTACGCCAAGAATACGATCAATATCTACGGCTCGGATCCCGGATTTACCGTAGCCGCTAATGGAGGCACGCATACCTCCTTTGAAGATATGGCCATTTTAAGAGCCATTCCCGAAGTTACCATTGTGGATGCTGCCGATGATACCCAGTTGGAATGGATCGTAAAAACGTTTGCCACGATGGAAGGCATTCATTATTTCCGTGCCAACCGAAAACCGGTTCGCAACGTATACGAGAAAGGTTCCACCTTTACCTTTGGCAAAGGAAATATCCTGAAAAAAGGCGATGATGTATTGATCATTACATGTGGTCAACTTGTCAGTGATGCGCTCGATTGTCAGGAAACTTTAGCCAAAGAAGGAATTCATTGCGAGCTCATCGATATGTTTACGATCAAACCGCTGGATACGGCATTGATTCTATCCGAAATCGAAGGAAAGAAAGCCTTGGTAACCTTCGAAAACCATTCTGTCATCGGTGGCTTAGGCAGTGCCGTGGCCGAGGTCCTGAGTGATCATAACGTGCATATTCCAATGAAACGAATTGGAATTCAAGATCGTTTTGGCCAGGTAGGTACTGCAGACTATCTGCAGAAGGCATTCGGCTTAACAGCCCAGGATTTGGAACAAGCCATTCGCTCTCTCCTTTAAAACCCCAAAACCAGACTATGAAAGCGAGCAAAACAGAAAGGAATTGACATGAATCAAATACAGAAAATTATCTGCTGTTGTGGAAACGGATTGGGAAGTTCCATGATCGTGCAGATGAATGTAGAAAAACTCCTGAAACAAATGGGACTGCATAATATAGCGGTTCGGCACACTTCCATCTCCGAAGTCAACGCCTCGCAAGCCGACCTGTTTGTGGTAGGACTGGATATTGAGCCACAAATGAAAACATATCCTCGTGTCATCATATTAAAAGATCTGGTTAATTTGGAAGAATTAAAGGAAAAACTGCTTCTGGCTTTCTCTTATGAAGACAATACATTTCATATTAAATAAAAACTCTCTTCCGTAAAAGATACTTCCCCGTGAAGTATCTTTTACTTTAACAAAAAAAAGAGAGCTCGCTAGGAGCTCCGGAAAACATTCTACATATGATCAAGCCATGCAGTACATTTTTCTATTGTATTGTATGGCTTTATTTGACAGTATCCCTGTCATTTAGTGTAGGAAACCCAACGGACACGAATTCCATCCTCTTCCTGCACATCCAATACCGTTTCGGTATATTTCTCTTTGTCAAATGCCGGAAAATAGACATCGGCCTCGGCTGCCGCATCGATTTCCGTCAGTAACAATTCATCGGCATAGGGAAGCAGCTGCGCATAAATTTGTGCACCACCGATTCCGTAGACCGTTTCATCCTTATCCTGATACGCCTTTAAAAAATCCTCGATGGAGTGAAACAGTTCCACATCCTCATAATCCGGATTCCCCCGGGAAATGATGACATGATGGCGGTTGGGCAGTTTATGCGGAAGTGAATCAAAGGTCTTTCTTCCCATCACGACCGTATGGCCCGTCGTTGTCTGGCGGAAAAAACGCATATCCTTTTTTAAATGCCAGATCAGATCGTTGTCTTTACCCAATTCCCGGTTTTTTCCAATAGCTGCAATCAATACCAGTTTCATAGACACCTACTGCGCTAACGGGAAGCGTATTTTTCCCATGTGCTGATAGTTTTCCAATTTGATATCCTTGAGATCCGTGCTGTTGTCAAACGCATAAAAATCTTTAATGTCCGGATTGAGCCAAAGCTTTGGAGCCGGCAGATCGCCTTGAGTATGATAGCGTTCCAGCTGTTCTTTGATCCCATCGATCTGATTAACATAAATATGGGCATCCTTGATGGACCACGATAAAGTGCCCGGCTGCAGTCCGGTTACCTGCGCCAGCATCCGTAATAAGACAGCGTATTGGGTCACATTAAACGGAAGTCCCAATGGTACATCGCAGCTGCGCTGATGCACCCACGCATTCAGCTTCCCTTCAGTAATATCCCATTCACTGCTCCATACACAGCTTGGTAACACCGCTGTATCCAGATAATCATCCTGCCACAGGGACATCACCCGGCGGCGATCCTCCGGATGGTTCTGTAAAGAATCGATCAGACGGTCGATCAGTTGAAAACGCCGGACGATATATCCATAGGCTGTACCGATGGTATGCGCATAGGCTGGATCAAAGTGCTTGAGAACCGCTCCGGTCTTTTCATCGCACCAGTCTCCGTTTTCATTGATTTCCCACAGGTCCCAGATATGGACATTCCTTTCCTGCAGCCAGCGAATGTCATTGGATTGTGCCTGATAGATCCACAACATTTCCAATACCGCCTGGCGGATAAACAATTGCTTCGTCGTCAGGATCGGAAATTCCTTTCCCACATCCAGATCAAAGGAAGCGCTTGGAATCTTGATCGTATCCACACCGGTCCGGTTATGGACCTGTACCCCGCGGGTCAATATATTTTCACATAATTCACAATAGATCTTATCCCATGTTGACATACTTATACCTCGTTAAAAAAATAATCTTCCAGAAAGTGTCCGACAGCACTTTCATCATTGGTCAATGTGGTCACATGATCGGCTGCCTGTTTGGTGACAGCTTTGCCGTTTTTCATGCAGACACCCACACCGGCCATTCCCAGCATTTCCCGGTCGTTTTCTGCATCCCCGAAAGCCATGATATGATCCAGGGTCGTCCCATAGTGCTTCGCCAGTTTGGAAAGCCCAAATCCCTTGTTGGTTCGCGGGTCCAGATATTCAAAATAATTCGGGCCGGTCGGATAACCGATCAAGTTTTTATGATGGAATTCTTTGGCCCGCTGTTCTACGACAGGCATCATCTTCTCATCCTTGCA
>JAWRHV010000043.1:0-47267 GCA_040266995.1 Erysipelotrichaceae bacterium | reverse complement strand
TTGTTGATAGAGCTTTGTAAAAAAAATCAAACGACGGCTTGTATTCTCAATTGTGCCACCCCATCGGATCTGATGTTTATCGAAGTATCGGATGGCATAAAGCCCCCCTTGCATCAATACGCTTTCCAGTTCCTGCACCATCTGCTGCTGATCGGCATTCAGATCCATTCCTTCCAGCATTTTCAAGGCAACCAGGCTTTGGTTGTATAAGTTGGTATGCAGTCTGGCCAATTCCTTTAATCCAAAGATGCGTCGAAGCAGTCTCTGGATCGTCACATGATACTGCTGATCTGCCGTGACATTCGATGCATGCCGGCGATAGTTCATCGTGGGAGTATCCAGATAATGGATCGTTCCGAAAACAGCCGCAAACTTTGCATATAGATTATCATGCGATAATGTTCGAACATATTCTTTGGATGCATCGATGACCGGCACCAAAAAGAACAAAGAAGCATTCATGATCAAGTTGCAGCCATAAACCTTATGGGAAAAGAAGACACTGTATTTTGTTATCTGATCGATCTTAAATGAATCATTGACGGTTTCATGCATTGAATGGCCCTGCCCATCCACAAGATCCATATTTGCATAGACCAATGCCGGTCCCTTAGGCAGTTTATGGATTTCTTTGACCAGAAGCGACAGCTTATCCGGATGCCAGATGTCATCCTGATCACAGAACATATAGTAATCATACGGCTTTTTTTGTTTCATGGTATTCGCCAATGTATGAAAGTTGATAAACGGCCCATGATATCCACTTGTGTTGGTCTGAAAGTGTATTCGCGCATCCGTATAGGGAGAAAGAACGGAGATGGTATCATCGGTCGAACCATCATCCTGGATCATCAGCGTCCAGTTTTGATACGTCTGTGACACAATGCTGTCAATCTGTTCTTTAAGATACGTCTGCCCGTTATAAACAGCCATCATGATACATACACTTGGTTCCATACATCCTCCCGCTTTTCTATACTATTTGCCGAGTACTTGATCCATTGCACGGTAGAAAAAGAAACCCTTGTGCAGCTTTTCAGCCATATCGATCACATGGCTGGCCATCTGCTGGTACTCTTCCTCCGTTATCGATGCAATCTTCTCATTCAAATCTGTCAGATCCTCCACGGCAATGCCGACTTGATGGGATAATACAAAAGAGGCCATCGCTGATTGTTTCCATACAATAACGGGAAAACCGGATGACAGATATAGAGAAGTCTTATGCGGATTGTTGTACTTCAAGTACTCTCCGGTATTGCCTTGGCAGCCAATTTCCGAGGTTCCATCCCATACCAGGCCAAAATCCCCTTCCAGATGCTGGGGAAGCTGCTCCGGCGCAAACGAGCCATGATAGTTTAATCCATACCCTTTTTCAGGCTGCTCATAATGATTGCCAAATAAATGAACGGTTAAATTTTTATTTCTGCCGTCTTTACAAATGTTATAAATGTATCCACATTTCGAAGGTGCCAGATTGCCCGCAATCACAATCGAAGGCTCTGCCCCTTTTTGCCGCTGGATAGGCACATAATCGCTTAGATAATCAAATATTTCCAAAGATACAAGACGGTCCGGATCAAATCCTTGGCTCACCAGATATGCCTTCATCTTCTCATTATGGCAGATAACCGAATCAAAACATTTTAACAGCTGATTGTCTGCCAGCTCACTGGTCTTCTGGCTTTGATCGACAACCCCGGCAATCCCTTTGCGCAAGGATTCCAGATCATGGATCAACGCTACAAATTTACATCCTTTTTCTTTTTGGATCTTCGGAATCATCCGTACGGAAACCCGGTTTCCGTACAAAGGATGCTGAACCAGCACAACATCGTCTTTGGAAACCGTATCATACACCCGATTCCAATACTTTGTACAGTTGACAGCCAGCCAGGCTTTATTGTACAGCTTAGGTTTTCCCTGCGGTAAGGCCGGAAACACGATGGCTGTATATCCTCGCTTTTCACAGAGGGTATTAATATCGGCCGGTGCCTTGGCCCCGGCTGTATTCCTTTTTGGTTTCTCTTGTTCAATATAAAAAACTGTCATATTACGATAATCCTTCAATTGTTTTTTGGCAGCCCTCTTCCAATGAGAAGTGCCCCTTCCAGCCCAATGCCTCCAGTTTCTGCGAATCCAGGGACGAATTCGACATCAGGTTGTATCCCTTTTTCTCCAACTCCGTCGGTACAGCCATTTCAAGGGCTACACGACCTGCCTGGGCCAGAGCCTGGGCTATTTGACGAATGGTGCAGATCGAATCCGGATTGGATATGTTATAGGCTTCTTCTTTGTTTCCGTTGATCAGAACACAAAGAATGGCTGAGGCACAATCCAATGTATAACAATACGACCGAAGCTGGTTTCCCGGACTTTTCATCACAATATTTTGACCGGCTGCTGCATTTCGCGAGAATTCAGCCGACGCGCGGGTATCCCCCTTTGTGATAGAGGGGCCGTAAATATGACCGGGTCGGACCATCACGCTTTCAACGCCGTATTCCTCTGCATAGGACACACATAAAGTTTCCGCAACGCGTTTGGCATTGGGATAACAAGCACGGAAATTTAAGATATCCACAAATCCATAATCCTGTTCGTGGTATGGATCTGTTCCTTCTTTTTTCCCATACACTTCGCTGCTGGATATATACAGAAGCCGACTCGCTTTTTCCTTGGCCAGATCTAACAGTACCTTAAGCCCGGTGATGTTGGACATCATCGTCTCCACCGGCTGGCTGGTATACAATGCCGGATTGGCGTTGCTGGCTCCATGGATGATAAAATCCAGCGGCCCATCCAGATGAACCGGCTGGTCACTTGTCGCATCATAAGCCATATATGTAAAGTCCGTTCCTTCCTGAAAGCCGGCAAAGCGCTGTTTCACTCGCTCAAGAGAACGAGCCGGTAAAACAATGTTGATTCCTGCCTGCTTGTGTTGATTCAAATAGAGAAGGATGTCCACCACAGAGGATCCGATCATACCGGTAGCTCCGGTCACCAATACAGTTTTATGACAAAGCGTTTCCCAGTGAGGAATGCTTGATAATACTTGTTCTATATCTTTCCAATAGGACTCTGTATATTTCATTATTTTAACCAGTCGTCTTTCTTCGTATGCAGCAATGCTTTAAAGATGTTCATGTCATCGACCGTGGTTATTTTCAGATTCTCTTCCGATCCCTTGGAAAAATACACCGTTTCCCCTAACTCACACATTAAAGCACAGGAAGCCGCTGTATTGGTAATATTGCGCTTTTTGGCTTCTTCATGCGCCCATAACAGCTTGCCCAATGTATATGTATGCGGGGTCTGTGTACGGATCAATTGTTCTCTAGGGACGGAATCTCTGGATGACATTCCTTCATCATGACTGCGGAATACAGCTTCCACACACGGAATGGATGCCACGGCGCTTCCATGCTCATAGAATGTGGCAATGCTGTTGGAAATGATCTCATCGGATACAAGACAACGGTTTCCGTCGTGGATCATAACGATATCCTCTTTCGATAATTCACTCTCCAGTGTTTTCAATCCATTGTAGATGGACTCCTGTCCGGTTTGTCCACCGGCTACGACCCATTTCAGCTTTGTGATATTGAACTGTTTGGCATAAGCCTTCAATACCTCAATCCAGGAAGGTAAAGTGACCACTAGGATCGCATCGATGTTCGGATGTTTCTGAAAGGCCTGCATCGTGTGAACGATCAGGGGTTTGTTTTCAACATGAATAAACTGTTTCGGAATATCCTGTCCCATACGTGTGCCGGTACCGGCGGCTGTTAATAATGCAACTATCATAAATCCTCCTTGATGATCAACTTATAATGATGATCCGTTTTCTGTTTATCTGCAGGGGGAATCTGCATGTAATCCCCGTATAAATGTCTCAAATATGTATCATAGCCCTTTGGGGCCGGTGCCATCATATCTTCAAATGGAAGATAAATCGTTTCATCAAAGATATGTTTGTCGTTTTTTTCTTTAAATAAATGCGCATTGATCGAATTCTTTACACCCACATAGTCCATGGCATCAAAATCATACTTCTGTGCAATCCGGTTCATCTTTTTCGCATAGTAGTTTCCATCGTGCAAACAAAGGATCCGGATCAGCTTTTTGAGCGTTTGATAGCTTTCCTTTTCTCCAAATGCGAGCCTTTTGACAGAGCTTGCCTGTGTTTTGATCCATTTTAAATGATATAAGTGCAAATTGGTTTGCAGCCGGCCTGCCGGGAACCCGTCGATCGGAAATATATCAATAAATATGCCGATTTTGGCATCTTTGGTCATCTCCCATTCCAGTTCTGTATGTGTATCATAAATACGCGCAATTTGGGTTGTACAGGCGGCATCGGTATCGCAGCTGATTAACCGATACCGGTCATCGTGAAACGTCTGTATCAATCTTTGATAATCCTTTCTGGGCATCATGATATCAATATCATCATCCCAGGGAATGAATCCTTTGTGCCGGACGGCTCCCAACAAGGTTCCGCCGGCCAAATAATACGTTAGATGATTTTCTTTTGAAAAGCGATCCAGACATTTTAAGATCTGCAGCGCATACCTTTGTATGATTTTTGTATCTGCTTCCACTATTCTTCTCCAAAATCCAGTTCCATCAACGGATGAATTTCTCTTTTTTCCTCCGGTGGCAACTCCATATAATCCGGTCCATATAACATGGTCATATATGTGTCGTAATTCTTCGGAACATTGACTTTCATATCTTCAAAATCTGTCGTTATAAACGTACATACATCGCTTCTTTTATACAATTCTTTAAAAAAATGATTCCGGCCGCTTGGAATCGAAACATATTCAGAATGATCGTTCCTGCATTGTGCATAGACACGCATGGCCTTTGCGGTCAATCGATCCAAAGACCTTACCGGCAGCCATTTTCCAATGCGCGCTTTTTTGACAAAGCTCTTTCGAAACGCCGGGTTTCCCTGCAAGTATCGCTCTAAATAAGGCATGTCCTCATACGTCTTACGACAGGTCACAAAATAGCCATAGGCTAATGTCCACATTCCCTGCCATGCTCTTCGGAGCTTTGTGTCATATGTGTTTTCCATCACAAAGATGTCGATACAGAATCCACAATGCTCCTTGGATAATTCGTTATATCCCCGGTAAACTGTTCCCTTTTTCTTGATCTGGGCCAGCATCATTCCATGATGCTTCCCCAGCTCCGGTGCAAAGAGCTCGTATCGTTCACCCAGTTCTTTATCAAATACCTTTTTTAACGCTTCAAAGTCTTTGCGAGGCATATTGAGATCTATATCATCATCCCAGGGAATAAACCCATGATGACGGATAGCGCCTAAGACCGATCCTCCGCTCATGGAATACTGGATATCGTATTTCTGAAAGACCTGGATGACCTCTTTGAGCATGTCCAATAAGACATGCTGGATCTTCTTCAGTGTTTTCTGATCAATATGAATGACCCCTTCACTGTTTTCAAACCCCTTTTTTCTCATCTCAAATCCTGATGTTTTCTTTTCCATAGACTCTCCGTTAATCGATATGAATCATTCTCTTTAAAAAATTGTATAGTTTATAATGAGACCCAATTAATAGTTTATTCAACCGTTTCTCTTTCATACAGGCATCCCAGATGACGGGATTTAGCTGCTTCGCTTTTTCAACAAACTTCTTAATTTCCTCAACGCCTTCTTCTTTATCCTTTAAGGCCATAATGTAATAGATATGGTCCGAGGTTTCCATCACCAGACGGATCTTCATAAACTGCTTTTTGGCTTGTTCATCATCCGGAATTTCCCGCTCAACACCATAAAGATGCCATAATACTCTTTCATGCTCTTTATAGTGCTTCTGCAGCCCGGAAAGACTGACACTCTGCCCGTCCCGGCCCAGACGATAGACATAGATCGGCTGGTGCCATACATAGGCTGTTTGAATATACGGTAACGGGAAACAGACTAGCTCCGTATCGGTATAGAAACAATGCTCTGTAATGAAGCGACGCATTTTCTTAAGGATGCTGGTTTTAAAGGTTGAACTGTGCATATTGACATAATTTTTAAAAGTCAGATCCTTGAATTCATAAAAACCCTCCGGAATGTATTCCAACAGATCTTTGCATTCGGTTTTCCCGGATCCCTCATAATAACGAATCAAAGGCGTAAAGATGATATCAGCGTCGGTATTTTTCAACAATGCCACAAATTCTGTCAAATTCTCTGTCTGGTACCAGTCATCCGCATCCAGCTGTTTAAAGTATTTTCCACTGGCTTCCTGGATACTTCGATTGATCGTGCTTCCATAGCCACCGTTTTCTTTATTGATCAGTCGCACGGTATCCGGATATTGATCGACATATTGCGCACCGATGTCAGCCGTTGCATCCTGGGAACCATCATTTTCAATGATGATTTCCAGATCCTGCAGGATCTCATCGACCAATAATGAATCCAGACATTTCTGTAAATAGGCTTCGACATTATATGCCGCAATCGAAATAGTTAAAACTTTATTCATAGACATCCTCATTCAATAACAATGTTCCTAAAAACCAAAAAGAATTATAATACAAAGTAAAAATCAAATCATCTAAAATTCCATGCAGTGCAAACAAACTGAAGATCATTAATAGATAGAGCTCGTTGCGCCTGGACAGTTTCCATAGCACCTTGGTGTACAACCCAATGACCAACAGAAAGAATAATACCCCGAACCGCTCCATATTTTTTATATAGAAACAATCTACATAATTATCCGGCTGTTGTGCCTTTACTGAGCTTCCATCCATCTCCAGACCATTGCCCACATAGTCGTAATCCCGTCCTAACAAGGAAAATCCGATTGAATCAAACGAAGCTTTTCCCTTCTGTAAACGATGGGACAGTTTATTGTCCACCTGTACCGAGAGCTCATTCTCCGGCGAATACCACAAGGTTACCCCATAGCCTACGAACATCGATAAAATGAGTGAAGATGCCATTAGAGCTTTTAGTATCGTTCTCTTAGAAAAGAAGCTATAGAAATACTTCAACAATATTGAAAACAAGACTAATAAGATCACAGAGAAATAAGATAAACGAGAATCCGTCATCTTGTACAGATATTGGTTTCCTGCCAGAAGCAGGACAACTTCAGCCCATGTTATCTTCTGTTTGCGCAGATAGACCAAGATGGCAGCACAGTTAAAATAAACAGAAGGCCCATATAACGCATACAGAAACCCCAGAAAATGGCGGGGCCGGGTACTGTCCGGATCCAGGATATAATCCTCTATAATGCCGGTACTAGCACATACAACTGTTGTGACCAGCGCAAGTCCAAAGGCAATCAGGCATGTTTTCATAATTTTGCGAAAGGACGTATGCCGTCCGCAGAAGATCAGAAAACACGCATAAAATACTGAACCCTCCATAATCAACAAGCTGTTGATAAACCCAAAAAGAGCAATCGCCAGTCCGATCCAGTCTTTCTTTGTGTATTCTTTGATAAAGAAGCATTCCCGTAAAGCGATGCAGCCAATACAGAGATACGATATCGGATTGTACAAAAAAGAGATCTTCTCGGCTAAAAACGTAATCCAGAATACGGAAAAATAGGCCCAGATGCCAAAGGGAATTTGATAAAACCAGTCACTTTTTATTTTCTGAGCCATACATTTACCTACCAATCTATTTCTTGTAAATATCGGGACAACGCATCTTTCCAATCTGGAAGACGATCAAATCCATTGCGGTCAAGTTCTGTCTGGTTCATCCGGCTGTTTTTCGGACGAACTGCCTTTACAGGAAAGGCGGTGCTGTCTACAGGCGTCACTGCCACATCCATCTTTGCCTGTTTAAAGATCTCACACGCGAAATCATACCAGCTAATAAAATCACCGCTGTTGGTTGCATGATACGTTCCATAAGCATCCGTCTGGATCATGTCGACTACCAGGCGTGCCAAATCATATGTATATGTTACCATACCAATTTGATCATTGACTACCGATACCGCTCCGCGTTCTTTCCCCAAACGAAGCATGGTCTTGATAAAATTGTTGCCGTTCTTTCCAAATACCCAGGAAATACGAATAATAAAGTGTTTCCGGTAGCTTTCCACTGCCAGCTCTCCTTCGTATTTGGTCTGCCCATATACATTTAACGGCTCTCTGTGATCGTATTCCTTCCATGGGGTCGTTCCCTGACCATTAAAGACATAGTCTGTGGAAAAGTACATGACAGGAATATCCAGTTCTTTACATACATCGACGATATTCTGTGTTCCCTGCGCATTGACTTTGCGTACCACATCCACCATGTCTTCCGCTTTATCCACGGCCGTCCACGCGGCACAATGCACGACGGCATCATACTGGCCGGATGTGATCACATTGTGGACCTGCTGCGCATTGGTAATATCCATTTCATCGATATCGACACCAACGGCTTCGATCCCTCTTTTATGGGCTTCATTGACGACATCATAGCCAAGCTGCCCTTTTACACCTGTTACTAATAGTTTCATATCATGCTCTTCCTTTTTCTACATACATCTTATCAAAGTAGTTTCGATATTCTCCGTTGATAATATTCTCCCACCACTCTTTGTTGTCGAGATACCACTGGATCGTCTGCGGAATACCGGTATCAAAGGTATACTTTGGTTTCCAGCCCAGCTCGGTTTCCAGCTTTGTCGGGTCGATCGCATAACGACGGTCATGGCCCTTGCGGTCAGCCACAAAGGTAATCAGATCTTCGGATTTTCCCAAAGCCTTCAGAACCGTTTTGACAACCTCCAAATTGGTTCTTTCGTTGTGACCGCCTACGTTATATACTTCTCCCACTCTGCCTTTGCGAACGATCAGATCAATGGCAACGCAGTGGTCGTATACATGTAACCAGTCACGCACATTTTCCCCGGTTCCATAAACCGGAATGGTTTCATCGTTCAGTGCCCGGGAAATGATCAACGGGATCAGTTTTTCCGGGAAATGATATGGGCCGTAGTTATTGGAACAACGACTAATCGTAACCGGTAAACCATAGGTACGATGATAAGCCAGAACAAACAGATCCGCACTGGCTTTGGCGGATGAGTATGGAGAGCTTGTATGCAGTGGTGTTTCTTCCGTAAAGAACAGATCCGGACGATCTAATGGCAAATCGCCATAAACTTCATCGGTCGATACCTGATGGTATCTTTGAATACCGTATTTAACACAGGCGTCCAACAAAGTGGTCGTTCCCATCACATTGGTCTTTACAAAAATCTCCGGATCTTCGATACTACGGTCCACATGACTTTCTGCTGCAAAATTTACAACAACATCAAAATGTTCTTTTTCAAATAAATCAAAGATAAAGGCACGGTCGGCAATATCGCCTTTCACAAATTTATAATTGGGTTTGTTCTCTACCGGTTTACATGTTTCCAGATTTCCGGCATAGGTCAGTTTATCTAAATTGACGATCATATCCTCCGGATATGTGTTGACCATATAATGAACAAAATTTCCGCCGATAAATCCGGCGCCCCCTGTAACTAAAATTTTCATACAGCTCCTCCTACTCCAAAAATATTTTTCTGGTTATAAAGTTAAATACCATCACAATGGCTGTGGCTCCAATTTTAACAAACATATAATGAATATGTAGACAATCCACGCCGAGCCACATCAAGATCTCATTAAGGCCTAAACCAATCAAACTAAAGGTTATAAATATTTAAAAAGTCTGCCCCTTGCTCTTCGTCTTATTTGTATCAAATACCCAGTAAACACTGGCAATATAATTGAATACTGTAGATAGAGAATAAGAAATAAAAGCGGAGATCAAATAGTGAATTCCTATAAATTCCGTACAGATATACAAAATGGAATAATCCATAAAAACGCCAGTCCTCCAACGAGACCGAAACGCAGTAATTGATGCATCAGCTTCTTCATTTTTTGCACGAATCCTTAGTAGCACCGGCATTTGGAAAGGCCTGTCTATAATCCTTTACAACTTTTCCGATTGCCAAACTTTCGTTGTAACAAGGAATCAGTACCGCAATCTTATCGCTCACTCCATACCTTCCCTTCTCAAACCTTGTAGACAAACTGATTGTTGGAATCCTCCAAGGTCGGTCCAGTCTTGTCTTTTTCGCTTAATACCGGTTCAATGCCCTGTAGTAATGTACCCCAGTCAACATTGACTGTCGGGTCATCATAACGCATACCGCCTTCGGATTCTTTATTATATACATTGTCTACCTTGTAGCGGAATTCCACGTCGTCTGTCAGAGTCAGAAAACCATGGGCAAATCCCTGTGGTATAAAAAACTGTCGGTGATTCTCTGCACTCAGCTCTACAGATACCCATTGTCCATAGGTCGGTGAGCCCTTGCGGATATCCACCGCCACATCGATAACCGTTCCTTTGGTACAGGAAACCAGCTTTGACTGGGCATAGGGCGGATTCTGCCAATGCAGACCACGCAAGGTTCCCTTTTGGGCGCTAAAAGACATATTATCCTGTACGAAGTCAACAGTAATGCCCATTTTTTCGTATTTCGGTTTGGAATAGGTTTCCGTGAAATACCCCCGATGATCTCCAAACACATCGGTATCTATGATCAATACACCTGGTATTTTCGTTTCTTTTACTTTCATGCTCAATCCCTGTACTTTCTATCAATAATACGTTTTAAATAATCCCCATACTGGTTCTTTTTGTAGATTTCATACGCATCTTCCAGCTGCTGTAAAGAGATCCAGCCATTATTGAAAGCAATCTCTTCCAAGCAGGCTACCTTACGATGCTGGTGGTCTTCAATCGTCTTGACAAAGCAGGTCGCATCCACCAGGGATTCATGTGTACCGGTATCCAGCCACGTAAAGCCATCCCCCAACAAAGTCACGGACAGTTCATTATCCTCCAGATAGATGCGGTTTAAATCTGTGATCTCCAGTTCCCCGCGGGCACTCGGTTTTAAGTTTTTGGCATATTCCACAACCTTATGATCATAGAAGTACAAGCCGGTAACGGCATAATTGGACTTCGGATGCGCCGGCTTTTCCTCTAAGGAAACCGCTTTTCCGTTCTCATCAAATTCCACAACGCCAAAGCGCTCCGGATCTTCTACATAATATCCAAACACCGTAGCTCCCTGCTGCTTGGAGCTGGCCGCCTTCAATCGCTTGGTCAATCCATGCCCATGGAAAATATTATCTCCCAGTATCATGGCTACGCTGTCATCGCCGATAAACTCTTCGCCCAGGATAAAAGCCTGCGCCAGTCCATCAGGACTTGGCTGCACTTTATACGATAATTCCAATCCGAATTCATGCCCATCGCCCAGCAGCTCCTGGAACCGTGGTGTATCATCCGGTGTGGAAATAATCAGGATCTCCCGGATCCCCGCCAGCATCAGAATGCTCATCGGATAATAAATCATCGGTTTGTCATAAATGGGTAATAATTGTTTACTTGTCACTTTTGTCAATGGATACAAGCGGGTTCCGCTTCCCCCTGCCAAAATAATACCTTTCATACACAAAGCCTCCTACCTTCTATCATACAATAAACCCTTACATAACGTAAGGGTCAAATCCTATCCTTAATTTTTCTTGAAAAGGTTGCATAAATCCTTGATAAAAATACCGCAATACCGATCCGGATCACGATGACACATAGTTTTGCGAAAAGAGCATGGGAACCAAAGAAAGCGTAAATTCCCGCATAATTCACAAAACGGGCATCAAAATAGTGCACGATCAGGATACTGAATGTATTTTGTCCACACTGTGCCAAAAACCGCCCGCATACCGGAAGCTGTGTAATCTGTTTGGATACAAGAAACACGGCCGTCGTTCCGGCTATCGCCACAAGAATGCAGAGAAGAAACCACGGATAGCTTCGATTTGCCATTTCAATCGACGCAATCGATGCCCCCATCCACCAGATAAGAGCCAATCCGACTGCCATCCATGGACGGATCTGTTCAAGAACCTGATACTTTCGAAACATATATCCAATATAAATCAGAAAAGATGCGACAAAAGCGATATCCAGACAAAAGGGCAGCCAACCGAAATAAGTGGTATAGAGCATAGAAAGGACCATTCCACCAAAACAAAGAATGCCTAATAGCCCATCCTTACTCTTAGCTGTTTGTTTCTGCAGTTGAAACAAACCGCAAGCAACCCACATCGCCGGAAGAAACCATAGGGCATAAACAGGAATCACGTGGCCGACTTGTTCGGTATAGCTCCACGGGGCTGCCCATAGCAGCTGTTTGAGATACGTCGACAAAAATAACACTGGTGACAACCCGCGAACCTGAATGATATCGACAATCAAAACTGCAAGCATGTACGGAACCAATATTTTCTTAAACTGGCCGATAAGCAGCGATTTCCAAGGTTTATCCCGATAAAAAAAACCAGTAACAATAAAAAATAAAGGCATGTGAAAAGAAAAGATGAATTTTCTGATCCATCCATCATGATCAACAATATGACCGACTATCATCAGAAGGATAGCAATCCCTCTGGCAATGTCAATATATTCCACACGATTCTTTCTGCTCATATTTCTAACCGTAATCCATATCTGCTTTTTGGGAATCAACGAGGACATGCTGGATTCTGCCTCTGTAATCAGAAGCTTTTTTCGTATTTCTTATGAAAGACCTTGGCAGCCAGAAAAGAGGTAATCTTCTTGCCCCAGTCCATTTCCCCTAAATAGATATATGGTATTTCTTTGATTTCGGAAGGCTGTATGGTTCCATTTTCGATTTGGTAGTGCAACCACACATTAAACAGACGTTCGCTGACTCTGCCGATATACCGCTTTTCAAAGTCGGTCATCTGGGAATCATCGATCCGCTTCTCTACTTCGAACAAGATATCAAACAACCAGGTACAATACGAATCACATAAATCCTTCGGCATGACAAACATATTAAATACATAGCCGCTTCGCTGTTTCATATACCAGTCAAAGGAATCCTTGTATGCCGGATACTTCTCGGAAATGACTTCTTTCGCTACATCTAACTGATGACCGTCAAAGGTATGATCGTAATGCGAATAAATGGTTTCTATGTAGTACTTTCGCTTTTTAGGCAAAATAATTCTATGGTCTTTCAACAAGTTTCGTAGTTCTTTCTCGGTAAGCACCGATGGAAGCATGCCGTATTTCTTTTGAAAAGAACGACTTTTCACAGAAAAATAGCGACGATAATGAACCAGACCATAATAATCGGCTTTCAGATTCTTCCAGCACCAGTACAATCCCGTCAATTCACAGAAGGAAGGATTTTTCTCGCTGATATTGTCTCCCGTATTATCGCCGGTAAAGCCAAAAGGCTCTTTCCCCTGTGCTCCTACATGCAAAGGCAAATAGATAGGATCACTGGGTACTTCACATGCCTTATGACAGGCTATAAACAATTGAATGGTCTCCGTCATTACTGGGCCCCCTCCCTTTTTAGTACCGAACTGAACGTTTTAAAAATCACTTTGATATCCAGCCATAGGCTTCTATGGTCAACATAGTACATTTCCATACGCTGACGTTCACCGCTTTCGTAAGTAGCATTGTTTCGGGCATACGCCTGCCAATACCCTGTCAATCCCGGCTTTACGCTTAACAGCTTGGCAATGTCTTTTCCATAGATCTGCGTTTCTTTTTCAACAATCGGACGCGGTCCGACAATCGATAGCTGACCAAACAGAATGTTGAACAACTGTGGCAGCTCGTCCAGACTCGTCTTTCGGATAAAGTTTCCAATCTTGGTGATTCGCGGATCATCGTCGATCTTGAATTCGTTTTTGTACTGCTCCAGCTGCTCCGGTGTCAATAATCGATTCAGATCACCGGCATCGGTGCGCATGCTGCGAAACTTGTACACTTTGATACGCGTTCCGTTTTCGCCGATCCGTTCATGACCGTATAAAGGACTTCCCCCATCATCCGCTATGACAAGAATCGTCAAGATCAATAATACCGGTGAAAGAACAACAATTGCCACCAATGACAGAACAATATCAAACACACGTTTGATAAACAAGTAACCATAGGTCCACGGTGTCTTAGAAGCCGAGTAAACACTATGATCGTATGGCAGCGGCTGATTGAATTCATTCAATTCCTGGATATAGGAAAGCTCTTCCTGGAAGGCTCTTTTTGAACGCACTTTGGAAGACTGTCCGATCAGAAAACGAGCGATCATAGTCAATAGAATTTTAATATCTTTGGCAATCGTCCAATTTTCAATATATTCTCTTTCATCCCGAATAATCTCTTTTCGGTTTGTCTGACAGCTCCAGTATCCGACGATTCCACATTTAATGGAAAGATTCTTCCGACGTTCCGCGTCGTATTCCACGTACGATGGAAATGTCGGGGAATGCGGCCCGACAAAGCTCATATCTCCGGATAAGACATTCAATATCATCGGCAGTCCATCCAGATGTGTAGTAAATAAGAACATTCCGAATTTGGTGAACGGATTTTTCTTTTCTTTGATTCGTTTTTCCGCATCCGTGCGCAGCATGCGGAAACGATATTGGTAAAACCGGCGTCCATTCCGGCTCACACGGACCCGTGTACAGACAATAGGCCCCCGAGACTCCAGATCCGTAAAGATAAAAGACAGGATATAGACCAGCACAAACAACGGAAGAGCCACTAAGGAAAGGATAATATCTCCCACACGTTTGATGAAGGCCTGTCTTTTCGGCACCGGCAATACCGATAAATAGCTCATGACTGTATAATCTCCGAGGGTATCGGTAATCTGCATGTATTTCTGTTGTTTGCCGTACTCATTCATATTCACATGCACATCTTTACCCAGACTGCAGAACCGATCAACCCACTCCATGGTCTGTTCGTCCATTTTGTCCGGAACAACGAACAAGGAATCCACCTGTTCGTTCTTGATATCTTCAAACATCGAGGCCTCATTACTGATTACTTGAAACGAATCGATGTATTCTCCTTTATAGTCCACATCCGTAACGATGATTCCTTCAATATGATACCGCCAGTCCTCGGAATCCTTTAGATGTTGAATAGCATCCTCTACATTTTTTAAAGGACCGACCACAACCGTCTTTTTTGCTTGTTTTCCACTTTGATACAATGGAAAGATCTTATTTTTGACCAAGATCCGGAAGGCAGATAAAAAAATGACAGATAAGCCAGCGAACATAACCATGAACTCCCGGGAATAGGACATACTTGTTTTTGTGAAAAATGAATACAGAACCAGAAAAACAAATATATATCCCACCAGTTTGATGGATGCCAGTAATTCCTTCGTTTTATCCCGATGTAAAAAATCTTCCCTTGCCAGAACGAAGATATTGATGATCACATAAGCAACCAGGGTCGCTGTATATAACCGCCAATATGCCTCGGCCGAAAAGCTATGCCCATGAAAAAACGGAATACTGAATTTGATAAACCGAGCCAACGCAAAGGCCAGGGACAAAGCCAGTATATCCGCTATATTTTGAATGTATAATGAATACCGATTTAAATTGTTCACCGTAATACCCCTCTAATCTAGCATTACAATACCATTGTTTCCCTGTTATTTCAAACATCCCCTTCTTTTGATCTTTACCCATCTCACTTCGCATAGATGGATTGTAGAGATTCTCCCCATTTTTATCCCTTTACGCATAGCCAATGCACTCAAATAAAAGAATGTGCGAATATCAAAAAAACACTCAATAAAACTTGCCAATATAGTATTCCCTTGATTGGATTCCCTTTTAAAATAACTTCTTGATTTACTTCAAATAGTACACTCTCTACCATAATTATGTCTACACATATATATCCTCCGTATTCTTCTCCACCAAGATTTTTTATAATAAAATATGTCAATCTTAGGATTAGAAAAACAAGAAAGGGCTCCTTTCTATTAAATAGAAAAACCGGCAGACTTGTTCCTATAGTCTGTCGGTTTTCTTTTGATTTTAAAAACATTAATTAAATGATCTATTTTGAATTTTGTATGAACCTTCATTAGTTCATTCGTTTATAGTTTACATATTTCAATGTATTCTTAGTTCCATACTGGATATACCATCCGTTATGGCGAAGCTCTTTTTCGAAGTCAGGATCAATCAAATAGGTCTTTCCATTCTCGACGACCTCCAGCCAGGAATGAGGGCTGAGTCCTTTGGAAACACGATGGTAACCACTCATCTGATGGACATCATATCCTAGTTTCTTAGCTGCTTTATAGACAACTGCAGCCATGGAGTAACAATTACCTTTGCCGTTTTTAAAGATATAATCAGCATACCAGTCCGAAGTGATGGAACCATCCGAAACGATCCATTGATATTGAAGCGACAATGTCCAGTTATAGATGTTTCGCAGATTGTTGCCAAAAGACTTCAGAAGGATGGAAGTAATCTGGTCGGCCCAATTTTTATAGAATTTATCGTTCTTCCGATTATACGTTCCAATATAAGGTATATTGATGAGTTCGCCGTTTTCTTTAAAGAAATACGGGCGATTATTGATTCTCTGCACACCTTGCACAATGGTCTGATTGGCATACCCGGTCTGTTTGTTCATATATGTGACCGTGTTGCTGGTATTCATAGCACTGTTCTTTTGTACCAGCATGATTTCTAAGGATTCCAAACGCAGCCCATTGCCGGTCGTTCCGGAGATATTGCCATCACTGGTCCATTCGAACCAACCAAATCCCTGGCAATACGAACGATAGGAGACCGAATAGTGGTTTGCGATATCCCCTTCCAGGCGCACACGGATTGCTTCCACACGGCGGCTCTGGCCCGTTGTACCGGATATTTCTCCGTCTTTTTTCCAATCCTGCCAACCGATGCCCTGGATATGTGTCTGATAATAGATAGAACCTTTATAGCCGGTATTACGTAGCTGGATACGGATTGCTTCCAGTCGTTTGGATCTTCCCTGGGTACCGGATGTTTGCCCACCTTTGACATATCCCTGCCAGCCGATGCTTTGTACATGGCTGTTATACTGCAGCTGATTGCTGTAGCAGGAGGACACCGATGCATTTAAAGACGGATCGGTCTTTTTCAAAAGGCGGATCTCAATGCCTTCCATACGTTTACTTAGTCCCTCAGAGCCGGCCATTTCTCCGTTTTTGGTCCATCCCAGCCAGCCATAGGTCTGGATCTGGACACGGTACCAGACGTCATATGTATTCTGTATTTCACCGCTTAGCCGGATACAAATGGCTTCCAGACGTTTAGCTTGTCCGGTCGTTCCGGACAACTGCCCATCTTTTTTCCAGTCCTGCCAGCCGATGCCCTGGATATGCGTACGGTATTCGACACTTCCTGCATAATCTTTGTTATTCAAATGGATCTTGACTGCTTCTAACCGTTTAGACTGTCCGGTCGTTCCGGATAACTGGCCATCCTTTTTAACAGACTGCCAGCCATAGGTCTGTACATGGCTTTGATAGAGAACGTTGGGTTCTTCTTTCACCGGTTCCGGCTGGACATCCGCTACAATTTCTTTTTCAACATTTTGATTGGAAACTATGGTCTCTGCCGGATCCATCACGGATTCGTTTTCCGGTTCCTGGGATTGTACATCCGGAGTCACCGGTTCAGACAACTCTGTTTCTGTTACAGGATCCTTGGAAACCTCCTGTATTGTTTCTTCCTTGCTCACTTCATCCTTTGCCAGTACCGGATTACTGATCCCCAGGCATAATAGCCAGCCAAACAGAAATCCAAAGCCTATTTTTTTCATAAAGGTCCTCCCCCTAAATTATATGAATGAAAAGATATATGGTATCTTCTTTAATAAACGCACCAGGAGATACGTTAGAACAAACACGATGATCATCATACCGAAAAAGCCGGGAATTCCCCAAACATACGGATTCCAGTGCAGGACCTTAAGGATCCCGCGAACAAAGATCAAATGGAACAAATAGATTCCAAACGAAAAGGAATCAAGATGATAAAGCCCTTTCAATAGTAGATTGGAAGGGAAACTTCCTATGGCACGGAAAGTTCCATAGACCCCCAATGCCTGCATGATAACAAGAAAGGAAGAATAACCCCATAATGCATCTAAGGCAGCCAATCCATTGGATTGGCGGTAAATTGTCAATCCAACCAGAAGAGCCGTAGAGATTCCCAGTAACCCCAGACTCTGTCCCTTGGATACCTTGATGATTTCTTCATTCAGTGCATATCCCAGTAATAAGTAAAACGGATAGATCGTCGAAAAATGGATATAGAATCCAATTTGTGCATTCCAGCCGTTCAACAGTGGCAGGATCGACTGAAACAGGAAAAACAGAAGCAGTAAATACTGTATTTCCTTCTTTGAGCAAGCTTTCGTTACGGCACGAAAGATCGGTAAGATCAAATATAAACCAATCAATAAATACAGATACCATAAGTGGGACCAGCTGGCTGCCTGTATGAGTTCTTTGGCTGCCTCGATAATAAGATAGAAATGAAATCCTTCCTGATCCATCCAGGCGTCGATCAACCGAAACAGAAAGACACACACCACTAAGGCAATGACGATCCGCATCAGATATTTTTTTAATATTTTTTCCAAAGAAAGCTCCCGCTTCGGATCCAGCAACAAAGCGCCGGTCACCATGACAAAACAAGGTACCGCCCACATCAAGTTGTTGCAGACAACGCTGGAAGCCAGTCTTTGACCCGGTGTAAGGATAGCCTGGTACATCAGTGAAGACGTAAACACCACGTGCAGCACTAGGATTCCTATACACGCAAAAGAACGCAAATAAGAGAAGTAATAGACTACTTCTCTTTGACTCGATTTTTTCATCTTAATTCAGGATCGCTCCATCCAGGCATCCATTATCTGCCGGAGCAGCCGGAGCGGCCGGAGCCGGTTGTACCGGTGCCTGCTGAACCGGGGCTTGCTGAACAGGGGCTTGCTGAACAGGTTCCTGTTGAACCGGGGCCTGTTGTACAGCTTCCTGCTGAACCGGTGCTTCCTCTTGCACAGCTGGTTCTTCAGCTGTTTCCTTCAAAGCCACCTCATCCTCTTTTGTATTTACATTTTCTTTTGATTCGACCGATTTATATTGAATGTACGCAACATCGTTTTCTTTATCCAGGCAAATCGTGATCTTTTTTGCATCCGTTACCGGAAGATTGTGGATCACATATTCCTTTTCCCCAAGAACGATCTGCATTTCGTAATCGACATCTTCCTGGTAGGTATAGTATAGATTTCTTTTTCCTTTGTTTTTGATTCCCTTCTTTTCCGGAAGCAGATTCTCACCGAACTCTGTTTCCGAAGCCGGCTTCAAAGCCAAAGACTGAATTGTCTTCTTTGTCTTATTTACCAAGGTGATCTTGGTCGCATCTTCGGTTTTCTCTCCAACCTCCACGATCTTTTCATTCCCTGTTGTTTGGGCCATGATTCCCTGTGTCATCGGCAGGATAGATAACCCGATGCTCAATGATATATTCAGTATATTTTTCCTCAATTTTTTCATATTTCTCACCCCATTAAATGAATTATAACATGAGTCCTTGAATATTCAAATCTTCTCGTATCCGAATATCCTACAAATCACAGAACTCTTTTTCAAACCATAGGTACCAATCCCTATCATCAACATCTTTCCGATGATGCGAAACCATAAATAATTCCATTCTGTGGCATTCCAGTTCAGTCCATTTGTACACATTTCAAAAAGCATATACCACGGAAACAGATCCAGTTCGATGATATGAACAGCCAAAAACAGTAAACTGTATCTTCCTATAAACAACAAGACCTTACGGATTCCGAAAGCCCATCTTTCGATTCCTTTCGACACAATCAACAACAGATAACATCCGCAGATGCTGCCGATGATATCCAGCCACCCATGGCCAATCTGTCCATGAACCAGCCAGAAGGCGGTAAAATGGCTGACCATCCAGCCCCATAGAATGAGACAAACCAGCAGAAAGATCCCATGAACATATAGATTTTTCTGGATCCTGGAAATCATCTGGTATTCTTTGATCAAATAGCCGATATACATAAACAATAAGGCACAGCCTCCGGCCTGGATGCTTAATGGAAGCCAGATCCACTGCCGAATATAGTCACTCAGATAAAAGACAAGAAGGACAATCGGAATCTGGATATATCTAGGTCTTTTGGACACCAGCTTCAATCCACACTCTGCCCAGAATGTCGCCCATAAAAACCAGATGGCCCCGATGTGGGGAATAAAGAACGGTGATTGGTAGGTATCACCAGCTGCATACAATGACGCAAAGATCCACCGCTGCAGTTCATTGCTCACGGAAAGATGACGAAGATAGCTGATAGGAATGGATAAAAGACAAATGATCAGGCAAATGAAATAATATGGGACGATGAGGTTTCTGAACTTGGTCCGGATAAAGGTTCCTGTATCTTTTTTCTGGTTCAAGAAATAACCGGATATCAGATAAAAGATGGGTAGATGGTAGGTAAAAACCACCCGGTTAATAGCAGGAACGCCCAAATGCCCCAGTACAATGCTGATCATCGCAATTCCCTTGGCGATATCCAGATAATCAATTCTTTTCTTCATCCCCTGTTCCATAGAAGTCCTTTCTTTTTATTCGATCTGATTGCTCTTCTCAGAGAGTCGATACACTTGTGAAATCATTCGGGCAATCGATTTCGGCCAGAATTTCAGGAACACCTCATAATCTTCATTCGTTCGTTTCCGGCTGTTGATAATTTCGGTTGTCGTTGCCTGTTCATGGATCCGATGCCCCATCAAACATATCGGAATATATATAAAGTTCCCTTCCTGCCGAGATAATCGTTCCCAGGCCAGCCAGTCTACGTTGCTTTTCATCGTACCGCCAAAGACCGGATAATGATGAATGTTTTGTTTCACATAGGTTACGGACGGACAACAGATCAAATTACCGAAGCGCAACCCGCTTCGCTTGATCCAGCGCCAATCGGAAATCCGGTGAAAGCGCATAGGAACCGACAACAGGTGCTTGACTAACAAGTTCAAATTGATCTTCACTTTCTTGCCATTGCGGATCTCATAATAATCCGAGAAAAGAATCGTCGTATCCGGAAAAGCCCGGTAATAATTCATCATCTGCTGACTGTAGCCAGGTTCATATATGTCATCCTGATGAGCAATTGTCGTCAGTTCACTCTCGGTGCACTCCAACGCAAACTCAAAGTCCGCTGCAATGCCCTGTCCCGGGCGGGGATTGACATAGACCGGCAGTTGATATTTTTTTGCCATCTGGTCAATATAAGCGTTGGGTGTGGAAGTGGCAATCACCACCTGGCTGTCGGCCTGCTGATGTAAAACACTTTGTATGCAGGCTTCAAGATACGGGGATTTTTGATAGGCTAATACCACAAATGTATGTTGTATGTTCATAAGCTTTCTCCTATTTTCGGCATACGAATAAACCAGCTTCTTTGGTCACCTTGATGGGACCCTTTTCTCGGATTTCTTTTTCAACGAACCGCTTAAACGCCTGGATACGCGGACCGATGATTTCATTTTGATTGCCATGACAACTCATAATATAATCCACAAGCGGGCCGGCTTGATCAATCACCAGCCGATCATCGAACAACCGTAAGGTGACCTGTTTGAAATAAGGCTGCAACAAGTCTTTTCCGTTTTCCAGACCGAATACATCGTACAATGTCGTATCCGATAAACGGACCCGGGCATCAAAGGCCTGCGCCAATGCCGTGATCTCCTTCATATGATTCTTTCCGTATGTACTGGCATAGACATAGCCGCCATTCCGCAATACACGAGCCATTTCCCGGATTCCCTTGTGAATATCCCGGACATAGAACAACACATGGTTGCAGACGACCGCGTCAAAATACCCGTCCCGAAAAGGAATGCTCTGACAATCAGCCACCAAACAGTTAAAATCCTTACCTAGGGTATGACGGACCTCATCCACCATTCCCTGGGATTTATCGGTTATAAAGATCTCCCGGTTTCGTAAATTGACCGGGGTATGTTTCCACAGCTGACCGTTTCCACAGCCAATCTCGATCAATCGCTGAATATGTGTATAATCGATCTGAGCCTGGATCCATTCAAACCAGGACTGTCTACTGACAGAAAACTTTTCATGCAGATCGATCCGGATCTTTAAATTTTTCGAATTCTTGTACTGCTTGACAATGTCCGAATCCCGGCTCATCAGCTGTACAAGCTGTGTGAAGTGATCCCAGTCCACCTGTCCATGGTTTAAGGTCTGTTTTACAGTGCGCAGACTATGAAGGACATTCTGCATTTTGGAAATCTGATTTTCCATCAGCTCAATTTGTGTATCCAGGGATTCCTCCACCGTCTCATCATCCGAGATCATCGAGAAAATCTCTTCGATGGAAAACCCCAGATAACGTAAAGATAATATCTTCTGTAATTTGATAAAATCATTATCATTATACTGCCGGTATCCATTTTCCTGTACGAAAGACGGCTTCAATAAACCAATCTTATCGTAGTAACGGATCGTTCGTTCGCTGACATTTGCCATTTTCGCAAGCTGTCCGGTTCTGTAATATCTGTTCATCGTTGCTTCCTGTAAATCGTATAATGGATCGAACCGTCCACTACCTCATCATACGGTACGTAGCCCAACGTCTCTAACCATTTCGTATGCACTTCACTATAGTTGGTTCCGACAATGCAGTCAAACGGATATTTCTGACACAACTGCGCCATTGCCGCTGTGGTTGTTTCGTTTGGATCGGTAGAGAACTGATCGAATACAGCGGCATCCTTCAAATTAAACCCGTTGAAATCCGATTCTGTGTTTCGGATCCACTCCACAATGCGCAATCCACCCATGATAGATCTTGCGTGAGGCGCAAAGGCTCGTAGAATCGAAGAGCTGAAATGATCATGGCCATCGATCGAAACCCCCGCTGACATCAAAACAGACACCTCTTGATCCATGCTTTCCAGTTTCTGCCCTAGCTCCACGGTACTATTGGGAATCAAATACGGATTGTGCCGGTATAAAGAGAGGGCTTCCCGCAACGAAGCGTCAGTATAGCCGGTGACATACACCCCGGCCATAAACACAACGGTTAATAACGTACATCCCAACGAAAGAAATCGTGAAGATAACGCCTTTGTCAGCATAACCACAAAGCATGTGCAGCCGGTAATCAACGAAAAGACTAACAGAGAATAACGAACCCTCTCGGCTACAAACGCATACTGGCTGGTCATTTCAAACAGATCGTTGATTTCCGGAACAAAGATCATGCCGATCATCAGAGCGACCATGATCAGCAGTTGTAAAAACCGACCGTCTTTGACGGCAAGTAAGCCCATCATCAACAAGGAAATGCCCCACCAGATATAAGCCCGGTGATACTGTGTATTGTTGATCAACTGTGAAGTGATGTCATCCGATCCTTTCAGCAGATAGCCTGCCCCGATCAGAGCACCAATCAGCAAAAGCGCCAAAAGGATGCCCTTCCAGTCTTTTTGACTGCATCCGTACACAATCAAATACGAGATCGCACAAAGAACGATCAACGGAAGAGCAATCGTTGACTTGGAAACCATCACAACACACGAAGCGATCGTCATTAGAATTGCCTTTTTATCCAGACGCCAGTCGTCTACCAACGGCAGCAGCAGAATAAACAAGCACGCAACCCGTACCAGCGAAGAGCCATAATAAGCCGCCGTCACCACCGTCCAGGAAGCATCGTAGGGCGCAAACAGATTGATTGTCATCACAAAGATCAAAAAGGCAGGCAGGATATAATACTGCAGATTTTTCTCTTTTTTCAACAAGTTCTTCTTTTGTAAAAGCTTATATAAAAACGCATGGATCGCCTGGATCATCACAAACAGATTGAACAAGGACAAAAATAACCGTGCATATAAAGATGGATTCATCTTTGTTATATACAGGTAGAAGGACCCTTCCAGCTCAAATGTATTGATCCAGTAAGAAAAATCCGACAAGCGAAAGGATTCAATCACATAACCAGCCGAAGGCTCTGCCCGAAAAGGCTGTTCCATATAAGGAAAGCTTGCCATCTTGACCAGATAAAACCCATCATCGGTATTGTTGTTGCTCCAGATGGTATCTACATGTGTCAAGCCAAAGCCAACCAATACAATGGCTGCTACATATAAAAACCAGTGTTCACAAATATAGGTCTTCAGCTGTCCCATGGAAAACAAATCACGATGAAAGATCCAGGTCACAAGGATCGTCAATACAAGCAGGATGCCGATGACACACATATACCAGAAAAAAGCCATCCATGGCCCGTTAAAAATCTGTATGGGGATCCCGCCGATGGCTACAAGAAAACTGTAAACGATATACCCGACAATAAAGGAATAGGAGTATTCTCCCTTCTTTTTAGTGATACATATGCCTAGAAGCTGACACAAAAAAGCAGAAAGAAATGTCCATAAAATCCCCATCAAATACTGCAGGATCATCTTTCTTCCTCCTTTTTCTCCTTATATTCTTTAATGCTCAGCTTCTGGATCAAGTCCTTTTGTTTTTCCTTTAAACGCGATATCTGGATATTCTGAAAAAATACCACGATATACAAGAACAAGATCAAAACCGTAAACACGAAGTTGCTCGAAGCCATGAATCCCAGCTTATGGGAAATATATTTTGGCAGCCCTGGAAAAAAACTGATGACCAAAAGCCCCACCGACCAGATGATCCAGATCAAGGCATCATCAATATTCAATCCATGTTTTCGTATATTTCGTATGATATAAATCAAAGTGACGATGGTTGCCACAATGAAAACCAGTTGAAGTTTAACGCTCATACACTATTGAACCTTTCTAAACGGCTGAATCAGAAAAATAGAAATCATCATACGAACCATGTATTTAATGGTCGGAAATAGCTTTAAATACGATTCTCCGAATTCCCTTTCATTCATTTCAACCTGTATTTCCTTTATCTTCCGATGTTTACGAAGCATGTAGACTAAAGTATCCGGCTCCGGCGGATTGTTGTTGTCATTGGCATAATCTAGAATACAGACGGCATTGTAAGCCCGAAATCCGCTGGTTGGATCATGAATCGTTTTTCCCGTCGTCATCTTGATCGCAAACGCAATCAACCGCGACCCGATCATACGGGCCGACCACGGTTTCTTTACCGTCACGTACCGGGATCCGATCACAATATCATTGCCCAATTCAATCTGACGCACCATTTCTTCAATCGACTGAGCCGGATGCTGTCCGTCCCCGTCAAACTGGATCACACAGTCATAGCCATCCAGATTCGCTAACTTAAAGCCGGTCTGGACAGCACCAAATAACCCCAGATTACAAAATCCATCGATGTGATTGATATGATTCTTCTTCAAGATCTCCAATGTATTATCCTTTGATCCATCATTGATCACCACATAATCCACCCCGGGTGCATGTTCTTTCAGATCCAGGATGGTTTTTTCTATATTTAAAGCTTCATTGTAAGCAGGTATCACAACCAACGTTTTCAAACTCATACACATTCTCCCAATTGATACAATTATAAAACGCTTAATTTCTCTTTTCAATCCTTCTATGCAGCGCAAAATACAGATCCATGACCCTGGCCTTTCTTGTCTTGATTATGCCATAATACGGACTGAAATTCTGCCACAATAATGAGAAAACACGTCCCTGTTCCAAATATTCTATATGTTTCTTATAAAATGCTTTCTTTCTTTTCACATCCGGCTGCACCACAGAAAGATCCGGATAAACCTTTTCCAGGATCTCAATGGATTCCAGCGAGCTTTGTGCAAACAATGTGCGCCAGTGCATCGTATTGGTTTTCTTTAGGCGCTCTCGTTCCGGTAAATTCTCCACTTCGTTGATTCCGATCGTATTTTTAGAATGCACACGATATTGAAACAACGGATGATTGTAAAAGTATAGGCCATGATTGGCCGAAGCCAGAAGATTGATCAGCCAGTCATGAAACCGTTCTTCGGTAAAACACCGTAGAAACAATTCTTTCAGCTCTTTTCGCATACAGCACGCACACCCTTGGAATCCGTTCTGAATCAGCATTTCATCAAAGGGAATGGCAACCAACGCATCCTTGGCAACCGGACGCCGGTATAAATTATTATTGGAAAACGAAGGAATCAATTCCACTTCCTTCGGCTTTTCATATTCATCAATGAACGTAAAGGAGGAGTTTAAAGCCAGGATCGAGGAATCGTTATCCATGATTCCCTTCATCACTTCCACCTTTTCCGGTTTCCAAATATCATCCTGATCACATAAAAAGATATAGTCTCCCTCTGTCAGCGAAACCGCTTTTTTAAAGTTTTTCCGATATCCCATATTTTCCTTGTTCGAAACAAACCGGATCGGAAAAGCCGGATACTTCGCCCGATAATTCTCAATGACTTGCACCGTTTCATCCGTGGAACCATCATCTACGATGACACACTCGTCCACCGGTAACGTCTGCAGACGGATCGAATCCAGCTGCCGTTCTATGTAATCCATTCCGTTATAGGAAGCCATCGCTACCGAAATCATGACTGCGAACCTCCTTTATCCACGGCCCCAGGTACAGCCTGCATACCAAACATTTCCAGGGCTTGATTCACCTTGTCCATCCGTACTGTTGTTTTTCCCTGTTCTAATTCACGAATAAAACGCAGACCCAGTCCTGCCTGTTCCGCAAATTCTTTCTGTGTTAAACCTGCTTTTTTCCGCTGTTCTTTTATATATTCTCCGATGACACTCATATATAAAAATTACACCTTTTCGGGTGCAATTTCAACTCAATATCCTCAATCTGTCTGATTCTTTAAGGCTTTTTCCCCTAAAGAACCGGGAATCGGGTCAACAACATAAATTCCTTCTTCGGCCAGATCAGCGTAGATGAAATGAATATGGATCCGATCTTCTTCCGGTGGAAACTGCATATAGTCCCCATACATATCCACCAACATCTTTTCATAATTCTTAGGAACCGGAATTTCCATGTCTTCATACTTCATCCGTTGTAAAGGAAAAATATCCGCTTCCTCATACACGTATGGATCATTGGTATAAAAAGAACCGATCCTTTTTCCCTTTTCACTGTTCTGAATTTCGTGATCCAGCTTTTCCATCACCGAAACCCATGGTTCCGGTTTCCCTTTTCGAAGCCCGTCGAACTTCTTCTTTTTCAGATGATCTTTGATGGCATGGATCCCCTTTTTATGGGCTACATATTCCAGTTTGGAGGGTTTATAGTCATGGATCGCTTTCGGACGGTATTGATCATAGATCTGCAAACGAGCTTGTTCATCATCCGGCACATGATCCATCACATAAACATCCAGCATTAATGAAGTCGACCAGGCTTCCTGTGTCTTTGGATTCTTCCAGCTTTCGACATCGTTATAGCTTTGGATCTGCGTATTTTTCTGGTAGACGCGTCCAAAGACCTTGTCATGCCGTAAATCCTCCGTGTAGCCTGTCGCAAATAAACAGTCCGGGCCCCATTCTTCCACAGGAACCTTCTGCAGTTTTTCATAATCCTCCCGCAGCATCTGTATATCCACATCATCATCCCATGGGATAAAGCCCTGATGCCGGATCGTACCTAACAAAGTTCCATAAGCCGCCCAATACTGAATCTGGTATTTTCGACATATTTCATCCAGTTTTTTCAACGACTTCAAATTCACAAGCTGAATCTTTCGGATCAAAGCCTCTTTATTGGTCTTATCTTTGATGTCTACTGTTGTAATGTTCTTTTTCATTGTTGGAATTCCCTTTCATTTTATATGCTTTTTAGCCTCTTTAAAAAAGCTCCAAATCATTATTATCATAATTAATCCAATTGGGAAAGCAGAAATAATGCTGACCGACTGAATATTGTTCATGGAGCTTTCCGAAAAGACCAGTCCAATAGGTAGAATGATCAATAAGATGCACCACAATAATTGTATCATCAAATGGGGATTTTCCCCTTCACCCAGTTTTTTATAGCTGTAGCATGCTGCCGTATACGCGATGGAATCAAATGAGGTCGCATAAAAAGCAATCATGCAGACAAGCGTCAAGATCAAAACAAAGGTCGATCCCGGAATCGTATCTATGATTCCCAGGATCAGGGCGTACAGATCATTGCTGGCTTCATATTGCGCAATAAAATCGACAGCCCCGATGCTTTGTAATCCCAAAGAGTAATTACCTAGGATGATAAAGCTGATAATGGTTGACCCGACACCAAACACATAACCCCCCGTAATGACCTGTTTAACGGTCCTTCCCTGGGATATATTTCCGATAAAGAACGGTGCAGCAATACACCATACCATCCAGTATGCCCAGAAGTAAATGGTCCAGTCCTGCGGGAAATGATTGGTCCGGCCAGGATCTGTATATGTCGATAGTTCAATGAAGTTTTGTATCATCTTGCCAAACGATTGAAATCCGTTTTCCACAATAAAACGAGCTTGGCCTCCTATGATAAAAACATAAAACAGTAATCCGAAAAAGAGATAGATACAAAGCTTGGCCAGAAAACTGATGCCTTTAAATCCATGTAGTACGGCATATGTATAGACCAGACACGTCACCAATAAAATGAGAATGGTCACAATTCTACGGTCAATCTGTAAATGAAACAGGCGCATGATCACGCTGGCTAAAAGAGGCGTGGCCACGCTGAAGGTCGTTGCCGTTCCGGCTAACAGGGCAAACAACGCAAACAGATCGATGATCCGCCCAAGCAAACCATCTGCTTTTTTCCCAATCACAGGCCGACAGGCCTCGGAATACCGCTGTCGTTGTCTTTTGCTGACATGCAGCATAAACCCAAAGACCACAGCCAGTACCAGATAAAAAGCCCAAGGGATAAAGCTCCAGTGAAATAATGGGAAAACACCGGCCCATTCGGTGATTGATCCTAAATCTGTGATATGCGGATTAACGGCATACATAACCCATTCGGCAAAGGAGTAAAACAGAATATCCGCAGCCAGTCCACATGTAAACATCATGCTTCCCCAGGCAAAAAAGGAATACTTCGGTTTTTCTCCCGGTTCTCCCAATACAATATTTCCATATTTCGACATGCATAGATAGATGGAAATGGCTAAAACACCAAGACCGATGACCAGGTAATAGATTCCGACCGTATCTCCAAAAAAGAAACGGACATCGGAAATCACTTGATTGGCCTGCTGTGGAAAGACAAACAACAGAAGCACCAATCCCCCTATCAATAAAAAAGGAACCAATGTGATCAACCAGTCAATTCGTTTTGTATCCAAATTATTCTTATTCATATGTACTTTACTCCCCATAGACCTTCTGGTAAGAAGGATCTATTTGTGCTAATTCCTGCAGACTGTCAATTTCCTTTACATCCGATGGTCTCATCGGAAAAATTCCCAGACTGTACTCCTTTGGGTAACAAAACAAAGCGACATCATCCCAATAAATGTTACGGTTTTTCTTTTGTTTAAACTCAATCTCCAGATGTTTTTTCAATCGTTGACCATCCTTATGATCCCATCGGGAAATAGAGAACAACTGCCAGCCTTTGGCCCCTCCTGACCGGCTGCAAGAGCGGATCACTCCGTCTTTTACATCCAGCAGCCATTCATCCGTTTGTCCTTCACACCAGGTCGCATTATAGCCGGATCGTGTAAACCGGGCATCCAGGATGTCCGGATTGTAGATCATCTGGTCGCCATCCAGGATCATACAATCCTCCAGATGCTCACGGGCTACATATAAGCTGGCAATATTGTTGCACGTATTATAATATGGGTTCTTTATCAGATGCAGCCCTTTATATTTCTGCTCTAAAAACGCAAACTGCTCTCTCATATAGCCTACAACCACATAGATTTCCGTGATTCCATTTTGATGTAACGCACGGATCACCGTTTCAATCATTCTTTCTCCGTTCACCCGCACCAACGGTTTTGGTATGGTATCGGTAACAGGTCGCATTCTTTCACCGATCCCGGCAGCCATGATAATCGCCCTTTTTACTTGATGATCCACGATTCTTCCCTCCCGTTCGCTTCCTGTCCGACTTTCTGTGCGTATTGGAAATACTCCTTTGCGTATCGGTATTGACGAAGACTGTATTCTCCAAATTCGACACCTAGTTCCCGCTTGTATTCGCACCAGTTGCTCCACAATAAACCACAGGCCGCTACATAACAATAGATCTTTCTACGCGTTTGTACATCACATTGGTTATCAAAATAAATATCGATCAACCAATCCATTTGTTCTTTATCATATAAACTATATATTCCAAACATTGCCAGATCCACATGCGGATCCTGCATTCCTGCATATTCCCAATCTGTTAATTGAACATGCTCAACCCCGTCCTTTTCATAAAACAGAAAATTGTCCGGAACGGCATCAATATGCGTCAGACACCATGCATGATCCGTTTGGTCAATGTATGTTTTCAAAGAAAAAACATTTTCCTTCACTTTTAAATAATCTCTGTATATGGATGGTTTTCCTTTCCATAAACTCTCATAATACTCAATCTGTTCATAGATATTGAATGTATGCGCAACCTGCAGATTCATAGAATGAAATTCTTTTAAGCGCTTTATACATTTTCTTACGTCTTCTTCATTCAAAGGATCGCATGTCCGTACATTCTCTAAGAAAGCCGTAATCTTATAGCCGTTTTCATCGTTCATATAAACCGGATCGTCACATAACCCACGTCCATGAATCGTTTGATAGACAGAAGCCTCCTGTTTCCTGTCAATGAGTTGATTTGTCCCCTCTCCGGGGATACGCATAATATATTTGCGTCCTTTGACATTAAATAAGAAAGAACGGTTCGTCATTCCTTTCTTTAGAACCGAAATCTCCTTGATATCATCCGATTGCACATGAAACTGCTCTTTGATAATTTCGATAGCATCCGATTGCAGGTGATATGACCGACTGTCCAAATCACGTAGTTGCTCATATGTGTTGATTTCAATCACATCCTGGTTCGCTACAACACGGGCAGCCACAAACATCCGGCTCTTTCCTTTGATCCAAAGCGTATCCTCCCAGAAGGATTCATCATATTTAGGGTTATTACCCATTTCAGCAAGTCTCGCTTGCAGCATATGAGCTTGTTCATCCTTTATATAACAAATTCCATACATCTTATTGCCGGATGATTCCGTCGCAGTCAGTTCCATCTTTCGATTGACACGGACAGGACTCGATGCCTTCTTTTCCTCACTTACCATATACCAGGAATACAATTCAAACGCATGAAATGGATTGGTACGACACCAAAGATCACAAGGCACGATATACGTATAATTGATTTTGTCTTTTACCAAAGATAATGAATACAAATTATTCTTATCCATATAATGTGGATTAACAACCAGCTTCACACCATACTCATCAATCAAATACTCAAACTGTTCCTTCATAAAGCCGACAATGATCGTAATATCGGTAATACCCACTTCATGCAGCTGAACGATCAGCCGCTCGATCAACCGCTGTCCATTAACCTCAAGCAATCCCTTTGGTGCACTCGTATTGATCGGAACCATTCGCATGCCCACACCAGCCGCTAATATCACCGCATTCTTCGGTCGCTGGTTTTCTAATAGCTGCCTTCCTTTTTCTGTGATTTGGTTATCTTGATCGAATAACCCTTCTTCTCTTAATGCTTTCATTGCTTTATTAACCAGACCCACAGAATATCCGGTGTCTTCTGCAATGGCTCTTTGATTTTTTTTCTTACTTGTATATATAGATGTAAGAATATCTAATTCTCTTATGTTCATGAACTCATTCTTCTTTCATTACATGAACAATATACATGAATTCCTCTCTATATTCAATAGCATCCGACCATAAAAAAGAACTGACCTCATACAAGATCAGTTCTATATCCGACATTCCTCACACAGGATTGAAATATCTATGCTTATTTCGTTCTATTTCTTCTCTTTAATCTTCTAGCTCCAGCCAAAGAAACAGCACTAGCGCCCATCAAAGATATCCATAACTGAGCATCCACAAAGACACCTGTCGCCACTTCAATCTTAGGTTGCTCCGGAGTTGGTGCTACTGGTTCTCCCGGTTCTTCAGGTTCTGGTGGAGTCGGTTTTTCCGGTTCTCCTGGTTCTTCCGGTTTCGGTGGTTCCGGAATATCCGGTTCATCCTTTACAAGCTTAAATTGCACCCCGATGAAGAACTTTGTATTCTGCATATTATTACCATCAAATTCCCCATCAATTTGGGTAAAATAATGAATCACATACTCTGCAGCATCTCCAACGACTTTTCGGCTACTCTTCCATTGGGAAGAGGTTACTTCATCGAATGAATTGCCATCTTCATCAGTAAATCCGGCAGGTTTTTTCATCCATGAATAAGACCCTTTCGCATCTACTAGTTTTCCATTGTCATCTACATTGTCGCTAATTAGATAAAGACGCTCATAGAATCCCCAATATAACCCAGAAGCAACAGCAGGATTCGTTTCTTCATCTTGGATTTTATTAATACTCTTATATAAAATACCTATCTGTTCTCTGGATAATTCATCGAAAGATTTGTATGTTTTTCCTTCACTGTTGTTCGCAGAAAACCAATCTAGATAATATTTATGTAAATATTTATCCACAACATCCTTGGAAATACTTTTGAGTACCTGAGCATTCAACCCTTCCGAAGGAACGAATTCTGTTCCATAGTTACACTTTAGCAAAGAATGTGCGAGAAAATCAGTTATAGAGAAAGATAAAGGCTCGTAGTAATACAATAATTCTTCAATATCGTCTGTTCCCCAGCCTTTCTTCAAAAGGGTTGCCAAAGGTCTATTAATTCCTCGACGGGAAAACATGGAATAATGGGATTTATCATCTGTTTTATAAATATCATACCCTTCAAAACCTTTAGATAATTCTTCTTCGTAATCTTCTTTTGCGAATGGTATAGTCCCTTCGGCCCCACTTTTCTCTTTATATTTATACTCTCCACTCTCATCTATAATGTGAATCTCATATTCAATGGTATCGCCAGGTTGAAAATTCGGAATAACCACAGGTTTTAATTCCCCTGTTTCTTCGTCCTTAACCATAAAGTCTAGTACATTAATGTTAAGTTCTTTAGCAGCCATTCCTTTTGGGATTGTAACTGTATAAATCACCTTTCTGTGCTCATTTGTTACCCCAGGATATTCTCCAGGCTCAGGTACATAAGCTTCAATTATTAAACCTTCAGTCGTTTTCTGATAATTAACTGCAGGTACTGGTGTAATGTCACGATATTCAGAATCTTGATTAGTTGGTACTACAATCTCTTTTCTATACCAAACTGCCATAATCCATCCATGATTACTTAAAAGCTTTTCATTTGGTTTTTCTCCGTAAAGCGCACCATATTTCGATGCAAATTCTTTGGCCTCAGTTTCAGAACTAAAATTGAAATACTTTTCACACATCGCATTGTTGCCCGGGGAATATGGAGCATATTCATAAGCATACGGAGAGCCAGGATACCATGGATCCATAACTGGCACAAATCCAATAATCTTCCATGTTGATGCATCGTTTGGATTAATAACTGTTTCACCAACTCTTACTTGTCCATAGCTATCTTCAGCCTTTAAATTTGCAAATAAACCATTGTCATCAAAAGAAAGAATTACTTTATCTAAATCGTCTATTTTATAAGTTTTATATCCAAAATATTGTGCCGCTTGTGCATACATTCTCCATGCCCAGTCATAACCCCCAACCTTTATTTGAGTCTTTTCTGCTTCATTTGCTTTTAAAGGTTGTTGTGCTGGTGCTTTCTTAACCTGAACAGCTGGTTTAAGGATTTCATTCTCTTCTTGGTTTTTTACAGCAGATTCTTCCGTCCTATTATTTTCCGGTACGGCGTTAATTTCTTCCTGTTTCTTTTCTCTCTCATCTATTGCTTCATTGATTTGATCGATTTCATCCTGCTGTTGCTGTTGTTCCGTTTCTTCAATGCTTGGTTCTGCACTTGTCTGCTGATCATTGGTCTTTGTGGTTTCCGATGCTTGGTTTTCTACCATTTCCGGCTGGTTTTCATCGGTATCCGCAAAGACAGCTGTATTCATGACCGCAAAAGCGGCACAGGCAGCCAGTGGGTATCCCATCGATTTCAAAACACGTTTCTTCGTACTCATCCGTATCCCCTCCTATATAGAAAAAGAATGAATATTTCAAAATATACTTTTTCTTCTTTAGATTGTATCTTAATACAATCAGTTATTCAATTTAATTATACACATAATTGAATATTATTCAACAACATAATAAAGCTATTTAAATCTTTTTAAATACTTTTATTAAAAATCCAAATAAAAGAATCAACATGCATATACAGATGCAGAATGTTGATTCCCTTTGTCTAATCTTTTTTTATAATATTATCTCCGGATTTATAGATACTGTTCGCAGGAATTACACCTCGTACACAGGATACCGGATAGACATTGGAATGCGGGCCTATGATCGTTCCGGGATTTAATACGCTGTTACAGCCTACTTCCACGTAATCGCCCAACATAGCGCCTATCTTTTTGATTCCGGTTTCTATATTTTTTTCTCCATGGATCACCACCAGGGTTTTATCAGACTTTACATTGGATGTGATGGAACCAGCTCCCATATGGGAATAATACCCCAGGATGCTGTCGCCCACATAATTATAATGCGGTGTCTGCACATGGTCAAACAAAATAACGTTTTTCAATTCCACACTGTTACCGACAACACAGTCTGCACCGACCAAAGCACTTCCGCGTATAAAAGCACAGTGGCGTACTTCGGTACGTGGTCCAATAATACATGGAGCCCCTAAATAAGCACTGTCAAATACCTTAGCACTCTCATGCACCCATACATGTTCCGCAATTTCATTGTATCCTTGGTCCACCAATGTAGGACCGAGTTCCAGAATAAACTCTTTGATTCCTTTTAATGCCTGCCATGGGTATTCAAAGCGAGCCAAATATTCGCCCGCTAAACTATGTGTTAAATCGTATAATTCCTTTGTTTTCAAAATGATCACCTACCATTGCTAAAATACCATGAAATTTCATAAAAACACAAGAGTATATCTTTTTTTTCTTGTATACTTACGTATCTATTTAAGGAATATAAAAATCTCACTAGAACAGAATAACTGTTTCAGTGAGATTTTTTAATCATGTTTTATTGGTTTGGTTCTTATAGATCGTACTGTTTCCTGCGTAACAGAACAATCGCCATAGCTCCGGCCAGTATACACATAAACTGCCAGATCATACCATTTACAGAACGACCTGTTGGCACAGATTTTGTATATGTTACAGACGGTTTCTTTGGTTCTTCCTTAAGCTGATGTGGTGTTGGCTCCTCGGTATTGGTGATGATAAAACCATCTTCACAATTTCCGGTCACCTTCACTGTATACTTCTTTCCGTCTACGCCAATCACAGACTGCTCATCCACAGAGTACTCTATGACATTTCCGTCTTCGTCATACACTTCAAGATCCTGGAATGTATCCATCCAATGATTGTCCATGCTCAGTACAACGATCCGGTCTGTATCTTCTCCGTTTCTTTTCAAAACGACTTTTACAGCCTTGCCTATGGTTCCTTCCCATTTTTTCTGTACAGAAATATTGATGGCTAATGTATTCTTAACCATAAATCCGTTTTCCATATCTCCGGTTACCCGGCTTGTATACCCTTTGGTCTTTCTTTCCTTGACAGAATAGATATATGGGTTTCCTTTTGGATCATTCTTTGGAAGATTTTTAAATACCAGGGACCAGTTTCCATCCGCATCGACTTTTATAACCTCATATCCAACATAAACCGGTTCTTTGGATATGCTGTCTGTCCGATACAGCTCGATGATGATCTGATCCGGACGAGTGGATCCTTTATTATCGGCATCGTTCCACTGTTTTTTCACCGGTACTTTTACTTCATCATATTCTCCGATGTATACAGTTCCGTTGGAACCGATACCACCGCCTCGTGTCGCTGAATAATTACCATAGATAAATACCTTGGCCAGGCTTCGGCCATAGGCATCCACCACAGCGTTTGTATGAAGATTCAGCGATTGGTTAAGTGCCCGAAGCAATTGTCCATCCAGTTTATTTAAAGGAAGCTCTATTCCTTTATCATCCATCCAGTGATATGGTGTACCGCCGAGCATGGAATTGGAGATCGTATACATTGGATCGCCACTATGGGCACCATATTGATCCGAAGCCAAGATATAGATTTCTTTGGCATTTGAACCTTGGTTTTGATAGAAAGCAGCCCCTCTGTTTACATAAATATGCGTTTCAGAGCTTGGACAGGAAGCATACCCGCCGCCTTCCATATCGGCTTTATTGTCATAGATCAGCGCGTTAATCAAATGTAGTTCTCCACTTGAAAAACTATCATATTCCCGTGAGTATCCATTGACATAAATACCAGCACCACCAAACGTGGAATTTCCAAGTTCACTGTTTCCCAACATTTTGTTGTTGATAATATATCCACCGGATATATGGGCAATACTCTGCTTATTTGCTAATCCAGCCTGTATAAAGATACCACCACCACTGGCTTTGGATTCGTTTTCCTGGATCGTACCACCGGTTATATTTAAGATAAGCTGTGAATTGCTTGCACGGTAGAACCCTACAGAAATGCCGCCGCCTTCGGCTTCCGATCGGTTTCTCTGGATCAAAGCTTTATCACTGATATTGGCAATGCTTACTTTATCAGATCCGTTCCACATTCCAATACCGCCGCCATTACGCAGCGCGTGATTGTTCTGGATCGTTCCACCGCTCATATTGAATGTGGTGGAGTTCAAGGAGACACCGGCTCCCCAGTACGCCGTGTTATTCTGGATGATGCCGCCGGTCATATAGACTGTCGAGCTGTCGGCTCTTAGACCGCCGCCATTATCACTATCTGGATTTGCGCTTCCGGTTCTGGTATTGTTTTGAATGACCGTTCCATCTTTGATATAGAGTGTACAGCTCTTCGCAACCACCAACGAATCACATTTTTCGGTGATCGCATCCTTATTTCCGTCGATGGTGATATCGGATAAGGTCGCATTGCCAATCAGATTCAAAACGACGCCGGTATAGCTACCATGGCGTTTCAGGATTGCATTGGTTCCCTTTAAGGAAAGCTCTCCTGAGCCATTGACCTGACCTAATACCCAGATCGTTTTGATACTTGGATTGCTCAGAGCGAATTCCTTTGCCTTTTCAAATGTTTTCAAGGCACTTTGTTCGCTGGTTCCATCGTTGGTGTCATCACCGCTCTGTCCGTTCAGATAGATCTCGGTAACCGGATCCGGGGGATTGGCCGTCAGGGCCGGGGTTTCTTCCGGTTGTTCATCCGGCTGTTCTTCCGGAACATTTTCCATCGGCTCTTCCGTTGGATTCTCCGTATCATCCGTAGTTGATCCATCGTCTGTGTTTTCAGCAGGTTCGAAAGATTCATTTTGTATATCCAGGGTTTCCGGTTCTTCAGCATAGACACTGGTAAAATCATTTCTCGCAAAAAAGAAAAGTCCTAAAAGCAGGAACACAAAGAAAAACAGGGATCGATTGAATTTCTTTTTCATTGTTCTCACCCCCTTTCTATTCAAAAATCCTGAATTTCTGTTACAAATATTATAGTATCGCCGTTCTATGTTAACCAAATATAACAGTAAGTATATTTTAAACATTCATACTTATTTAATTGATAAGATATTTAAAAGCATAAAAATAAGAGGATACCAAGGGAAAACGTTCTTCCGATCCCGTTTTATCTTGGACAAAAAAAGAGATTCTCTCCTGGTTAGAGAAAATCTCTTCGTGTTCTATGATTGGATCTTTTTTAAATGCTTGATAAGGTAGAAACGCCATTGGATCATCTGTACCATATCGGCATGTTCCATTGCCGATGCATTCTCTTCATGGCGACGATAGATGAGCAAAGGCTCATGGATCAACTTGTTGTGGCCAAGCTTCTCTCCGCATAAGCCGATCCATTGATCGTGCATCGGTAAATTCTTTGGAAACGGTGTGATGACTGGAACCATTTCCTTTCGGAATGCCATGCAGCAGCCCATATAGGAATTCTTTAAGATATTGTGATGAATTCCCAGCTTGGTGCCCCGGTGATCAAAAAAAGAAGGATGGATGCAGTGCATCTGATCATCGACCACGATCGCATCGTGGAGCACGACCATCGTTTCCGGATCAAAGGCAGCGAGCACTTTTTTCCGTTTCTCCGGCATCCAGATATCATCCTGATCCGATAAAAAGATGATTTCATTCTGACAGTGCTGGATGGCGTTCTCAAAATTAGCCGTCGCTCCCTTGCCGGGTCCCTGGATCGTATGGATCCTAGGGTCCGGAAAGCTTTGGATGATAGCTTCACTGTCATCGGTTCCCGGGTCGACGGAGATGATCAACTCATCGTGATCCTCCAATGTGTGCAGGATCGATTCGATTTGTTCTTTTAGATATTTCTGGCCGTTATAGACAGCCATGGCTACGGATATATTCATCAAATCACCACTTTACTATTCTTATATCTTTGTATTGCAGCAACAGCCGCAGCTTTCGTTTATTGACCACAAATGCGCAAGCTCTTTTGTGAGGAATGATATCCCGGTAAAAGACTTCACTGTCCTTTTTAAAGATCGCAAAGCGTTTTCTTGCCTGGTCTTTATCTTTGGTTTCCGCTGAAAATGCCTGCGTGATCGTTGCCGGCATCCACACCATGGAACAATTTCTTTGTTTCATCTGGGCGATAAAGGCATGATCCACATAGTCTAAAAACAGCGATTCCGGATACCGATACTCTGTAAACAGACCCATACGGATCACCATCCCGCTGTTGATGGCTGTCATCTCTTCAATCGGAACATGGTCTTCTCCATCCAATGCAGAAACAACGCCATCGGCGATCACTGCCGGAGACAGGATCTGATTGGCGGTCTTTACTGTCGGAAAATATATATCCTGTCGTGTCTGAATACTGTGACGAACACATGGGAAGTAGTCATCATGGACAATGGTATCCTGATCAAACAAGATGACATAATCCTGGGGATGCATGGTCATATGATCCAAGGCCGCATTATAAGCTTTTGATAATCCATGATTGCCTTCCATAAAAAGATATGTTGCTCCATCCCCTTCCACTGTTTGTCGATTGGAGGTCGGTTCGGTACTGTTATCACACACAATGACATCGATATCCGGCTGTTTGATCAACGTCTGATAGATGTCACATGTCTGCACATCCATATTATAGACAACAATGATACTAATCATCACATACACCTGCCTTATCTAATGTCGCAAAAAAGCTGGCTTCGGTAAAATACATCTGATAGACCTTCTGTGCCTGATTTCGTTTCTGCTGCCATTCATCCAGGCTTTCCCGGCAAATGGCTTTCACCGTTTCTGCACAGTTATCAGCCGTCAGATTCCAGCCGATATCGTATTGCCGGCATAGTGTCTGCGTATCCCCGCCGATCGTATTGATCAAAGGCAGGCCGGCACACAGATAATCCAGCGATTTCATCGTCAGTCCGACGACCACCGACGGTTTCATGATGTTTAATCCGTAATGGCACTGATCAAATACCATCTGTTTGGCAGAGGGATCATACAGCTCCTTATGGTCTATGACCTCCGCACCGGTATCCTTCGCTTTCTGCAGCAACCGGTCTTTCATCTCACCGTTGCCGATGATATGCAGGACCGTCTTGCGGTATTTCATGGTTTCCTTTAATACATTGGCAATACAGTCTGTATCAATAATATTATTGATGGATCCCAAGTAACAATAATGTATGGCATCCCGATTGGTCTGGGTATAAGGAACCGGTTTTTCCTTTCTGGCCCAATAGAGCGTTTTCACCTTCGGATCGTTTTGTTTCTCCAATACTTCCTGATAGTAATCACATTCGGTAAAAATAAGGTCGGCCTGGTCAATATACTGCGCTCTCTGGTTTTGCCACATGCGGATCGGCGGCATCCAGTCGATATGGGAAACAGGCATCGTTTCCGGCCACAGATCAATGACATCAAAAATAAGTTTGGTGGAATGGTGCTTCTTTTTATATAATGCCAGCTGTTTCACCAGTGAATTGGGCGGTACCAGCGCATGGATCAGATCCGGCCGATTCAATTCCGCTATGGTCTGCACCTTTTTTGAAAATTCCTGATGAGAACGTAAACGGTCAACAGACAAATTCTTTGTATAAGGGCGTACATTGACATGAATATCTACCCATTCATACTTTCTGCGTTCTTTATGGCGATGTGAAAAATCCGATGTAACAACCATTACATCGCATTTCTTCATTTCATAATATTTCAACAACATCCGTACGCGGTCAAAATAGGTATCAAACGCACAGACCAACATAACTCTCATTCTTCACTCTCCGTTACGATAATTGAAGTTTTCAGATCCACCTCCTGATAGTCAAAATCATAGGTGGATAAGGAAGGATCGATGACCAGGCTGCCAAAAGCCTTGGACACGATCGGATGGTTTCGCAGTCTTTTCAACAATGGATTGAACGCACCGACAAAAAGGACCTTGTGATGGTGGCAGGCCGCAATCTGCCGAACCAGTTCTTTTGTGCTGACAGGCTCCTTGTTCTGCGGGAAATAGATTCCCTCCAGGTTTCGGTCGATAGCACATTGTACAAAGGCAGCCAAATTTTCCACATAGCACATGCTTCTTTCATTTTCCAGGCTGGGAAAGATCCGGGTCTTCCGGGCAAAGGCGGCTAATTTGGGATAGTTTCCCTTGGATCCTTTTCCGTAGATCATCGGCGGACGCAGGATGGCAATGTGAAAGTTTTCCTTGCGCAATGTCTGCAGCTTTTGTTCCGCCTGCCATTTACTGTCCCCGTAGAAATTATCCGGATGCACCGGTGTTTCTTTGGTGATGATCCGGCGGGTGCCCATGCTCCCTTTTCCATATATAATAATAGAGCTCATAAAGATAAACTGGGATACCCCCTGCTCACATGCTTTTTTGGCGACTTGGTAAGCCAGCTCCGTATTGACTTGATAATACAGATCCTTTTCACTGTCTTTTGGTGTTGAATGCGCCAGCCCTGCAACATGATAGATGCAGTCATAGCCGGAAAAGTCCTTTTCCTTCCAGGATCCATCCTTCAGATCCAGCTCTTCCACTTGGTAGTGGTCCGGATCTCTTTCCAGTCTTTCTTTGACATGGGTACCAAGATAACTGTTTTTTCCGGTAATCAATACCCGCTTCATGCGTTATCTCCTTTATGCATCTGCCCGGTGCCACCTTCCACAACGCCATCGTGCTTCAGCACAGAAGCAATCGTCATCAGAAAGCAGCGGCAGTCGAACAAAAAGCTCATCCGTTCCACATACTGGCCGTCGTATTTGGCTTTGACATCGATTTCCAATTCATCCCGGCCATTCACCTGGGCCCAGCCCGTCAATCCCGGCAATACATCGTTGGCACCATATTTATCTCGTTCGGCAATCAGGTCGTATTGATTCCATAAAGCCGGCCGGGGACCGACCACGGCCATATCCCCTTTGACAATATTAAACAGCTGCGGCAGTTCATCCAACGATGTTTTGCGCATGAACTTGCCAACGGAAGTAATATACTGGTCCGGATTTTCCAACATATGGGTCGGTATATCCTTCGGTGTATCGATCCGCATGCTGCGAAATTTCAATATTTGAAAATGGGTCTTGTGTATCCCCACTCGCTTCTGTTTAAAAAAAATCGGTCCCGGGGATGTTGTTTTGATCGCAAGGATCAAGACCAGGTACACAGGGGATAATACAATGATTCCCGACACGCTCATCAACAAACCCAATAACCGTTTCAATCCATTTCTATACATGAAGGCTCCCATCTCTCTATCAAAGTATACCATAGTGTAGCATAAATGTCTGAGCTTTTCCATTGACAGTCCTTAAACATAGCGTTAATATATAGCAGCCTATATTTTAAGGGAGGATAACTATCATGAAACAAAGAGAACATCCCATTGGTTATTATATAAAGAATATTCATTATGGGTTAAACCATACAATGGATTCCCTTCTTAAAGAATACGATCTTACCAACAGTCAATTTGACATCATCCGGGTCCTCTATAGCAACCAGAACCGTCCCATGTGTCAGAAAGATCTGCAGGAAAGCCTCTGCATCTCCAATCCGACGGTCACCGGTCTGTTAGACCGTCTGGAACAAAAGGGGTACGTGGAACGCATCCCTTCTGATCAGGACAAACGCATCCGGTATGTGGCCCTGACGCCGAAAACGAAGGCGTTGGATCAAACGGTCTTTCAACATATTGACAAAATGGATGCCGTCATGGTCAAAGGTCTGAGCGAGCATCAACAAGACGAATTATTTAAACTGCTGGATCATATTTACGAAAATCTCAGAGAGGAGGAAATTCATGTTAAAAACCTTGTTAAATGAAGTCAAAGAATATAAGAAAGCCTCTTTAGCAGCTCCTTTATGGGTCGCTTTGGAAGTTATATTGGAAGTTTTCATTCCCTTTATGTTGTCGATCATGGTCGATCAGGGCATTGAAAAAGGAAATCTGAACGTGGTCATGGTAAGTGCATTGTTTATGTTTCTGGCCGCGATGCTTTCCTTGCTGGCAGGTGCCCTAAGTGGAAAGTATGCCGCCATTGCCAGCAGCGGTTTTGCCAAGAATCTGCGCAAGGCCGAATATGAAAACATCATGAATTTTTCTTTCCGGGAGCTGGATGCCTATTCCACCAGTTCTCTGATCACACGTATGATGACCGATGTCACCAATGTACAGATGGCCTATATGATGATCATCCGCTCTTGTGTACGAGCGCCTATGATGTTAGTCGCCAGTCTGTTCATGTCCTTTTTTATCAACCGGCGGATTGCCCTGATCTTTCTAGGCGTCATCCTTTTTTTGGGTGTTGTTCTGTTCGGTATTATCTTTATCGTGCGTCCGATCTTTGAAAAGCTGTTTTTAAAGTACGATGATCTCAACCGCAGTACACAGGAGAACATTACGGCAATCCGTGTTGTGAAATCCTTTGTCCGCCAGGATCATGAAATCGAACATTTCAACAAAGAAAGCGATGCCCTTTTCAAGATCCAGAGAAAAGCCGAGCTCATCCTGGCTTTAAACGGGCCGGCTATGCAGTTATCTGCCTATACATGCATCGTTCTGATCTCCTGGTTTGGTGCCCATATGATCGTTGATGGGACGATGACGACCGGAGAGCTTCTAAGTCTGTTTACCTACATCATGAGCATGTTGATGGCTTTAATGATGTTGTCGATGGTTTTTGTCATGGTGTCCATGTCCATGGCCTCCGGACGAAGGATTGCCCAGGTCATCACCCAGGAAAGCACGTTGAATTCCCCGGAAAACGGCATAAAAACCATCCAAGATGGTTCCCTGACCTTTGAAAGCGTCTACTTCAACTATGTCAACGATAAACCGGATTATGTCCTGACCGATATCAATCTGAAGGTACCGGCCGGTTCGACCCTCGGTATCCTTGGATCGACCGGCAGTTCCAAGACCTCGTTTGTGCAGCTGATTCCGCGATTGTACGATGTAACCATGGGCCATGTGGAAGTCGGTGGCATCGATGTACGCCGATATGACTTGCAGACCCTGCGAGATGGCGTTGCCATGGTATTGCAGAAAAACGTTCTATTCTCCGGTACGATCAAAGAGAATATGCGCTGGGGCAATCCACAAGCCACAGATGAAGAAATCATGGAGGCCTGCCGATTAGCCCAGGCCGATGAATTCATTCAGAAAATGCCGGATGGCTATGATACATATATTGAACGAGGGGGTGCCAATGTCTCTGGCGGACAAAGACAACGTCTGTGTATTGCCCGTGCATTGTTGAAAAAACCGAAGATCTTGATTCTGGATGATTCCACCAGTGCCGTGGACACCAGGACGGATGCCCAGATCCGCCAGGCCTTTTTAGAGCAGATTCCGGATACGACCAAGATCATTATTGCCCAGAGGATCAGCTCTGTGCAGGATGCTGACCAGATCATCCTTCTCGATGATGGAAAGATTCTCGCACAAGGCACCCATGAGCAGCTTCTACGGACCAGTCCGGTATATCGGGAAACCTTTGAAGCACAACAGAAAGGAGATCCGGAACATGAATAAAAAAACATCGGGTCTATCCCGTCTATTAAAAGAAACCATCACAACCTATCCAGTTCGCAGTCTGGTTGTTGTGATCCTGATCCTGATCAGTGCCTTTGCCAATGTGTACGGCAGTATGTTCATGCGAACTTTGATCGATGACTACATTCAGCCGCTGCTTCGCTCGGACGCCGTCGACTACACGCCTTTATTGCAGGCATTGTGTAAAATTGCGGCCATTTATTTGATAGGGATCCTCTGCACGTACTTATACAACCGGCAATGTGTGACCATATCCCTGGGAACACTAAAACATACAAGAGACTTATTATTTACACATATGGAATCACTGCCTATCGGTTATTTTGACACGCATGCCCATGGCGACATTATGTCGATCTATACCAATGATACCGATACGTTGCGACAGCTTTTGTCAATGAGCATTCCGCAGTCGATTTCCTCCCTGGTTACCATCGTAGCCGTTGCCATTTCTATGATCATTATGAATGTACCAATGGCCTGTGTCACCTTTGCGATGGGAGCCCTGATGATCGTCACTGCCCGAGTGATCACCAAAAAATCCAGCGTGTACTTTCGTAACCAGCAAAAAGATCTGGGCATTGTCAACGGCTATATCGAAGAAATGATGGAAGGAACCAAGGTTATCAAGGTCTTCAATCATGAATCGCAAAGCATTGAAGATTTTAATGAACTCAATGAGCAATTGTTTCAGGCAAGTGCCAATGCCAATAAATATGCCAATATCCTGATGCCGATCCTAGGCAACCTGGGCTATGTGTCCTTGGTCATCAACGCTCTGATCGGATCTGTTCTGGCTATTCATAATATGGCTGGATTAACACTGGGAACCATTGCCGCCTTTGTACAGCTCAACCGTTCCTTCAATGCACCGATCGGTCAGATATCCCAGCAGCTGAACTCCATCATCATGGCAGGCGCCGGTGCATCCCGGATCTATGAACTGCTGGACGAACAGCCGGAGGTGGATCAAGGACAAGTGACCCTGGTCAACATGAAACAAGTCGATGGCCAATGGCAGCCTTGTCATGAAAATACCGGACACTGGTTCTGGCGTCATCCTCGTAAAGACGGCGTCGAATATGTAGAACTGAAAGGCGATGTGCGCTTTCATGATGTGACCTTCGGCTACACAGAGAACAAAACCGTTCTTCATGATATTTCCTTGTTTGCCAAACCAGGACAGAAGATTGCTTTTGTCGGTGCCACCGGAGCCGGAAAGACGACCATTACCAATCTGATCAATCGGTTTTATGACATCCAGAAAGGATCGATCACCTATGACGGTATTGACGTGAAACTGATCAAAAAAGCCGATCTGCGCCATTCCTTAGGAATCGTATTGCAGGATGTCAATCTGTTTACCGGAACGATCATGGACAATATCCGTTACGGCAATCTGGAAGCCACGGACCAACAATGCATCCAGGCTGCCAAACTGGCCAATGCCCATGATTTTATCAAACACCTAGAGCACGGTTACCAGACGGTCATCACCGGAAACGGAGAAAACCTTTCCCAGGGACAAAGACAGTTGTTGTCGATTGCCCGGGCGGCTGTAGCCAATCCGCCGGTGCTGATCCTGGATGAAGCCACCAGTTCCATTGATACACGAACGGAAAAGATCGTGCAGGACGGAATGGATAAGTTGATGCATGGCCGGACCGTCTTTGTCATTGCTCACCGTTTAAGTACCATTCGTAACTCCAACGCTATTATGGTATTGGATAACGGACGGATCATTGAACGTGGAGATCACGAGGAATTATTAAAACAGAAAGGGACCTATTACCAGCTCTATACAGGAGCGTTTGAACTGGATTGATCAATGATCACAAACGAAAAAAGGCGTTAGATAAGCTATATGCTCTTCTAACGCCTTTTCCTTTGCACATCTATACAAATAAACCTTGGGAACAGTTCTTATGTGATCGGATTATCGGCTTGTTTATGATCCAGAGCCTCTATGCTCCACCTGTTGATCTTTATGATCATAAAAATTGTAATCACGATCGTTAAAATAGATACAAAAGCAACTAAAATCAAATATACATCTTCTTTCGACAGAGCTTGTAACGAACTGTCAAATAACGTATGCAGAATAACAGGAATCAAAATACCAATGAGGTGATATCTTTTCTGATTCGTATCGAAAGCTTTTCCGATAAAAAAACCCATGATGACACCATATGTAAAATGAAAAGGCGTTAATGCACGCAGGGCGGCTAAAATGACTCCTCCTTCGGAATACAACAGGTCTTCGATGATCGCAAATCCAATTCCTACAATACCACCACAGATGACATAATCCAGCCAGGTTTTCGCAAAAGGCTGCTTTCGTGTAGAAAGTCGTAAAAACAGATAGCGGCTCATCTCTTCTACAAGACCAATCGAGATCAACTGATTTAAAAAGAGCTTTCCATATGAAAATGTCGATGTGGCACGGATTTTCTCAATGGTAGCCTGGATAGCCACAGGATCCGGATTAGTCATCCAGGATCGTAATGTGTCAATTCCTATAACACTTATAGCCATAACAACCATAATTGACAATGATACAACGGTGGCAAGCAACGCACTCAACATACCGGCTATGATCAAACGTCGGATATTCCCTTTAGAAAAAGGATCATATCTTTTACAACGGTTCAGCCAAACTATCAGAATAATGGATACTGGCAGAGAAACCAAAGCTCCTATAATGTTCATTATAATCGTTCTCCCTTCATTTTTTGTCTTTTTCAATATATATTGTAACAGATTTTAACAGATACTCGTTTATTTATATTGTTTAATAAAGACTTGGTTTCTCCGATACTTTCGCGTAAAAAAAAAGCCCTGTTTCCGAAAACAACATATCTATATCACTAGGAATTGTTGCACACAAAAATAAAAAGCCTTTATTAAAAGGCCAATGGCGTCAACCTAAGAAAGGTTGGCGCTTTTTTATAGTCACAGAAATCCTTAACTATACTTGCGGGATCGAATTAGATTCAATAAAGCGCATAAAAACTCGTTGCTGACATTATTTTTTTAAAATAGGTGCTATACT
>JAWRHV010000042.1:0-5889 GCA_040266995.1 Erysipelotrichaceae bacterium | reverse complement strand
GCGGGATCGATAATAATCGGGTACTGGATCCATCCTTTTGGATCTCTTCCAATGTGTAGTTTAAGACTTCTTCCTTGATAGCTGACATGATTCCTCCTTTTCTTTAGTCTTATTACCTACTACGAAGTTAAAAAAGAACGACAAAAAACAATGACGGAATCAATGAAATAATTAAGAAGCTGTGATAGAATCCTTGGTATATAGAAAGAAGTGAAACGATGGAACAAGAAATGATGAATCGGGATAAAGTCATTATCCAAACTAGTATTCTTGGTATATGCACAAATGTTTTTCTGGCTGTTTTCAAAGCCGTGATCGGGGTTTTCAGTCATTCGATTGCGGTAACGCTGGATGCAGTCAATAATTTATCGGATGCGCTTTCCTCCATTATTACGATCATCGGTACGAAGCTGGCCGGAAAACTGCCGGATAAAAAGCATCCGTTAGGATATGGACGCATTGAATATCTGAGTGCCATGATCGTATCCGGAATCGTGTTATATGCCGGTATTACTTCATTTGTGGAATCCGTAAAAAAGATTATCCAACCAGAGAAAGCGGATTACAGTGTATTGTCTTTAATAATCATTGCGGTCGCAGTGGGTGTTAAGCTCGTATTGGGAAGATATGTCAAAGCACAGGGCGAAAAGGTCCATTCCGGTTCTTTGATTGCTTCCGGTTCGGATGCACTGTTTGATGCCATTTTATCCGCCTCCGTATTAGCCAGTGCCATCCTGTATATGGTCACCGGTTTATCTCTGGAAGCCGTTGTCGGTATCATTATTTCGGTTGTGATCGTTAAATCCGGTATTGAGATGATGATCGATACGCTCAACGATATTCTGGGTATGCGTCCGGATAAGGAAACCACTATGAAGATCAAGGCTCTGCTAACCGAAGAGCCGGAAGTTCGTGGCGCTTATGATCTGGTAATCTACAATTTCGGCCCGAATACGAACCTGGCTTCTGTTCACCTGGAACTGCCGGATACCATGACTGTGGATCAGGTCGATCAGCTGACAAGAAAGCTTGAAAACAAGGTATACAAAGAAGCCGGTATCGTTCTGACCGGTGTCGGTGTCTATTCCTACAACACAAAAGATGAAGAAATAGCAGCCATGCAAAAACAGATTACCGAAATAGTCTTTTCCCATGACTGGGCTTTACAGATGCATGGATTTTATGTAGACAAGCAGAAAAAAGAGCTTCGCTTTGACGTGGTAATGAGTTTTGACATCAAACCGAAAGAGGGGCTTTCTATCCTGTATCAAGAATTGTCCAAAGCCTATCCGGACTATACCATTCATATTGCCCCGGATGTAGATATATCAGATATTGAATAGAAAATGACCTGATGGTTGCTCATCAGGTCATTGAATCGTTTATGATGTTTTATGGTTATTCAACATTTTCAAACTTCATGGTTCCAAATGGATCCGGATTCTCTGATGTCAAGGTCGCAGGCGCCGGGAAATAGACATCCCCGACTGATGTTCCTTCCACCTTATGGAAGGTTTGCTGCCAGATGACATCGTCCTTATTTTCTTCGATAGATGTCGTGAAAGAGCTATCGTTGGCAAAGGCTTCATACAGATCGGTACATTCATGTAACCAATACCCTCCACGAGTCAATGAGCCTGTCAAGGTATAGCTGCCTCCTTCGGTCATCTGCTGTTTCAAGGCTTTCAAGATACCAGCTGTCAGAATAAACCCGGGAATATAATCCAGCGGTACACCGTTGAGGTTTGCCGGATGCTTGATGGAGCCGTTTCGTACTGATAATCCGGTGATGTCCTCAGCACAAGGAGCCCATCCTGGTCTTTGTTTCCATACGGTATCCGAGAAACAAACCATCGATGCATAAATACAGTTCGGATTGAGCTGATGAATGTCTTCTTCGGATAAACCGAAACGATCCAGGGCACCGTTTTGGTAAGAGCAGACAATGATATCAGCTTCCTTGACCATGTCTTTAGCCTTTTCCAGTTGTTCGGAAATATTGAAATCCAGAGATACTGATTTCTTTCCGGCCCAGCCGTCCAGCTCGAGCATCGCCTGTTCCTGGTTCACATATTTTCCTCTTCGGATCATTGTGACATCGGCCCCATATTCCGCCAACAAACGTGTGCACGCCGGACCGGCAATAATATGGGTCAGATCCAATACCTTGATGCCGGATAAAGGCCGCTTTCCGGTTTTTTCAAAGCTTTTTTTCGGTGTATCCTTGACCTTGGTCATACGGACCAACGGCATAGCACAGACCGCTTTACCGACTTCCATGGCCTCCCATTCACTGCGTTCTCTCAATACGCATCCACAGGCTCCATTGGCAAAGGATGCTTCTTCCAGATCTTTTCCCTTCCATTTTCGAATGGCATTTCGCGTTATGATCTTATCTGCCGGAAGCGTTGTAAAAACCAGTTTATCCGGATCTTTTTTCATCCGGAGAACTTCCATCATCTTCGCTTTCTGGGATTCATAATAAACATGTGCCGAGAAATAACGGCCATCTTTTGTCGGATATTTATAGAATGATCCATTTAACGCATTATCTACACGTATTGCTGACTGATAGCGGGATGTAATGAATTCTTCATTGCCTTCATAAGCCATCATATATAACCGGATGACCTGTAAACCGGCCATGGTAATATCACAGAAGATGGGATCAGAACTCACGTCCATCCCTCGTTGTCTGGCAATGTCTTTGGCCAATGCCTGATCCAGACTTAAAATGGCAGCGGCCGGCCCTGTCTGCAGTACTTTTTCTTTTTCAAACAGTTTTTTTACAGCTTTCAAACGCAAAGAAACCAATACCGGCTTAAGTACAGAAGGAAATGGGTTGTGTTCCACACAAGCTTTCAAGAGTTGTCTCTTGCGGTCATTGACACAGAAGACGACCGGATCCTCTGTCCGAATATCCAGCTTCTTTTTCAGATCTTCATAACATAGCTGCGCCTGCAGCGCTTTTTCTTTGATCGTTTCCATATTTAGATCTCCATACATACATCCCATGCCCGCCAGATAACGGAACGCAGGTTGCCGACTTGTTTACAATCTCCGACCAAATGGATATTTCCCTTTTCGTCTGCTAACGGTGTCGGAATATAGCCCACACTGGAAATCACACTGTCACAAGGGATCATGATGTCTTTCTTGTTCTGACGAACAAGAACCGCATGGTCATTGACTTCTTTTAAAGTCGCTTCCAGATAGACCGGTATTTTATGCAGTGCAAAATATTCTCTTAAATACGAACTGTTGGCCAGACAGACACCTTTCTGGCTGACTAAGTCATCCTTCATTTCAATAATGATCGGTTTCTTGCCCTGCAAGCACAGCTCATAGGCAATTTCGCATCCTGTCAGGCCACCGCCGATAACGGCTACCGTTTCCCCGACCGGTGTCCTTGTCAGATAATCACAGGCTTCGACCATTTTTTCATAGCCCGGCACACGCAAAACCCTTGGTTTCGAGCCGGTAGCAATGATGACCGGATATTGACGGAAGACACCCAATTCTTTGATTTCTGTGTTTAAATGCACTTCAATCTCCTTCTTTTCGATCTGGCGAAGGTACCATTTCAATAGATCTCTCAGTTTGCCTTTATAGGATTCCGAAGAGGCAGCCACAAACGTACCACCCAGGTGATCATTCTTTTCATAAATGATTGGCTGATGGCCCCGCGCCTTTAAGACCAGGGCGCTTTCCATACCGCCGATCCCGCCACCGATAATAATGACCTTTTTCGGATAGTCCGTCTTTTTGATATAATGCTTGTCCGTCTGCATGGTCGTTGCGTTGACAGCGCATCGGGCCAGATGCAAAGAATCCTGCAGATCCTGATCATTCGGCACCCCTTTATAATGGCACATGTTGAAACAGCCGTTATGACAAAGGATACACGGACGAATGTCCTCCGTACGGTCTTCCATCAGCTTGGTGATCCATTGCGGATCTGCCAGGAACTGACGGGCAAAACCAGCTCCATCAATTTCATGATTCTCTATAGCCTTGGCCGCTGTTTCTGGATCCATTCTTCCCGCACAGACAACCGGGATATCCACAAACTTCCGGATATGCGCTACATCCTTTAGATTACAGTTTTCCGGCATATATACCGGCGGATGGGCCCAATACCATGCATCGTACGTTCCATTATCGCAGTTGAGCATATCATAGCCTGCATCCTGTAGATACTTGGCAGCCTTTTCGGATTCTTCCATATCTCGTCCGACTTCTACATACTCTTCTTCCGGTAAGGCTCCTTGTCGGAAGCCTTTCGTTTTGGATACGACACTATAACGCAAAGAGACAGGAAAATCCTGTCCACAGACTTTTTTAATAGCCTGTACAATTTCAACCGCAAAACGATACCGGTTTTCCATACTTCCCCCATATTCATCATCTCTTTTATTGACATAAGGCAAGGTAAACTGATCCAGTAAGTACCCCTCATGGACTGCATGGATCTCTACACCATCCACACCGGCCTGCTGCAACAGCTTTGCGGTTTTGGCAAACGCATCCACATATTCATGAATTTCCTCTACGGTTAAAGCACGGCTGGGAATCTTATCGCTCCAACGGTTCGGCGAAGGACTGGCACTGGCTGTAATCTTATCCAAGTCCATGACCGGTTTGGATAAAACTCGTAAGATTGGATTGGTATACAATGTCTCCATCATGGAACTGACTGTAAACGATCGGCCAAATCCTGCCGTCAATTGTACAAACAGCTTCGCTCCTGTTTCATGAAACTTCGGCATCCATTCTTTGAGTTCCTGATACATTTTCTCGTTTTTATACAACCACTGTCCAAACATCGGATTATACACCGGCTGGCATCCCGGTAATACCAGACCTGCATTATTCTGTGCCACTTCCAGGATAAATTCGGCCCCTGCCTTGTCAAAATGGTTCCGTTCCATCCATCCGAACAAGTCCGTACCACCCATGGAAGTCATCACAAACCGGTTTTTGATTGTACAGTTCCCAATGGTCCATGGCGTAAAAAGCGATTCTAAATTCTTATTATTCATTTTCTATACCTCTTTATGTTCACATTTCTACTGTCAATGTAGCATGTATTCTCCATAAAATTCAACGACGAAAACCCCGATTCAGACGAATCAGGGTTTGTATCTAATCGTAGACAATCAACGCAATCATATCCGCCGGTTTATCCGACCGATTGGTTACACCATGGGTATGTCCCGGAGGACAAATCGCAATATCTCCTTCTTTTAAAATCACTTCTTTGCCATCATCGTTATACACAACTTCTCCTTTGGCAATATAGAAGATTTCTTCTTCTCCTTCATGTGTATGAATACCAATACCACAATTTGGTTCCAAATGAAGGTTCCCAAACAATCTCCCCTTATTCAGAAGCTCTTCCTTGGACACAAAAGAGGTTTGTACAACCTGCCCTGGTCCCCCTTTCATCTCCACACGGGTTTCCACAGCACATTCTTCTTTTTTTCTGATCATACGCTATTCTCCTTTGTGTATATTATACATCATTCTTCTTTTATTCTTTTATTTTCCAAGGCTTTCTTCACATATTTTCGCATCGATGGATCCAGGTTTATAAAATCCATAGCCTCTTGGCAGGTCATATTCTGTTGCGCCATCATTTGACCTATGACTTTGACTATGCCTCTCTTTTCACCTTTCTTTTCACCTCTCTTTTCACCTTTCCTAATTCCTCTCTTTTCACCTTTCTTGATCAGTTTCTTTTCGATCTTTTTTCTTCTGTATGCCTCTTCGCTCACTCGGTCCATTTCCGCTTTCTGCTTGAACCAGTTCAATAAATACTCTCTCTGCGATTCGCTGAATCCGCTCACTCTTGTTTCCATTTTTCTTATACCCTCATTTCTTTTCATG
>JAWRHV010000041.1:0-63240 GCA_040266995.1 Erysipelotrichaceae bacterium | reverse complement strand
AGGCAGCCGCCACCTCCAAAACGGAAATAAAAGCGACAGCCAGCCAATGATTGTTAACCATCCATACCTGGTTAACACCCATGAACAAGGTCTGTGCAAGGATACATGGGATGGCTCCCCGACTGGCCATACGGATGGCCGCCAGCATAAATGTATTGCCCGCCAGAAGCAAAAGGATCAAAAACCAATTCATCCCAAACGGACGGCACCAAGGTACACTGTATACCGGAATGTACCAACAAACGACGATCAACGTCAGAAAAATCAACACAAACCACAGGTCCGCGTACCCTAAAGCGCGAAACAATTTCGGCTGCAGATAACGTCTCCATCCAATTTCGGCCAATCCACCAAATACCAGCGCATAGGGAATCTCGGGCAGCAGCTGTAAAAAACCGCCGTACGATTTTATATTTCCGAACAGGCCGTTGCACCCGAAATGCAGCAGCACAAATACGACACAAAGGGCATAAGGAAAAAGACCTTCCTTCTTCAGACCGATCAAAGCCTGGACACTGGCTTTCGGCCGTTCTCTTTTCAAAAGAAAGAGCGCGGCACCGGCCGGTATCAGATAGGTAATGGCCATGATAATGGTCGTAACCGGCGTTTGATCGAGAGAAAAATGGTTGGATACGATAGATAATACCGTCGTAAGGAAGTAAACCGTTACGACATAAATAATCATATTACGGTATGTTTTATTCATAATCATCCCTCAAAATTCCTACAACTATTATAAATGCACGAAAAAAAAACCGCAATGTTAAATCCTTGATGAAGGATCCAAATTACGATTTTTATCTCCACGTTTACTTTTCGACAACTTGTCTGCCGTTGTATTCGCCACAAGAGCACATTTTGTGAGCCACTTTGTATTCACCGCAGTTAGGACAGCGAGTTAAAGTAGGTCCTGTAATCTTGTAGTGAGTTCTACGTTTATTCTTACGTGTTTTTGATCCTCTTCTCTGTTGTACAGCCATTCTAGCACCTCCTAGTCATCATCCAGTTTGAATTCACTTAACTTTGCCCATCGTGGATCGATTTCTTCTTCTCTGTCATCCTGATCAGAAATCAGCTGCCAGCCATCCCCCTTAGGATATTGATCCCGTGACAGCTTCGTTATGCTCATCGGCGCTTCCAGAAGCACGGCCTGGAATATTTCAGGATTGAGATCCAGCGTATCTCTTTTTACCACAATGATTTCATCATCTTCCGTTTCCAATCTGTCCAGGGAAACAAAAGAATACGTTGATTGCGACTCAGTGTCAAATACCACTTCAATATCTTCTGAAGTAATAGAATCCGGAACGATCATCACACCGTCCATTTCCAAATCCGAAAATACTAAAGCAGTTCCGTCAAACTGTAAAGTGCCGGTAACATGCACTTCTGGAATGGACTTGACTTGAGTATGATGAAGCAGATCGTTTTCTTCAATCGTCAGGTATTCATCAATTGTAATGACTCCATTTCTGGATTGACAGAAATCTGTTTTCGTAAATTTCACGATCTTCACCTCATGTCGCATTTGATATTATAATAAAAGCTATGACGAATGTCAATAATAGAAGAAACGGTTTCTGCCTATCTTTTCACTTTTTTTCACCTTTTGTGCAAGGCATGGAATCCTTTATTCGACTTCCATTACACGAATCATATTCGTGTTACCGGAGCATCCCAAAGGAACACCGGCAGAAAGGACGACTTTATCGCCTTTTTCCACATATCCGGCTTTTTTAGCGGCGGAAATCGCAGCGCTGAACAACAGCTCCTCTTTATCTTCCAACGGAATCAATAACGGCTGCACATCAAACAATAAGTTCATCTGCGCCGCTGTCGATTCGCGGATCGAACAGGCCACGATCGGACAAGTTGGTCGATAATGGGAAATCTGCCTTGCCGTAAAGCCGGAAATCGTTACGACGATAACAGCCTTGGCACATACATCCTCGGCTACTGTGCATGTCGCATGGCTGATCGCTGTCGTAATGTCCACGCATTCCCCGGTGATGGATTGCAGGATCCGTCTTTTGTAGTCGATGGAAGATTCGGCGCGGCAGGCAATGCGGTCCATGGTTTTTACCGCTTCGATCGGATATTGGCCGGCCGCTGTTTCACCGGAAAGCATGATGGCTGTTGTTCCATCATAGATCGCGTTGGCGACATCGGTTGCTTCGGCACGGGTCGGTCTCGGATGATGGATCATCGAATCCAGCATCTGGGTGGCCGTCACTACAATTTTTCCCATCGAATCCGCCTGGCGGATGATCTTTTTTTGCAGGATCGGCACATCTTCCAAAGGAACTTCCACACCCAGGTCGCCTCGGGCAACCATCACGCCGTCGGCTGCCTGCAGGATTTCTTCAATATTGTTGACACCCTGGATGCTCTCGATTTTGGCAATGATCTGCATCCGGCTTTGTTTCTTATTTAAGATGGCTCTTATCTCTTCGATATCGGCTGCCGTACGCGTAAAAGAGGCCGCAATAAATTCAAACCCAAGTTCACAGCCGAATTCGATATCTTCCCGGTCCTTCTCACTGATAAATGGCATAGAAAGATCAGTGTTTGGTACATTGATTCCTTTATGGTTGGATACTTCTCCACCGTTGATCACCGTACAGATAATTTCCGTGTCTTCAATACTGTTGATCAACAATTCAATCAATCCGTCATCGATCAGGATCGTTCCTCCCACTTCCACATCGTTTGGAAGATCTTTATAGGTAACGGATACGATATCCTTGTTTCCCATAATCTCACGGGTCGTCAAAGTAAAGGTCTGGCCCTCCTCTAATTCAACTTTCCCATTTTCAAAATCCCGGCAGCGAATCTCCGGTCCTTTTGTATCTAATAATGTCGCAATGGGTTTATCCATTTCTCTACGTAACTTTATAATCTTTTTAAACTTATCTTTATGCTGCTCGTGGGTACCATGTGAAAAGTTAAAACGAGCTACATTCATTCCCGCATGAATTAATTTTCGTAAGGTTTCTTCATCTTCCGTTGATGGACCCAACGTACAAATAATCTTTGTTTTTCTCATTGTTTCCTCCCTCTTTCTGCATTCATTTATCTAAAAATGCAGAAATCCATTATATTTTACTACTAATGCTTTTCAGGAACAAGTTTAATTGTTATATCTTTGCATAATTGTGTTACACTAGATTTATGAACGTTTATGGAATCATTGCCGAATTCAATCCTTTTCACGAAGGACATCACTATTTGATCCAACAGGCCAAACAACAATGCGATGCGCTGGTTGTCATCACTTCATCGTATTTTACACAAAGAGGTCTTCCAAGCCTCCTGCTGCCGGCGGATAAAGCCCGGTTGGCTTTGCAGGCGGGCGCCGATCTTGTATTGGAACTTCCAGCTTGTTTTTCCTGCCAGAGTGCCGCTTATTTTGCGCAACATGCCATGGAGTCCCTGGCCTGCATCCCCATTGACGGTTTATGTTTTGGGTCCGAGTCCAATGACTTACTGTTCCTGCAATCGATGATCGATCGGACAAAGCACATACAGAAAGATGCCTCGAAGAGCTTAGCCGTCAATAAACAAATGGATTTGCGGCCCAATGACATCTTAGCAGTAGAATACATTCAGCTATGCCAAAAGTATCAGATCCAGCCGGTTCTCTTTCAAAGACAGCCCCAGTATGAAAGCGCGACCTCTCTACGAAAAAAAATACTGGATGGAACCATTGAAGACCCTGTTTTCCTAAAGGACCAGAACTGGAATTCGTATTATCCTTATTTAAGAAATATTCTATTGTTGACAGATCGAAAGGATCTCTGTCAGTTTCATCTTGTTACGGAAGGCATCGAGGCCCGTCTGATCCATTTCGCAAAGGAAAAGAATACATGGGAAGACTTTCTAGACGCATGTGTGACAAAGAGCTATTCCAAAGCCAGGATCCGAAGAACATGCATGATGATCCTTTTACAGATCAAAAAGGAGGCGATGAAAGCGACGCATTTTCATCAGCTGATCCCTTTGGGAATGAATGCGCAGGGACAAAAGCTGTTAAAACAGGCCAACGTAAGGCCCTGTGTACGATTTAAAGATCTTCCGCCTTTTTACCAGGCCGTACACTTGAAGTCGCTGGCGTTGTATAACAGCGTATTATCCGAACCCGTCCAGACACAGGCGGTGATCCGTATATGATCCTTGTTCTGCTTGTGGTCGTTCTGGTTCCGGCGGCCATCTATCGTTACTATTTTCCGCCGATACCGCGGCGAAAGAAAACGTATGACTATGCGTTACTGCTGGGATGTCCAAGCCACGATGATGGCTCCATGCGTACCAGCCAGATCAAGCGATGCCAGCTTGCCATCGATCAATACAAACAAAAGGCGTATCAAACGCTTGTCATTACAGGTGGGGCGGTTAAAAATCAATATGTGGAATCCAAGGAAATGGAAAGATACATCCTTTCCCAAATCAATATTCCCATCCTCTGTGAAACCCGCTCAACGAATACCTTTGAAAACTTTACCTTTTCCAAGGAAATCATCCAAGATCATAGTGTATTGATCTTGACCAGCGGGACCCATGCCCGGCGCGCCTGCGCGATTGCCTCCCGGTTTTTTACCGATTATAGTGCCGCCTGGTATCCGGAACATCGCCTGAAACACGTCTTTCGCGAAATCCTTTCGCGGATCGTATTTATTAAGATAGAGCTCCAGAAAAGAAGGAAGCACAACGATTGATTGATTTGTGCTTCCTTTTTTATCCTATATAAACGCAAAAACAGACAGAATTCCAATCCCTCTGTCTGTTTTATTTTGTTACGCGTTCCACGCTGTGGATACTGCGGATCTTCTTTAGATTCACCATGATCATGCGTAAGTGATCGGCATTTCGAACGGACAGATCCAAATGCGTCGTCGCTGTCAGACTGTTGCTGTCAATGCCGGAATCCACATGCTTCAATGTCGCATTATATTGCTGGACAATGGTGATAATATCACTGAGCAAATACGTACGATCATCGCTGTAAATGGTTAGCCGCACATCGTACATATGGTCATCTACATCAATGGCCCATTGTACCGGAATGAGACGCTTGGCTTCTCTGGAGATATTCGGGCATTCCATGCGATGGACCTTGACGCCGTGCCCTTGTGATATATAGCCGATAATATCGTCGCCGGGAATCGGTGAACAACAATTGGCCAGGCTTACCTGAATCGAATCAATTCCAGGTACGATGACACCGGATTCATTCCGGGAAGCATAGCGTGCCCCGGACTTATTGTACATCTTGATGATATCTTCATCGGCCAGGCTCTTCGGCTGATTCTTTGCCAGACGTTCTACGACAGCCTGGATCGATACTCTTTTCTTGGCAATGCCAATGTAGAAATCATCCAGATTCTTAAAGGATAAAGACCCTATGATCGATTCCACCCGCTTCGGATCCAAAAGCTTTTCATCCAGACCCATCCGATGGAATTCGTTTTCCAGCATTTGCTGGCCCTGCTTTATTTCCTCTTTTCGGTTTTCCCTGTCCTTCTTTTGAAGGAAGGAACGGATCTTGTTACGGGCATGACCGCTTTTAACGATTTTGATCCAGTCTGCACTTGGTCCCTGGGAATGATTATTTGTCAGGATTTCCACAACATCCCCATTGTGCAATGGTGTATTCAAAGGCGCAATCGCTCCGTTAATCTTGGCGCCGACGGTCTTATGTCCAACATCGGTATGGATACGGTAGGCAAAGTCGATTGGCGTCGAGTCCGGCGGCAAGGTGATGACACGTCCTCTTGGTGTCAGACAATAGACATTCGCCTCAAAGATATCTCTCTGTAATACATTCATATACTCCTTGGCATCGGTACTATCTTCATCCGTCATCAAAGAAAAATCACGGAACCACGCCAGGGAATCCTCGATATCCTTCTGCCGGTTTTCGTTACCGCTGGATTCCTTATATTTCCAGTGCGCGGCAACCCCTCGTTCGGCCACTTCATCCATCTGCTCTGTACGGATCTGTATTTCGAAGATATTTCCGTGGGCAGCCTCCACAATGGTGGTGTGCAAAGATTGATATAGATTGGCCTTCGGCATCGCGATATAATCTTTAAATCGGCCGGGGATCGGTCGATATGTCGCATGAATATATCCTAGAATTTCATAACAATGCACAACCGTATCGGTAACAATACGTATGGCATACAAATCCAGGATTTCTTCAAAACGCTTGTTTTTCTGGGTCATCTTTTTATAGATGGAATAGAAATGTTTGCTGCGGCCAAATATGCGTAAAGGAATGTGATACGTATCCAAAATAGTTTGGATATCCTTGATCATCACCTGTACTTGTTCATCCCTTTCACTTTCCCGTTTCTTTACCAGTTCTTTGATTTCTTCATACTGGATCGGGTGAAGGTATTTAAAGGACAGATCCTCTAGTTCGCTTTTGATCTCATTCATACCCAAACGATGCGCAATCGGCGCATACACACTCAGGGTTTCTCTGGATATCCGTTTTTGTTTATCCGGACGCATATACTGCAGGGTCCGCATATTATGCAGACGGTCTGCCAGTTTAATATAGATAACGCGGATATCCTTTGCCATCGCAATAAACAGTTTCCGGTGGTTGCTGGCCTGATAATCTTCCTCGTCCTGTAATTTGATCTTACCGATCTTGGTTACCGCACTGACCAGCATGGCGATTTCCTCACCGAACAGATCCGTGATCGTCTGTTCCGTTACATCACAGCAGTCTTCGACCGTATCATGTAAAAAACCGGCCGCAATCGTCGACGGGCCGCAAGGCATTTGTGCTAGCGTATCGGCTACCTGTATACAATGCGTCACATAAGGCTGTCCGCTTTTGCGAAACTGGCCTTCATGCTTTTCCTTGGCAAATTCATAGGCATCCTGGATCAGTTGGATATTGTCGGGATTATGAATGTACTTTTTCACGTGTTCCATGCATTGCTCATAAGTAACTTCCGCTTTACTTGACATCATAATCCCTCCTTTCTCTTCCTGTTTTTAAGGATTATTCTCCTTTGTAATGCGTTAATGCGCAAATTTCAACATCACCTAAACGATCTCTTCCGTGTAGATCATCCAATTCGATAACAAAGGCACACCCAACAACGATGCCCTGCATCTTTTCGACCATTTTGATCATGGCTCCCACCGTACCACCGGTTGCCAACAAGTCATCCACAATGATCACCTTCTGTCCCGGCTGGATCGCATCGGTATGAATACACAAAGTATCCTGTCCATATTCCAGATCATATGTCTGCGTAAATACGGCTCTTGGCAGTTTACCTGGTTTACGGACCGGGGCAAATGGAAGATTTGCTTCCAAAGCGACCGGTACACCAAACATAAATCCTCGTGCTTCCGGTCCCAGAACGATGTCCGCTCCTTGTTTTTCGGCAAAAGCAGCAAGCTCCTTGGTAACATAGTGTAAGCATTCCGGATCCTGCAGAACCGGCGTTACATCTCTAAAAATGATTCCTTCTTTTGGAAAGCCTTCAATACTGGCAATGTGTTCTTTAATATCCATAAGTTGAGCCTCTTTCTATCATATTGTTATTTTACAATATCAACTTTATAATTTAAAGATTTCATTCATCATATTTTGTTTGCTCAATAATGAACGTTGCCTGCTTTTTGGAACGATATTCATTCACCTGCAGATTCCCGATAAAACTGGATACAGACCGACTGACATTCTGCCTGTCTGCCTCGGATTGATTGAAACGCATACATTGGATGCCATTGCTTAAGGTATATTTTCCATGCTTTCCGTTTTGAAACATATAAAAGGACTTGATATCCGGATGCTTCAATTCAAAGTGCGGACAAGTAAATCCGGGACCGAAGGGCCGTAGTTCATCCAGGCTCTCTATGGCTTCAATGGACAATTCCTCCATGTCAATCGGCAAAGAGACCAATGGAACCGGCTGCCACGAATAAGACATCGCTCTTTTACGAACATAACGGCGGAACATTTCGTATTCGTTCAAAGACACGGTAAAACCGGCGGCCTGTTTATGTCCTCCATACGCAACATAGGATGGATACTGTCCTAAGAAATCCATACAGTCAAATCCCTCCGGGGCCCGCATACTGGCCTTGTATCCTTCCGGTGTCTTGGTCATAATGATGACTGGTTTGCCGGTTTGCGAACAAAGCGATCCGGCTACCAGCCCGATAATGCCTTCATGATAACTTGGATCCATGATCAACAGAACATCTTCGTTGGTATAGCACTTGGTCCGGGCATGTTTGAGCATTTCATCGCTCAAGCGCTTTCGCAGATTATTGACTTCGGTAATCTGATTGCGGAAAGCCACGATGTCACGAAGATCCTCCGTCAGAAAATAGCGCACGACATTATTGACATTGGCCAGATTGCTCAGACGGCCGATGGCGTTGAGCTTCGGGACGATCTGAAACGCGACACTGACTTCGTTCAATTCTCTGTCGTTTGCCAGTTCAAAGATATGATGATTGCGTGTTTGATTTAATGATCTTAACCCCTGCTGGATCAAAGCCCGGGTCTGACCGGTCACGATCATCATGTCCCCGATGCTGGCGATGGCAGCCAGTTCCAGCATATCGGTGGTATCCACCCCCAGAGCACGCATACACTCATAGGCAACACCGGCTCCGCATAATGTATGGAAAGCCGTTTCCATCAACGTCGGATGAACCAGTAGGTCACATGGAACCTCCTGCTCCAGCGTATGGTGATCGGTTACGATCGTCTCCAATCCTAAATGATGGGCCAGTTCAAGGGCCGGAAACGCTTTGACCCCGTTATCCACGGTGATGATGCTGTGATATCCTTTCTGACTGACCAGCTTGACGGTTTGTTCATGCAGACCATATCCTTCCCGGATCCGGTCCGGAATATAGAAACCGCATTCCAGTCCATATTTTCGTAACCCCTTCACCATGATCGTGGTTGCCAGTATCCCATCGGTATCATAATCTCCGGCAACCATCACTTTCTTATTTTCGCTTTTATACTGTTGTATTTTAGAGACAAAGGCCTGCACACAAGAACATGCAGAAACAGGAAATAATTCCAGTGTCTGCGTCCATTGCTCCCGTTTGCTCGCATCCGGCTCTAAAACAGCTAATACTTTATCTTTTAATGTAAAATGATTCATAGTATGCATTATATCTCAAAATGATAAAAAAGACCATAAAGGTCTTTCTTAGTTCTCGATAAATTCAAACTCATATCCCTGCAGACGCACCGTATCGCCATCCTGGCATCCGGCATTTCGCAAAGCCTGGTCAATTCCCATATACCGCATTTTATTGGCGAACAGGTAGTAATCCTCTTCTGTATTCAGTTTGCGGATATCGAAATTCCTTTCGATCTTCGGTCCTTGCACCTCCCAAACACCGGGTTGGATCTGCACGATCTCGATTTCTTTCTTCTTCTCTTCGAACTTATAGGTTACACCGGTTTCGTTTCCGGATGCATCTAAAAGAGGGAATGTCGGCGTGGTTGCCAGAAGATCGGCGGCCTTCTTCAATACAGGCTGCAGGCCTTCATGAATAATGGTCATGGTTTCATAAACCGGCACGTCCGGATACGCTTCTTTAAAGCGGGCAAGGTTGGCCGGTGCCTCTTCCATGTCCATTTTGTTGGCCACCACGATCTGTGGTCGTTCCAACAGACGATATTCATAGGATCGCAGCTCCTCATTGATGATCCGGTAGTCCTCTAAAGGATCACGGCCTTCTTCAGCCCCCATGTCCAGGACATGGATGATGACACGGCAGCGTTCAATGTGCCGCAAAAAGTCATGGCCTAACCCTTTTCCTTCGCTGGCCCCTTCAATCAGTCCCGGCAGGTCCGCCAGGATAAAACTGCGGCCATCTTGTATTTCTACAACGCCTACATTGGGAGCCGTTGTGGTAAATGGATAGTCGGCAATTTCCGGGTGGGCACGACTGACCGCATCCAGAAAAGTGGATTTTCCGACACTCGGAAAACCGACCAGACCGACATCCGCCAGTACCCGCAGCTCCACGATACAGTCAAACTCTTCCCCCGGCCGGCCATCTTCCGCGTATTTCGGGGCCGTGTTCCGACTCGATTTAAAATGGAAGTTTCCGCGACCGCCGCGGCCACCATGCGCAACGATCTGCTTCATGCCGGGTTCGGTTAAATCGGCCAAAATCTGCCCGGTATCACTGCGTTTGACCAACGTGCCTAAAGGCACCTTTACGATCTTATCCGCGCCATTGGCACCGTGCATCTTTTTGGTTTTTCCGTTTTCTCCCGGTGCCGCCTTGATCTTGCGATGATACCGAAGGTCCATCAATGTGGTCATTCCCGGTTCTGCCTGAAAGATCACATCGCCGCCTTTGCCGCCATCGCCGCCAAAGGGACCTCCGTACTCTACATATTTTTCATGACGAAAACTCACAATACCGTTTCCGCCCTTTCCTGCTTTTACATTGATTTTTACTTGATCGACGAACATGATCTCACTCCTTTAAAAAAAGACCCCCGTTCAGGGATCTGATCAAACTATGCCTGTGGATAAACAGAAACTTTCTTCTTGTCTTTTCCTAAACGCTCGTATTTCACAACACCATCGACCAATGCGAATAAGGTGTCATCTCCACCACGTCCTACATTTGTACCCGGGTGAATTTTCGTACCGCGCTGACGATAGATGATACTACCAGCATGACAGCTTTGTCCATCGGCGAGTTTAGCTCCTAAACGTTTCGATTTGGAATCACGACCGTTCTTTGTAGAACCAACACCCTTTTTGGAAGCGAATAACTGGTTATCTAATATAAACTTCATGCGTTACACCTCAACTTTCTCTACTCGAACATATTGATTGTTCGTAAAGGCAACTGTATCTAATTGAATACAAATAGTTTTTAAAATAGCTTGTAAAACAGTATCGGATCGTAACACCTTTATGTGCACATATCCTTTGTCCATCTCCAGTATACACGTATCCGGACATTGAAGATCGATACTGTTCAGTGCGCCCACCGAAATGGCACTGACTTCGGCACATACCAGATCCAACATTTCAGCGCCTGCTGAATCGGCATGACCTGAAATAACGATATCCAAAATTTCTTCGGATCTTTTTTGTACCTTAACGTGAACCATCATTAAGCCTCGATAGCTTCAATTTTGATTTTTGTGTATGGCTGACGATGACCTTGTTTACGACGTGTTGAGCTCTTTTTAGGACGATATTTCACAATTGTGATCTTCTTACCTTTTCCCTGCTTTTCCACAACGCCTGTTACTTTGGCACCTTCTACATACGGTTTTCCGATTTTACCGTCTGCGTATAAAACCTTGTCAAAAGTAACTGTGTCGCCTTCGTTTACATCTAATTTTTCAACGAAGATCTCAGCATCTTTTTCCACGCGGATCTGTTTTCCGCCTGTTTCAATAATTGCGTACATTCTGTGCACCTCCTTTTCCAGATGACTCGCCATGAAGGTGTGATAAACAACTTTAACCTTTTCTGTGCGGTTGCAAGATTAGAATCTGCAACAACAGTATTTTAACGAAATCCATAGTCCTCGTCAAGAGGGAACCCTAAATATATTTACTGCATCGTTTCTTTTTCCGCATGCCAGTTCATCCGGTTGGCCAGTACGGAATGTTCCCGGTCCTTTTTTCCCTGCACGATCACGATCCGATCCTTACGGATCTGTTCTTTTTGCGCTTCGTAGAGCTTCGGCATAATGACAATATCCAGCTGGCCGGTCTCGTCTTCTATGGTCATAAAGCACATCATCTGACCGTTTTTGGTCCGATGGGTCCGATATCCGTTTACCTTCCCCATCACCTGTACATACCCGTTCTGGATCCGGTTGACCGGGGTACATTTCGGATAGTATTTGCGAAGGGAATGGACCGGGTGTTCGCTGAGATAGAAGCCATAGACCATTTTCTCCTTCTGGGCTTTCTTTAATCGGTCTTCTTTCATCGGCAGGATCTTCGGCAAGGAAACAAGGTCATAATTAAACAATACCCCCTGGTCTGTGACCGTCTGCACAATGGCGGCGTATTGCAGGACCCGTCCCAGGTTTTCATTCATGGTCATCCGGTTCAGTCCCAATTCATCCAGAGCGCCGGCATCGATCAATGCACGGATATTGGATTCATTGACTTGTTCGGCCGTAATTCGTACCACAAAATCGATAAAATCGGTAAACCGCTTCTCTTGACGTACTTTCTCAATCCGTTCATGGACCAGCCGTCCGATTCCCTTGATGGTCCTTAACGGCATTCGAAGTCCCTGTGGCTGTACCGCAAAAAGCGCCTGGCTTTCATTGACGGAAGGCGGCAGTACATGAAGCTGCCGATGCTGGCATTCATAAATATACTGACTGGTCTTACTTTCGGAACCGATGACGCTGTTCAACAATCCCTGATAGAAGTACATCGGATAATTCGCTTTCAAATATGCCATCTGATAAGCGACCAGTCCGTACACATAACTATGGGATTTATTAAAGCCATATTCCGCAAACCGTTCCATCAGATCAAAAATATCTTCCGCCACTTTGGTCTTACATCCGTTTTTCAGTGCACCTTGTATAAACGTCTGCCGATAGCTGGCCATCGCCTGGGCATTCTTTTTGCTCATGGCCTTACGTAATGTGTCGGCCTGGGACAGAGTGAACCCGCCGATAACCTGGGCAATCTGCATGATCTGTTCCTGATATAAAATGATCCCGTATGTCTCTTTTAGGATCGGCTCCAAGCGACGATCCGGGTATTCGATGGTCTCCGGATGCGCTCTTTTATCAAGATAGGTATCAATATTCTTCATCGGCCCCGGTCGATATAAGGCCAAGACCGCACAGATATCCTCAAAACACTGGGGCTGCATTTTTTTCAACAGCTGCATGATCCCCTGGGATTCAAGCTGGAAGACTCCCAGCGTATCCGCCCTCGATAACAGCTGGTACGTTCGCCGGTCGTTCAAGGGAATTTGTAGTAAAGGAATGGATACATGGGTACTCGTTTCGATCGAGGTCTTGATTTCATGGATGGTCGTCAAATTCTTCAGACTCAGAAAATCCATCTTGATCAATCCGAGATCCTCCAGATCTTCCATAGGAAACTGCGTTGCCTCCCTGTTTTCCTCGACCTGCACCAGCGGACATACCTTCTCTATTTCCTGGTCGCTTAAAACGATGCCGGCTGCATGCAAAGTCAGATGTCGCGGCAGTCCTTCCAGCTGAAGGCTTCGTTCATACAGCTCCCGGCTTTCCGCATCCGCCTGGATCAGACGGGCAAAAGAGGCATTGGTCTGATACGCTTTTTCCAATGTCACCTTCGGATCATTTCCGATCGATTTGGCGATTGCGTCCACCTTCCGGGGCGGATAGTTTGTGATGCGGGCCACATCCCGCAATACTTGTTTCGCTTTTAACGTATTAAAGGCGATGATGTGGGCTACATGGCCCGAGCCGTATTTATCATAGACGTAATCGATCACGTCGTCGCGCTTGTCATCCGGAAAGTCCGTATCGATATCGGGCATGGAGATACGTTCCGGATTTAAAAACCGCTCAAACAGAAGATGATTGCGGATCGGATCGATATGTGTGATGCCCAGACAATAAGCAGCCAGACTGCCGGCTGCAGAACCTCTTCCCGGTCCCACATTGATATTCTGGGAACGCGCAAAACGAATAAAATCCCATACGATCAGAAAATAATCCGTAAACCCCATCTTGATAATAACAGACAGTTCATAATCCAGCCTTTTCTTATATACCTCCGGCACGTTCCGGTTCATTCGTTTTAACAGACCGGCATGACAAAGCTTGATGAGATACTTATCGTTGTCGATGCCCAGCTTGTTGATAAAAACAGGCAGATGGCTTTTGGTCATGCTCATCTGGACATTGCATTGCGAAGCAATTCGTTCCGTGTTCGACAGATCTTCCGGATCATACAGAGCCTCCATTTCTGCCTGGGAGCGATAATAGCGATGGTTGCTGACATTCAATGTCTGATCATAGATCGTTTTCTGCTGATCGATGGCTTGCAGCATGCGCAAAGACTCTACATCCCGGTCGTTGCGATAATAGATGCGCGATAAAGCGACCGTGTCTACCCCGATCTGTTTCGCACACATCTTCAAAAACTGATTGACCTGACGACGATAACTGGAGTCGTTCATGGCAATGGATACATAAAAGTCATCCCATAAAGACGCCATTGTCTGCAGATAGTTTTCTACGCTTTCCTTGTCTTCATGCTCGACGTATTGTTCCAGCGTATCGTTATCACCGGCCGTCAACGCGATGCATTGGCTTGTCATGTTGGCCAGCTGTTCCGCATCCGTTGCATCTCCCTTCATCAGACATGTGGATACATGATAAAGCTGCTGCAGGCCGACATCGTTTTTGGCCAGCAGCACAAAAGCGAACGGAGACGCCTTCCATACCGTGTTCACCTCCAGCCCGATGATGGGATGAATGGATCGTTTCTGTGCATATTTCCAGAATTCCATCGTTCCGTACATACTGTGCAGATCTGTCAAGCAGACATGCTGAAAATGCATCGATACCGCTGTATCGACGATTTCCTGAATGCGGAATGGGGAATGCAACAAAGAATAACAGCTGCGTGTATGTAAATGAACCATAAAACCTCCTGAAAGGATCTTTCTTTGTCCATGTAAGATCAGAGGCCTGCCTACAGGCAGACCTCTCTCGTTTCATTATATCGTAAACGGATCCTTGTCCGCGTCAAAGTTCGGATTGTAGCAAGGATCCCCATCGATAAAGGAATCCTTGAAACGGTTTCGAAAGACGGTTTGATCTTTCTCATACGTTTCCTTGTCTGTACAATAGCCGGAATACAGATCATTGCGACCGGCCTGCCATTGTGAGAACGCATTATAGACAACTCTTCTTTTTAATGAGCTCATCTTCAAACAAAGATCCAGATCATAAAAAGCCTGTTGATAGGATGTATCAAATCCATTCAACGAAAGGAATCGTTTTTTGGAAACCATCATACCATTGAAGGTTACCGCTAAATAGCGGCAGTTGATCTTCGGATGGCACATATACCCATCCGACTGACGATCCTGTCCGACAAAAGGCAGACGCAGCGTACCGTCCTTTTCAAATAGAACACCGGCATGCTGGATCGTATTGTCTGTATACAGGATCCGCGACCCCGCAATGCCGACCTGCGGGCTTTGCGACAAGCCCAACAGCTGGGCAATGGATTCTTCGCTTTCCATGCGCATATCGCTTCGTAAAAACAGAAGATACTGGCCCTTTGCCTGTCTGGCTGCCTGGTTGTATCTTTCCGGATCCGATGCATCGGAATCGATGGAGATCGTGACGATATCCTGTGTTTTGGACAGGAAGATATTGTTTCTATCGTTCACGATCACAAACTCCAGATTCTTATAGGTACTCTTTTCCTTGATGTTCTGTATACATTTTCGTACCTGCTGGCTGTCAACATTCAAAATCACAACAGAAACCAACGGGTCCCCTTGAATGGAATATGTCGTTTTATACATGCCATACATCGGTTTTGGCATCATTTGAACATCCGCTTCGATCTGTAAGCGATGATAATGCTCTTTTAACGCATTCATTCCCGCCACATAACAATACATTTTGCTCTCCGGATCCTGGGCGGTGGATTGCGGATGCATCCGCCAGTGATAGAGGATCTTGCGGACATGATATACATCGTTGGCTTTTTCTGTACAGCGCAGGACAAAATCATAGTCCTGGCTGCCATCGTATGCCGGGCGCAATAATCCGATTTGATCAACCAAAGAGCGTGAAACCATCAAGAAATGACAAATGTAATTTTGGGAACGAAGCAGATCGATATTCAGATCCGGTTTAAAATGAGGATCGACAAATTCCTTGGAATAATCATTGAGCTTGTCCTCATCCGAATACACGACATCATAACGTTTGCGCTGCAGCGGCCGGACCATCTCATACAAGGCATCCGGGGTCAGCAGATCATCGTGGTCAAACAGCCCGATATAGTCCCCGCTGGATAGTTTGATTGCTTCATTCATATTGCCGGAAATGCCCAGGTTTGTATCCAGGCGTACATAGCGGATCCGTTTCTCTTTTCCGTAATGCGTATGAATATAGGTCTGAACACCATCGTTATCGCTGCCATCGGCAATGCACAGCTGCCAGTTTGTATACGTCTGGGCAAGAACCGAGTCGATCATTTCCTTCAGATAATCTTCCTTCGTGTTATATGCCGCAACGATCAAGCTGATCATCGGTTCATAGTCAAACGCGGTCTGTCTTTGGTTGTACAGATCCTGCTTTGTGGCTTTATGCGCATCAAACCAGTTCTGGCACGTATATTGGGTCCCGTTCGGTCCCTCTTTGATCCGTACAAAAAACTGTTTCCATCCGTATTTTTTAAAATAACGGCCGGCCTTGCGCACATTGTTGGTATTCAAGCTTGACAAATAGGAGCGCACCAGGTGTTTTTTATTGGATGTGTCTTCATAGATATCGATCGTTCGTCTGTATGTATCATTGGAAAGTATCAATCGATAGCTCTGTTGACGGTCGGCCGGAAAAAGGATCTCAAAGCCGCACTGTGACTGGGAAGGCTCGACAAATCCCTTTCGGATCAGATCCACACGGTTGACAATGCGGACCTCTCGCTCAACCGCCTGGGATCGGGCATCTTCTATGGTGATGTCCACATCGCCACCGGTCGCGCTGTAAGCCCATCCCTTCACGAGGAATTTTCCCTTTTCCTCTTGATAGATTACATCGGAGATCCGGTAATCGATCGGATTAGGCGCTGCCATCTTACCAATCGCGGAAGCGTTCAGTTTCAGCAAAACCTTATCATTGGCTTTTAGAACAAAGCTGGAAATGGTTGGATCCGGTACACGGGCAATCACGTGAAATCCAATCTTCTTTTCTTCCACGTTTAAGACATTATTGGCAATGTCATTTCGAAAAATATGTTCCATATCAAAAGGAACCGAGCGGCCATTCATATATACCTCATAATGAATATCGCGGTCCTTCTTCGAATAACACCATCCTTCAATGTCAAAGTACTGCTTGGAAATCAGATTCCAAAACGCCTGTTTTTCTATTTGATATTTGATCTCTTTCATATCTTTATAATTCCTCGGCAAAGCCTTTTTCCAGTTTTTTAAACAACATGTATCCCGCTATCATCAACAGAAAAGAAAACAGAAACACGATGCCTAACGCGATCATGTCCGGCCATTGATGATATAAGAAGATGTCCCGGTATGCACCGATGATCGTTGTCATCGGATTCAGCTGAATCAATCGTACTAAAACGCCGGCCTTTTCAAACATCTTCAGCTGATAGAGAATAGGGGTTCCGTAAAAGCCCATATTCAAAAGAAAAGTAACAATAAATTCAACATCCTGTACATAAACACACACAGAGCTGAGAATAAACACGATTCCCAGATTCAATACAGCCTGCACAAAGGCAACGACCGGCAGGAAGACCAGATGATAGGAAATCCCGGCACCGGTGCCTATGCAGAATATCAATATGATGATACAGGAAATGAAAAAGTTGACCAGTGAACTGAGCACCTGGGAGATGGGCAGCACCTCTCTAGGAAAGTATACCTTCTTGATGATGCCTTCGTTGTTTTTGATACACGGTGTTCCCAGGGTTGCGACAGTGGTCAAAAAGGTCCAGGGAATGATTCCCGTAACCAGATAACATAGATAGTTATCGGCCGTTCCAGCTCTTCCCATCAAATACGGAAAGACGATCCAATAGACGACGACCTGCAGCAACGGATTCAAAAAGGACCATAAAACACCCAGGAAGCTGCCTTTGTACTTTCCCCGGATATCCTTTTTAATATTTGTTTTTAAAAGCTCTCGATACTCATATATATTTTTAAATACCTGCATACTACCCTCTAATCAATTACGCTGAAAATGCTTACCATGGAATATAAAACCGTTCCATTGGGTTCCATACATTCGGCTTTCAGCTGATGTTCCCCTTTGTCAAGCTGTGTCAGATCGATCACTTTTTCCCAGCCCAATGTATCCACATCCAAAAAGCCTGCGTATTGTTCATAATAAGCCCGATAGACATCTTCCCGTCGATGCCGTGTAATGCCTTCCAGCTCTTTTCCGTCCAGCGAAATCCGTAATCGGGCCATAGCGCTGTCCGTTACCATCCATCCGTTGAAGATCTTTGTCTTCTCGGATCTTCGGTAAATGCTCGATTCCACAGGTGTGTCTATATATAGTACACCCTGGTTCTTATGCGTTCCCAAGGTCTTGTTCTTGGCGGTTCGCTTCTGGTTGTCCAGCGCGATCTGTTTCAGATATTCTTCAATGACATAGGAAGGCGCTCCGTCCAGCTTGAAATCGCCATGATAGATCCAGATGGCCCTTCGGCACAATTCCTGTACGACCCCCAGACTGTGGGAAACGATAACGATGGTCTTTCCGGAATCGCGCAGCTCACGCAGTTTGGCATAACATTTATCCTGAAAATGCTGATCCCCTACCGCCAGTATTTCATCAATCAGAAGAATATCGGCATCTACATTGATCGCTACGGAAAAAGCCAGACGCATATACATGCCGGAGGAGTATGTACGGATCGGCTGGTCGATAAAATCTTCCAGTTCGCTGAATTCAATGATCTCATCGATCCGTTCGTCGATTTCCTTCCGTGTCAGTCCGAAGATGGAAGCATTGAAATAGATATTTTCACGACCGCTGAATTCAATATGAAAGCCGGCTCCCAGCTCCAGTAGCGAAGTAAGCTTTCCATTGGTCTCAACGGTCCCCGCATTGGGATAGATGATCTTGGTCATCAGTTTCAGCAAAGTAGACTTCCCGCTGCCGTTGGTTCCGATCAGCGCTACCGTCTCTCCTTTTTTTATATCCAGATCGATATGATTTAAGACTCTATGAATTTCTGCCTGACCGCGGCCAAAGTACAAAATACGTTCTTTCAGCGTATGCATCTTTTCATTGTGCACCTTAAAGTACTTGGTCATATCGCGAATCTCTATCGCATTTTCCATATTCTCCATAACAACACCTCTAGTACTCAACATATTTTATCATAGTTCCCTTCTTTATCCAATGATACAGACGGCTTACGTTTTTCAATCCCCGGAATCTATTGTATAATAGGGACATTGAACAGGATGTGATCATATGGCTTCTATCAAAGATCTGATTCAGAAATCAAACGATGCTTTGAAAAAAGAAGGAATCCAGGGATTCTCAAAACATGTGCAACATTATATAAAATCACGTGTACAAAATCAACCAAAAGGGGGCATGAGGGATGTTCTCTTTATCAACGGGTGTTCACCGGATCTATTGCCGCATCCATGGCGGTATCGTGTCCAGTACCAAAGAGAGCAGCTTTCCATGTTCGGTATGACCAATGATGAGATTTATTATACCAACATCACCTTGGATCTGGTGCGCAATTATCATACCTTTGTGATATTCCGGGCCCCTTACACCAAGGAGCTGGGGCAGTTTGTCAAGCTGGCCAAACGACTCCATAAAACCGTTTTTTATGATGTCGATGATCTTGTGATCAGTACAAAATATACGGATACGATTCCTTATGTCCATACCATGGCCAATAAAGAACGGTATGACCAGGATGTCATGCATAACGGCAAGCTCTTGGCAATGTGTGACCATGCGATCACAACGACCGAAGCGCTGGCCAGAGAGCTCTCTAGCTTTGTCAACGATGTTTCCGTGCACAGAAACTGTGCGGGCACCGATCTGGTCAAGTTGTCGCAGGCTGTCAAAAAAAGCGAACATGAAACGATCCGGATCGGTTATTTCAGCGGAAGCATTACCCACAATGACGATTTTCGAAGGATCGTTGATGTGTTGTGCAGGCTCTTTGATCAATATCCGCAGCTGGAGCTATGGTGTATCGGCCAGCTGGATCTGCCGGATGAGCTTGTCAACTATACAGAGCGGATCCATGTCCATCCGTTTATGGACTATACCGAGCTGCCATCTTATATCGCTCAGGTGGATATCAACCTGGCTCCATTGACAGAAACGTTGTTCAATGCTGCCAAATCCGAAATCAAATGGATCGAGGCCGCCCTGGTAAAAGTACCCACTGTCGCATCCGACTGGGGCGCTTTTGAAACGATGATCGAGCACGGTCAGACCGGCTTGTTGTGTCGAAGTGCGCAGGACTGGCAACAGGCTTTAGTGTCTCTGATTGAATCCCGGTCATTGCGTCAACAGCTGGCCGATCAAGCCTATGCGTATGTGATGGAGCACTGCATCAGTGAAGTCTGTGGCTATGACCTGGTACAGATCATACAGAAATACAGCGCCCCAAATATCGCTTTTGCGGTCTCCAAGTTAGAAATCAGCGGAGGGATCCGGGTGATGTACCAGCACGCCTGCATGCTGCAGGACCAGGGCTGGGATGTCTCCATTCTCTCTTATTATGATAAAGAACACTGGGCGCGCTTTGATGGCCATGCCCTGCCTGTACTGCCGCTGGATGCCAAAAAGATGGATAGCCGCATGGAGCGCGTGGTCGCAACGATGTGGCCGACGGTTTCCATGATCGAAAACCTGCCCCATGTGGATCAAAAAATGTATCTCGTTCAGAATTATGAGCCGGGATTTTATCCCCACGGAGATCCACGCCGCATGCAGGCAATACAGAGCTATTGCCCTCGTTTTGACCTTCGTTTCATCACGATATCAAAATGGTGTCAAAAGTGGCTGGAACAAACGTATGGTCAAAAGGCTGCCTATGTTCCTAACGGACTGGACCTGCAGGCTTTTACATGGGTTCCAAGAGACTGGTCCCAAAAAATACGCATCTTGATCGAAGGGGACAGCCAGGCTCCTCATAAAAATGTGGATGAAAGCTTCCGGATCGCCAATTCACTGGATCCGGACCGCTATGAAATCTGGTATGTATCCTATAATGGAAAGCCAAAACCATGGTACCGGGTCGATCGTTTCTTCCACCAGGTGGAGTATCCGGACATTCCTTCCATCTATCAAGCTTGTCATATCCTTTTAAAAAGCAGCTTGTTGGAGAGCTTTTCCTATCCACCATTGGAAATGATGGCAACCGGCGGGCTGGTGATCGCGTTAGCCAACGATGGAAACCAGGAATACCTGACCGATCATGTCAATTGTCTCTTTTACGAAAGAGGAAACATAGAGCAGGCTTCGAAGCTGATCGATACGCTGTGTACAGATGCGCAGCTTCGTGAAACGCTTTCGAACAACGGTCAGAAGACCGCTTTATCGAGAAACTGGAAAGATCTTACCGACAGCATTCAAGAAGCATATAAATAAGGAGGTCCTGCGGGACCTCCTTTATTCCTGTATACATTTCATTAACGTTTCTTTGATTTCCTGCGGGTCTTTATCCCCTTTGGCAATCGACCTTAAAACATTTAACTTCTCATCGATTGCCTGTTGTGAATAGTGGATCGGTTCATGAACAAAGATTAGATTGTTGTCGGTTTTATGACACTTTTCAATTTCCAGCGCCAGCTCTTCAAACATCTTCTCTCCCGGACGCAATCCGATTTCCTGTATTTCTATATCTTCGTAAGGAACAAAGCCAGCCAGGCGAACCATCTTTTCAGCCAGGTCAATGATCTTGACCGGCTGTCCCATATCCAGCACAAAGATTTCCTGTTGATCCGCATAATATCCAGCCTGCAAAACCAGCTGGGCCGCTTCCGGAATCGTCATGAAATATCTCTGGATATCCCGATGGGTCACCGTAACCGGTCCGCCCTGTTTGATCTGTTCTTTAAAAATCGGAATCACGGAACCATTGGAGCCCAATACATTCCCAAAACGCACAGCGGCCATTCTTGTTTGGGAATCCGGGTGCCGCGACTGCAACACCAGTTCGGTCATACGCTTGGTGGCCCCCATGACATTGGTCGGATTGACGGCTTTATCGGTAGAAATCATGATAAAGCGGCTCACCCCTGTTTCCATACAGGCATCAATGACATTTTTGGTTCCGAATACATTGTTCAAGATTGCTTCCGATGGTCTTGTTTCCATTAAAGGAACATGTTTGTGCGCAGCCGCATGATAGACAACCTCCGGTTTATATCGTTCAAACACATGCAATATTTCTTCCCGTTCCCGTATGGATACGATCAAGGAAACCGTATCAATGGCCTTAGAGATCTTTCCGACGCGTTTTCGGCGCAGGATCTCCTGCTCTAACATATACAATGAATTCTCATTGATATCGATCAACAGGAGCTGTTTGGGTTTGAATTTCAGGATCTGCCGACACAGCTCCGATCCGATGGAACCGCCGGCACCGGTGATACAAACCACTTTATCCGTCAGATAGGAGCCGATTTCTTCCGTCTTCAGATCGATGCTCGGCCGATTCAATAAATCCTCGATCTTGATATCCTCGACTTCAATCGAATTGGATTCTCCTTCATTTTCCAAGGAGAAGCTCATGATCTTCGTATTGACGCTGGTATCTGTACAAAGCTGGATCACACGTCGTTTTTCTTCCACCGTGCAGGACTGGATGGCGATAAAAATCTGATCCACATCATATTCACGGGCAATCTGTCCCACTTCATCCACGGTACCTAAGATCTGTTTGCCACTGATGATCATCCCTTTTTTCTTATAGTCATCCAGAAACCCAACGACATTAAACGGATAGCGTTTGTTCCGATAGATCTCATTCAACATGACATAGCCGGCGCCCCCGGCCCCGACGATCAACGCATTTTTCTTTCGATCCGTCTGCAGGGAATACCGACGCAAAGCACGGTAGATAAAACGTACCCCGATGTTCATCAAAAACGCAAAAAATTCGGCCATTAGAATCAGTTCCAAATGGAATAAATGAAAATACAATGAGAAACTGACCATGACCACGGTACACAATAAACTGCTCAATAGAGAACGCAATACTTCATTAAAGCCCGTATAGGCCCATAAAATCTTATGGGTGCGAAAAATCAGCTGACTGATCACATGGAGCAAAATGATAAAGAGCAACCCATAGATGACCAAAGGTGTCACCTGTAAAGTCCGCTGGTCTAAAAAGAAGTTGTTATGAAGAAAGAATGTAAATATGTAACAAAACAGGACACCCACTGTATCCAGTATACATATCAACAAACCTCTGAATCTTTTATATAATGTCGATTTATAAATACCATCCATATATAGCCTCCGCTATGAAACCATTATACATCATTTCTTGTAAAACATAAATACGACAGGCGCGGACACCTGGTCCGCCCTGTCTGAAAAAAAGTCAGGGCTACATTCCCTGACCTGTATTCAATGATTGTTGGACAACCTCTGTTTCCGGCATCACCGGCTGGATCTGTGCATCCGGTACGATGTTCTGGTTTGGATCCACATACGTATTTGGATCCACGTATTGGTTTGGATCGACATATTGGTTTGGATCATAATACGATGGATCATAGCCGGTATTCGGATCCTGTTGCGGCACCTCCGGCTGGGCTTGTGTCTGCTCTTCCGTTGTTTCGTCCTCTTCTTCTTCAGGCACAGACTCCACACCCTCCATATAATCCGGCAGCCTTGGATCGGTCTTATCAAAGTTTTCCTTGATCGATTTACTGGATTTTCCTTCCAGTACCGCATGGATCTTCTGACTGGCGGTTTCAATGTATCTCTGATCCGGTACCAGCACCGAAGCGGCATTGCCCAGTTCGGCACACATCATGCGGTCGCCATATCCGATCAGAACAAAGTTTTCAAACTTCCATGACGGACTTGTCTGCAGCTGAAATTTAATAAAGGATTTGATTTCCTCCATGGACATATTCGTTTCAAAAGAACCGGCAATCGCATCCAACAGCGCGTTATAGTTCAATAAAGCTTCCGAGGAGATGATCTTATTGATCAACGCATTCAATACTTGCTGCTGGTTCTTGACACGCTGTACGTCGCCATCTTCGTAGGCGTGACGTTCCCGGGCAAAAGCCAGCGCACGCGGACCATTCAGGTGATTCCAGCCTTCTTCGACCCCTTCAAGATATTCATTGGCATAGAAGTGCTCAACGGCCAGGCCTTCTTCGACATATACATCCACACCGCGTACCGCTTCCACAATGTTTTCCAAAGAGGAGAAATTCACACGGACGGTATAGTTGATATCGATCCCCAAAAGATTTTCAATCGTATCTCTTGTCGTATCCACACCATGCATGCCCGTATGTGTCAATTTATCCAAAGCCCCTTGCGCACAAGCCCCGTCATCACACATAACCGGGACATAGTAGTCTCTAGGCAAGCTGGTCATAAGGACAGTCTGGGTAGACGGGTTGATCGTTACCAGAAGATTGACATCGCTGCGGCTGACATCCTCCAGGTCTCCATATGAATCATTTCCGCTGATCAGAATGGTGAACGGTTTGGTTGTAACATCCGATACCGACAATGCTTCATTGACATCCTCTGTATAGAAGACAGACTGATAAACGGTTTTGACTTCTTTATCAAATGCTTCGTATCCGTCAATCTCCACCACATTTTTCCGATAGGTTTCGTTGAGGATGATCGCATCCACCTTTTTTTGATACAGCGCATCGATCAAGTTCTGCAGACTCGTGTACTTTTTCGTGGTGATTGAAATATTCTTTTCTTTTAACGCATTGACGCATGAATCCGTACCCCGTTGATCAATGGTTTTTAAGACGCCGACCTTTTTCCCGGCCAGATCGTTTTCATCCTGGATCTTGGATTTTTCCAATGCCAGTACATTGACTGTATTTTTTACACTTCCGTTATTCTGTGTCACTTTGGAAATGAAATCATCGGTACGAGCCATATAGGTATTTCCCATCACCATGCCCGTACAGCACGCGATGACCAGGATACAGGACAGAAGTCTTGTATACCATCGTCTTGTGACCCCCAGCATCAAAACCAGCAGGATCAATGTAAGCAGAGCGACGATTATGGCAGCCATCATAAACAGTTTGGATGGCAATACTTGCAATTTATAGGCTCGCCAAAGCAGCGACAGACTGCATACGATCAACAATACGGACAGAAAGGTTGTCACTACCTTGTAGAATATACTTTTTTTCATTACGGATCCTCCGGCTCAGTGCATGAGTACACAACGGGAACATTTTAACACATGTCTTTTCTTTTATTCAATCATGATTCTGCATATATAACCATAAAAAAACCGGAAAACTCCGGTTTATTGATAAATTCCTGTGTCATATGTCACATTTGGATCATATACGGCATTCGGATCGTATGGGATCCCTGCATCATACGTAGGGTATGTGTCATAAGTTGTATAGCTGTCCGGTCCGGTCACAGGCTGTGAATTGTACAGGCCTGGATCCGTTTGCGGTACAGAGGTTTCTGTCTCTTCCTGTTCCTGTGTATCCTCTTCCTGTTCATCCTCTTCTTTCTTGACAGCTTTGCCCGCCTGATCTTTGATGCTGGATGCTTTCTGACCATTCAACACAGCTTGGATTTTTTGGGAAGCGGTTAAGACCGATCCATCATCCGGGATGACCACCGACGCCTCCTGTCCGACACTGGCGCATGGATACATGCCAGTATCACTGCCGACCAGCGCATAGCTTTCAAAATGCCATTTCGGTTGAACGATAAGCTGAAAGCGGATAAACGATAGAATATCATCACTGGACATATTGGTTTCAAATGCCTCGCTCAGCGCATCCACCAGACTTCCATATTGCAGGACCAGTGACGGAGAGCTTAACCGACCGATGATTGCCTGTAATACCTGCTGCTGGTTTTTGATCCGCTGCAGATCGCCATCGACATACGCGTGACGTTCCCGGGCATAGGCCAGCGCTCTTTCTCCATCCAGATGGTTGACGCCTTCATGCACGCCTTCCAGACGGTCATTGGCATAGAAGGTTTCAACTTCCATTCCTTTTTCCACGGTGACATTGATACCACCCAGGGCATCCACGATATTCACCAGGCTGGAAAAATTCACACGGAAATAATAATTGATATCGATACCGAGCATCTGTTCAATCGTCGCCTCGGTGGTTTCGACCCCAAACATACCTGTATGCGTCAGCTTGTCATTCTCGCCGTCCGGACATGTGTTTTCATACCCGGAACCACACGCCATCGGTTCATAATAATCCCGTGGGATGCTGATCATCAGGATCTCATGGGTATTCGGATTGATGGTCAACAAGGTATTGGAATCCGAACGAGAGTTCTCATTCAAACTGCCGTAGGAATCATTGCCACTGATCAGAACCACAAAAGGCTGACTGGTCACATTCACCGCATCCTGGGAATCAGCAATCTGTGTCGGACGATCGGTTTGATAAGATGCCTGGAAGACAACTTTGGTATCTGAATTAAAGGTATCAAACCCGCCCAGATCATAAATGACGCCACGATAGGCTTCACTGATCAAAAGGCAGTCAATGGTGCCGTTAAACAACGCTTGTAAAGCTTCTTCGTAAGAAGCGAATTCCTGAACGTCAACCGTTACTTTCTTGTTGACTTCCTCTACACCAAAAGCCATGCCTTCTTCGTCGATATCCGGCGTTGTTCCCATCACTTTTCCGTTCAGGTCTTCAACGCTGTCAATATCGGATGTATTGATGGTCACCACCGACATCGTATGCGTCAGCTTTGTCTTCAGATCTGTCACGCTCGACAGCATCTGGTTGGTCTTGAATACATAATAGTTTCCTAATCCATAGCCGACCGTCAACACAACCACCATGATGGCGCTGATGATCCGCGTGGCCCATGTATTGCTGGTAAAGTTGTAGACCAGAAACACGAGCAATGTCAGGATCAGGATTGCTGCTAGTAAAGGAAGCGCCAGCTGTCCCGGTAATATATTAAGAAACAAAATCTGTATGATCAGTAAAATCACAAAAACGATACTCAATAGCGATAAAAATTTTAAGACGCTGTTCCGCCTTCTTTTCACTTGATTTGCCATGTCCTTATTCAATCATGTAACCTCCAAAAAGTCAATTTCATCCGAACAAATCTACATAAATTGTTATAGATTTGTATTTTTCGGAACGAACAAACGCACCGCATGATGCAGGCATTCCACGTCGATCGGGAAGTCCTTGCCCTGCTCTCCATCCACGTCGTAGATGATTGGCTGGTCGCATTCGATACGAATATGACGAGCTTGTGCATAGTGTACCGAAGGATGTTCCAAATGGTTGTGAAAATCCAACAGGAAGTCCTTGAAGATCGATACCTTGTCCAGCAGATCTGTATTTTTGAAAATGATCAGATCCAGTGCGCCATCCTGTACATTAGCTAAAGGGGTAATTCCACGGAATCCACCGACACTGGCCGTATTGGTTAACAAAAACAAACAAGCATCCTCCTCGAAGGTGAACCCATCCACAGATACCTTCAAATGGAGATTGGTGTTGATCTGGTTATTAAAATCCCGCAATCCGGTCAAATAATACGCCAGGGGACCCAGCAGATTCTTCTCTTCTTTCTTTACCTGAAAGCCGATATCGCTGAACATGCCTCCGCTGATCACATTGACAAAACAGCGATCCCCGATGCTGCCAAGATCGACCGGCTGAAGACAATGCTCTTTAATCATCTCTGCGAACTCCTTAGGTCGGACCGGCAGATGTAAAAAGGAACCAAAGTCATTGACGGTTCCCGCCGGGAGAATAGCCACCGGAATATCCGATCTGCTTTGAACCAGACCGGTCAACGCTTCGTTGACGGTTCCATCTCCGCCAACAACCACTATGAAATCATACGCATCCGGCTGCAGAGTGGATGCTTTGTAAAGCGCATCGTCCTTTTTCTTTGTATAAAACACATCCACCTGGTTGACATCCGTGTGCAGGATCAACTGGCCGATAAAGCGATCCATCTGCTTCTGCAAGGATTTTGTCCCCGCAACCGGATTAATGATGAACAGACATTTCATAAACCTTCCTCCCTTGCATGTTCCAAACACATCTAACTCTTTATCATTATTGATTTCCCAAACGTGGTTGTCAAATACTTTCAAGTATTTCTTAACAAATAAAAAACTGAGTCTATATTAAGACTCAGGGTAAATTCGTTATCTTCTTCGGCCGGAAGATTCCAATAATATCATAGGTAGGTAATGAAATACAATTTACACGTTGTAAACCCTTGTGATTCTGACCGATAATATACATCGTATTTCCTTCATAATGATCCAGTAAAGCAATATGGCTCAGCTTAGTAACACGACCAACGCCCCAAATTATGATATCGCCTGCCTGCATCTGCATGCGATTGATATTGGTTTTATCCGTGGTAAAAGTTAGTATACCATTAGTTTTCTTGTTGTAGGCGATATCCTTTACATAACCTGACGAATTGCAGCTGATTGGTTTTCCATTATAATATTTGCCCATGACATGCGCGACAAAATCCCAGCACTGTGCGCCATAGGCTTTGTCAATGTCATAAGAACGTCCCACTACATAGTCCCGCATCCGGGCATACGTCAGTGGATATAAGAACCATGCCTGGTGTTTTTCATGATGCCGGTCATATTTTGAGACATCTTGATTATGAAGATAGATCTTGAATTTCTTAAAATTGATCCATTGCTCCCCGGATACCTTGGTACCGGCTGTATTATACGCCCAATACCGATCCATATATGACACTGTGTTGACAGTAGAAGGAGCCGTCTGCCCTTTTTTGACAAGCTTGATTTCATAGGCTTCAACCCGTCGGGACATACCGCTTGAACCGGATATCTCACCGTCGCTTGCCCATTCCAGCCAGCCGAAGCCTTCTATATGGGTGCGATAATAGACATCATAATGTCTGGCCATCTCTCCATCCAGTTTGATCTGCAAGGCTTCGATCCGTTTGCCTTGACCGGTCGTGCCGGATAGCTGACCGTTTTTCTTCCAGTCCATCCACCCATAGCTTTGTACATGGGTACGATACAGAATATTGCCACTGTATTCCGGTGTTTTATAAAATGAGATCTTGATGGCTTCAACCCGTTTGGATTGACCGGTTGTACCACCGGTCACTCCCTCCGGTGTTCGTTTTTGCCATCCATAGGTCTGTACATGGGATTGGTAAGTAATCGCTGGGCTGATCATGGATTGTCCACCTAAAGACGGAGCGGAAGGATCTCCCTTCTTTTTCAGTTCGATCTGGAGCGCTTCTACACGTTTGGCATACATTTCCGAACCGGCATAGCCGCCATCGCACGTCCACGCTAACCAGCCAAAGGACTGGATATGCGCCCGGTAATAGATGGAATAATATTTCGCTGCCTCGCCTGTCAGACGGATCTGTACGGCCTCTACGCGCTTAGCCTTTCCGGTCGTTCCGGATACAGCTCCGTTGCCAACCCAGTTCGTCCAGCCAATGCCTTGTACATGGGTCCGATATTCCACACCGCCCTTGTACGTACCGCCATTGATCCGGATCACCAAAGCCTCAACCCGTTTAGACTGCCCGAAGGTGCCGGCTGTCTGGCCGTTGGTTTTCCCGGCCTGCCATCCGATCTTCTCGACATGGGCCTGATACGTTAACGTCGGATCCACAATCTCTGGTTCCGGCTGCGCCGGCGTATCCGGTTCCGTCACCTGTTCATTTTCGTTGGCTGTCATACCAACCAAGAGATCACTCTGTGTCTGTGTTTCGGTTTTGATTTCTTCTTCCGCTTTCTCCGGTACTGACAGATCATCTGTACTGGCCGGTTGCTCGTTTTCCGTAATGACAATGTCTTCCGGCTCTTGTGCATGAACTTCCATGTTCCGGTATCCGAACAGAATGCACATTAACAGGCCAAATGCGAGACCGGTTTTTTTCCACATCGATTCTTTCATAGGCAACCCTTTCTTTCCGTATATTTAATCCTTATTTTAACAATTTTTACAAGTCTTGTCCATTACCGCTTTTTAAACGCACTCAAAGGGACATACATCACATTCTTATCCAGTGGTACCGACGTATACTGCTGCAGGATCCCCATAGAGGACGTATTAACATTTAAAGTACCATCATTCTTTCCCCAGTGGGCCACCCATCTGGCATAATTGCCCAAACCAGACAGATACGTTGTAAACCACGAAGCACTGGAATAGACACCGGTAAAGTATCCTTTGGATTCAACATGGGAACAGAAGGTATTACAGAAATTCGTCATCTTTTCGGCCGTTAACGCATTGTTTCTGGCTTTCCAATGATCGGCATCTTCCATATCGTACCAAACACCGACCTGGATATTACGACCTTTGATAACACTTAACAAATAATCGGCTTCCGCCTTTGCCTGAGCCGTTGTCAAGGCATAGGAATAACAATAAACGCCATATGGAATACCCAGCTTTTCACACAAATCCATGTTGCGGATAGCCTTTTTATCTGTAACTGTATCCCAGGAAACACGGATGATCACAAACCCGTCTTTATACTTGGATAAGTCGATGTTGCCATTATGCTCGCTGATATCGATCCCGTGCATAAAGATACCGCTGTTGGAGGTAATCAGACGACCACGGTCATCCAGATAGCCGTAGAGACTGCCATCGGCGATCAAGGTGTTTTTCTGAATGATGCCGGAGGACGTCGTATGATAGTAGTTGCCGTTCATTCGCTGCCAGCCTTCCGAAACCTTGGTATTGTTGGTATACGCGGTATCCTTGTTGACATACGAAATCGTATTGACAGAGTGCATAGCCGGTTTTCCCTTTTCAACCAGCTGGATCTCAATACCTTCCAAGCGGTAAGACAGCCCGGCCGTTCCCGCCGGTGCTCCGTTTCTGGCCCAGTCCAGCCAGCCATAATTCTGGGCATGCACACGATAATATACATCGTAATGATTCGCCATCTCCCCTGTCAGCTTGATTTCGATGGCTTCCAAACGTTTGGATTGTCCGGTCGTTCCGGATAAGCTGCCGTTTGTGACCCAGTTCATCCAGCCATAGCGCTGAACATGCGTGCGGTACATTATATTGCCGCTGTACTCTTGTCCGAACAAACTGCAGCGGATTGCTTCCAGGCGCAAAGACTTTCCTGTTGTTCCGGCCGTCTGCCCATCACGCAGATAGGCTTGCCAGCCATAGCGCTGCACATGGGTTGAATACTGCACATCTTTTCCTACGTTCTCCCGGTTAGTGGTCAGGTTGGATTGTCCCTTTTCAACCAGCCGGATCTGCAAGGCTTCAATGCGTTTGTTGAGACCTCGCGAACCTGCGTAGCTTCCATCACTGGCCCAATCCAGCCATCCATAGCTCTGAATGTGCACACGGTAGTATATATCATAGTATTCCGCCATCTGTCCGGTCAGTCGGATCTGGATCGCTTCGATGTAGCGGCCCTGCCCCGTCGTTCCGGAAATCTGACGATTGGATTTCCAGGTGCTTTCCCAGCCTTTCCCCTGGATATAGCTTCGATATTCGAGCTTGCCACTATATGCCTGGCTGTCCAACTGCAGACAGAGAGCTTCCACTCGTTTGGACTGCCCGGTTGTCCCGGCTGTCTGGCTATCCTTTTTTTGGGACTGCCAGCCGATCTTCTGGACATGGGCTTGATAGGATATACTGCTCGTATGTTTGACCGGCGCCTTGACCGGTGCACTGGATATCACATTCATCGTTTGGATCTGGCTTTCTTCCAAAATCGGACTATCGGTTTCCGGTTGGATTTCCACCGTATCCACTGCCGGAGTTTCCTTCGCCTCGTTCTCCGATGGCTGAGTTGATGGCTCTTGTGGTTCCGGGTCGGTTTGCGAACTTTCGACAAGCGTTGGTTCGCTGACCGGCTCTGTTTCTTCGGCATAGATACCGTTATGTGCCATCAGCCATAGAAGCAACAAAAGCGGAAGCAGCCATACGTATTTTTTGTCCTTTATTGTTCGACTCATTCCACCACCTCTTCTTCCTCTGTTTTCTGTTCTTCTTGTTTTTCCTGTTCGGCCAGACAGTCCGCTAAGGACGTGTCCTCTAAAAACGTATTCGTATTATACATAAACAAAACATCCGTAATGATATCCCGGTTCATCTGACGTTCGAGATCATCGAAATAATAGCGTGGATCGATGATCGTGATCGTACGATAATATGGTAATAAAAACTGGATCAATTCATTGGCATAGCTGTCTTTGATCAACAGCAGACGACGATCGGAATCGTTATCGATCGAAATGTTGATCATGCCTTCATTGCCGCCTAAAAACACCTGGTACTTATCCTTCTGCTTCAAAGCGTCCGAATTGTACATGGATAAGGTTTCCGAGCCATCGGATCCATGGGTGACCATATAGCGGATATCGTCTTTGTGCACATAGATATCGATGCGATCATGCAGGGTGCTGTTGCCGGTTTTGGAGGACAGGGTTCCCTGGAAATTATTGGTTACCGGCATGATATCATAATCGTCTTTATTGACTTTGGTTTCCATCTGCTGGGCTGCATAGAAGGCGCCTAGACTGGTCCAGTGATGGTCGGTCTTATAATAAATATACTCATCTTTATATTCATTCATCGCATCCCGTAAATCAATCGCTTCGATTGTATTGTTTAAAGACTTGTAGATATTGTCAATGTCCTGATTCTGGTCCCGTGAAGGAGCTGAACCGGGCAGCTTGTTCTTTTCAATACTGACGGCATTCGGTGCCAGGACAAAACGGATGTTTAATTCCGGATGTCTTTTGGCAAAGTCATTAATGCCCTTTATATTCCGATCCAGCTGTTCCTGGTTTGGTTTGGCTGCCTTTTCAATCAGCATGTTCTTTCCCAGGTATACATTATTGATTTCCCGGATACCGGCCACTTTTTGATTCATATAATTCAGCTTAATCAATGTGTTCCGGCCTACAAACTGATCGGCAAACCAGCTTTCCATACCATGGAAAAAATCCCCGTTCGAAAGCGTTTTTAAGGAAATCGACGGAAACTTCGCCAAAGACCGATTTTCCATATCCGATGTTTCCTGATCCGGAACCAGTATATTTACAACCAGGCCCAGAAGAATGCTGACCAAAAACACCATACGAATCATACGATGAGCCCGATTCAAATATTTATGTTGTTTTTTATTATCCATTTGATACGAACTCCCTTCTAAAACGCAAAGTATAAGAATGACTGGTAGGTGCTGGAAATGATATAGGTGATACTGATGACAAACAGGACGACATAGACGATAGTAGCCGCCAATGGTGCCTGTTTTCGCAGGAATACAACATCCATTCGCCATAAGTATTTATAGAATGTGGTACTGAAGATACAAGCTACAATCAGCAGCAAAAGATTGCTCTTCAGATAGAACCAGGCTGTATTGCTTACCAACCCTTTGGTTCCGATAAAGAACATTCGCCCAATAACCCCAAAGGCAGCGCCTATATTCGGGCTCATGAAGAAGACCCATCCAATCAGTACCAGCAACAACGTATAAATGTGCTGCACAGCGGTTGGTACATGGGAAAGAAGATCCCGCAGGAAATACTTTTCCATTAACAACAATACCCCATAATACAGCCCCCATACGATAAAGGTCCAGTTAGCTCCATGCCATAAGCCGGTGCACAACCATACGATCATGATATTGCGGATATACATCGTCTGTGAGAGACGGTTTCCTCCCAATGGAATATAAATATAGTCACGGAACCAGCGTGATAAGGAAATGTGCCAGCGACGCCAGAAATCCTGAATATTAAGAGCAATATACGGATGATCAAAGTTCGGCGCAAAATCAAAACCGAACAATCGGCTGAGTCCGATGGCCATATCACTGTAGCCGGAAAAGTCAAAATACAGCTGCAGCATATAGCTGATCGCATACAACCACGTTCCAAGCACAGAGGCATCGGTGGCCAATGCCGCAAACATCACCGCAAGACGGTCGGCAATCAGCACTTTCTTAAAGAGCCCTTTTAAGAACAGGACAATGCCGGTATTCCACTTTTCTCCGGTTACTTCCCGTTTTGCCAGGAAATCTTCCATATCATGGTATTGAACGATCGGGCCCATATTCACTTTACCAAAGAAGCTGATATATAACGCTACATATAAAATGTTTTTCTGGGCCTTTGATTTGCCCATATACACATCTGCCAGATAGGAAATCGCACTGAACGTAAAGAAAGATAATCCGATCGGCAGGCTCAGTTTTAAGTGAACCAGTCCGCCCAGAAAGAAATTGGTGTATTTAAAGAATCCCAGGATCAAAATGTTGACAACAACACCAAAGATAAAACTGCGTTTTCTTTTTTTGGCATCTGTTTCCTGATCAAAGGACAAGGCAGAGACATAGTTCCATAAAACCGACAATATCAATAAAATCAAAAACTTCGGCTGATCCCAGGCATAGAATAAGAGACTGGCAACCAACAGAACACCGTTTTTGATCTGGGATGTCGGCAATAAATGATAGAGCAGTAATGTCAAAGGAAGAAAGGCAAAAATGAAGATTAAACTTGAAAAACTCATTTTGATTCCCCCTTTAAACTTGTTTTAAAACGATCGACGATGGCGTCTGCCTTTTTATTGGTCACATAGATACCATAGTTGGCCTGTGTATAGACGACTGCCTCCCGACAAAGATCGGCCTCCTTCGGCAGATACGCATCGTAAATATTCAGCTGATTGGCCACTCTTTGGTTCATGGCTTCTTCAAAGGCGGCTGCCTGATCATCGGATCGGAACTGTACCAGGACAATTTCACTGGCTTTCATATCATCGACATTTTTATAATAGCTGATGTTTTTATAGGCCGTCGGATCCACACTTAAAAACCGCTTGATGTTCTGATTGTTCTGTTGTGAATACTGTTCCATATTCTCTGATTTCAAGGTGGTTTTGGTCACATAGTTAAAAGACGATTGACTGTCGGTCGGCGTAATCAGAAACGATCCCATAAACAGACAGATCACTACAAATAACACAATCTGAACCACTTTAAACTTTTTCATATCCTATCCCCCTGGTTCGTTTGATCCTGCATCACAGGTTAATCCCCGATTTCATTAAATATAGCTGCCGCCCATTCACTATAAAAAGTTGACAGATAATGGATCCCATCGGTCTGATAGATATCGGCATTTCCCCCATCGGTAATCTCATTCACATTAATATAATTCCATTTGTTTTCCTTGCACATCTTTTCAATTTCTTTATTGTAGGTATTGACTTCTTTCCAGGCCGGGTTATCTTCCAGTGTTGCCGGCGTACAAGGCATGATCGCTACAACATAAATATTGGCATCCGGAACAATATCCAGGACCTTTTTGATCTGGTCCGCATAAATCTGTCCGTATCCGCCCTCTTCTTCATTGATATTCATTCCCATGTCATTTACACCATAGGAAAAGAATATATTGGAAGGGTGCATCCGCTCCACTTCATCGAGATGATCCTGAATGTTCTTAATGGTAGCCCCTGAATCCGCCAGTACCCGGCTGTCCTCAAGATATCCGTAGAAAGAGAAGCCCATGACCCGGGAATCGCCGAAGATAACGTAGTCCTCGAACATTCCGAAGATGTCAAATTCCCCGGCCTCAATGGCGGCTTTTCTTTCTGCCTCTCTTTTCTTTTTTAATTCCTTTTTGACTGTCTTTGTGTCATCTTGTTCTAATGATTTTATATATTGGACGCCTTCCGACGTACTGTAATTCAAATGCCGGTTGACCACGGTCCAGCCGATGCATAGAATCAAAAAAACACCGACTGCCAAAAAAATATGACTTCGGTTGATTTGTTTTCTTTTCTTTTTTCTATGATTCTTGTGAACCGTTCTTTTCTGTACTGCCATATCCTATCCCCTGTTTCCTTTATGTATTATATTATCACAAATCAGTCACTTTGGCTCACAAATAGAAAGAACTTGTCATGAAATATTATGTTGATAAATACAGATTCGTGTTCATTGATTCACATCATAAATAATTGCCTGTTTCTTAAAAAAAGCTTCAGAACGAATTGTTCTGAAACCTTTTTTAGTTCATTCGATAATGACTGGCAATTTTCAATGTGCCCGGGGCGCCATATCGCAGCATATAACCATTTCGATGCAGCTCATATTCCATGTCCGGATCAATGATATATACTTTTTTGTTGATGACGACTTCTGTCCAGGAATGATTGTTTCCTATAGCCAGTGTTCCTGCTACCTGATGGATATCATAGCCTAGCAGTTTGCCCATTTTATACATCAATGCCGCATAAACATAACAGTTCCCCTTTCGGTTATTGTAGCCGTATGCCGCATACCAGTTGGATCCTTTGGCTGCGTTGGCCACCATCGTCTGGTATTGAATGTGAGAGATGATCCACTGATATCCTTTTCTAAGATTCCAGCCGGTAGAGCTCAGGATAGAAGCAATCTTTTTTTCCAACGGATCGGTTATTTCTTTTCCCCTGGCATTCACGTAGCGGTTTCCGATGGCTTGGTTTTTCAAAAGCTTCCCATTTGTATCGAAATAATACTGGTTTCCGTTCATCTTATTCCAGCCGGTCACCGTTGTATTCCCATGATAGCCAACCTCATGATTTAAATAGCTGACTGTATTCACCGATGTTTTTGGGTGATTCTTGGCGACTAACTGCACCTCGATTCCCTCTATACGTTTGGACATTCCCTCGCTACCGGATACCATCCCGTTGCTGGTCCAGTCCATCCAGCCGTAATCCTGAATGTGTACGCGATAATACACATCGAAGCTTTGCGTAATATCTCCGGTCAGCTGGATCTGAATGCCTTCCATTCGCAACCCTTTTCCAACGGTACCGGCCACCTGTCCATCTTTCTGCCAGTTTTGCCAGCCAATGGATTGTATATGAGTTCGATACATAATATGTCCGCTCCAGGCCGGATGCATTAACTGTAAAGTAATGGCCTCGATCCGTTTGGACTGGCCGCTGGTACCGGCGGTCTGCCCATCAATCTTTTTGGATTGCCATCCATAGCTCTGTACATGGGCTGTATATTTTATATAAGGGCAAACGAAGGCTGTTTTATCTTGCGCCGGGGCTTTTTCCCCTTTTTTTACCAGTTGGATCTCAATGGCTTCCAGACGTTTGGAAAAACCTTGGCTGCCGGCATATTCCCCGTCTTTGGCCCATCCCAGCCAGCCATAGTTCTGACAATGAACACGGTAATAGATGGAGTACAAATCGGCCAACTGGTCTGTTAATCGGATCTGGATGGCTTCCAGGCGTTTGGACTGCCCACTGGTACCGGAAATCTGCCCATCTTGTTTCCATGATGTTTCCCAGCCATAGCTTTGAATGTGCGTACGATACTGGATATGTCCGCTAAGCTGCGTATCCTTTACTGAAATGCGGATACTCTCCAGACGTTTTGACTGCCCGCTGGTACCGGCTGTCTGTCCGTTCACCTTTGGGCTCTGCCATCCATAGGTTTGCACATGGACACGGTACTCCACATTTCCCTGCAGTGAAGAATCCACTGAAATCTTGGAAGCTTCCACGAGCTTGGATTGGCACGTGAGGTACGTCTCCGGATTTTGTTCTGAATCGGCTTGAACGGATGCCTCGTTATTCAATACCACCGGCTCTGCGTTTACCGGCATCTGTTCAGTGGATGACGCATCCTTTTCTTCTTCTGACATTATTCCCGTCACTTCCGGCGGATCCATGGTTTCTTCTTCACTCTGGACTATCGTCGGCGTATTGGAAGCTGTTGAAACCTCCTGTGCTTCCACTTGTGTAGAAAAAGGCAGAATCAACATAAAGAAAAAGAATATGCCAAAAAGATAATGACGCATATATATCGCTCCTTCCTGTACATTATTTTTATTTACCTATAAAGTTTACCTTCAGAAAGAATTAAATGTCAATTAAATTAGTTGAATTTAACGATTCATCCTGATTTGTTTTTTTTCTTTTCATTTATTCAATACGGCCATTAAAAAAACGATCCACAAATTGGATCGTTTTTCAACTTCAGGTATGTGTTCGGGTTCATCGAGTAATAGAGAAGAAGCAAGCATTGTGCAGACGGTCTTCTTTGGTTTGTGTTCTGTACGTCCAAAACTTGTCAATCGAAAAGCTCTTATTGTTGGATTTGAAATACGGATCGTATGCCTGGCAATGGTTTGAACTAACATAGTTATACAGCAACAGCTCATGCGTATATCCATACTGGCCAAACAGGGTGGATTCAACCGCACCGACTACAAGATCTCCCCGTGCCAAGGCTGCCTTCAAACCACTGCTATCATAGATGTATTGTATATGGAAGCCGTACTGACGAGATAGATGCTCCCATGCTGAGGCAATGGTTCCTTTCCCATATTTTGGATTATTGTAGTACTGATTGGCATACAGGTTCTGCCCGATCGTGACGGGTGTTTCCTCCAATCCGAACAAATAATTGATGACCATTGTAGATACAGTCGGTAAACAGCCTGTAGCCCCGATCGTATAACCACCAATGGTTTTATTCGCCCATTTTCCGTCCAGTTGCGAGTAATAACGGATCCCGTTATGAGTGACTGACTGCACAATTCCCTGGGAATCAATCGATATAGTGGCACGATTTCTTTGCATACTGTACTTGACAAGGATCCCATCCTTATCGAAATAAACGACCTTATGGTTCCGCGAACCATAGCCGGCATGATCCAGATAGACAAATTGGTTTATCAGCTGTTTTCCCGTTTTAAAGTCAAAACCGTACTCCTTTCCATTCAAGATGTAAAAACCTTTCACCAGATGATTTTTGGAGTCAGCATAATAGTAATTGCCGTTGATACGCTGCCACCCGGTCAGCTTTTTATCATTATAGTAGGGAGTATCTTTATGCAGAAAAGAGACCGTATTCACCGTGGAAGGGGCTTTTGTATTCTTTTTAACAAGTCGGATCTCAATACCTTCTAAGCGTAAATTATCTCCTTGTGTTCCCGAACTGCAGCCATTGCTGGTCCACTCCAACCAGCCGAAATTCTGTGTATGGACACGATAATACACGTCATACTCCTTCGTTACAGCTCCTTCCAGACGGATCTGGATGGCTTCCAGGCGTTTGGACTGCCCGTTGGTTCCGGATACTTGTCCGTTTTTTCTCCATGCTGCTTCCCAACCAATGCCCTGGATATGGCTGCGATAAGCGATCGAACCGGAAATACCTGGATAGTTGTTCAATAGGATTTTAATGGCTTCCAACCGCAGGGACTGTCCGTTGGTACCGGCCAACTGTCCATCGGCTTTTTCGGCCTGCCAGCCTAAGCGCTGTACGTGTGTTGTATATCTTATATAAGGACAAACGAAAGCTGTTTTATCTTGCACTGGGGCTTTCTCCCCTTTTTTTACCAGTTGGATCTCAATAGCTTCCAAGCGTTTGGAAAAACCTTGGCTGCCGGCATATTCTCCGTCTTTGGCCCATCCTAACCAGCCATAGTTCTGACAATGGACACGATAATAAATGGAGTACAAATCGGCCAACTGGTCTGTCAAGCGGATCTGGATGGCTTCCAGGCGTTTGGACTGCCCACTGGTACCGGAAATCTGTCCATCTTGTTTCCATGATGTTTCCCAGCCATAGGTTTGAATGTGCGTACGATACTGGATATGCCCGCTAAGCTGACTGTCCTTTACTGAAATGCGGATACTTTCCAGACGCTTCGACTGCCCGCTGGTGCCGGCTGTCTGTCCGTCCACCTTCGGGGTCTGCCATCCATACGTTTGTACATGGGTCTGATATTGTACGGTGGCTGGTTCTTCTTCCACACGAGCCACCGGCTGCATATCTTCTTCCGTTTGTTCGTTCTGTAAAGGCATCTGCTGTTGGATCTGTTCCTGTTCTACCGTTGGTTCCATCGGCTCCAACGGATCGATGTCTTCCGTGGTCTCCTGGGTTTGCGGCTCAACGGTTTCTGCATGAATCGTATGATTTCCTGCATAGCCAAATACCAGAAGAAAACCGACACCGGATAGAAAGGCAATGCGATTCATCAATGGTTTCATATGTAATACTCCTCCCTTATTAATTAACTTTATATATTTTTAAAGATGATTATATCTACTATTTGAGTTAAAAAAATCGCTTGTCTATCGCTAGACAAGCGTATTCTGAAATTTAACGGTTGAAGAAGAAATTCGGGATCGAATCGTCAGAATCTTCTTCAATGCTTGTAACTACGCCGGCATTGACCGGTGTCTGGATCTTCGGCTGTGTGAATAAAGCAGCATCGTCCAGGTTGTCGGTTCCGGCTACATCCACTGCATCGCCTTTTTTACGTTTTTCTTCAAAACCTGTCGCAATGACAGTAACGATGATGGCATCGCCCAACTGTTCATTGATAGCAATACCAAAGATGGCATCGACATCACCACCGGCTGCATCCTGAATGACAGCGACAGCGTTCTGTGCATCAAACAGACTGACTTTATCGCCACCTGTGATATTGATGATTGCTGATTTTGCGCCGCCAATCTGTGCTTCCAGCAATGGGGACTGAATGGCTTTTTCAGCTGCTACGACCGCTTTATCTTCCCCTTCTGCCATACCGATACCGATCAGAGCACGACCCTGATTCATCATAACGGTACGAACATCGGCAAAGTCCAGGTTTACCAGAGCCGGTACAGCGATCAAATCCGAAATTGTCTGTACACCCTGACGCAGTACGTTATCTGCGGCCTGGAATGCTTCTTCGATTGGTTTACGTCCGATGACTTCCAACAGATTGTCATTGGATACAACGATAAAAGAGTCAACATATTTCTTCAATTCTTCAATCCCTTCACGGGCATTGTTAGAACGTCTACGTCCTTCAAAGGTAAACGGACGCGTAACGACCGCAACCGTCAGAGCGCCTTCTTCTTTACTTACACGAGCCACTAATGGCGCAGCACCGGTTCCGGTTCCACCGCCCATACCGGCTGTAATGAAAACCATGTCTGCATCCTTCACTGCATCACGGATCTCACTTTCGGCTTCTTCCGCAGCTTTCCGTCCGAATTCCGGATTTCCACCGGCGCCTAGACCTTTTGTCGTTTCTTTTCCTAAAACAATTTTATTTTCACAAGGGGAATTCTTCATAACCTGAACATCTGTATTACAGATATAAAAATTTACACCCTGTACACCATCGGCTACCATTCGGTTTACAGCGTTGGATCCGCCTCCACCGATTCCAAATACTTTAATGTTTGCGACTTGATTCATTTCTGCCATGTTCGTTCCACCTCTTATTCTTCCTCTGACAATATGACACTCTTTAATCGTTTAGTGAATCCACCTTCTCCACTCTTTGCCTGGTGATTGATGGAATCTATACTGGCTCCTAGTTCATTGTTGTTAACGCTGATCTTTTCAGAATGGCGAATACGATTGATGTCACTATATACATAGAACATACCTAAACAACAAATGAAAGAGCTGTCTCTTGCACCGATACTCTGGGGCTGATACGTTACCGCATTGGAGTTAAACTGCTGCAGCAGATCTTGGAAAATGCCAATGCCAGCGCCTTTACCGGTTAACACATATTCACTGACTCCTTGATCGACGATCGGCTTACATGCTTCGTTGATGTCACGCACCCACTGTCGGATCTTCGGTCCACATGCATTGATCAGTTCATTGCGGGTAATCTCTACGCGCAATTCTTCTTTTTGCTCAATATAAATAATCTTATCTGTATCCGGATCGGCATCCATTGAGAAGATATTCTGCAACAATCTGTAACATACCGCATCCGTCAGATGATATTTCTCTTTCAGTTCGGAAATAAATCCGTTATATCCTTGATCCAGATCTACACAGCTGATCAGGCGTCCACGTGCAAATAAGCTTAATGTGTAATGGTTCGGCTCCAGATCCAGCTGGATCATATTCCGTTCCATGCTCTTGACCTGAACGGCTGATTCCTGCGCAATCGCATAGGAATCAAGACAAAGATCCATGATTTCCAGATTTGCCTGTTCCACACAACGGGCATACGCATAAATCGTTTCTTTATCTGCATAAATCAATTCCACATTCATATGGAAATCATCAATGGTGGCACTGATCGGCATTTTTGTACTTTCCCGACCATCCACAATATATTTAATCTGTCCAACATTAACCAGTTCAACATCATCAGATATCTTTTTCTGAATTGCTTTATTCAGCCCTTGCTGTATATGGAATAAACGAATATACTTCGTTCCATCTTCTACTTGAACGTGAATCTTCTGAACAGCTCTTTTTACATTGACACTAGGAATGGCCAACAATACCCGTTCAATACGATATCCAAGAGCTGCGGCTGCGTTATTGACGGCTTTCCGGATCGCCTGTACCACATTGGCTTCATTGACGATTTTTTGTCCGATAACCCCATCACAGGCAACGCGTTCTACACGCAGGACATTAAAATGCCCTTCGAATATTTCAAGGATGATTAGACGAATTTCTTGATCTGCAATTTCACAGGACGCATATACTTTATTTCTACTCATTCGAAATCTCCTTTTCCTACTACTGTACAATCATACCATAAAACAACGTGTTTTTTTATATGAAATTATGTGTTTTTTTCACTATTCCAGTTTTACCTCAATAACGGTATCCTTGGTAATCGTATTTCCGACATTCTGGTTCTGGGATACAACTTTACCATATCCATCCGTTTGAATGCTGATTCCCGTCAACTGCCAAAAGGCCGTCAGATCTTTTCTTGTCCAACCGGTCATATCCGGCATTTGTATCGATGTATCGTTCGTTACCAAGAAAACACGGTCATTGGAATTCACCACGGTTCCTCGTAATGGATATTGGTCTATCACATTGGATCCTTCCCCGATTTTTACAACCTTTACCTTTTTTCCATCCAGCTGCTGCTCGGCATATGTCATGGAGTGGTTCACCAAAGAAGGCATTTCATACGATTCCCATTTTTCATAATTCTGGTCGTTATCGTTATCATTAGAACCTGAAACTCCCTGCGCAATCAGAGCCGCATGCATAATATCCTGAAATGGTTCAGCTGAGTATTCGAGGTAATTGGTTGAAACCATACCCCAGTAAACCATCACCTGTGGCGAATCCTGTGGTGCTGCCGCCATAATGCTGGAAGTATATCGTTCCTCATCATACGTTCCTGTTTTCTCGTTGTAAATCTGGCCCGTACCGGTTTTGGCAATCATATCAACGCCGTCCATCTGGAATTTTTCTCCACTGGCACCGGCATCCAGAACATGGCTCATCAGCTCCGATACATGGTCTGCCGTTTCCTCGCTGATTGGCGTACCGACCTCTTCCGGTTCATATTTCTTGAGGACTTCATTGGTATCCGCGTCAATAATTGAGTCAACTACGTACGGCCGCATCATCTTTCCATCGTTAAAGATGGCGGTGTATGCCTGGCAAAGCTGTAATACCGTGATGGAAGACCCTTGTCCGAAACCGGAGGTCAAATAGTTGATCGGAAATTCTACATCGATATTATTAACACCCGGGGCTTCATCGACATACGGAATATCCGTATATTGATAGAACCCGAAATTCTCTACATACCGTTTATATTGTTTATAGTTAATATAATTTGATAACAGCTCACAGATACCGACGTTACTGGAATACGCCAGCGCCGTATCAAAATTGATCGTACCGAAGTCTTCCTGTAAGGCATCGTAGATAACCGGATAGCCGGTATTTGTTCCGGAGGCTTGACGGATGATCTTTTTCGTTTCCGGATCATATCCATAATTAAAGCTTCCGGCCCGGAAAGTCGTATCCTCATCCGGATACACACCGGTATCGATCGCTGTCGCAAACGTAAACGGCTTCATAACAGAACCCGGTTCGTATTGCGAAGTGGAAATGTTATCAATATAGCTTTCAATCTTATCGTGTTCGTTTTGGTCAAACGTCGGATAGCTGGCCCAGGCTAAGATCTTACCTGTTTTCGGCTCCATAACGATGCACCATGCTTTTTCGGCATTGTTTTGTTCCATGGTTTGTTTCATGGCATTTTCCACCGTCATCTGCAGATTGGCATCAATGGTCAATACGACATCGTTTCCGTTGGTTGACTGCTTGAGGATCTTCGTTGTCCCCGGCAATACATCACCGGTTACGGTTTTTTGGTATTGCACCATGCCATCTTCACCAGACAGCTGTTTATTCAATGTCTGTTCCAGACCCATTTTTCCATCAATTTCCTGCTTGTCCTCATCAAAAGCCGCAAAGCCGACCAGACTGCTGGCAAACGGTGTATTCGGATAATCCCGGTTCGTGGTATCCACGAAATGAATGCCGGGCAGATCCAGCTTCTCGATCTTTTTCTTGGTCTCTTTATCCAGACGTTTGGTTCCCATGCCCAGCTCGGTTTGTGTTTTTCCAGCTTCCTGCGCATTTTCTATAATGCTCTGTACTGTATTGGCATCAATATCCTTGAGCACCGTTTTCAGTTTCTTCGCGGTTGTACGAGCATTTTTCACATAATCTGGATTTCCATCTGCATCGGCATAAGATTCGTCCAAATACGCTACGATCGTATATGCTTTGACCTCCTGCGCAATGATCTGGTTGTTCCGATCATAGATCGTTCCCCGTTTCGCCGCAACGTTGGTCGTTACGATACTTTTCTGGATACGGTCATCCAGAACGGTATGTCCGGACCATATATGTGTTTTTGTAACCATGGTAAAAAGAACATTAGCGGTTACTAATGTTCCAATTATTACCATAACTTGTATCATTCGAAATAGTTGTTTATTACTACGCTTAACACCCATCTTCATCAATCCAATCTTCTAATCAATAATATATACATTTTTTTGATTATCTGCAACATCATCATCCAACATTCCCAAAACACGGGACTTTTCCTGAAGATTATTGATATCCGTATTCAGTTGATCGACTTCCTGCTGTGTCTGGTTCATTGTACGGGTCAAAGCCTGCTCCTGCACCGACAACGTAATATTATATGAGTTCAAGCCGATCTTGGTTGCACAGTAAAAAACCAGAGCGAAAACAAAGAGTCGAATCACCATTTTTTCTGGCGTCAATTTTCTTTTATTATTATGTTTTTTTGTTCTGACCTTTAGATTCTTCTTCATAATCCTCTCCTCGCCTTTCTATCCCTCTCAATTTGGCACTGTGCGACCGACGGTTCAAACCTAGTTCTTCCGTGGAAGCCAGTACCGGTTTCTTATTGATTAATTGATAATCTACTCTTTCTTCCCCTATGACAGGTAAACGTTTATTTACCTTTTTTGGTACCGATACCTTACGAAATGCATCCTTGACGATTTTGTCTTCAAGCGAGTGGAAAGTAATGACGCAAAAGCGGCCTTTTGGATTCAGTCTTCCCAAACCGATTTCCAAAGCCTGTTGAAGTTGATGTAATTCCTGGTTGACTTCTATGCGAATCGCCTGAAAGGTTCGTTTTGCCGGATGCCCTTTCTTATTTAAAACTTTCTGTGGCAATACATCTTTGATGATGTCCACCAGCTCAAATGTCGTATCGATTGGTTTCTCGTTTCGTCTGGTAACAATACCTACAGCAATCTTGTACGCATAAGGCTCCTGTCCGTATTGTTTCAACACCCGCACCAGTTCCTGCTGCGAGTACGTATTCACCAGCTGCCACGCATCAAACGATTGCGACTGATCCATACGCATATCCAGACGCGCATCCATCCGATAACTGAATCCTCGCTGACTTTCATCATATTGTGGACTTGATACGCCAAGATCCATAAGAATTCCATCCACACCTGCAACTCCCTGCTCATCCAACACATCGCCCAATCTGCAAAACGGCGTGTGTATGCAGGTAAAATTTTCCCCTATTTTCTGCAATCGCGGAATACTCTTCTCAATGGCCTCTTTGTCACAATCCAGCGCATACAAGTGTCCTTTTGTACAACGCTTTAAGATTTCACTGCTATGGCCCCCTCTGCCCAGTGTGCAGTCCACATAAATTCCATCGTCTTTAATTCGGAGCATATCAATCGACTCATTGAGCAACACACTCACATGTTCCATACATTACCCCATAATGTCTGACAATTCTTCGGCCATATCTTCAAACAAATCGCTCTGCTGCTCTTCCAAAGACTCCCAACGATCCTTGGCCCAGATTTCCAGATGATTTGCCATACCGATAATCAAACACTCTTTTTGTAAACCTGCTAAAGACGTAAGCGACGACGGAATCAAGATACGTCCCTGGCTGTCCATTTCACATTCTGATGCCTTTGATAAGACCATACGCTGGTACCAACGCGCATTCTTATTGGTAGTTGGCAAAGCGGATAAACGCTTGTAAACTTCCATCCATTGTTCCGATGTATAGACATACAAACATCCATCCAGTCCACGAGTAACGACCACATGTTCACCAAGTTCTTCTCGAAATTTCGCAGGCATGATCAATCGCCCCTTACGATCGATGTTATGTCCGTATTCACCCATGAACATGTGCCTCACCCCCCACTTTGTGACACAATCTGCTACTTTGTACCACTATCATACATCATGGGCGCATTTTTTACCATGTTTTTTTGTTTTTTTTTAAAATCCATTAAAAAAAGGGATAAAATCCCGATTTTTTAAGAATTTCATCCCTTTTCTATATTCTATGCATATATATCGATACATAATTTTATTATCGCAACTTTTGATGTAGATTCGATTGGTTCGCATCTGGTAAAAACCATAAAAAAGAACAAGGTTCCCCTTGCTCTCTTTGGTTTAATACATATAATTACTGTCCGTTTCGCTATCATCCAATTCGCTGTAATCAGACTCTTGCTCAGGCGCCGGTTCCGTTTGTTCTTCTGTTTCTTCCGGCTGCTGCTCCGGTATCGCATAGGTTCCATACGGATCGTAGATCTCGGTGGGAATCTCTTGCGTGTCTCCTTGTTCCTCTTTCAACAAATTGTCTTCGATATCGTACGTATTGATGGTTTCCCCGGTCTCCATGGACTGATATTCTATGTAAGCAATCCCGGCCGAATCATCGAGGTAGATCTCGATGCTCTTGGCATCCCCGATGGGAAAATCATGCAGCACATATTCTATATTTCGTATCTGGATCTTCGCATCATAGGTCAACGAAGAATCAGCCACAAAACCGATATTGACGGTTTCGTTGCGCTTGATGGTCCTTTCGTTTTCCAGAAGATCATTGACAAAGGCATCGTCCTGTTCACTGGCTATGTAGAAAGCCTGGATGCCAGATCCGGTTTTATTGACAATTTTGATTCGTTCCCCTTTTTTTGAATCGCCGATTGTCCGGATATCCCCTTTCGCAAAAAGCGAACATGGAATCATCAACAGACAAAGGATACTTGTCAACAGAGCTTTTTTTAAAGTTTTCATTTTCTTCCCCTATTCTCTTTTAATACTTTGGTTTTACTCGTACATATCCTAATATTGTCATGCCGCTTACATTGACACCGGCATACGCTGTGGTTCCGTTCCAACCGCCATGAACAGCCTGGCTCGGATTCAGATAAATGGCCACGTGGTTGTTATAAACGATGATATCGCCTTCCATCGGTGTGCTTACGCGGTTACCGACGGAAAAGTATTGTTGCGGTGAGCCATGGAAGTTCACACCCACGGCTTTAATCGCGTTTGTGACAAGCTTGGTACAATCCTGATATACCCCGATCTGGGCTTTGGCAGCATTGGCAATACGCATGCCTGTCCATGTCGGATTGTATTTATAATAAGAAGTGCCATTGATTTTCGGTGCCGCAGAACTGTTCTTTTTCACGACCTGGATTTCTATGGCTTCCAGGCGTTTTCCATAGCCTTCCGTTCCGGCATTGCCTCCGTTTTTCGCCCAGCCCATCCAGCCGAAGGTTTCGGCATGAACACGATAATAGACATCGTATTGACTGGCACCGGCGCCGGTCAGCTCGATCTGAATGGCTTCCAGGCGTTTTGCCTCGCCACTGGTACCAGCCATTTGGCCGTCATGCTTCCAGTCCATCCAGCCGTAGCTTTGCACGCTGGTCCGGTATTTTACCCCGCAGTTTAACGCAGGGTTCGAAATGTAGATCTTGATTCCTTCCACACGTTTGCTTTTACCGGTCGTTCCGGCTAAGGCACCATCCTTGACGTAGCTTTGCCAACCATAGGTCTGTACATGGGTGCAGTACTTGATGTTATCGGCGATAAACGCCTGCTTATTTTGTGCTGGTGCACTGTTGGAATCCTTTTTGACCAATCGGATCTCGATGGCTTCCAATCGTTTGGAATAGCCCTGGGTTCCGGCGTATTCACCGTTTTTTGCCCAGCCGAGCCATCCGAAGGTCTGTGAATGCACCCGGTAATAGATGTCATACATATTGGCCAGCTCGTTCGTCAAACGGATCTGGATTCCCTCCAGACGTTTGGATTGTCCGGTGGTTCCGGAAACTTGTCCATTCTTTTTCCAGCTGCTTTCCCATCCGTATGTCTGTACATGGGTGCGGTACTCCACATTTCCTGATAGTTGTGATCCCGTGATCCGGACCGTGATCCCTTCCAAACGCTTAGCTAATCCATACGTTCCGGAAACTTGGCCGTTGGTCTTGTCCGGCTGCCAGCCAAAGGTCTGCACATGCGTTGCGTATGACACGTTGGCATGATCCTCTACCGGCTTGTTGACCTTCGTTTCGGTCAGCTGTGCCGTTGTTTCCGGCGGCTGATTCGTTACTTCATTGACCGAAATCTGTTGCTCAGCTACAAGGGTTTCCTGCGCCTGCTGGTCAGTGTCAACCGTCTTCTCGTTTTCGTTCATTGCAGTTTCGCCATTTTGATCAACAGTCTCCACGATTTCCTGCGTATCGTGAGGGTCTGTCTCTTCTGCGTATACTTGATGCGAAAAACCCATCAAGAAGGCCGCAGAAATCATCATAAAAAACAAAATTCCCATTCTTTCTTTCTTCTTTTTACACATGATTCTCATAGCTAAACTCCTTACAATATACCCGCAAGCATTATACAGGATTTCCACGGATTATGCAAAAAAAGCCGTCCTGGTCTCACCAGGCGGCTTGTTTGAAAATATGGATGATCAGCAGCCGTGCTTCACGGCATCGTTGATCGTATTCTGAATAATGGCAATCGAAACCAAGGCCAATCCAAAAATGGAAAGAACCAGACAGATAATGGAATTGTCTTCCACTTTGTATCCGTTGGCAAAACGCAGATTGGATAACTGCTTGGAAACCTTATACATGTAATAAATCAGATAAATACCACATGTTACCAGTGATAGCAGGATCACCATTCCCGGGTCGGTCAATCCTTCAAACTGATTCTGCTCTCGGGATAACTCATTGGCATCCTTCACGATACAATATAACCAGTAATACTCATAGATTCCACAGGTAACGATGGAAAGGATGATCGCGGTTGCGATCGAACGTTCAGTTACAAAACCGGTACCGGTAGCGGCTTTTGGACCATTGTTCGGTACGGATTGTACTGCCGGACTGTAACGGTTCAGCTTCGGGGCCAACACGGAATTCTTAAGCTGGATCCAATCCGCCATGCCGTCACGCCATACATAGGTTTCGCCGTTGATGGCATTGGAGCGCATGGAATCCTCCATTTGCGATTCGGTATATGGACCGCTCTGCCCGTTGTTTCCGGCAACATAATACCAGACCGGTTCTTCCGATGATGTTTCCGGTTCCGGTTGAGGCTGTGAGGCAACCGTATTAAACTCTGTATATTTAATCTGAAGCCATTCAGCCATTCCGTCTTTCCATACATACGTATCTTCATTCACTTCGCCGGAGCGGATAAAAGAAGTGATTTCCGCGGTAGAAAATGGTCCCACAGATTCCTGATTCTTTACATAATACCATTGCGTATCATCCACCGGTTCGATATCCGGCTGTGCAATGGTCTTCTTTTCAAGTACGATATCTTCTTCTACTTTTGCTCCGCAGTTTCTGCAAAACTTATCATTTTCGCCAAGCTCGTGGCCACAATGTTTACACTGCATATCAATAATCCTCCAATTGCATTTACTATATCAAACACTAGACATTTATTCAAATGTGTCTGAATCTAATTCAAAAAAGGCATCCAGAAAGATCTTCATCATCTTCTTCGATCCGACCGAGACGCGGATATATTTTTCCAGCAACGGATTGCCGTAGGCATGGACAAGGATCCTTTTTTTACTTTTCAAAAGTTCTGTCAAGGCTTTTGCGTCGTGCTTTGGCTCAATGAAAATGTAATTTCCTCGGCAGTCCCGGCTGTTGTATCCGTTTTTTTCCAGCCTTTGCAGCGCGTATGCCTTGCCCTCTTTTTCAATCCGGATCAGTTCATCAATAATTTCGGGATGATCCAGGAGCCTTTCAGCAAATAACAAAGCCACCGCATTGGCATCAAAAGTCAACCGTCCGTTTTTAACATAATGGATGATCTTCGGATTGCTGATGATCACTCCAAGCCGGCAGGCCGCAATGGACATCAGCTTGGAGAACGTACGAAGAACGATCACATTCTCTTGTTCCAACGCGTACTTCAGAAAGGTTTTATCGTAAAAATAATGATACGCTTCATCGATCAATACGATAGCGCCTACCTGACGGGTCTTGGCGATGATCTTTTCCAGCTCCGCTTCGGAATAGACATTGCCAACCGGATTGTTTGGATTCAACAAAACCACGATCCGTGTGTTTTCGTTGATGGCCGATAAGATCTCGTCAACATCGATGGTCAGATCATCATGATAGGAAACCGGCACATGATGGTATCCGAGAATGGAGCAATTGACCCAGTACATCTCAAAAGACGGAGATACGGTCACAACATCCTTGCCCTTCTGACCAAAGGTTTCCAAAATATAGCGAATGGCCATATCCGAGCCGTTGGTTGTCAGAACATTCTCATACTTGGCACCGATAAACTGTGCGTATTTTTGTAAAAACCGATCCGGCTCCGGATAAATGGATAAGAATTCCGGTGTAATTTCTTTTAAGACAGAATCCACAAAGGCCTTTGGCAGGCCTTCCGGGTTCTCGTTCATATCAAAGCGCAGATAATCGTATCTTCCCTGCATCGGAAAGACCCGTTCGGTTTTCTTTATATCTTCATTGACATAGTATTTCATAGGCTGTCTCTCATTTCTATCCTATTGTTTGATGACACTTTCACCAGGAAACTGCAGTTCAAACGGAAAATGGTTTTTCCGCTTCTCTTCCGGTGGCAAGGTCATATAATCACCATACATATTAGTCAGATTGGCATCCATGGAATGCGGAAAGAACATCTCGATATCTTCAAACTGCATCTTTTGCAGCGGATACAGATCCGACTGCTTATACATGTTCATGCCTCGTGTTGTATCACATAGAAAATCTACGTATTCACTGCCGGTTTCATCATTATGTCTCTGGCTGGCTTCTTCGCATTTCTTCTCCAGCCATTGCGGCGAGATACGAAGCGCCTTCATGCCATAATGCGCCACAAAACAAGCCGCATGGACCACATCGGCTTTCCAGCCTTTAAACTGAAGAACCGGTTTTTTAACGCCCCGCAGGATCTGCAGCTTGGAATAGAACCAGGCATCCCGCATTTGTTTCTTCCTCTTTTTCGGATCATCGCTTAAATGATCATAAGGATAGATATCGATAAAGATTCCCAGAGGCACTTTGACATCGGCATAGCATGCCTCCCGAAAACGCGTTCCCTTCAATATGAGCCGGGTCACCATGGACGGCCACTCCGGGTAATTTCTGGCATTCATGATGATATACCGGTCCGAAAGCTCCTGGTCGGCCACCTTGAGAAAGGTTTCATAATCCTCTCTTGACAGCGCAATATCCAGATCATCGTCCCAGGGAATAAAACCACCGTGTCGTAAAACACCGATGGCGGTCCCGGCAATACCAAAGTATTCCAGGTGATGCTTCTGGCAAACGGAAATAAAATCCTTTAAGATTTCCAGTTCCAGTCTATGTAGTTTCTTGAGTGTTGCCTCATCGTATTCTCGCATATTTCCACTTCTTTCATTCAATGATCGTCATATGACGACGATGGTTAAAATCATCCATGATACGGGCAATGGCCAAGCTGGTTTCCATGGCAATATTAGCCTGGAAGGAGGCTTGGTCGATGGCTCTTAAAAACGCCACCAGTTCATACCGGATCCCTTCCCCGTCCAGCTGGTAGAAAAAGCGTTTGTTCTTCGTGATATCTTCATAACGGATCTCAAAGTAATCGGTATTCCACCACGGGGCCGGCACATAAATATAGCCTTCCGTTCCTGATATGATCAGCTGCCCTTCGCTTTTCACACCGTCGCCGACTTTCATGGATGCTACGGCGTTTTTATAGATAAAATCCATTTTCGTAAAACGATCGATCCCATTATCCATAAAATGAGAAACGATGTCAACGGAGCGATAATCGGTGCCCAGAATCTGAAAAATCGGCAGCAGTGCGGTCGGTCCCCATTCATAGAAACCGGACCAGTCCCTGTCATTGGTTTTTTCAGGCGCCCGTAAACTCGTACAGGTTGCGTCCACAGAGACCACCTTACCGATCTTGCCACCCTTGATCAACAGCTGCAATCGCGAATAAGCGGTCGCATAGGCGGTCTTGATGGATTCCATCAAGATCCTACCCTTCGCCTGGGCCAGATCAAAGAGCTCAAGGGTCTGCTCCGCATTGAGCGCAATGGGCGATTCACACAATACGTGTTTGCCTGCCATCAACGCTTGTTTAATATCTTCATAATGCTTGACCGGCTGACTGCGGATAAAGACGGCATCCACATCCTCCAGCAAGTCTGCATAGCTTTTCTTTTTTTCCAGTTTGTCAAATAATGGAATGTTGGAATCGTACGCATCGATCTGTATGCCGTTGACATATTCGGACTCTTTGTAAACCTTTTTCAAAAAATCCGTATCCCCGACCAATCCCATCCGGATGGATTCCTTTTTGGCCCGGATCTCTGAGCTGGATATACCTTCGGTTCTTGGCAGGTATACCACTTGACAGAATTCTTTTAAGTAATCAAAGGCGCCGACCCAATCGGATCCCAATGTAAAGATATCAATGTCATATCGCTTGATATCATCGATCTTTTGTCCTTCATATTCCTCAACGATGATCTCATCAGCCAGGCCGGTGGCCCGGACGGCTTCAATACGCTCCATCAAGGATTGCTGGACATTGATCTTTCCTCTTTTCTTATCGAAGTCATCGGTCGTTACCCCAACGATCAAATAATCGCCTAACGCTTTGGCACGTTGAAGAAGATTGATATGTCCCTGGTGTAAATAATCGAAGGTTCCGTAGGTAATGACTTTAATCATGGTCGTCCTCCTTAAACGCAAGGATCGATACGCTGTGATTGACCCGCTTGTCCTCCGGGGGCAGCTTCATATAATCCGCGCCATATCGCCTTTTTAAAAACAGCTCGTTCTGGTTCATCACCGGAATCGTAAAATCCTCAAAGCGAGCCGTCTTTAACGGCAGCATCTCCGATTCATCCATAATAAACAAGGCCGCGTCCGGATCCCCTACAACTGTATACGAATGTGTCTTCCCGTCATATTTTTCAATCAGATCCATGTACTTCTTACGAAAGTATGTACAATCCGCATCCACCCTTTGCATAATGAACTTAAGACCGCCGGAAATACGGTATTTCACCTTTTGTGTCCATGTGGCATCTTCGTACACATAATGAAAATTCACCCGGGCCATGGTATACAACGTTTTCCAGAATAAGCATTTTTTCAAATACACCAATGCCTTTTTCCGGTCATCCGGGACATTTTCAAAAATAAACACGTCGATAAAGATCCCCGGCGCATAACAATCCATGGCCAGCGGTACGATCATCTTCGAACGGTTCAACGAAAACATCGGAATAAAATGATAGTACCCGTGCTCTGTATCCGGCGAATATAATGTATACTTCTCTTTAAACTCATCTTGTACGGCTAATAACTTTAAATAATCCTTACGGAACATCGCAACATCCAGATCATCATCCCAGGGAATAAATCCCTGATGCCGGCAGGCACCCAGTGCCGTTCCGGCAGAGGCAAAATACGTGATGTCATGTTTTTTGCATATGGCATCAAAATCCTTCAACATTTCTAAAAACGTAGCGCGCAGCTGTTTCAGTTCCGCTTCGGTATACTCTTTATAATACATGAGTCTATTATAACCTAAAAATAGCGGAAGTTTCGAAAAACTTCCGTTATTCTTCCTTTTCAAACAGTTCTTTCCGGTAATCCTTTCCACCCTTCAACGCATTGTATTCCATATAATAATATTTATAAATATCCTCTTTGTACGCCGAAGACTCGATCGGTTGCGAGCTGCCGTTCTGATCGACGACCAGGCCGTCCGCTGTAATGGCACCAATTTCATTATGCAGATCATAGATGGTCTGCTGATACGTTGTTTTGGGCAGTCCACCCTTTTCTAAGATCATCGGTACGAGATCGATGATTGATGTATACGCACTCTGGGGCAGATCTTCGGTTTCATAGTTGGACCATATAATGTAGGGAACAGCCCGTTTTTCAATGTTCTGCTGTTCTTCAGTCATGTCATTATCCAGCTCGTTGATAAAGGATGGTGCATGGTCTCCCACCATACAGATGATCACCGGCCGATCCACGCCCTTATAGTACTCCAGCAGTTCATTAAAGGCAGAAACCGACTGATCGACACTGGTCAAGTATTCATTGATATCGTCGGTCAGATCTCCGTAATCCTTCTTGATCTGCACCGTGTCATACTCGGGGTCATTCTGCTCCCAGCCTCCATGATTTTGATACGTCAGACAATACAGAAAACGTGGTCCTTGACCCATCTTCTCATAATATTGGATCATATCGTTGTAATTATCTTGATCCAGCCAATTCCGGTTTCCATATGTATTGAAGGTAAATCCCTCCGGTCCCAGCAGTATGTCATCAAAGCCCAGGTCCGGATATGCCTTATTGCGGGAATAATTGGTTTTTGATGCACAATGCATGCCTACCGAAGTATACCCTAACGAATGCAGATGCTGAACAACGTTATTCTTGTTTTTGCTCAGATCAAAAAAATTAAACGGCGAGGAGTTCTTCAAAGCATAGATGGAATTGCTCGTTAACAGTTCAAATTCAGCGTTACTGGTGCCACCCCCTCGAAATGGTGTCATCGCTTTGCCGTAGACAGCCTGTTCTTTGCCATAGAACCCTTTTAAGGCATGGGATTCTATATCCACATAGTCATCCAGATCATAAAAGGTTTCATTGAGGATCAGGATGATGTCCGGATAGGTCTGGTCTGTTTTTTGATTTTCATAGACCGGGATATTCTGAATATATTTTGTATCATACCCCTCTGGTACATTCAGGTAGTTGATGGTCTTATCCACATCCTCCACCATGATCGTTTCAATGCCGTTTTCTCTTGTGGCCACTTCCCACTGCCAGGTCATCGAATTTCTCGGCTTAAAAACCTCCGTTCGAAACAAACAGACATATAACAATGAGGTGCATGCGAAAAAGGAAATCAAACGGGAACGACGCCGGCCGGGAACCGCATTGACAAAGCGCAAAAGTACGACCAGCAGGACCAGTACAAGAGCCGCCAACAATAAAAAGAAGACCTGCTTATCCAGGCTGTAGGAATAGTGATCCATGACGGTCAGAGCCGTTGGAATATTGGCCACTTCGCTGAAAAACAACGGACTGCCATGATACTTGATCGTATAATAATTACAAACCGACCAGATTGTAACGAACAAGGCCGATACCAACAAAGCCCGGTACCATCTTCCAAACAGGATCCCCAATAGCAGATTGACATCCAACAAGATCAACAGATTCAAGATCAGGATGGAAACAGGCTGTTCCAGAAACTGCCGAATATCCGGAATCGAACTCCACTGCATAAACACATATTCCAGACTAATCACGGCGATGGTAATAGCCCATGTAACCAATAACTGTTTATTGACGTTTTTCATAAGCTCCTTTCCATTTCCAGAAAATAGAACAAATAAATATATTAAATATATTATAAATTTTTAAAGTTTACTTAATCTATTTTAGTCCAAAAAAAGGTTGTATGACCATTGATCCGTCATACAACCCTTAATCATGACGTTATTAACGATACACGACGACTCTACTGCCACTAGGCAAGTGATAAACACGTTTTGCCATGTCCAGCGGTAAACGAACACAACCATGGGATACCTTAATTCCCATACGAGGATCATTCAGCTTCACCGGAGAACTTTGTCCCGGTACAAATAAGCAGCTATGGAACAACCAATCTCCATGGAACTGTGTAATATACCAATAATCATATTCATTTCTACGATGCACAATATTGTGATAAGGACCCGTTGTAAACTGTCCTTCAATCGTCGGTGTCTCATCTTTTCCGATACCGCAGATGGTTGCCTGGACTAATTTCCATTGACCACCGCTCCTTTGATAAACACCACATAAATACTGAGATTTATCTACCAGAACCATATAGTTCGTGGCACTTCCATAATTCTGTGCTTTCTGTGTCATCTTATCCGCATTTAAGAACTGTGCACTCTTTGAGCTTGCAGGGCCTGAGCCTCTTAATTGAATGCATGCTTCAAAGCTGGATACAGGCTGTCCAACACCCTGGGTTCCATTGGATGCACCATTTTTGGACCACGCAAACCAGCCCCAGCCATCAATACCGGTCCGATAATAAATATCAAACAGTTTGGCAATGTCGTCATCAATTTTGACCTGTACAGCCTCCATCTGTTTATTATCAAATCCGCTGATTTCGTTATCTTTTTTCCAGGCACCCCAGCCCGTACTCTTACTGTATGTACGATAGAGCAAGGTACCCTTTAAAGAATCATCCAGATTCATCTTTAACGTATCAATAACCTTGCCTTCTTTTCCGGCATTCGCTCCATTTCCAACCTGTTTGTTAAAACCGCCAGAATTGGTAAAGCTGACCTGATACGTTACATTGTATTTTGCGTTCACATACGGAGTGGAGTAAGGCCCGATATTCTTAGGGGCTGATGCTCCTTTATCCACAATTTCAATTCGGATGCCTTCTACCCGGCGACTAGCTCCACTGGTTCCGGCAGCCTGTCCGTTTTTCGCCCAACCAAGCCAGCCGATTCCCTGCACATGCACGGTATAATAAATATCATATTTAGAAGCATCCTTTCCAGTTAAGTTTACTGTCAATGCTTCGACACGCTTGGACTGTCCGCTGGTGCCGGCCACCTGGTTATTAGTCCGTTGCGACTGCCAGCCGATTCCCTGCACATGCGCCTGGTATTTTACACCAAGATCACTGCCTGGATTTGGACCCATCACTTTGATCTTGATTGCTTCAATACGCCGGCTTTGCCCGGTGGTTCCGGACAATGCACCATCGGATCGGTAGGCCTGCCAACCGATGCCCTGGATATGTGTAGAATAGGACACCTTATTGTACACATAGCTTTCACTTCGCCAGCCGACTTTTTTCGGGGTGGCATCTCCCTTGGAAACCAAGAGAATTTTAATGCCTTCCAAACGCTTGGATTGTCCGGCCGTACCGGCACATTCTCCATTTTTGGCCCAATCCAGCCAGCCATATGTTTGTGCATGTACACAATAATATACGTCATAGTAATTTGCTAAATCACCGGTCAAACGGATCTGGATGGCTTCCAGTCTTTTGGATTGACCCGATGTACCAGATGATTGCCCATTCTTTTTCCATACACCTTCCCAGCCATACGTCTGGATATGCGTACGATATTCGATATTACCGGATACGGTCGTATTACCAATCCGGATCTGGATGGCTTCCAAGCGCTTGGACTGTCCGGAGGTTCCGGACATTTCACCATTGGTTTTCTGACCCTGCCAGCCATAGGTCTGTACATGTGTCTTATAGTACACATCCGGTACGGACGGTGTGCTTGGGGCCTTTGCCGGTGCTTTCGCTACTTTCAGTTCATTGACCGCAGCTGTTGTCGCATCCGCTGGTTCCAATATATCTTCATTGGCAATCGTTTCTTCTTTCGGTTCTGAAGTAAGTTCTTCTTCCGGTCCTTGCGCAGGCTCTTGTTCGGGCTGCGAAGATTCTGTGGCTGCAGGCGTTTCGGCCGGCTCCACAAAGGTAGGATCCGGATTCACAGATTCTGTATCCACTGGTTCAACGATTGCTGTTCCATCCGTCGTTTCCGGTTCTTCGGCAAGAACCTGCATACTCGAAAATCCCAGGAACAACAAGGGTAAAAATGCTGAAGCCACAAAAACAGGAAATCTATGTTTCTTTACAATGCCTTTCATTCATGGTCCCCCTTTACTAAATCTACGTTTAATTATATCTTATTTTTGTCTAAAAAGATAGAAAAAATAGCTTCGGACGACATCGTTCTCGAACCGAAGCTATTTAATAAATAGATTGGATCTTTGTGGCAGAAGTTAAGGATCCAATCGATTCCCGAAAAGGCAGTGGAATTTTCTCTTACACTTAACAAAAGTATATATTCTTCTGTTCTTTTCGTCGTGTGGACTTTAACTTTTCATTTAAGCTAATTAATAAAAGAAGGCCGTTTCTATAACCGCCTTCTCCATTGATCCTTTGTTTAGTATCTTCCGTTTAAACATTGATCATTCTTGGTCAAAACCAAACCTATCAGATTTGCACCATTACGCTTCAATTCCGCGACTGCCATTTTCGCTTGATTCATATTCGTATCCTTTGAGTTAATGACAAATACGGTGCCATCAGCAATATTTGCTAACGCAAAAGCATCACTGTTGGTCGAAACGCACTGCCCATCCATGATGATTTTCTCATACGTTGTTCTTGCCTCTTTTATAAATGACCGGAATTCTTCACTATCCAGTACATCATTCTTTAAAGGATGCGGATATAAAGGAAGAATGTCCATCGTTTCTCCGGAATCAAATGTATATTTTGAAATAGATTCTTTCAAAGAGCCCGGCTTTGCCTCGACTTCCAGCCTGGAACAAAGCGAGGAATCAAAACTGCAGTCTATAAATAGTGTTTCCGACTTTTTAGCTGCATATTTTTTTGCCAGATTGAACGCAACTGTCGTTCGTCCTTCCTTGGGAAACGTACTTGTCACATGGATGACATGCATCGGTTTGTCTGATTGAACATAATCAATATTCCGACGTAATCGTTTATATTCTTCTTCTACATCAATCTGTTTTTTCTTGTAACCAAACATAAATCATCCCTACCCCTTTAACTTGTCTAAATCTGGAATCTGACAAAATACAGGAATCCCAAATACTTCCTCCGCCATCGCTTTCGAAGTGATTCTAGGCGTTAAGAGTACTTTTAATACAATACAAGCACAGCTTAGAATAAAACCAGCTACTGCCGCCAACAAGACCTTTTTCTTTTTCGGATTCAGTTTTGGCGTATCATTCCGCTGTGGCTTTCTTACAATATCCACAGATAAGGTTTCATAACTTCCGATTTGGTTTACCAACGCGTCTATTCCCGCATCTGCAAGCTCTTTAGCTTTTTCAGGCGTGTCGGACTCCACCGACAACTCAATAAACGGACTATCCTTTGTAGAAGAGATTGTGACAGAACTCTTTATTTCGCTAAGAGGCATGTCTAAATCCTGTTCCATAGCCATGTATACTTCGTCCGGCTGCATCATTGAACCAATGTTATTAATACTGGTTACGCTGATGGATGTTTTCTTTGAATCAAAGTCATACACACCCTCTTCAACATCAAATGTACCGGTATTTGTATCGTTAGTAATCGGATTCACCATGATAGCTCCGGAACTAGTATAGACTGTTCGATCTTTTGATTTCAAGAAACCGAACATCAGCCCGCCACAAATCATCGTACACAACAGAATCACAGGAATGCCCTTGATCAAAGATTTGATCATTCGTTCAAAGTCCAGATAAATCAGGTCGTTTTCATCTTCCTCTATCTCCAAATAAACCTTTGTTTTCTCTTTATCGTTTATATTCTGAATGTTCCTCATGCTCTCTCCTCTATAATGTTGTTTCAAACGTATGTTGTTAACGCGCTCCATTTCCATACAGTACAATTCTGACTGTTTTTACAAACAAAGTCACATCCATCCAAAAATTCCAGTTATGAACATAATAATCGTCCAATTCCAATCTAGTCTGAAAGTCTACATCGCTTCGTCCATGCGTTTGCCACATACCGGTCAATCCAGGCTTGGACTGGATCACGATATCGTAGTACTCACCCATATCCGCAACCTCTCGTTCAAGATAAGGCCGAGGACCAATCAAACTCATTTCTCCTTTTAATATATTGATAAATTGCGGGAATTCGTCCAGGCTCTTTGCCCGTAAGAATCGACCGGCTTTGGTAATCCTTGGATCATCATCTAATTTTTTATTGATTCGATATTCTTCTTCCAGTTCCGGATTTTCATCCAATATACGCTCTAACACTCGGTCAGCATCCGGTACCATGGTTCGATATTTATATATACTGAATATCTTACCATCTTTGCCAATACGCTCCTGTCGAAAGAAAACAGGATCCTTATCCCCCTCCAACCGATTCTTATAGAACACAAAAATCGTTAATGGAATCAAGGAAATACAACCTAAGATCGAAATAACAATATCAATGAACCGCTTTGAAACAATCGATAAAAACTTCATAGGTCCATGGCTGCTGGATATCAAGATCAAACCATCAAAATCCCGAAATTTTGTATCGAATGTAACAAGGTTTGTCATCTGCGGCAAATACATAATGTCATTGACCCGATTCTGTACCCTGTTGACAATTCTCTGCATGTCTTCCCGTGTCATTTCCGTAATCGCAACAATCACTGTATCAATTTGTTTCTTACGAAGATAGTCATCCAACTCCTCTAGCCGAATAATGGTTTCATCCTCTGGAATCATACATTTCTGTTGATGAACATCATGAAAGAAATCCGATCCATTACAATCTACAAAAAACTGAATATCTAACAATGAAAAACGGTTTGTGTGCACAACGCCCATCAGCTTAGCTGCAGAGGTTCCCATGCCAATTACACAAACCCTTTTTTTAAAACTATTTCTAAACCATATTCTCGTATACCTCGCGAAAAAAATCGCGAAAAAACAGCATACGAGAGAATATGCCAACAAAACCCAAATATCCTGTGGATCATATGGATAGATAATCAGAAAACCGATAATAAAAAACCAAAAATGGCTTAATATACAAAGCTTAATCTCATCCCAAACCAATAAAACTGTATTTCGGTATCTTCCAATCAATACCTGCAAAATTCCATACACAACAAACAAACGCTTCGGAAAGAACACATCAAACGGAAAAAACAGCAATAGAATTGCTGCAACTACCATATTAATAACAAAATTCAATAACCCGATTCTCGTCATCTATGAAACCCTTTCTCAGTTCTTTAGAAACCTAAGCTAAAGATATCTTAGAATCATTTATTCGTCAAGAGTGAATAAAAATATATAATGAATATTTATATTGTTTCTTATATCTATTTAAATTAATTTGTCCATTAACTATCTAGAACAAATGGCAAGTTCAAGACAAGAAGGTTTATATAGATACTAAAAAAGCTCCACTCAATCTATCATATAAAATGATATGAGCGGAGCTTTTCAGTATATTTTGGTTCTTCGGAGTTTTAATGAACAGTCTGTAATCTGGTAAATAAACAATTCCCTATTTATTTTTCTGAATAGATGCATATGAATACCTTATTCAATATGTTTTTCTTCATAAACGCAATCGGTAACAGTGCTCTACTTCGGTCTTCAATGAATCCCAACTCATTTTGTCAACGTATTATATAATTCTAACAAATTATTAGCGGCATTCTTTAGTAATATTCGCATTATAATTAATCCATGTTTACCAATTTTTCCGGGTATAGTTATCGGATTAATACAGTTTTAATATCTCTCATTTCATCGATGACCACTTTGAATTAGCTAACCCTTGCCTCATTCAATGATGTTTAAAATGTGATATTGTTCTTTTTCAACATCACGAAGAGAATTATACCATTTATCGAAACCATTTTCTGTCCATGGCATATAAGTGTTAAAGTGCTTACGCCATGGATAAACCGGTTCACCTGTTAGCTTATTTTTAATACTTCTGACATCCGATATAACTTTTGCTGGATTTCCAACCGCAACGTTGTATGGCTTTACTGATTTTGTAACTATTGCGCCGGCACCGATCAAACTATCTTGACCAATATCAAGTCCAGGCATAATCACGGCCCCTGTCGCAACAATTGCAAAAGGATGGATATGAACTCCAACGAAGTTTTCCGAAGGTGGTGTTGGATCATTTGTTAGGACAACATATGGAAAAATCCATACGAAGTCATCCACTGTAGAAAGTTGCCCAATGTGGACGTTACTATGAAGTCTTACATAATTACCTATTTGGCAATTCCCTTGTATATCCGATAAAGTTCCTACGCTTACATGATTACCAATGTTAGCCTTCTCCCGAATAGTCACCTGGTGCCCTGTCTGAAAGTTATCCCCTATTGTAGAGCCAGCATAAATAATAGAACCACTTCGAACAAGCGCTTTGTCTCCAATATTCAGAGGGTGGATTTTTGCATAATGATGTATACAAAAATCCATCCAATATTCACCAATAATGCAATTTGAGCCTATAAAAGAGTCTTTTCCTAAGGATACACCGCTACGAATAATAGTATTATTATCAATAAATGTATTATCCCCTATAACAACATTATCTTCTATGATACAATTATGTCCAATTTCGATATCAGCTCCAAATTGGACGTTCTCACCGATGATACAGTTTCTTCCAATTCTCTTAAAGTCTTTTATTTTTTTTTCTTCCATATTCATGTCTTTCTTTCTTTATTTTGATTTATCTACCCTTTTAATAATTAACTCTAGTACCCTTGTCTTATATTTATGTCCGATAGTTAAACCATTATCAAATATACGTGTAACCTTATTCCTATTTTTTTACTTCCTGTTTAATCAAACGAAATAATTTAAATAGATCTGTCCTATATAGATACATCAGTACAGAAATTAATATACATGCCAAAGCTGTGCTGGTTATCACTTTACTACTGAAGTAAATTCGCCACATAATCATAAACATTCCCATAGTAACCGATGCTATTATAAATTTTTTTGACAACACCATTAGATCCATTCGATGAAGAACAATGATGCAAATAATATCTGATACTATATAGCCCATGAGCGTTGC
>JAWRHV010000040.1:0-8530 GCA_040266995.1 Erysipelotrichaceae bacterium | reverse complement strand
CCATCGGAATGAGCGGTGTACAAACCAATAAGATCTCCGGTACCTTGGCTGAAGCCATCAGCCGGGCCGGTGTCAACGGCAGTACGGAGATGCTGCGATTCATCGTGGGTGTCATCGTGGCAGCGGTGACAGCCGTCATTGTCATCGGGGGTATCAAACGGATCGGACGGACCGCTTCCATGTTGGTTCCTTTCATGTCCTTGTTGTTTATCGTTTTAGCTGTGATTTCGATTGGTGCACATATCGGAAGAGTACCGGAAGCGTTGGGCCTGATTTTCTCAAAAGCCTTTAATTTTCAAGCAGCTGGTGGCGGCATTCTCGGCTATTCGTTTTCCCAGGTTATCAAGAAGGGAATGGCTCGCGGGGTGTTCTCCAACGAAGCCGGTCTTGGTTCTTCGGTCATTGCCCATTCGGCATCGGAAACCAGAGAACCGGTCAAACAAGGTTTATGGGGTGTTTTTGAAGTATTCTTTGACACGTTTATCATCTGTACATTGACGGCGTTGATGTTTTTAACGACATATGATATGACCGCTTTATCCGGAGATATGGAAGACAGTGTCATGTCCATGTCCATGTTCACCCAGAATTTCGGAGCTCTGGGAACCATCGTTTTCAGTCTGATTCTGCCGCTCTTTGCGTTTACCACCATTCTGGCTTGGTCGTATTATGGAGAAAAAGCCATTGAATTCTGCTGTGACTGGATGAAGGAAGAGAACCGAAGAAAAGTCGTAAAGACTTTTAAGGTCATCTACATTGTGTTAATTGCGGTTTCATCCACGATCAAAAGCGGATTGATCTGGGCGATTGACGATACGTTCAACGGGTTGATGGCCGTTCCGAACTTGATTTGTCTCTTGGCTTTACAATCTCTGGTGGCAAAAATCACCAAGAACTATTTTGACCGTAAAAAGGGCTTGGATGTCAAACCGATGTTATCGGCATATCCGGATATGAACGAGCAATTTATACAGGATATTCGATCCTCCGATGAGGGAATGCGTTAAGGCTGGTTTCCGGCCTTTTTCTTTTGGCAGGGGACAGTGTATAATGAGGACACAAGGAGGCTACTGTATGGCTTGGTGGGCAAATATCATCATTGTGATTCTGGAGATCATCGGTTTGCGGATCAGTATATCCCGTCGTAAATGGAAAGTGTTTGCGTATTATACCCAGCTTTCAAATATGGTGACTTGTGCCGGGTCTTTGTTCTATGTTGTGATGGGAGAGAGTATCTGGTTACGGTATCTCAGTACATGTATGCTGTTGATGACATTGATCATTACCACTTGTGTTCTGATTCCTTTGGGAGGCGATGCCAAAGGTTTGATGATCCAAGGCAACGGCTTGTATCATCACACTTTATGTCCGCTGTTGTCGACGATTTCTTATTATTTGTGGGAATCACACCCGCAGTCATGGGTGGTCGTAGGGATTCCTGTCCTGGTTACGATCATCTATGGAGTGGTGATGCTGGCCATGAATGCCATGCGCAAGATCGATGGTCCGTATCCTTTTTTTCGGGTCTATCATCAGTCTGTGCAAGCTTCCGTCTTGTGGTCTATCGGGATGACTTTGTTTATTGGCGTTTTGTCCGCTCTGGTTTACTGGCTGGGGTAAGAGCATGCGTGCCTTTCTTTGTATCGTAGCCAACCGGCAGACAAAAAGGGAGGTCGAAAGACTTCAGAAGCAGCTTTTGACCTATGGGGAAGGACGGCTTGTACCTGCAGAGAATCTGCATATCACTTTGGCCTTTTTGGGTGAGATAAGTAAAGCGGACCTTCCTGGTATTCAACAAGCGATGCGCATTCCGTTTGAACCGATGGATATTACTTTTTCCAAGCTTGGTGTTTTTCACCGCAAAAAGGATGTTTGGTGGTTAGGTATCGAGAAAAATGAAAAGCTGGAGCAGACGCAAAAAGAATTGATCATGCGGTTGAAAGCAGAAGGATTCGATGTGGGAGACAAAGCGTTTTTGCCCCATATGACCGTGGTCCGCAATGCCCGGTTCCATCGGACAGACCCTCAAGATATACCGTTGGAACCATTTTCCATGAAAGCGGAACGGTTGGTTTTGATGAAATCAGAGCAGATTGATCGGAAAAGGGTCTATACGGAAATTAAGTGATAGAATAGAAACATAGGAATTTGCTTTTTTATGTGGGAGGATGACATGAGTATAAAAACAGTCGTTTTAATAACAGCCCTGGCACATGTTTTGTGCGGTATTACGGATTGTATGATGATTTACATGCCCAAAGGAAGGTTTTCCTTTCGTATAATGAATGATCCGAAAAAGATGATGCGGGTCTTTGAGGGTAAATCCCCGGATTCTCTGATGATTGCCATCCTTCTTGGCGTACTGGCCTTGACGCTTTGTTTTTTTGGCTATGTCATGCTGGCCCAGTGGATGGAACCGTTTTCCCGTGGACATGCGATGGCGATGTATATTTCAGCGGTTCTGTTTTTTCTGCCGGGCGTTGCGCATCATGTGATCTGTGGCACTGCCGAGTGGTTCTATGTTCGTTTGGGCCGGACCCGGGAAGGGTTGGATACCGTCAATGAATATTTCCGGAAATCATCGGTTACCATGTATATTTGTTATTTGGGGATACTGGTATATTCGTGTGTCTTGTTCGCGGCAATTGTAACCGGCCGGACCAATTTGCCAAGCTGGGCCTATATCCTCAATCCTGTACTGATTGGCGTTCCGCTCTTGATCTTCCGGGTGCCGGCTGCTACCAATATAGCCGGGTTTATCACATTTTTAGGTTTGTTCTTTGTGATCGTGTGACCGGATGGTCTTTACCGCTTTAAAAGGACAGATCCGGTCTACTAATATAGAATGTAATCACTGTTTGTATATAAAAGACAAACAGTTTTTATTATGTGTATAAATGTGTAAAATTTTATTAAAATTCCTTCCGATTTGTATTGACGAACTGCCTCCCTATTATATAGAATGAAGGAGAAACAGTTGAAGGTTCAACTAATTTTGAGGAGCTTCATTATGAACGAGAAAGGGTATGAAAAAATCAAGATTGCCGGTATGCAGAAACTCACCTTGCTGGATTATCCCAACCAGGTAGCCTGTACGGTTTTTCTGGGAGGGTGCAATATGCGGTGCCCGTTTTGCCATAACCGCGATCTGGTATTTACGCCTTCGGATCTTGTGTGGATCGATCCGGAAGAACTTCTTTCTTTTCTGAAGAAACGGAAAGGCATCCTGGATGCCGTATGTATTACCGGTGGGGAACCGTTGATGCAGCCGGGTCTGGAGGCATTGGTTGCGGCGATCAAAGACATGGGATATCTGGTAAAGCTGGATACCAACGGATTGTTTCCGGATCGGCTGCAGCACATTGTAGAGACGGGCATGATCGATTATGTGGCTATGGATGTGAAGAACACCATGGACAAATATGCCATGACCGCCGGAGTCCCGGCCACAGTGTTTCGAAATGATCTCATCAAAAAGAGTATAACGTATTTATTAAATGAACCAGTTGATTATGAATTTCGAACCACGGTTGTAAAAGAATTTCATACCGAAGAGGACATTATTTCCATAGCGAAGATGATCGAAGGGGCGAAACGTTATTATCTGCAGCAGTTTGTGGATAGTGGAAGATGTATAAAGCAGGGATTGAATGCTTACACGAAAGAAGAAATGGAAGAAATTTGTAAGAAAGCGAAGGCAGTGTTGCCTGATACAGAATTGAGAGGTGTTAAGTAATGTATCAAGTCAAAAAAAGGGATGGAAAAATTGTTGAATTCGACATTGCGAAAATATCTGCAGCACTTACAAAAGCGTTTGAAGGGACCGGTAAACAATACCATCCAAGTATTATCGATTTACTGGCCTTAAAGGTGACCAGTGATTTTGAACCGAAAATCAAAAATGACATGATCGATGTGGAGGACATCCAGGACAGCGCGGAGGCGGTATTGATCCAGGCTGGCTACGGGGATGTTGCCAAGAATTATATTTTGTATCGGAAACAGCGGGAAAAGATCCGTAACATGAATGCGACCATGCTGGACTACAAGGAGCTGGTTAACAGCTATGTGAAGGCACTGGACTGGCGGGTGAAGGAAAATTCGACCGTTACGTATTCTGTGGGCGGATTGATCCTGTCCAACTCCGGTGCGATTACCGCAAACTATTGGCTGAGTGAGGTCTATGATCCGGAAATCGCGAATTTGCATCGAAACGGCGATGTGCATATTCATGATCTGAGCATGTTGACAGGCTATTGTGCCGGATGGTCTTTGAAACAGCTGATCCAGGAAGGCTTGGGTGGCGTTCCGGGCAAGATCACTTCAGCCCCGGCCAGTCATTTATCCACCCTTTGTAACCAGATGGTCAACTTCTTGGGAATCATGCAGAATGAATGGGCCGGTGCCCAGGCGTTCTCGTCCTTTGATACATATCTGGCTCCATATGTCCGTGTGGACAACCTGGACTACAAAGAAGTGAAACAATGCATTCAAAGCTTTATCTATGGGGTCAATACGCCAAGCCGCTGGGGAACGCAGGCACCGTTTACCAACATTACTTTGGACTGGACCGTTCCGGATGATCTGGCTGAGCAGCCATGTATCGTCGGTGGAAAAGAACTGGATTTCAAATATAAAGATTGTAAAAAAGAGATGGATATGGTCAACAAGGCCTTCATCGAACTGATGATCGAAGGCGATGCCAACGGCCGTGGCTTCCAGTATCCGATTCCGACGTATTCGATCACAAAAGACTTTGACTGGTCGGAAACCGAAAACAACAAGCTGCTTTTTGAGATGACCGCAAAATACGGCACACCATATTTCTCCAACTATGTCAACAGTGATATGGAACCGAGCGATGTACGAAGCATGTGCTGTCGTCTGCGTCTGGATCTGCGTGAATTACGTAAAAAATCCGGTGGTTTCTTTGGATCGGGTGAATCCACAGGGTCTGTCGGTGTCGTAACGATCAATATGCCTCGGATTGCATATCTGGCAAAGAATGAGGAAGACTTCTACCAGCGTTTATCGCATATCATGGATCTGTCGGCCCGTTCTCTGAAGGTAAAACGAGATGTGATCACAAAGCTGCTCGATCAGGGCTTGTATCCATATACAAAACGTTATCTGGGTACATTCAATAACCACTTCTCGACCATTGGTCTGCTGGGTATGAATGAGGCCGGATTGAACGCGAAATGGATCCGTAAGGATATGACGCATAAGGAAACGCAGGAATTCTCGAAGAACGTATTGAGCTTCATGCGTAACAAACTGTCCGATTATCAGGAAATGTATGGCGATCTCTACAATCTGGAAGCGACACCGGCGGAAAGTACATCGTACCGCCTGGCTAAGATCGACAAGGAAAGATATCCGGATATCATCACAGCCAACGATGCCGGCGATCCATACTACACAAACAGTTCCCACTTGCCGGTCGGATTTACCGAAGACATTTTTACGGCTCTGGATATCCAGGATGAACTGCAGACGTTGTATACCTCCGGAACCGTCTTCCATGCGTTTTTAGGGGAGCGTCTACCGGATTGGCGGTCGGCAGCCAACCTGGTTCGCAAGATCAGTGAAAACTATCGGTTACCGTACTATACGATGAGCCCGACATATTCTGTCTGTGCCGATCATGGCTATATCAACGGCGAAGAGATGGCATGTCCGATCTGTGGAAAGAAGACCGAAGTATACAGTCGGATCACCGGTTATTATCGTCCGGTACAAAACTGGAACAAAGGAAAAACACAGGAATTTGCCGATCGTAAGGAATATGTGTTAAGCCACAGCCACCTACCGGAAAAACGGATCCTTTCCGACAAACAGGAAGAAGAACCAAAAGTAGCGGCAGCCAGTGTCAGCGGCGGGATTCCGACGATGTATGTCAAAGACCACTGCCCGAAATGTAAAGGGGCGGAACAACGCTTTAAAATCGGAAAAGTCGAATACAATTCCGTAAACTGTTCAAAGAATATGGATATAGCCAGAGAGCTGCATATTACCCAGACACCAACGATTATTGATCCGGATGGTACGCGTTATGTAGGAGCTACGGCTGCCATCGAATGGATGAAAGCTCATAGAAATTTGAGCTAAAAAAGATTTTACATACAGCTGGGCTGTTCTACAGCTCAGCCGTTTCTATCATAGGCAGGAGAAAAAATATGTTTGATATGATTGTGATCGGAGGTGGACCGGCTGGTCTTAGCGCAGCCGTGTATGGCCTCCGGAATGGGAAATCGGTTCTTATCATTGAAAAAAGTGTCTTTGGCGGACAGATCGTAAATTCGCCGAAGGTAGAGAATATCCCTGGTTTTACCAGTATCAGCGGCGATGTCTTTGCGGACAAGTTTTTGGACCAGGCCATGGCGCAAGGTGCCGAAGTGACACTGGAAGAAGTCATGGATGTAAAAAAAGAGAACATCTTCTATGTACAGACTCTGGAAGGAAATACGTATCAGGGAAAAAGTGTCATCATCGCCACCGGGACCACGCATCGGTTGTTGGGACTGGAACATGAAGAAGATCTGATTGGCGATGGAATCAGCTTTTGTGCGGTATGTGACGGTGATTTCTATAAAGATCAAACCGTTGTGATGATCGGTGGCGGCAACTCTGCTTTCGTGGAAGCCAATTTATTGGTGGATATAGTCAAGGAACTGATTCTTTTACAGGATATGCCTTTTTTCACAGCTGATCAGAAATCCCAGGATCAGCTATTTGCCCATCCTAACGTGACAGCCCATGTCAACACAAAAGTGTTAGGGTATGAACTGACGGACGGCAGGCTGACAGGGGTTCGATATGAACAAGCCGGAAAGGAACAAATCGTTTCCTGTGATGGAGTATTCCTGGCTGTAGGCTTGGTCCCGGACAACGGCATTTTTAAAGAACTGACCAATCTGGATGCGTCCGGCTATATACAGGCGGATGAAGCTTGTTTGACAAAAACACCGGGTCTTTTTGTAGCTGGGGATTGTCGAACCAAATCCTTACGGCAGGTAGCCACAGCATGTGCTGATGGAGCGATGGCAGCCATTGCAGCGTGCAGTTATTTGAAACAATAAAAAGATGCAGCCTCCTGAATAGGAGGTTTTTTGATGTTAAAAGGATGTTCGTAGAAATTGTGCGATCCTAACAAAATGAAGAGGTTTATTAAATTATGCATCTATATATAAATTACTTAAAATGGGTTGAATTATCTTCTTTTTGGGTATCTTGTAAATTGTTGGTTTCGTTATACTGAAAATATCATCATAGAATTTTGAGTGGAAAATAATTGAGACTCCGTGTATATGAAACCGAAAAGAATCGACAGAAACCATACCCTTAACCTTTATAGAAAAGTGCTGCAAAAATCAGTGACCAGGCAAATCGTTTGTTTGGTCTTATTCAGTGCAGCACTTTTTTTATTGTGTCAATGGATGATAGGCCGTATATCCATGCAAAGAAATGCTGAAAAACATATGCAATTACTAAAAGAAACCCATCATATAATTGAAAATCAGAATTGTTCTTTCCTGCAGGATGAGAACGTGTTGAAAACACTAAACGAAAGAGACTTGGATACATTTAGAAACTTGTTCCGCCAGTTTAATAAAGATACGCTTGTATACAGTGATGTTTTGATTATCAACCAGAAAGGAAATGTTGTGTATACATCCATGGGAGAAGGGAAAATGACCAGCTATCTTTTAGAATATAACCGCGCTGTGTGCCATAAAGCAGATGCACAAAACATTTATCGTTCTGTCTATTATGAAACCGGACAGTATGCTGATCCTATGTATATATTTCCATTAGAGGATGGTTACATTACTTTATTTGTTTCAGGTTCCGACTGGAATACAGTTTTGGCTGACAAGCCATTTGACGGGGTCATTACAGATGGACGTTCAAACATTCTTTATTCTAGCAAACATGCCTGGATTTCTCCACAGAACAAGTTTGAACAAAAGGGAAGCGGTCTATGGACTGACTCGCATCAACGCTATTGGGTGGAGACATATACCAGTAAACAACAAGATATTCGGTTCTATTCAATGGTATATGATCAGCAGGAAAATGTTTTATGGATTGAATTGTTGTTTTTTATCATTACCGGTGGATTATGGATCTGGAGTGCACGATCCATGGCTCGTTCGATGGCAATCAATCAAAGTGAGGCAGTTGACGAACTGGTCGGTGAAATTCGCAGAATCGGCCAGGTAGATCGGAATCATCGAATTCAATCATCAAGAAAAGATGAGTTTGCAGAAATCGCCGGACAAATCAATGAAATGCTGGATGCGATAGAGGCACTTCATATGAAAAATACGGAGCTGATAAAATTGAACAATCGTTTCGAATATAATCAATTGACAGCGCAGATGAATCCGCATTTTATGTATAATACGCTGGAATTGATCCGGAATCTGGTTTTATCAGATCCTCCGAAAGCTGAGTCGCTTATTTTGAAATTCACAAAGATACTTCGCTATTCTGTCGATTTAAATAATCGTCAAGTTTCCTTTGG
>JAWRHV010000039.1:0-180401 GCA_040266995.1 Erysipelotrichaceae bacterium | reverse complement strand
GAACCGGCGACCTCATGATTGCGAACCATGCGCTCTCCCAGCTGAGCTAAAGCCCCATGCGCATTTATCTTATCACAAAAACGGGGGAATCGAACCATTTTGTTTAGAATTTTGTTCATAAAGCTTTAGCTGTTTGTTCTGAAAATGAGGAAGCAGATATCAAGGTCTTTATAAATTAGTTAATATGCAGAAAAGAATAAATGCTTCTTTGGTTCTTTTCTACCTTCAACAGATCCATCGCATGTTCTGCATCGCAGTTTAACGATTCCATCAGATTTTTGATGCATTGAAGCAGTTGTTCTTGTTTCCCTTCGATCTTACCGGCTTTTTTTACATAATCCATATTTCTTAATACCTCCTTCATGCTTGGATCCAGATCAAATTCAGATTGCAGGATTTCTTCTTTTTCAATCATTGATATGTTTTCTCCATAGAGAATATTTAAACAGTTGATCAATTTGTAGTCATCGGGCTGTTCGCCCAAAAACAGAAAGACCATATGTAGATTCTTTAGATTTCGAATGCGTTCCTTGCACAGAATATGTTCATCATAGTTTTGTAATTCCTGTGGGCACTTCAAGAAAAGCCATATGGTGTAAATAGGAATTGTAGGATGGTCAGGCTGCTGGATCCAATGTTCATGAAGCTGGACCAGTTGGCGTACAGGTTCTATCTCGTAGCCGGCTCCATAGGAATACTGAGGACAAGGTTGTAGGGCAAACAGAGTGAGAGGGCGTTCATGGTCATCCACAACCAAAAAGTTAAGATAGGCACAAGCGTCGGAATAAGGGCGTATATGTTCCCGAATGGAAGAGATGGGTTGGTTTTCCCATTCTTTAATCGTATATTTTACAAATAAGGCTTGTATATTTTTGTGCTCTAATAAGTCTTTCATCCATAATACGGCAAGGAGACCCGTCCTTTAGGACAGAGAGGAATTGCCAACCTCCTATTCTTCTGATTATGGCAGTATCTGTAATTCTTACAGTTTTGCCTGTCTCCAGTATCCTTCTTGCATCTCAGCTTTCATGATACTTCCTCTGTATTTCGATATGTTCATCTGATACCTTGATGCTTTCTGAGCTTGGGGTACATTCTCTATTTCGATAAAGAACAAAGAAGGACAAATAAAAATCCATTGACGGCAGGAACGATCATTTTTATACTGAAGCTATGAACAATGTTACAATTGCTGTTTTACAGTCTTATGTGGATACAGATAAATCAAAGAATCTGGAGCAGGCAGAAAAAAAGATCCGGGCATTGGAGAAAGTGGATATCGTTGTTCTGCCGGAAATGTTTACTTGTCCGTATCATACAGATTGTTTTCCTATATATGCTGAAAAACAAGGGCAGGAAAGCTGGCAGAGGCTGTCGCAGATAGCGAAAGAGAAACAAATCTATCTGATTGCCGGCAGTATTCCGGAAAGAGATGGAAACCATATTTATAACACATCCTATGTGTTTGATAGAGAAGGCAGACAAATTGCCAGGCACAGAAAGATGCATCTATTTGATATCAATGTCAAAGGGGGACAATATTTTAAGGAGTCAGATACCTTGACACCGGGACAGGATGTAACGGTATTCTCTACGGAATTTGGTGTCATGGGACTCTGCATCTGTTATGACTTCCGGTTTCCGGAATTAAGTCGTCTGATGGTAGATCAGGGAGCTAAGATCTTGTTTGTACCGGCTTCCTTTAATATGACAACGGGACCCCTACATTGGGAGCTTTTGTTTCGACAGAGAGCGGTGGACAACCAGGTATTTACCGTAGGGGCGTCGCCTTGCCGGAACATGAAGGATTCGTATCATTCATGGGGCCATTCTATATTATGTGATCCATGGGGAAAAGTGTTGAAAGAACTGGATGAAAAAGAAGGAATGTGGATCCAAACGATAGATCTGGAAGAAACGGATCGTGTTCGTGAACAACTCCCTTTATTACAACATCGAAGAAAAGACATTTATAAAGTAAAGCGCAATGATTGAAATCTCATTGCGCTAATTCTTTATATGAAAGTAAATGAACCTTGTTCTTTTGTACATAGTCTTTTAATACAACAGAAGCTTCTGTTTCCAGGGGACGACAATGTACCAAAGAGGAATGTTCCATCAGATAGGCATCAATATAGCCGGGATGATAGATCAACAAATTGATGCAGTCTTCATGACCGTTCTCTACCATATGTTTAAATTCATAGACCGGATCATACCCAGGTACAGAGCCTTTCAGTGTCATATACATTGTATGTCCGTTGATCTGTACAGGAATATGGGAATCAAAGGATAATTCTTGATAGAGATAACCATGTTTTTGGGCTGTCATTTGTATCGCTTGATCGAAAGTTTTACTTTTGACCGCATGGGCTTCAAAGTAATCCGGGGCTTTTCCTCGCCATTCAATAAACCGTTGCAGCTGGGCTTCGATTTCTATCAAGGCTTCTTCCAGATTAACGATATCATGGTCCGCTTGGCGATAGACCTTGGAGGGATGAAAGCTTCCGTCCTTTTCCACTAAACTGGGAATATATTTTGGATCGGTTATCGGTTTACCAGCGCATATATTGGTATGCAGACCCCAGCTGATATCACAGTCCTTTAATAATTCATAGCCGTGCATCGAGGCATCCATATTGACCATCCAGCCCACATTATTGATGATGCCGTGTTTTACAGCTCTTTCAATACCATAGTTGATGCCTTGGCTATATCCTAGATCATCGGCTCGTATCATGATTTGTTTCATAGGAAATGCTCTCCTGTCATTTTAGATAAAGAAGCATTTTTATAAGCAGGATCCTGTGTGACTTCCTTGATGACACGAATATCCTTAGGGAATCGGATCTTTTGATTTTCATCGCTGAGTTCGATTTCCAGAATAGCCTGGTGATGCCAGAAAGGATATACATCAATTTCAAAGTATTGGCCATCGTATGTAAGACAATATCTTGTTTTACGAATCTGACGACGAGAGGTATCGGCTTCCATTAATAAGGTTAAATAATCTTCCTTTGAAATGCGTTCCTCGATCTCAATGCGTTTGATATCGGATACATGCCGTTTGATGGTTTTAAAATACACATAGTTTCCATTCATTCCTCTTTGCCGTACCCGGATTTCTTTCCCATCCTGTGATTTTAAATAAGTCTGGATGATTTCAATGCGTTTACAGTTCGGATTCATTTCTAAGACGGAAATATCCGGATATTCAATCAGAAACTTTCGTTCGATCTCAAACGGTTCCGGTACGCCTAAAAAGGAAGAAATCTCGCTCAACAGTCGACGCATCTTCTCTTCAAAAGACGTGGAATTATCGATGATCCGTAAATGCGGATGCCCTGTCCATGCACCAATTAATTTGTCATCCAACGAACAAGCTTGTTCAACCGTTTCCGTTCTTGCGGCATTATTGGAGGTTGTATAGAAGGCTTCTGCTCCTTTAGCGGCAGAGACAAGACGAAAGACGGCATCGTACTGATCACGCAATTCGATTTCGTTGGTATTCAGTTGTTGCAGAAGCTGCTGAAAATCATCGTCTGTCATATAAGCCTTATTATCCAATGCACCGCGGTCACACACAATCAATATTTTATTGACTGTCATAGTACGGGCAGCTTGTTCAAAGACTTTTTCTTTTTCCAGCTGCAGCTGCATCTGGCATTTCTGATAGTCTGCCCGGCTCCCACAGGTCCAAGGGGCAACCCCACCGGTAATCAGCTCCGTTGCGGTTTCCGGGATAAATAGAACCGTATACCCTTGTTTAGTAAACGCATTCTGGATCCAGCTCATCGCTGTGGATTTACCGGCACAAGGTCCACCGGTTATAACGATCTTAGATAGTTCCATAGAATACCTCCGCATTCATAATAAGGGAAATAGTAAAGAGATACAATGGAAATAAAAAGCTTTAAGAAGAAGATTTTGTCATGTTACTGATGGATAGGTATATCTTTGGAAAACATACTAATCATTGTTCTAGATCAAAGACATAAGATTGTATGATTTATCAGTCCAAATTGTAAAACCATCCATAAATGACTATAATAGAAATAGATGAGGTAATAGTTATGACAAATCATATATTTACTAGAATTGACAGTCGTCTGATTCATGGGCAGATTACGTATCAGTGGCTGTCAGTGGCGAAGACTTCCTTTATTTTAGTCGTGAACGATGCTTTGGCAGAGAATACATTCAGCCAGAATCTGATGAAGGCATCAATACAGAACCAAGTGGAAGTGAAATTTGTCACCGTACAGGATGCGATGGATGATTTTCCGACCAGCAGAGATGTATTTGTGATTTGTGACTGTCCACAGGATGTGCTTCGATTGGTACAGGGTGGGATTCCGATCCGTTCGGTCAATGTCGGAAATATGCGTATGTCTGCCGGAAAAAAACAGGTTGCCAGCAGCATTGCGGTCGACCAAAAGGATATCGATGCATTCTGTCAGTTAAAGGATGCCGGGGTGGAATTGTTCATTCAAAGGGTACCTGGTACAGAGAAAGAGGATACAAGACTATTATTTGAAGAATAAGGAGAAGCATTCTGAAAAGGAATGCTTCTTTTTTCTTGTATATGCTTATAGATAAATGTATAATAGGATTGTTTTATAAAATAAACAAAAAGTTTAATTAATTAAACGGGGGGGTGATTTTTTGAAAATCGGACAAAAGTTAAAGGAGCTGCGTCTGCAGAACAATCTGACGTTAGAGGAACTGGCCATCCGCTGTGAATTGACCAAGGGCTTCTTATCGCAGTTGGAAAGAGATCTGACCAGTCCGAATATATCCGCCTTGGAAGATATCCTGGAAGCGCTGGGAACCAATCTTTCCGAGTTTTTTCAGGAATCACCGGAGGTGCAGGTTGTGTTTGGAACCGATGATTTTTTTGTGGATGAGCAGGAACGAAGGATCATTGAATGGATCGTTCCTAATGCCCAGAAAAACCAGATGGAACCGATTTTATTAACGTTACATGGAAAATGTAAAACGGAAGAAATCATCAGCCATGAAGGGCAGGAATTCGGGTATGTCCTAAAGGGGCAGATCCAGCTGGTCATGGGGTCAAAGGTCTATCGGATCAAGGCGAAAGAAACGTTTTATATTGAGGGAAGAAAGAGTCATTATTTATACAATCCGAATCAGACGGATGCCAAGGTTCTGTGGATATCCACACCACCGACATTTTAGGGAGTTATGAAGTATGGAAGAGAAAAAGAAGATTATACAGTTTCGCAATATTGTGAAAAACTTTGAAGACCAGGTTGTGCTCAAAGGCATTGACCTGGATATTTATGAGAATGAATTTGTGACCTTACTGGGTCCTAGCGGTTGTGGGAAAACGACATTATTACGGATTTTGGCCGGTTTTCTGGAACCGACTGAGGGGCAGGTCATCTTTAACGGGGAGGACATCAAACATGTACCGCCCTATAAACGAGAGCTGAATACAGTCTTTCAGAAGTATGCGTTGTTTCCGCATCTGAATGTGTATGACAATATTGCGTTTGGTCTGAAGATCAAGAAGATGAGCAAGGATGTCATTGACCAGAAGGTCATGCGAATGTTAAAGCTGATTGGTTTGGAAGGCTATGAGAAAAAGGATGTAACCTTGATGTCCGGCGGGCAGCAGCAACGTGTGGCCATAGCCCGGGCTTTGGTCAACGAACCGGCGGTTTTATTGCTGGATGAACCGTTGGGGGCTCTGGATCTGAAGCTGCGTCAGGAGATGCAGTATGAATTAAAGCGGATCCAGCAGGAAGTCGGCATCACCTTTATTTTTGTTACCCATGACCAGGAGGAAGCGCTGACGATGAGCGATAAGATCGTGGTCATGAAAGATGGAGAGATCCAGCAGGTGGGAACGCCGCAGGAAATCTACAATGAACCGGTCAACCGCTATGTAGCCAAGTTTATCGGAGAATCCAATATTATTCCTGGTGTTATGTTACAGGATAAGCTGGTGCGTTTTGATGATGAAAATTATGAATGTGTGGATTATGGATTCAAGCCGAATGAAAAGGTTGATGTCATCATCCGTCCGGAAGATATTGATATTGTCCCGTTGGACCAGGGAAAAATGACCGGCATCGTGGATTCGGTTTTATTTAAAGGGGTCCATTATGAAGTGATGGTGGAAACGGTACCTGGTACCCAGGTAACGGTCAACATGCATGTCATTTCCAATAATATTGTAACCAGTGAGGATGGCCAGGAAAAAATCAGTGCCAATGATTTTTATGTGGATATTGAGGACATGAAGGATCTGGATGAAAAAGACATCGTTGCCCGTGCGGACGCCCAGGCCTGGGATCCGGCAACGGATGAATATATTTCCATCAGTTCCATCGAAACCAATCTGGAAAATGAACTGGGGGAATACGAGGTGACCTTCTCTACCTCCAAAGGGACGACGATTACCCGGAAAATCTGGGTCATTGACCAGCGTGTTGTAGAAAACAAGAAGGCCAATGAAGCCATCAGTGCCTTCAACTTCTTTAAGACGGTGGATGAAATCCATGAAGCCATGGCATTGGATACCGATCTGAAGACATGGGCCAATGCCCAGGCATGGAAGCTGTCCAGTGAAGACGAGGAAATCGATTTATACGTGGAATATGATTTTGATCCGGATCAAATCAAAGAGGGAATCTATCGTGTTCGCTTTATGACCGAGGGTCGTGAATTTAAGATCCATACAACCGATTATGTCGAGGAAGGCGCAGAAGTCGGACTGACCTTCTTCCCGGAAGATATCCATGTGATGGAAAAGATGGGATTTGAATGAAAAATTTTCGACAATTAGTCTACCCATATATTATCTGGAGTGCTTTGATGCTGTTGTTTCCGATGCTGCTGATTGCGCTGTACTCGCTCATGAACGCAGGCAACAGTATTGTGCCCTTTCAGTTTACTCTTGAAAACTATGTACACTTTTTTACCGACCCGGACTTCCTGTTGATTCTATGGCGTTCTTTATGGATTGCCGTCAAAACAACGGTTTTATGTTTGTTGTTGGGATATCCGATTGCGTATTATATTGCCCGCAGTGAAGAAAAGAAACGAAACCTTCTTGTTTTGTTGATTACCTTTCCCATGTGGATCAATATGCTGGTGCGCACGTATGCATGGATCGGTATATTATCCGGGGATGGTTTGTTTTCCATGATCCTGGGGTTGTTTGGTATCCACAATGTGGAACTTCTGTATACGGAAACAGCGGTGTTATTAGGAATGGTCTATAACTTTTTACCGTTTATGATCTTACAGATCAACACCGTGCTTTCCAAGATGGACCCTTCTTTACTGGAGGCCAGTGCCGATCTGGGTGCCAGCAAGGCCCAGACCTTCTGGCGGGTGACATTTCCGTTGTCCATGCCTGGTGTTGTCAGCGGGATCACGCTGGTCTTCCTACCGGCAGTCAGCTCCTTCTTTATCCCGAAGCTGTTAGGTGGCGGACAATATTTCCTGATCGGTAATGTTATTGAAAACCAGTTTATCACGGTCGGAGAATGGAATTTCGGTTCGGCTATCAGTATGATCATGGCTGTCATCATGATGTTATTGATGATGCTGGTACGAAGAAGTGAAAGACGAACATCCATCAAGGTGGAGGATGCATCATGAAAAAGGACAAGCGAACGATCGGCCATCTGTTTATGATCGGTAGTTTGATCTTCTTTTATCTGCCGATTGTATTTATGATGGTCTTCTCCTTTAATGAGAGTAAATCCCTGACGCATTTTACTGGTTTTTCTATGCGCTGGTATGTATCGATGTTAAAGAATCACAGCATGATGGAATCATTGTATACAACGATCATCATTGCGATTGTTGCGACCATTGTTTCCACTGTCATCGGTACGATTACGGCTATCGGAATGTCCAGCTCAAAAAAAGCCATACGGCAGTTTATCCAGCAGGTCAACGACTTTCCTTTGATGAATCCGGATATCGTAACTGCCATCGGATTGATGTTATTGTTTATTACCATACAGGTGGAAAGAGGGTTTATGACGCTGTTGTTAGCGCATATTTCCTTCTGTATCCCCTATGTGATCTTAAGCATTATGCCAAAGCTGCGTTCTTTGGATCCCAATCTGGCAGATGCAGCCATGGATCTGGGGGCCACCCCGTTTCAGGCATTGTGGAAGGTCATCGTACCGGAAATCATGCCGGGTATCATTTCGGGAGCCTTGATCGCTTTTACCATGTCCTTTGATGATTTCATCATCTCCTATTTTGCCACCGGTAAAGGCGTCAAAAACCTGAGCATCATGGTCTATACGATGTCCAAGCGTGTTAACCCGAGCATCAATGCCATTTCGACCATTGTGGTCGTCTTGATTACCATTGTATTGATTCTTTCCAATCTTCTGCCGATGGTTCGTGAAAAAAGCGGTCTGGCCCGAAAGATGTCAAGAGGATGGAAGATCGGCTTATCGTTTGCGGTCATCGGGGCATTGGTTATCTCCTATTTCGGATTAAAGGGAGGCATCGGTTCCAAGCCGTATGCCGGACAGACTTTGCATGTATACAACTGGGGAGAATATACCGGCGAGAACTCAGTCAATGATTTTGAACAGATGACAGGCGCTAAAGTAATTATGGATAACTTTGATTCCAACGAACAGATGTATATCAAGATAGCCAACGGGGAATCCTATGATATCCTGGTTCCAAGCGATTATATGATCGAGCGTCTGATCCGGGAAGATAAGCTGATGAAATTGGACAAGGAGCGGATCCAACCGGCTCTAGATTTAATTGATCCATCGGTATTAGATCTGCCATTTGATCCGGGAAATACATATTCCGTACCATATTTCTGGGGAAGTGTCGGGATCGTCTATGATAAAACCGTTGTGGATGAAGAAGACCTGAAAGAAGGCTATAACATCTTCTTAAATCCAAAATACAAAGGACAGATTTATTTATATGATTCGGAACGAGATTCTTTCATGATGGCTTTAAAGGCATTAGGCTATTCGATGAATACAGAAAACGAACAGGAGCTGCAGGAAGCCTACCAATGGTTATGTCAGTGTGTGGAAACCATGTCTCCGGAGATCGTGACCGATGAAATCATCGATAATATGGCGCAGGGCCGAAAGGCGCTGGGATTGATCTATTCCGGGGACGCGACATATGTAATGGCAGAAAACGAAAACATGGGCTTTTATTTACCGGAGGAAGGAACCAACCTTTGGTCCGATGGTATGGTCATTCCGAAAAATGCGAAAAATGTTGATCTTGCCTACGAATTTATCAATTTTATGACCGATTATGATGCGGCCATGGACAACTCAAGCTATGTAGGCTATACTTCACCCAACGTGGATGTCATGAATGAACTCTATGGACAAGGTGGAGAATACGAAGGCATCAATGCCTACATTCCAAGAGAAGGCTATGAAAAGGATGAGGTTTTTGAATTCAATGATGTCACCCGAAAATCCATTGCCAATCTGTGGTCAAAAGTAAAAATACTAGCTAGTAACGCAAAGTAGAAGGGAAACCTTCTGCTTTTTTTGCCCCCAAACAGGGGATAGAAAAGAAAGAAAAGTCCGATACAATCTAAAATAGAAAGGAGAAAAACCATGGCATTGTTTGGAAGAAAAAAAGAAAAGGAGCGCTGTCCAGTCTGTGGAAATGAAATATCCTTCTTTTCCGGTATCGTTGTCCGGGACGGTACCATATGTTCGGATTGCGAGAAGATGCTGCGAGGGACGTATGATATTGAAACGTACTATATCCGCCGGCTGAACGGCACCGTAAAAAGAAAGAGCGAAGATCCGTTAAACGATATGACGATTGAACAGATCAAAGACATGATCGATGAACAAAAAGAACAACAGACTCAGTCCATTTCCGAATACGGACAGGACTATGCACACCTTTATGTGGTACAGGATTATTTTACGATTGCACCCAAAGCCGTGGATGTAGGGTTAAAAAGAGCCAGAGCATTTAAGAACAGACTGGTGGTCCGAGGGATGGTGCAGGCCGGCATGTTTGAACAGGAGGATACTGTGAAAAACATACGAACCGGACAGGAGCTTTTGATCCTGGAACTGATCCCATGCACAGGCGCTGTGGACTTTACAACCGAGCTGCGAGCGCGGATCCATAAAAAAACCGCATCGGTCAATACCAATGCCTGGCTGGTGCTGGATGCAGAATACGGCGCAGCGGATGAAAACGATCTGCTGGTCAAAGAATAAAACGGAGGAAGACACCCTCCGTTTTATTTATAGATATGCATCGTTTAAGGAACTTCTTTTGATGGTCCGGTAACTGAAGATAAACATAATCACAATAAATGGAAGGAATAATCCAAAGGATTCATTGGTGACAGCGATAAAATCGTAAATACCATGAATGATCATCGGGACAAGAACCGCTTTATTCAAACAGTCTTTACAACGTGTGGCCGATCCTTCCAGCTGGGCTCTTTTGGCCAATCCATACCATAGTCCCATAAAGATCCCAAAGCACATATGTCCCGGGACAGCTGTTACAGCGCGTATGGCTGCAACCTCGATTCCATAGGCACGAATGTAGCCGAAGTTTTCCCATAACGCAAAGCCTAATGCCACCGCAACCGCATAGACAATTCCGTCAAACGAACAGTTGAATGCCGGATGATTCCATGTGGTTTTTTTCAGCAATAAATATTTAAAACCTTCTTCCGATCCGGCAACAACGATGAAATACATCAAAAGGTTGTAAATGACGGAATTTTCCGGGAAAAAAGCAGACAACAGTCTGGTACCGATCAGTTCTGTGGCCACAGCTGCAAAGGTGGCCAGGATCCCCATAAGAACCAGACGGCCAATCAGGCCGATGGGCTCTTTTTCCACTTTATCCATCGAATAGACTCTCATCAGTAAGAACAAAGCCGGTAATGCGGCTGCCAGTATCAAAAAGTAGGATGTTCCAAAGAATAAATACATGATCATATCCCTCCTAATTATTAACATTATACACAGAAACGCGAGAATACTTAAGAAAAATGAACGGGTTCCGATACAATAAACCAAAAGCGTTTCATTTGAAAGATACCCTATGGGGGTATATAATGGCATTGAGGTAATAAATATGGAACGAATGAAACATCATCCTAGAGATGAAAAGGAAATTAAACAGTTAAAATCGAGAATTCACCGGATCACGGGTCAACTGGCCGGCATTGAAAAGATGCTGGAGGAAAACCGGTACTGTGGTGATGTGCTGATTCAGATTGCAGCTGTGGAAAAGGCGCTGCAGTCATTAGGGTATATGGTTTTATCGGATCATTTAAAAGGCTGTGTGGCCGAGGACATCCAAAACGGAAAGCTGGAAACGATGGATGAAGTCATGGATCTGGTAAAAAGGTTAAAGTAGGTGATGGCATGAAAGAGAGTTTTAATGTAACAGGCATGACATGTGCTGCCTGCCAGGCCAATGTCACCAAAGCCGTGGCAAAGCTGGAGGGTGTACAGAATGTCGATGTCTCTTTATTGGGAAATTCCATGAAGGTGGAATATGACAAGAACAAAGTAAACGCCGATCAGATCTGCCAGGCGGTGACCAATATTGGCTACGGAGCCATGCCAAAGAATGCGCAAGGTTCGAAACGATCCGGTTTTCGCGATGAATGGCAGAGCCGCCAACAACGGTTTGAAAAGGAACAGAAAGCCGCGCGGCAAAGACTGATCTCTTCGGTTGTGTTGATGATCCCTTTGATGATCGTGGCCATGGGGGAAATGCTGCATCTGCCGATGCCTTCTATTTTGAGCGGCATGGAGAATATGATGGTCAATGTGCTGGTACAGCTGATTTTGGCTACCATTATCATGATCATTCAGAAACAATTCTATATAAAAGGATTGAAAGCGTTATGGAAGCTGGCACCGAATATGGATTCGCTTGTTGCGGTCGGTTCGAATGCCGCGTACCTGTTTGCGTTAGCCAATACATTTGTGATGGCGTATTCCTTGGGTCGGATGGATATGGATACGGCCCATCATGCCATGATGTCAGGTATGTATTATGACTCGGCAGCTATGATCGTTTCCTTGGTCAGTATTGGAAAGTATCTGGAATCACGTTCCAAAGCACGCACCAGCGACGCGTTGGGAAAACTGGTGGATCTGGCTCCGAAACAAGCTAATGTCATCCGGGATGGCATGGAAGTATCCATTGCCAGTGAAGAAGTCGTGGCTGGAGATATTGTGGTGATCCGTCCGGGACAGAGCATTCCGGTGGATGGAAAGGTTCTGGAGGGAACCGGGTATGTAGATCAGGCCGCCATTACCGGCGAAAGCATTCCTGTCGTCAAACAAAAAGGGGATGCGGTCATGTCCGCCACGGTCAATCAGAACGGAACCTTCCGCTTTATGGCGGAAAAGGTAGGAGATGATACGACCTTGGCCCAGATCATTCGTCTGGTGGATGATGCCGGTAACTCCAAAGCGCCGATCGCGCGGGTAGCCGATACGGTAGCGGGGTATTTTGTTCCGGCTGTTATTGGGATTGCGTTGTTGACCTTTGTGATCTGGATGTTGGTAAGTCATAACTTTACTTTTGCCTTGACCAATGCAGTCAGTGTCCTGGTTATCTCATGCCCATGTGCATTGGGGCTGGCAACACCGGTGGCAATTATGGTGGGAACAGGCAAAGCAGCGGAGTATGGTATTTTGATCAAGTCGGCAGAAAGTCTGGAAAATTTGCATCATATGGATACCATCGTATTAGACAAGACGGGTACGATTACCGAAGGAAGAACAACCGTACAGAATATCAAGGTATATGGAACCATGGCAGAAGATGACTTCCTGTCCTTGGCGGCTTCTGTTGAATCCGGTTCCTTGCATCCTCTAGCTCAGGCGATCATCGACCGGGCAAAGGAAAAAGGATTGGCTGTAAAAAGTGTTACGGACTTTACCGACGTACCGGGCCGTGGGATCCATGCGGTCATCGATGGCCGGACGTATTACGCAGGCAATCGATCTTTTATGGAGGAATCAAATATTCGCTGTGATAACGGATCCGAGGATGCCGATCAATTTGCTCAAGAAGGCAAGACCCCTCTGTATTTCAGTGATGATAACCAGCTGTTGGGTCTGATTGCGGTTGCTGATACTGTTCGTTCATCCAGCCAAAAAGCCATTGATGCTTTTCGTCAGAAACAGATGCATGTCGTGATGCTGACCGGCGACAACGAACAGACAGCCAAAGCCATTGCGAACACTATGCATATAGATGAAGTCATCAGCGATGTGCTTCCGGCGGATAAAGAATCCAAGATCCGTTCCTTGCAGGAGGCCGGACGTAAGGTGATCATGGTCGGGGATGGTATCAACGATGCACCGGCTTTGATGCGGGCGGATATCGGTATGGCCATCGGAGCCGGTACCGATATTGCGATGGATTCAGCAGATATTATTTTGATGAAAGATTCTTTGCTTGATGTCAATACAGCCATCGATCTCAGTCACAAGGTGATCCGGAATATCCATATGAATTTATTCTGGGCCTTCTTCTACAATATCATCGGCATTCCGATTGCAGCCGGTTTATTCTATCCGGTCTTCGGCTGGCAGTTATCTCCGATGTTAGGAGCGGCTGCCATGAGCTTAAGCTCTGTCTGCGTATGTACCAATGCCCTGCGTCTTCGTTTCTTCCGTCCGGCGATAGAACAAGAACAAACAATCAACAAGGAACAAGAACCTGTGTCCTCTCAGGAAGACCGATCGGTTCGAAAAGAGATGGCCATCGAAGGGATGATGTGTGAACATTGTCAAAACCGAGTACAGAAAGCATTGGAGGCAGTTGACGGGATTACGGATGTGACGGTCAGCCTGGAACAGAAAAAAGCGACCTTTCATGTGACTGGGCCGGTCGAAGAGAAAACATGGAAACAAGCGGTGATCGATGCCGGGTATACCCCGGTGGAACCGGCAGCTTATGTAGAAAAAGAAATGAAGATCGAAGGCATGATGTGTCCACATTGCCAAAACCGCGTACAGAAGGCGTTATCCGATGTGGAAGGTGTAAAAGATGTTCATGTCGATCTGGACGAAAAGAAGGCTTCTTTTCAGGTGCTGGAAACCGTAACGGACCAGCCGTTAACAGAAGCTGTTGAAAAGGCCGGCTATCAGCCGGTAGAGATCATAAACAGAAAGGAGAAAGCCCCTATGTCTAAAACAATGAAGGTCGATGGCATGATGTGTGCACATTGCCAGGCCCATGTACAGAAAGCGTTGTCCGATGTGGAAGGCGTATCCAATGTCGTTGTCAGCTTAGAAGACAAGCAGGCCACATTTGACGTTGCGGATACTGTCAGTGATGATGTATTGAAAAAAGCTGTGGAAGATGCAGGCTATACCCCTGTTTCCATCGCCTAGTTTCAAGCTCCGAAAGGAGCTTTTTTCTATCCCAGCAGTTCCTGCAGGGCCCGGGCATCCACGATTTCAATAATGGGTGGTTGATAACGCAGGATCTTCTTGTCTTCCAGCTTTTTCAGCTCTCTGTGCAAAGAGGAACGCGATACATTCATAATCAAAGCCCAGTTGGAAACTGATCCGGGTATACGGATCTTTTTCTGTCCGGTATGCCGTTGATGGATCAGCAGATAAAAGGCCGCTTTCTGGGCAATGCCACTATAGGAAAGCAGTTCTAAACGCTGTTGCAGTAAATATGTAGTGGAAGCCAGCTCGGTCGTAAAGTTGTTCAAAATACGTACATCTTCCTGCATGAGCTGTAAAAGATCGCTCTTATAAAACATAAGGATCTTTGTCGGCTCCAACGCGACCACTTCACAAGGATAGTGCTTATCGTTGGAAAAGGCGGCCGCTGCCCCGATGATATCCCCTTGTTTACGAAAGGATACATTGATCTGGCTGCCGTTGGAAAAGTATTTCTGAGCCTGCACCTTTCCTTCGAGCACCAGTCCAATCTGCTGGGCTTCTTCCATTAAGCCAAAGACAGTCTGTCCCTTTTCATAGTGACGAACGATACAGGCTACATTCTGCATGGCTTTCTCAATGTCGGTTGCAGATAAACCTCGAAATAAAATCGTTTGATGAAGTGGATACGTATACATACAAAATCCTCCTTTTCTTTATTATACATGGAATATCGAACAAAAGTGTATCCGTGGATACAGAATTTAAAACACGAACGGATTATACTGACCTTGTACAAAGGGGGAACATATATGCTTCGACAGATTATTCATATCGATGAAAAAAAGTGTAATGGATGTGGTGCCTGCGTGACGGCATGTCATGAAGGCGCGATAGAGCTGGTGGATGGAAAAGCCAAGCTGGTTCGAGAGAACTTCTGTGATGGGTTAGGGGATTGCCTGCCTAACTGTCCGACCGGTGCGATCACATTTGAGGAAAGAGACGCGCCGGCTTATGATCAGGAAGCGGTCGAAAACGCAAAGAAGAAAGCGGCTCATGCTTGTCCGGGATCCGCAGCGATGACTTTGCATGAAATCGAGCCACAGCCGTCTGTCGCTGTAACCGCAAGCTCCCGTCTGCAACAATGGCCTTGTCAGATCCGGCTGGTACCGGTACAAGCCCCGTTTTTTCAGAAGGCAAAGCTGCTGGTGGCAGCGGACTGTACTGCCTATGCTTACGCCAATATGCATGAAGAGTTTATGAAAGGAAAAGTGACGTTGATCGGCTGTCCAAAGCTGGATCCGGTGGATTATACCGAAAAGCTGACAGAGATCATTCAATACAACGAGATCCAAAGTGTAACGATCGTACGCATGGAAGTACCATGCTGCGGCGGGTTACAAAGAGCGGCGGAAAAGGCTCTGCGTGCCAGTGGAAAATTTATCCCCTGGCAGGTTGTGACCATTTCCCGTGATGGAAGAATACTGGAATAAGGAGGAACCCATATGAACTGGAACGATAAGAAACAAACATTTAAAACAATCGATGTACGAGGTATTCAAGGAAACTTCTTTCAGGGGCTGAAACGACAGGCGGAAAAGCTGGAAGTGGGCCAAGGGCTGGAAATCATCCAGAGCTTTGATCCGATTCCTCTGTATGAAGTAATGGAAGATCTGGGATACGAACATACGACAGAACAAAAAGACACTGGCGAATACCATGCCTATTTTTACCGGGTTGAAAAAAAGGAAGCCGAGAAGGATATTCCGATGCGACCGGCCGCTTTGACCAATATGCCGTTGATCGATGATGAGCTAGGAAAAGTAGCCGTGGAATTCTGGGATCTGACATGGAATGATGAAAAACGGTATTTATCCTATGAAACACGTCTGTTGTTGTCATTGACCAATGCCGTCGGAGCCGGCCGTATGCGCCAGGCTACCCGGGAGCTGGTCAAGGCATATATCCATGGGTTGGACAGCCGGGCTTTGGATGATGTGTTTGAATTGCTGGCATGGAATCAGGGAATCGGCTACTTCAGTTCGGAAATAGGCCCTTCCACTTTGTTCAAAGCGTATAAAACCATTAAGAATATGGAAAAACAAGGAAAACAAAGACAAACAATCTGTAAGACTTTAAAAGAACAATTCGGTGAAACCAACCCGGATGTCAAAGTGCAGTAAAGAACATGAAAGAGAGAATTGGAGAAGTCTTCTCCATTGTAGAAGAGAACCAGCCGGTGACCGGTTGCACGATATCCAGAGAAATCAGTCAGGACATCGTCTGTTATTCTCTGGCTGCCAATACCGACATCAGTGCAGAACGGCATCCGTTTGAGAAATGGATCTTTGTTCTGGCCGGGCATCTGGAAATCAGCCAGCCAAAGAAAGCTCGATACGCTTTACACAAATACGACGGTATCCGACTCGCAAAACATACATTAGCTGGAATGGCAACGGGAGAAGGAACCATCTACATAGAAATAGAAAACAGGGGGAAAGCCATGAAATCAATCGAAGCAGGAAAGATCTTTTCATTAGCGAAGCTGGTACCCTACCAGCCGGAAAGGATCGTAAACCGGGATGTCTTTAAAACCGACACCATGAAATTTGTGGTGATGTCTTTTGACAAAGGCACCGGATTATCGGACCATGCGGCACCAGGGGAAGCCTTGGTATTGGCATTAGAAGGCCAGGCGGTGATCACCTATGAAGGAAGTAAACATACGATCCATGCCGGGGAAAGCTTCCATTTTGCCAAAGGCGGTATGCATGCGATCCAGGCCGATGACCGGTTTAAAATGGCATTGTTGGTTACATTGGAATAAGAAAAAAAGAAGGTGATAACTATGATCCAGATTGCGTTTTATGACACAAAGGACTATGACCGGGATGCGTTTAGATCTTACAGCGCAACCCATAATGTGCAGTTCCGGTTTCTGGAAACACGGTTAAACGAGGATACCGTAGAGCTGTCCAAAGGCTGTGACGCGGTTTGTGTGTTTGTCAATGATGTGGTCAATGCCAAGGTGATCGACAAGCTAGCTCAATATGGTGTAAAAGTATTGGCACTTCGATGTGCCGGCTATAATAATGTGGATATCCAAGCGGCTTTTGGAAAGCTTCATGTCATGCATGTACCGGCATACTCTCCGTATGCCGTCGCAGAACATGCCATGGCATTGTTGCTGACAAGCATACGGCGGATCCATAAAGCGTATAACCGGACAAGGGAATTTAATTTTTCTTTGCATGATCTGGTTGGAACGGAGCTTCATGGAAAAACGATCGGAGTCGTGGGAACCGGGAAGATCGGACAGATCTTCATGAACATTTGTCATGGATTCGGCATGCGGGTTATCGCCTATGATAAATATCCTTTAAAAGATAAGGAAATTGAATATGTACCGTTTGATACGCTCTGTAAAGAGAGTGACATCATTTCGTTACATTGTCCGCTGACGGAAGAAACCACGCATTTGATCGATGCCAAGGCTATCGATACGATGAAAAAAGGCGTGGTAATCATCAACACCAGCCGGGGCGCTTTGATCGATGCGCAGGCCCTACTGGAAGGAATCAAGGCCAGAAAGATCGGGGCGGCATGCCTGGATGTGTATGAAGAGGAAAGCGACATCTTCTTTGAAGATCGCTCCGGCCATATTCTGAATGATGATCTGCTATCCAGGCTGATCTCCATGCCCAATGTCATCGTAACAAGCCACCAGGGCTTTTTGACAAAGCAGGCACTGGAGAATATCGCAGAGACAACCATACATAATATATTGTCCTATTACGAAAACGATGGAATCTGTGACAATGAATTATGTTATCGATGCGGTCGCATTGAACAGTGTAAAAAGAAACGACAGGAAAAATGTTTTTAAAAAAAAGAAGAGTTTCCTCTTCTAATCGGTCACAATTTCATATGGCCAGTCAATGATACCGCCAAAATCATAGATATGGGTATATCCCAGCTTTATCAGCTGATCGGCCGCTTGTTTACTGCGGCGGCCGGATCGGCAGTATACCAGAATGGTTTGATCTAAATCGTCCAACTGTTCTGGTTTTTTTGATTGGATGGTATCCAGCGGAAGCAGGATGGCCCCGGGAATATGCCCTTGTTCATATTCATCCGGCTGACGGACATCCACGATAACGATATTGTCGGTTTCTTCCATCATTTTCTTAGCTTCCTGCGCAGAAATCTTTGTATAGGCAGAAGACTGGCATGCGCTCAACAACAGGCACAAGCACGCAAACAGCTTTTTCATACGTAATCGTCCCGGAACGATTCCTTAGTGGTGTTTGCCTCAAAGGTTTTTCGCAAGGCTTTGGTATCTAAACTGGAATAGTTTTCGTATAACGTCTTTGTGTCGGTTGTAATCTCCGGCAGTTTTTTCTTCAATGCCCGGATGTAACGCTTTACCGCCATCGGCTCTACTTTTCCAAACAAGATGCTGGCACCGTTTTTGGTTTCGATGTAGATCCGGGTCCCCTTTTTTCCTTCACTGGCGCTCATTGTTAAAATCAGCTTACGGGGAATATAGACATCGTTGATATAGATCCAGTGCTTGGAAATATACAGATCGTAGGTTTCCGGTGGTGTTATATCGGTTTTCTGAAAGGTTTCTTTTTCCAATACTTCTTTCAGATCCTTGTATTTCATATACCGCTTTACTACCCGCATGCAGCTCGGTGTCAATAAGGTGGTAATAAAATAGATAAAGATACCAGCTACCGCAATATTATAGAGAACCAGTGTCGGACTGGCCCCGTTTTTCGTGTTGTCAACCACTGCCACTGTCCACATCCCCAAAAACATGATGGAGACCACTAAGATCATATACCGGGCAGGGGTCCATACTTTTTTAACCATAATTCATCCTTCTTTCAATTGTTTACAATGTATCATATTCCTTCCAAAAATCAAGAATGGTATAATACCTTATATGATTTTACCACACTATATTACCAACATTATCGGGACATTGGAGAAAGCCGGCTATGAAGCCTATGTGGTCGGGGGTTGTGTACGCGATGCCCTATTGGACCGAGAGCCCAAGGATTACGATATAGCCACCAATGCTTTACCGGAAACGGTCCTGCAATTATTTTCGCATACAATTCCTACGGGTCTGAAACATGGAACCGTCACCGTTGTCTCGGACCAGCTGGTGGAAATTACCACCTATCGGACCGATAGCCAATATACCGATCATCGGCATCCGGATGCCGTTTCGTTTGTACGAAGCATCAAAGAAGACCTGGCCCGCCGGGATTTTACCATCAATGCGATGGCTTATCATCCACAAAGGGGACTGTATGACCCCTTTGATGGACAGACTGATCTGAAAAACGGTATCATCCGGTGTGTAGGGGATCCCCTTAGACGATTTGAAGAAGACGCTTTACGGATGCTGCGGGCGCACCGGTTTGCGGCCCGGTATCATTTTCAGATTGAGGAAGGTACGAAACAGGCCATGGAACAGAAAGCGTCCTTGATCGCCTGTGTATCTGTGGAAAGAATACGAAAAGAAGTGATTGGGATTTTAGAGGCAAACCCGTATGAAATTGAGAATATGACACAATTACTGTCAGATTGGATCCCAGAATTAGAGATGTGCAGAGCATGTGCACAATCAACCCCCTATCATGACTGTAATGTTCTGCACCATTCTTTGCGGGCTGTCGCCTTGTTGGATCCCTTTGATGAAACATTGGCTTATACCTTATTGATGCATGATCTAGGAAAACCAATGTGTAAAAGCACGAAAAACAACAACGATCATTTTTACGGGCATCCGAAGATCAGTGCCCGGATTGCCCGACGTATCTGTCATGACTGGAAGCTGACCAATGTTCAGAAGAAGACCATTGAAAGTCTGATCCTCTATCATGATGCTGCCATGGACGATCCAATTTCTTTTATCCATGACTTCCGGATACGTCTTCACTGGACAGACCAGAGGCTTCGCCAGTTGTTTGAAATCAAGCGATGTGATATCATGGCCCATTCTGCATATGGACAGAAGACGATCGATCAGTTAACTGCCTTGGAAAAGGTGTACGATGCTTGTGTAAGCACCCGTCCGATGGCCTTGAAGGATCTGGCCATCAACGGCAACGATGTGATGACGGCATGTCAGCTGCAGGGACAAGCGATCCAGCAGGCTTTGCAGGATGCCTTGTCGTATGCGTTTTATCATCCGTCGGAAAATAAGAAAGAAACACTCATACAATATTTGAAGGGAAGAAGAGCATGAAAATAAATATATTTAAAGGGGATATCACAGGTTTGGACTTCGATCTGATCGTCCATCCATCCAACGAACAGCTGACAGCCAAACCGGGCATCAGCGAAAAGATCTTTACTGTCGGCGGTCCCCAACTGGAAGAAGCCTGCCGACAGCTGCAAGGGTGTCCGGTCGGGCAGGCGCGGATGACCTTAGGCTATGATCTGCCATGTGTGGCCGTCATCCATGCGGTCGGTCCGGTCTATCAAGATGGACACCACAATGAAGAAAAATACCTGGAAGCGGCCTATTGGAATTCGATGAGCCTGGCCTATGATTTTATGCGGAAGAACAAACTGGATCAAGTGACCCTGGCGTTTCCCTGCATTGCCGTGGAAGAAGGCTACCCGCGTCAAGAAGCTTGTCAGATTGCGGTACGCACGATACGAAACATATTGACGACCTATCAAAGAGCGTATGGGATCCATGTCATCTTCATCTGTGATCAACAGGAGGACTACCTGTTGTATAAAAAGGAGCTGAGCCTTCGATGAAATCCATGGTTGCGCTATCCCATGCATTCTTGAAACCCGCTTTGCATTCCCAGGCGATATGTATCGATGCCACGTTGGGCAACGGAAAGGATACTCGTTTCTTTTTGGAACATAAGGTTGGTCATGTATACGGTTTTGAGATCCAAAAGGAAATCTTTGAAAGAACCGTAAAGGATCTGGATCCAAGGAAGTTTACGGGCATGAGGATGAGCCATGAATCTATTGATCAGATCCACCAGGCCGATGCCATCGTGTTCAATTTCGGTTATTGTCCGGGGGCCGACTCGGACATCACAACGTTGGCAAAAACCAGTGTAACAGCTGTAGAGAAAGCCATTAAGATCCTGCGTCGGAAAGGGCGGATGGCCCTGGTCTTCTATCCGCATCCACAAGGAGTCGAAGAATCCCGTGCGATTGAAGCTGTATTGGTCAAGTATACAGACACATGTTCGATGATACGGATCGAACGGATCGATCATGAATCGCCGTATATGATCGGAATTGAGAAAAACAGATGAGAGAAATCTGTTTTTTTTGTTTGGGAGAATTCCTTTTATTGTTAAGAAGAATTAATATATAATAAATGTATGAAACAATTGGAAGAAGTACGTAAAGAGATTGACTCCATCGATCGGCAGATCCAGGAATTACTGATGAAAAGACTGGATTGCTCGTATCAGGTTGCCCAATTCAAAAAAGCTTCCGGCGATCGCACCATTTACCGGGCGGACAGAGAACAAGCAATTCTGGATCAACTAGGCAAAGCGGTGGATCCGGATCGTCGAAGGGAATATCTTGCCGTCATCCGCAAGATCATGGAAACCAGCCGGATGTATCAATACGGCTTATTGTACGACTGGAACGATGATCTGTTTTCACCCTTGGTGCAGCATCTCACCCTTCCTGCCCTCTCAAAGCGGATCCGCTTGATCCTGACACGTAAAAATCAGCCCAATGCGATGTCATCCATTCTCAGTATGATCGGCGATTACGGGTATAATATGGATCGTATGCATCTGCTGGAAGATAATAAGGAAAACAATACCGTCACCTTTGAACTGATTGTATTGGGAAATATACAAGAAACGAATATGAGAAAGCTGATGGTGCAGCTATCGATGGAAAGTATGAATTTTCAAATGATCGAATGTGAATAGGAGGTTAACATGACTTTTTTAAAAACCGTAGCCGGAAAAGACGGAAACGTGTATATTCCGATGGACAAACGAACCGGTAAGACGTCGGTTGTATACTTCACAAGAGATTTATCCGCCAAGGGATTGAAAAAGATCTACGCGAAGGTCAATGAAAATCTCGAAGGGAAAATTGCGGTGAAGCTGCATACCGGCGAAAAGAACGGACCGAATATCATTCCAAGAGAATGGGTAAAAGAGCTGATGGATGATATGCCGAACAGTACCATTATTGAAACCAATACGTATTATGAAGGCGATCGCTATACGACCCCGCAGCATCTGGAAACATTGAAGGTCAACGGCTGGACATTTGCGCCGGTGGACATCACCGATGCCGAAGGCGTAGCGATGCTGCCGGTCAAGAATGGAAAATGGTTTACGGAAATGGGCGTTGGACAGTCGATGCTGCAATACGATTCCTTATTGGCACTGACCCATTTTAAAGGGCATGCGATGGGCGGCTTTGGCGGTTCCAACAAGAACCTGGGAATCGGTTGTGCGGATGGTCGTGTCGGAAAAAAGATGATCCATGCCAGCGATACGGATCAATGGGGCATCGTGACCGAAGAGCTGATGGAAAAGATTGCCGAGTCGACCAAGGCAACCGTGGACTTTTTCGGAAAGAACGTAGCCTTTATCAATGTGATGCGAAATATGTCCGTTTCCTGCGACTGTGAAGGCGTATCGGCGGCCCCGGTTGTGACCCCGAATATCGGCATTGTGGCTTCTTTGGATATCGTTGCAGCCGATCAAGCCAGCATCGATCTGGTTTATGCGTTAAAACCAGAGGAACACAAAGATCTGGTGGAACGGATCGAATCACGCCATGGCTTGCGACAATTGTCCTATATGCAGGAAATGGGTATGGGGAATACGAAATACGTTCTTGTGGATCTAGATCATGAACAAAGGATCATCGAACCAAAAGAAGCGGTCAAAGACGTTGTACCGTTTGAATAACAGAAAAAGGAGCAGATATTCTGCTCCTTTACTGGTTCTGTGCGATATAGTCATTGATGTTTCTTTCGATGACATCAAAATTTAAAGGACCACCTTCTAATAAAGCCTTGTGGAATTCGATTTCATCAAACTTGTTCCCTAGCGCATCCTCTGCTTTTTTACGAAGTTCCATGATTTCATGGTATCCATAGTAGTATGGAAGGAATGCGCCCGGACTGCTGGCCAGCTGATCATAGAGGGCTCTACAAGAGTCTTCACCGAATAAACTGGCATATTGATCTATGAACTCATCCAGTGAAAATCCGTTGTAGTTTACATCAATATCCATTAAGCAGATCAGGGCATGCTCTAAATCTGCATAGGCATTTTCGAATTCAATGACATCTTTATCCGCATCCAGATAGTACAAGCTGCGGTTTTCAATATATGTCGCATAGCCTTCCTGGAATCCCAGTTCACCGAATAAGCTTTCAATATCATAATCCCGGTTTTGCAGCGTATAGTTGATCTGGTACATATGGCCCGGAATGCCTTCATGGGCAAAGGTCTGGTAAATGTCCATTTCACTCGGATCTTTTCCGTAATCCCGGGCATTGAAACGAATACGGTTCTCGGTATTCTGGTCAATACTAGGCGATACATAATAAGCGACAATGCCGTTTTGTGATTGTTCATTGGACAGCGTCTCAATTCCATATTCCGGCATATCGATTTCCGGGAAGTGTTCGGAATAATGCTGATTGAGGAAATCGAGGATCTCTTCCGGAGAAGTAAATTCGGTCTCAATCCCAAAATCGGCATCACTGCTTCGTAAGATCTTTACGGCATCGTTATATTGATCGACCATGTCATCGTGTACTTCCTCAACTGACTTATTGGTTCCGGTCTTAGCTTTGACGATATGGGCATAATACGCTTTTCCTTCCGGATCCAATGTAGCTAACCCTTCCACCGGCTCCACGTAATCCTTCAGCTTTTCCAGCTCGTCTTTCAGATAAGTAAAGCTTGGAGAATAGTCTTTATCCAAGGCTTCGTGGATCTGCTTTTTATACTCTTCGGTCTTTTCCGGATCCAGACCTAATTCATCCACTTCCTTATCCAGGTTACTGCGGACGACGCTGTCTTCCTGCGCGTCGATAACATCCTGCAGACTGCTCATCGTTTCATCATAATCAAAACGCAGTAAGCCTTCCTCGGCCTGTTTCTTGGAATAGTCAATGGCTTTTTCACAATAGGTCGGCACATCCTCGATCAATTCGATCAGATACGGAATATCCGCCTCTGTATAAAGCTCATAGTTGGAAAAATAGTTAACAAGGTTGGAATGAACAGCGCTCATAGAGCTCCATATACTGTCAAGATAATCATATTTTCCGCTATATACTTCTTCGGCTAAAGCGTTGGTGAAGATGTATTCGTCATAGAGCTCCTGTTGTTTTTTATCCAGGGTCTCATAATCAAACGCTTTCAGCTTTTCGTTGGTTTCCGCCAGTTCTTCCTTATCTTCTTCCGTCGGTAAAAAATCACCCAAGGTGACATCGACCTTATCCATATCAATGTTGTATTTATTGGGATCGGCTACGTTTTGATGTAAGGTCGTATAATCGTTTTCCAACGTATCTTTGAAATCTTCCTCCAGGAATTGGGTGAATTCTTTATTGGGTGTAGCAGCAGCCTCCACCTGTGCAACTGTATTATTATCTGTCGGTTTATGAACCTGGCCACTACCGGCAGAGCAGGCACTCATGGCTAAAATGAGCGCAAATGATAGTAATTGTTTTTTCATAAGGTCCCTCCAGTTGTTATTTTACCATAATAGAAAAAAGGATACGCAATTATTGCATATCCTCTCTGTTTTTCAATTGTACCATGGTCAATCCGACCCGGTGGTTTTTAACTTCTTTGATCGTGATGATCATCTTCGGCAGGTTCATTTCAAACTGGGAACCATCCTGAGGAATATGACCGTAATTGCTTAAGATAAAGCCGTTGAAGGTCTCGTTGTCCTGATCCTCCAGATCAATATCCAACTGTTCCTCCACATCGGATAATTCCGCCGATCCGTAAACGATCCATTGGTTGGCATCGATCTGTTTGATATCCTCCGGCAAAGTGTCTTCGTCTTCCTCATAGATCTCACCGACCAGACTTTCCATGATGTCATGCAAAGTACAGATCCCGGTCATTCCGCCATATTCATCCAGAACGATGGAGAAATAGTTCTTGCGGTTGGTCATTTCCCGGAACAGATGGTCGATCTTCATGCTTTCGACCGCGAAGAACGGCGCATCCATCGCTTTATTGATAATCAGATCTTTATCGGTATCATCGGCTAAACGGAAATAATCACGAGTATCGATCACACCGATAATATCGTCTTCGTTTTCCCCGCAAACCGGATAGAATGTATGCCGGTTATCGTGGATCACCTGTCGCCAGTCATCCGGTGTATCCTCTATATGAAGCAGGATCACATTGGAACGATGCGTACATATTTCCTGAATGGAGATATCATCCATTTCAAAGACATTCTCTAACATTTCCTTTTGCGGTTCATCGATATCCATACCAACATTGATCATTTCCCGGATATCTTCTTCAAAGATATCATCATCGAAGAAGGTTTTGATCTGTACCGGCAGGGATAACAGGATCAATAGGGGCCGAAACATGCCGTAGATGGACATTGTCTGTGATTTCCAGTCATGGAAATGGGCCAGTCGTTTCGGAATCTGCACGGATAAAAGAACATACAGATAGATATCGATGATGGAAACGAGTAAGAATGGGTACGGGAAGATCATAGTAGATAAAACACCGTTCCAGAATCCACAGAAAATCTGGATCCATCGGGCGGATGCAAAATATTTATTCTTGATGTCATTGGGTTCATCTTCAATATAAATCTGAACCAGGCTGGAAAAGAATCCAATAATAAAAGTCAGGATCCATACTAGGATAAATAGGGTTAACGGCTCACTTGGTAAGTCATCCATGCTCATGGTTTAAAAATCTCCTTTGGTATTGAGAATATGATACATAATTTCAAAAGGGAAATCAACGAATAAGAAGAATTCATAATTCTTTAAAAGTTTTACAGTTCATATTTGAAAAGAAGACGGAGTATGATAGAATGTGTAAGGTTAAAAAGGGGAATGCAAAAAAAGAAGTTTTTTCGTTCCTCTTTTTTTGAAACATATGGAGGTAGGTTTATGAATAAGCATTCCTTGTTAACGATGAAAGACTTATCGACTACGGACATTTTTAGTATTCTTCATGATGCTAGACTTTTTGATGATTCTCACAAAGATTGGCAATTGCCAATGCAGAATGCATTGGTTGCTAATCTTTTTTTTGAGGCTTCCACCCGTACGCATTTCTCCTTTGAGAGCGCGCAGCTGCAGCTTGGATGTAAGGTGGCTGACTTTGCGGCAGAATCTTCAAGCATCACCAAAGGAGAAACCTTATACGATACCGTCAAGACATTTGAGATGATCGGTTATCAATGCGTGGTCATACGACATCCTAAGGATGAATACTTTAAAGAGTTAAAGAACATCAATATTCCGATCGTCAATGCAGGCGATGGAAAAGGAAACCATCCTAGCCAGTGTCTTTTGGATCTTTTGACCATGTATAATGAATTTGGGACACTGTCCGGGCTGAAGGTCGTTATCGTAGGAGATATTCTGCATTCCCGGGTAGCTGCCTCCAATAAAGAAGCTTTGGAAAAACTGGGATCCCAGGTTGTGTTTGCCGGTCCGAAGGAATGGGAAAGACCAGGGTATCCAACCATGGATTTTGATAAAGCCATCCAATGGGCCGATGTAGTCATGATGTTAAGGATCCAGAAGGAAAGAGGGGCTGCCATTTCCGGTATGAAAAACGGGGAATACCTGGAGAAATACGGATTGACCAAGAAACGGTATGAAAAGATGCGCCCGCAGGCCATCATCTGTCATCCGGCACCGGTCAACCGTGGGATTGAAATCGATACGGATCTGGTGGAGGCCCGAAAGAGCCGGATCTTTGAGCAGATGCACAACGGAATGTTGATACGAAAAGCCATCATGAAGCGGGCTTTTGGAATGCCTGCCTTTGAAATGAGTGAATAAATGAGGGGTAGTATGGTAGAAAACACAAAAATTATAAAACAGGAACAAATAGGTGTGGATCTGTACCGTATGGAGCTGCAGACCTCGATGACGGATCAGGCAAAGCCCGGCCAGTTTATTCAGATCCAGGTACCGGGCATGTATCTGCGCCGTCCGATTTCTATCAGTGAGATAAAAACAGACAGCCTTGTCATTATCTATAAAGTTGTGGGACAAGGAACCAAGCGTTTATCGGAAATGGAAGAAGGGCAGATGATCAATGTGTTCGGGCCATTGGGCAACGGATTTCCGATCGAACAAAGAGAGCATGTTGTCCTTGTCGGCGGTGGTGTCGGGGTTCCGCCGTTATATGAAACAGCCAAACAATACCGGGCCCAAAATACCCAGGTAGACGTGGTTCTGGGATTTAATGATAAAGAACAAGTTTTCTATGAAGAAGCGTTTAGTAAGCTGGGTTGTTCGGTTTCCATCGCAACCATGGATGGTTCACTGGGAACCAAGGGCACAGTGATCGATGCTTTGAAGGAACGAAACATAAATTGCAATTGTATTCTTTCCTGCGGACCGCTTCCGATGTTGAAGGCGTTGCAGGATACATACCCGAACGGGTATATTTCTTTGGAGGCACGCATGGCTTGTGGCATAGGAGCCTGTATGGGCTGTGTTGTCAAAGACCAGCAAGGACATGCCTATCGAGTCTGCAAGGATGGTCCGGTATTCCCGTTCGGAAAGGTGGTGCTGTCATGAATCTGTCCGTAAAACTGCCGGGATTGCAGTTAAAAAATCCCATCATTCCAGCTTCCGGCTGTTTTGGCTTCGGCCGTGAGTTTGCCCAGCTGTATGATCTGTCCATATTAGGTGGCATTGCGATCAAAAGCGCCACACCACAAGCGCGTTTTGGCAATCCGACGCCAAGAATTGCCGAGACACCGAGTGGTATGTTGAATGCGATCGGCCTGCAGAATAAAGGCGTCGATTATATCCTGGATAATGAACTTCCCTGGCTGGCCCAGTTTGATACTGAGATCATTGCCAATGTCGCCGGTGCCTGTGAAGAGGATTATGTACAGGTCATCGAAAAGATGAATGAAAGTCCGGTTGTGAAAGCGTATGAACTGAATATATCGTGTCCGAACGTGAAGCATGGAGGCATTGGTCTGGGAACGAAACCGGAACTGGCAGCCCATGTGACACGGTTAGCCAAGGAAGCGTCTAAAAAACCGGTGTATGTTAAACTATCTCCGAATGTAACGGATATTGTGGAAATTGCCAAAGCGGTAGAACAAGCCGGGGCAGATGGTCTGGTTCTGATCAATACCTTAATGGGGATGCGAATTGATTTAAAGACCGGCAAACCGGTATTAGCCAATAAAACCGGGGGCTTATCCGGTCCGGCCATTAAACCGGTGGCCATCCGGATGGTCTACCAGGTGGCACAAGCTGTCTCTATTCCGATTATCGGGGTCGGCGGTATTACCTGTGCCGAAGATGTACTGGAATTCTTGTATGCCGGAGCCAGTGCCGTTGAAGTGGGGGCACAGAATTTTGTGGATCCATATGTGTGCCCGAAAATTATTGACGAACTTCCCTTTGTATTGAGAAAATATGGATATAATGATATAACCCAGACAACAGGAAGGAGCTTTAGAAATGAGTAGAACAATTGTAGCTCTTGATTTTTCAAGTAAGGAAGAGGTGGTTTCCTTTTTGGAGGCTTTTGATCATCCGATTTATGTAAAGATCGGCATGGAATTAACCTATGCGTGCGGTCTTGATGTGATCCAGACGGTCAAGAAGATGGGTCACCATATCTTTTTGGATCTGAAGCTGCACGACATTCCTAATACGGTAAAAGGCGGCATGAAAAACCTTGCCGGCTTAGGCGTGGATATTGTCAATGTCCATGCAGCCGGGGGGATTGCGATGATGAAAGCAGCCATGGAAGGGCTGAAGATCGGTGCCGATGGAAAACGTCCGTTATGCATTGCGGTGACCCAGTTGACCTCCACCTCCAAAGAGGCGATGAATGAAGAACTGGGCATTCCCGGCGAAGTCATGGATTGTGTGATCCGCTATGCGAAAAACGCAAAAGCAGCCGGCCTGGATGGGGTGGTATGTTCCGTACATGAAGCTAAAGCGATCCACGAAACCTGTGGGGATGACTTTTTGACAGTCACTCCGGGCATCCGACTGGCCGAGGATTCCAAGGATGATCAGAAACGCGTGGCTACCCCGGCCTATGCGAAAGAGCAGGGGTGTGACTATATCGTCGTTGGTCGTTCCATCACAAAGAGCGTCGATCCAAAAGCTACGTATGAAAGGATAGAAGGGATGATGAAATAATGGAAGCATATAAAAAAGAATTTATTGACTTTATGCTTGAAAGCAACGTGCTGAAATTCGGAGATTTCACATTGAAATCCGGAAGAAAATCCCCCTTCTTTATGAATGCGGGAGGCTATGTAACCGGTAAGCAGCTTAAAAAGCTGGGGGAATATTATGCCAAAGCTATCGTAGATCATTACGGACTTGATTTTGATGTATTGTTTGGACCGGCCTATAAAGGCATTCCATTGGCTGTTGCGACAACCATGGCCTTCGATACATTGTATGATAAAGAAGTCCGCTATTGCAGTGACCGCAAGGAAGAAAAGGATCACGGCGCAGATAAAGGTGGTTTTCTGGGATCTAAGCTGAAGGATGGCGATCGTGTGATCATGATTGAAGATGTCACCACCAGCGGAAAGAGCATGGAAGAAACGGTTCCCAAAGTGCGTCAGGCAGCCAATGTGGAGATCAAAGGCTTGATCGTTTCTTTGAACCGCAATGAAAAAGGAAAAAGCAGCCGCACGGCTTTAAGGGAAATCAGCGATCTGTATGGTTTTCCGACCGCCGCAATCGTATCGATGCCGGAAGTCATCGAGTATCTGGGCGATGCACTCGATCCACAGTTGAAGCAGCGGATCGATGCGTATTATCAACAATATGGAGCCAAAGAATAGGATCATCGAAAGATGATCTTTTTTGATGAAAAAGATGAATTATATATTGACATTGTCATTACAATGTCATAGTATTTACTCACAAAGGAGGGATTTTGCATGTCCATGACCAATTTAAATATTCGCGTAGACAGCGAAGTAAAAAAAGAAGCTGAACAAGTATTTGAAGAACTGGGATTAAATATGTCCAGTGCCGTCAATATCTTTTTAAAGACCGTAATCCGGGAACACGGGATCCCGTTTTCTCTGAATTTGGAATCCGCGCAGACAGTGGCTGTTCCGGCTTTTATCCAAGGTGGTTTGATGAACTGGGCCAAAGAGGAAAAGTAAAAAAACTTGAACGATTATTAACAGTATGTTAATAATGGTTGAAAGGAGATCAACGGATGAAATGTTATGAATGTGGTGCCGAAAACGTAGAAGGTGCTTCCTTTTGCCGGTATTGCGGTGCATCGCTGGAAAGAATTGTCTTAACAGCGGATACCGAAGATCAATGGTATTATTCCGAAAGCGGACAGACCAAAGGACCCTATCGAGCTTTGGAAATGGCAGAGTATTTCAAGAAGCAGAAAATCGATGTTGATACCTATGTATGGCGTGAGGGCATGGATGACTGGCAGACATACGGATCCAGTATGGCGGCCGAGCAGCTGATCGATGAGGAAAAGAAATGGTTCTGCCGGCTGGATGAACAGTTATATGGACCTATGGATGCCGATACATTGAAAACCTGGTATGAAGAACAACGGATCCAGGGTTCCACGGAAATCTTTGAGGTGGGCATGGACGCATGGATCCACTATATTGATACAGGCTGGATCGTAAAGAAAGAGCCGGAGGTAGTACCTGGATATTGGTTCTATCTGGAGGATAGCGAAAAGGTCGGCCCATTTACCAAAGAGGAAATGGTGGAACGATTCTACCAGGGGCAGCTTCGTATGGATACCAAGGTGTGGTCACAAGGCATGGATGACTGGATTGAATTTCATGATTCCGACCTGGCTGATCAGATTCAGCCGGTCTATCGTAAAGAGAAAAAGACCTCCAAACGCTGGGTAGCCATTTTAAGTGCTGTACTGTTGGTCGGATTGATTGGTGGATTCTGGGTTGTACAGAATTCCAACGCATCTCATCAGCAGCAGATTACCGCTTTAAAAGAGGAAAAAGAAAAAGCGGAAAAGGATAAAGAAGAAGCGGAAGCGGCCAAGAAAGAAGCCGAGGAAGCCAAAAAACAGGCAGAGGAAGAAAAGAAGAAGGCACAAAAAGCCAAGGATGAGGCGGAACAAGCCCGTCTGGATGCAGAAAAAGCACAAAAGGAAGCAGAAGCTGCCAAAAAAGAAGCAGAAGATGAACGGGATGAAGCGATTGAAGAATATCAGGAATCTCAGAAGGAGCAAAAAGAACCTTCTCCTGCACCGACAACACAGTCCTATCGTGTGAACGTGGGCAGCGGCAATGTTCTGAATGTGCGCAAATCACCATCGACCGATGCGGAAATAGTCGGAACCTATGAAGACGGGGAAACGATTAAGATTTCAACCACTGTCGACAATAAAGGAATGACATGGGGAAAGACCAGCGGTGGCTGGGTCTGTATCAGTGATGGAAATTATGATTTTGTCAGCTGAATTGTGATAAAATAAAATTAATTAAGACAAGTGTTCTTTGAAAAGACATAGAATAAGAAGGCTTGTCTTTTTATGTTCAGGAGGAATTTATATGACGGCAAAGGTAATAACCATTACAAGGGAATTCGGTAGTGGTGGTCGTACCATCGGCAGAGAATTAGCACAACGTCTGGGCTATGATTTTTATGATTATGAACTGGTACGTAAGTTAGCCGAAGAAAGTGGTTTAGCGGAGTCGTATATTGCAGAGCATGGTGAAGATGCGACAGTATCCAGTTCGTTTGCGTTTGCCTGGAGCAACTGGGGCAATCAGGCCAGCGATGACCTGTATGTAGCGCAGAGAAATTTGATCCGGGATCTGGCAGAGAAAGGAAATTGCGTCATCGTCGGACGCTGTGCCGATTATATTCTACAAGATCGAACGGATACCTTCCACGCATACATCCATGCCGACCTGGCTTATCGTATGAACCGTGTGGTCACACTATACGGGGAGAGTGATCAGGCTATCGAAAAGCGGGTGCAGACAAAAGATAAGCGTCGGATTGCACTGTATACGTATTATACGGACCGAAAATGGGGTCGTGCCCAATACTACGATCTGTGTATTAACAGCGGAAGACTGGGCATTGAGGCCAGCGTCGACTTGTTGGAACAGGCTGTTCAAAGTTTTGATTTGGAGCATAAGGATTGACAGAATAAGTAAAAAAGGATATCTTTAAAGTGCAAGTTAACAATAAACGTCTTTGGGGTTGAGTGTAATTCTCTACCGATGGTATAGTCCATGAACCTGCAAGCAGGCCGATCCGGTGCAATTCCGGAACCGACGGTAACAGTCCGGATGGGAAAAGATGGGATTTTTTCTGAGTTTTATCGTGTGCCAAAGCGTTTGATAGCCAGGCACACGTTTTTTATTCCTTGAAAGTCCGGGACGCGTATTATTAGCTGGGATTTTAAGGAGGGTAAATTATGACAAAATCCAAAACGCGGAGCATTGCGATGGCAGCCATCATGGGGGCGGTTGCGTTTGTTCTGCAGTACTTTAGTTTTAGTGTGCCGGTTCTTTCTGTGTTTGCACGATTTGATCTTGCATCCGTACCGGAAATCATCGGTGGCTTTATTCTTGGCCCGATAGGTGCTATTGAAATTATTGTCATCAAGCTAGGATTGATTCTTGTGTTTAAAGGAACCAGTTCCATGTTTACAGGGGAATTATCCAACTTTATTCTTAGCTGTTCCTATGTTTTGCCAGCTATCTTCTATTATCGGAAACATCGTACCAAAAAAGGCGCTGTGATCGGCCTTCTGATTGGTTCGCTGGCATGCGTTGTGGTGGCTGTTTTCAGCAATCTGTTCCTGATCTTCCCTGCATACATCAAACTGTATGGATTATCGTGGGATTCGATCATTGAAATGACGCATGCGGTCAATCCATTGGTTACAAGTAAGATGACCTTTGTGTTATGGTCGGTGATTCCGTTTAACCTGGTATTCCGCGTAGTTACCAGCATTATCACATTTTTCTTGTATAAGAAGATCAGCGTGCCAATCAAACGCTGGATCCAATAGGAGGAGCTATGCAGTTCAGTATGGATAAAAATCTGTCTTTTGAACAAGCCGTTCAGATCATGTTTAATAAACTGGGGGACTGGAAGATTATGGCATTGGCCAGTTGTGTGGATAATTATCCGATGGTCCGTAATGTCAGCTGTCTGTTTTATAATGACAAAGTGTATTTTAAAACGGATAAAAACTTTCGCAAGACCCAGCAGCTGTTTGAAAATCCACAAGTAGCCTTGTGCTGGAGCGGTGTACAGATTGAAGGGACAGCGACCAACAAAGGCCTTGTGACAGAGGAAGAAGGTCTTACTTTCCAGACTTTATATAAAAAACATCTATGGGGAAGCTACAACAAGTATTCTCATGAGGATACAGAGATCCTGATTGAAATCGAACCGAAATTTGTAGAAATCTGGGATACCAGCGAAGATAACTATGCTTACCAGATCTTCATCGATTTCAACGCAAAAACAGTGGTAGTCAAACCATACGATCAACAATAGCCAAATACATGAAATCCATATAGAAACAAAATACATCAGGCTGCATCACCTGGTGTATTTTTTTGAAATTTTGTTTTGAAAAATCAAAAAGGTTTTGTTAGAATTGCAATGAAATGTGCAGCGAACTGCGTAAGTCCGATTTCGACTGCACGAATTCATATAGAAAGTCCGTGCAGTCTGTCTGCACGTTTTTTTATGGGAGGTAATTATGCATACAAATGCTTTTTTGGAAACGGAATCGTTATCTTACTTGATGCGTAAATATTCGATTCCTTGTATTATTTCATTATTGGTCGCTGCCCTTTATAACATTGTTGATCAGATTTTTATTGCCAACGCTTCGTATTTGGGCTCGTATGGCAATGCGGCGAATACGGTCGTCTATCCTTTGACGATCATTGCTTTGGCTATTGCGGTCATGATTGGGGATGGCAGTTGTGCTTTTGTGTCTTTATCTCTTGGGTCCAAGGAAATTCAGAAGGCGAAAATCAGCATCGGAAATGCGGTTGTTCTGACAGTATTATGCAGTGGATTCTTGACGTTGATCTACCTTGGCTTTTCCACGTCCATCATCAATGGATTCGGGGCAGATGTCAATCAAATGACTTTTCAGTTATCCAAGGAATATTTCTTTTATATTACATTAGGCATTCCTTTCTATATGTTCGGACAAATGTGCAATCCGATCATTCGAGCGGACGGATCGCCTCGTTTTGCGATGATCTCAACGGTGACGGGAGCTATCCTCAACCTGATCCTGGATCCCTTGTTTATCTATGGATTTCATTGGGGAATGATGGGAGCTGCCGTTGCGACCGTCTTGGGACAAGTTGTGACAGCTATATTGGCAATCTATTATCTGCTCCACTTGAAGACCATGAAGCTGGACAAGGAAAGCCTGTATTTAAACGGCCATGTGATCGCTCGTTTTATTCCCATGGGTATTTGCTCCATGTTGTCACAGATCTCCTTGGTGTTTGCCATGGCGGCTGTCAATAATATGATCCGTACCTATGGGGCCCTGGATCCTGTTTTTTCGCAAGCCCAATATGCGCAGATTCCTATGGCGGTTGTCGGGATCGTGATGAAGTTTTTCCAGATTGTGATATCCATTGTGGTCGGCATGGCTGCCGGTTGTATTCCGATTGTCGGATACAATATGGGTGCCGGAAGAACCGACCGTGTCAAAGATTTGTTTAAAAGGTTGTTGATGTATGAGTTCTCTATCGGAGTCATTGCCTTAATTATTACCCAATGCTTCCCACAGATTTTGATTGGCTTGTTCGGCGCTGCCAATGAAAGCACATACTATACGGATTTTGCGATTCGCTGCTTCCGTACATATTTATGCATGCTGCCATTAGCCTGTGTCAACAAAGCGGTTTTTATCTATATCCAGTCTCTGGGGAAAGCATTGTTGTCGACATTGTTATCCATGATTCGTGAAATTGGTTTTGGGGTGGGGCTGGTTTTGTTGCTGCCGATGCAGTTTGGGCTGGACGGGGTATTATACTCCATGCCGTTGTCCGATTTTCTGACATTTATCATATCCGCCATTTCTGTACTTTATGTGATGCGTTTGTTGAAAGAGCCGAGAATAAAGAATACAGTCTTAAAAACAATATAGAATGGTATACACGTTCTATCCATAAAAAAGCTGGATCGTATGGATCCAGTTTTTAGTATATTTTGCTGACATTTATCCTCTGGATTTTCCACCGGATACATTAATGGTTGTTCCGGTGATATAGCTGGCACGATCGGATAACAGGAAGGCAACGGTATTGGCAACTTCCTCGAGACGGCCTTCTCGATGTAACGAGGTGGAAGACTGATAGGAGCGGCGGACATCATCCATTGTGACATTGCGACAATAGCTCATGCTGCGTTTGTATTCCTCACTCCATAAAGCGGTTGCTTCCATAGGACCCGGGGCTACAGCGACGACGCGTATGCCATAGGAACCCAGTTCCTTGGCCCAGGAACGGGTAAAGCTTTCGACAGCCCCTTTGGTGGCGGAATAAGCACTTTGTGCGTTGCTGCCCTCTTTACCACATTCACTGGAAATATTGATGATAACACCACTCTCCTGCTTGATCATAACCCGAGCTACTGCCTGGGCGCATAAAAAGGTACCAAACACGTTCAGGGTAAAGATCTTCTGTACAAAATCCAGATCCATCTCATAGTGCGAATGGGATTTGGTGGCATCGACCAGAAGGCGTGGCATGGACATACCGGCATTGTTTACCAGACCATCAATTCTATCATAGGTTTGGATGACCTGATCGACCATATGCTGCACATCATCAGCATTGGTGATATCGCAAGGAATCTTATGAGCAGTCTGTTTCTTATAAGAACGGTCTGCCGAGATTACAATGGCTCCGTTTTCTTTCAGCTCCTTACAGATGGCAGCACCAATGCCGCTGGCACCACCGGTAACGATAATGACTTTATCTTGTACATCTAACCAATCATTCATATTGTTCTACCTCCATTTGTGGCTATTTCTATATTATGAACAGCGATTTCCATCGCTTCTTTTGTATCACTGGATTTAGAGAACATTCCGCTTCCTCCGACAATAAACACATCTGCACCGGCCAGGTATAATTCCTTAAAATATCTTTCGTTACAACATCCGTCAATTCCGATGGTAAAGTGTCCATTTTGTTGTTTCCTTAACTGACAAGCCTGGCGTATACGGTCATAGGTTGTCTCGATGAAGGGCTGCCCGGCAAATCCCGGATCGACGCTCATGATGATCAACCGGTCAATGATCTGAATATACGGTTCGATGATAGAGACCGGATCGGATGGGTTCAAAAAGATGCCAAATTGTACGTTCTTGGAATCCAGGTATCGTTTGATCGCATACATTTGCCGAGAAATGACATCCGGTGGACAGGTAATGATCCTGGCACCGCTGCGTACGCACCATTCCACCAGTTCTTTATCAATATTATCTACGTAAAGATGGGCTTCCATGGGAATGTCGGTAATGTGTGCGATAGCTTCCATGAACGGTGGGGATAAAGACATGTTTTTACAATAGTGATAATCGAGGATATCCACATGAAATTCATCGGCATATTCCGAGAGAATTTGAATTTCCGACTGGATATTCAGAAGATCCATACACATTAAAGAGGGGGAAAAAAGTACGTTCATAGCTTACCTCCGATTTTAGTATAGAAGATGATTGAATATACATCAAAGATATTCTAAAATGTTGATAAACAATCAGAATTATCCGATATAAATGATTGAAAACAATCAATAAGGAGACTTTTATGATACCAGATGAACGCCGAACACAGATTCTGACTGCTCTGCATGCTAAAGGGTATGCCTCTGTTGAAGAGTTGGCAAAAACCGTTTATGTCAGCATTCCTACGATACGAAGAGATTTGATCATGATGGAAAAAGATGGACAGATCCGCCGGACACACGGCGGAGCTTTGTATGTCAGTCCAGACAGCGGGATTCCCCCTTTGGCATTAAGAAACCAGGTACATATTGAAGAAAAAACCAAAATCGGAAAAATGGCGGCTTCGATGATCAAAGAAGGCCAGTCCATCTTTATCGATTCCAGTTCTACCAGCTTTTATCTGGTGAAATCGATTCCCAGAGACCGGCAGCTAACCGTGATGACCAACGGATTGGCAATAGCCCAGGCATTTGACGAGCATACCCATGTCCATGTCGAAATGACCGGAGGGACCTATGACAGTCACCATGCATGTATGGTGGGATGGGAAGCTGCTTCCTTTATTAATCAAAGATATGCGGACTGGTTCTTTGTTTCCGGAAACACCATGGATGCCCGGCATGGAATCACGGCTTATTCATCCATCGATATTCCCATAAAACAAGCGATGGCAAAAAATGCTAGAAAAACGGTATTGTTAATGGATCACTCAAAGATGAATCAGGTTTCCTACTATCAGATCTTTGAATGGAAGGATATAGATATCCTTGTTACAGACCGGGAAGTGTCTTCATCCCTTCAGAAAGCCTGTTATGAAAATCATGTTCAGATCAAAACGAACGAATCGTGATCTGAAGGAGGCCGAGTGGGTTTGAAGCGAAGAGGAATAATGGAATCCATTTGACCTTTAAAATACTTAGGCATAGAATATTCGTTGGAAGTGTTTAGGATGAGGATATGAAAAAGTTTAAGATATTTGTGATCAATCCAGGGTCTACATCAATAAAGCTGGCCCTGTTTGAAGATGAAACATGTTTATTTAAAACCAATGTATTTCATGATTCTTCGGTATTGTTGAAATTTCCGAAGATCAATGATCAGCTGTTATACCGACTGATGGTGATCATGAAGTTTATAGACGACAACAACATCGATCTGACTGGGCTGGATGCCATCGTCGGACGAGGTGGAAGCTGCTATTCCGTCAAGAGCGGGACGTATGTTGTGGATGACCGCCTGATCAAGGATACAAGAGAAGCCAAAGGAGGCCTGTATCATACATCCATGTTGGGAGTCCAGCTGGCTCAGGAAATTCAGAAGATCTATGGTGGAAAGATGTTTATGGTCGATCCTCCGATTGTGGATGAATATTGTGATTTAGCCCGCATTACCGGATTAAAAGGGGTATATCGCAAGGCTGTATCGCATGCCTTGAATCTGAAGGCGGCTGCCAAACATCATGCGGAAGTCATAGGGCGTCCCTATGAAGACTGTAATTTTATTGTTTGTCATATCGATGGCGGTATTTCCGTAACTGCACATCGTAAAGGAGAAATGATTGATGGGAACGATGCCGGGGGAGGACAAGGGCCTTTTACACCGACACGGATGGGCAGTATGGCAGTAACGGATGTCATTCATTATCTACAAGATAAATCTCATGATGAAATCTTAAATCTCTGTACGGAAGCCGGTGGTTTTTCCAGCCATTTCGGCACATCGGATTCCGATAAGATCCATGCTCGTGTGGAAAAAGGCGATCCGCATGCGGTCCGTGTATGGAATGCGATGATCTATCAGATCATTAAATATATCGGTGCTATGAGTACCGCTTTAGCCGGCCAGGTGGATGCCATCATCTTGACGGGTGGTTTGCTGCGGTTTGATGATATTGAACAGAAAATCAAAGAATCGTGTGAATGGATCGCACCGGTTACATCCTATCCGGGAGAATTCGAACAGGAAGCATTGGCCTATGGCGCCTTACGTGTATTAAGAGGCCAACAGAAAGCCAAGATCTATCCGGGAAAACCGGTATGGAATGGATTTGAAAAATAGAAGCAGATTTTAAAAAGTCTGCTTCTTTCTTTTTTTCTTCTTCTTTTTTCGTACGGAATACCCAAAGGTTCCTAACAGCTTTCCTAATTCATAGTATTCCCCATGATTATAGGCAATCAGTTCGGCTTTTTTCAGATCCAGTTTTCCGTTTTCATCCAGATAGGTATCATCGACATTGGTGCTGAGTACTTTGGCAATAAACATATCATGGGTTCCTAGTTCCAGGACTTGTACAACTTTACATTCCAGGGAGACCGGGCTTTCTTCAATGCCCGGTGCTTTGACAAAGCGGGAGGGGTACGGTGTTAATTTCATCTCGCCTTCCAGGGCAAATTTATCGATATCACGTCCGGAACGTACCCCGACAAAATCCGTGACTTTCGCGAGCTTTTTTGTCGAAAGATTCATCACAAACTCTCCGGTACGGGCAATGATGTCATGCGAATAACGTTGTTTCCGAATAGATACAGAAACCATAACAGGATCAGAACAGATAGTTCCTGCCCAGGCAGCTGTCATCACATTGGGTTTCCCATTTTCATCGGCACAGCTGATCAATACAGCCGGTACGGGGTTCAATAAATTGGAAGCTCTCCAGTATTGTCGTGTCATAGTGATTCTCCTTCTAAAAGATTGTGATGATCTTGGGATGCAGCGGTTCTATACAAGCTTTGACCAGATTGACCCAGCTGTTACACCGGTCCAGAATGATGGCATCGCTGGTTACCACATTGTCTTTTGTCTCCAGATAATGATCGGCATCATCAACCAGATCTACTTCTATGTCCAAAGGACTGGCTTGCGCCATGTCCAGCAGCTTGGTTTTTAAACGTCCGGAATTGGAAACCGGTGCATCTAGATAAATATGTAAGCCGGCAACATCGTGATTCTGACATGTTTGATATAAACAGTCAATGGCTTGTGTGGTTTCCTCAATGATCCGGTAGGTTCCGTGTAGTCCGGCCAGATCTCGGATCGTTCCATCCATGCCTGTCAGCAACAAAGAATGACAGTACGCTATTTCCAGTGTGATGATGGTGTTGAACCCATCGACAAACAGTGTCTTTCCTTTGATGTCTAACACTTCTTTTTGTTTACGTTTTTGGATCTGATATGTAGAAGCTGCAACACGCATCAGTGCCAGGCGCTGTCGGTTTGAAAACAAATATCGGTTGCCAATAAAGGTGACGGATGGTTTGATCGGATAGTCATGGTCCAACAGGAAACAAAGCTCGGCACAGGCTTTTTTCAATAGAGGAATCTGGCTGGAATGAAAAGCACGAGGATCGTTAGGATCCGACCCTCGTTTTACATGCATGATTCCAACCAGTCGATGATATCCTGATCCACCTGTGCATGATTCAGCTCATTTAAAATTTCATGCCGACAGTTTTCATAGAGCTTGCAGCTGACATGTTCCAGGCCTGCTTTTTGATAGGAATGATAGACTTGCAGAACGTCTTTCCCGAAATTACCGACCGGATCCATGGCACCGGATACCAACAAGATCGGCAGATCCTTTGGGATCAATGCGATATGTTCCGGCTTTTCACAATCCTCGATGCTGCGGAATAGCTGTAGGTAGGAATTGGCAGTAAACATAAAATTATTCAGCGGGTTGGCATTGTACAGATCTACAATCGCTTCATCCCTGGTCAGCCAGTCATTTTTGGTCCGGGCAGGTTCGAAGGCTTTATTATAGGCACCTAAGGCCATATTGGCCAGTAAATCACTGCGGTGATCCCAGCCTTTGGTTTTACCGATCATTGTGCTGAGGGCTTTACCGGCCGCTAAAGTAGCCGGATCCTGATAACCGGTTCCCATAATAATGGCTCCGTTTAATGTATATCCGTATTGTTCGATATACTGACGGGCTAAAAAAGAACCCATGGAATGGCCTAATAAGAAATAAGGAACATCCGAATACTTCTTCTGGGTCAGTGTATGCAGCTGGTGAATGTCTTCAATGACACATTCATTGGAAACCAGTTCGCCTAACTGACTGTCATCGGTAACCGAAGATCCATGGCCTAGATGATCATTGCCGACCACCACAAAGCCGTGTTGGGTCAGCACATTGGCAAAACGGTCATAGCGGTCAATAAACTCGATCATACCGTGGCTGATCTGCAGAACCGCTTTGACTTGATCTGTCTTCCATTCGATCGCATGGATTTCTGTCTTTCCGTCCATGGACGGATATGTGAAATTAGTTTTCATGATATACCTCGCTTACGATAGTTCTGTTCTTATTCTAACCCATTTGATTCAAAAAGCACAATATTCGAAAAAAGCGGTATGTGGATATAAAAAAAAGGACAGAAGAGATCTGCCCATACGCTTATGCATACAATGTATCGATGATTGCGTCAATATAAGAATCGATGGTTGGGTATCCCTGATCGGATTCATTGTTTCCGTGAAAGAACGTATTTTCTGTATATTGAGCGAATTGTTTGAATGTTTTGAACATGTGATTTCCTCCTTGTACCTTTTCAGGTTACAAGAATGTATTTTAGTCGTTTTAAAAGAGATGTAAAGAGGATTTGAAAAAATGTTATAACTTTTTATCTGATAGCCTTTACATAATCCCGGAAATAATACGGATGGAAAATCTTTAGAATAGACTCCATAGAAGTCGTAAAAAAGTGCTAAAATAAGACCATTGAGGAGAGAAGACCATGAAATCATTTTCAAAACGAATGGATGCCTTTGGGACATCCATCTTTACGGAATTAAAAGCCATGAAACTGGCTTATATGGAAGAAACAGGAAAGGAACCCATTGACTTTTCCATCGGATCACCGAACATCCCGCCGGCGGCACCGATCGTTCGGGCGATGAAGGAAGCGATGGATGTTCCGGAAAACTTTAAATATGCGATTACTGAACTGCCGGAACTGTTGGAAGCGGTCCAGGATTGGTATCAAAATCGATACGATGTATCCCTGGATCCGGATCAGATTGTCTGTATGTCCGGAACCCAGGAAGCCTTGAGCACGATCTGTCTGGCTTTATGTGATCCCGATGATCTCGTGCTGGTACCGGATCCTTGTTATCCTGTCTTTCAGGACGGACCGAAGATTGCCGGGGCGGATGTGGCCTATATGCCGCTGAAAGAAGAAAACGATTATCTGATCCAGTTGGATGAAATCGATGAGGAAACAGCCAAAAAAGCAAAACTGATGGTGGTATCCTACCCGAACAATCCAACGTGTGCCACGGCACCAGACTGGTTTTATGAAAAGCTGATTGCGTTTGCGAAGCGATACGATATCATGGTCATTCATGATAATGCCTACAGTGAACTGATCTTTGACGGAAGCCAGGGACGCAGCTTTCTTTCCTATCCGGGAGCTATGGAAATTGGCGTGGAAATGAATTCCTTATCCAAGACGTTCGGGCTAGCCGGGGCACGGATCGGGGTCTGTGTCGGGAATAAAGAGATGATCAGTGCGTACCGGATGTTGAAATCCAACATGGATTACGGCATCTTCCTGCCGGTGCAAAGAGGTGGTATTGAAGCTCTGCGTCATTGTATGGACACTATACCAGCGACCCGCAAGGCCTACAAGGACCGAAGAGATGTGTTAAGCTCAGCCTTTCAAAAAGCGGGATGGATCATTGAACCAAGCCCGGCGACCATGTTTGCGTGGGCACCGATTCCAAAGAGCTATACATCCTCCAACGCCTTCGTAAAAGACCTTTTGAAGAAAACCGGCGTTGTTGTTACACCGGGGGAATCCTTTGGACAGTACGGCATGCGCTATGTCCGTTTTGCGTTGGTACAGGATGTCGAGCAGATCCGGGAAGCAGCCCGTCGCATTCAGGCATCGGGCTTGTTTGAGGAGGAAGGAAAATGATTTCTCTGGAAAAATGTACAAAGGATACGTTGAAGGAAGCGGTTCGGATCTGGAACCAGGTGGTAGAAGAGGGAAAAGCCTTTCCACAGGAAGATTGTCTGGATGAAATCAGCGGTCAGGCATTCTTTGACGCACAAACCTATACAGGTGTGGCAAAGGATGGAAACGAAGTCGTCGGGGTCTATATTCTGCATCCCAACAATGTCGGACGCTGTGGTCATATCTGCAATGCCAGCTATGCGGTCGATCGAAACAAAAGAGGCAAACGGATCGGTGAAGCGCTTGTCAAGGACTGCATGAGGCAGGCAAAAAAAGCCGGCTTTACCATCCTGCAGTTCAATGCGGTGGTCGCTTCCAACCAATCGGCATTGCACTTATATAAGAAACTCGGCTTTATTCAGCTGGGTGTTATCAAAAACGGCTTTCGGAATAAAGAAGGTGTCTACGAAGATATCATTCCACACTATATTTCGTTGGAGAACCTATGTTAGCGACCATCGTCAATGCCCTGGCCATTGTCGTCGGAGGCTTTTGTGGATTTCTGTTTGGAAAGCTGTTAACAGAGCCCATTCAAGACGGTCTGATCAAAGCGTGTGGGGTCTGTGTCATTTTTATCGGGGCAGCCGGTGCCTTGGAAGGCATGTTGTCTGTCGATGGAAGAAATCTTGTCAGCGGCGGATCCATGTTGATCATCGGGTGTATCTGTATAGGAACGTTACTGGGCGAGTGGATCGATATTGAAGGCTGGTTTGAACGCTTCGGGGCATGGTTGAAGATCAAAAGCGGCAACGGAAAGGACAATTTGTTCATTGAAGGGTTTGTGACGACATCGATTACGGTCTGTATCGGCGCCATGGCGGTGGTCGGTTCTATCCAGGCTGGTTTGTTGGGGGATTATTCAACCTTGTTTACCAAGGCGGTGCTGGATTTTATCATTGTGATGATGTTATCTTGTTCCCTTGGCAAGGGATGTCTGTTTTCGGCTATACCTGTCTTTCTGTTTCAAGGGGGTATGACCTTATTGGCCCAGGTGCTTAAACCCATCATGAATCCGATGGCCTTATCCAATTTGTCCACGGTCGGATCCATTCTGATCTTCTGTGTGGGAATTAATCTGGTATTTGGAAAGACCATTCGCGTTGCCAATATATTACCGGCCATTGTGATGGCGGTAGCAGCAGCCTTTTTACCTTTTTAAAAAGCGGCATCTTTGTAGGATGTCGCTTCTTTTCGTATAATAAAGATATGATTATCAACACAGGAAACCGAACCGACATTCCCTCTTTTTACAGTCAATGGTTTTATAAACGGATCGAAGAACAGATGGTAATGGTACGAAATCCCTATGTACCCAATCAGATCAGAAAGTATTCATTGGAGCCTTCATTGATCGATTGTCTATGTTTTTGTACCAAGGATCCGCAGCCGATGTTGACCAGATGGCAGGAAATTGCCGAGATTCCCCAGTTCTGGTTTGTGACCATAACACCTTATGGAAGAGATATTGAACCTTATGTTCGTCATAAGCAGGAGATCCTGCAATCCTTTCGGGAGCTATCGAAACGGGTAGGCAGCCATCGAATCGGATGGCGTTATGATCCAATCCTTATCAATGAGAAATATACAGTAGAATATCATTTGCGGGCCTTTGAAACAATGGCAAAAACTCTGCAGGGATCGACGCATCAATGTGTTATCAGTTTCATTGATCTATACAAGAAGACCATAAAGAATTTTCCTCAGGTAACGGAAGTATCCAAAGCGGACCAGTTCTTTTTGGCTGAACGGTTGGTTGAAATCGGAAAAAAGTTTGATATAGAAATCTATACATGTTTGGAAGATCCGGCATTCGCACGATCAGGAGTGAATACGACAGGATGCATGAGCCGTTTGGTACTGGAACGAGCCATCGGGAAATCCTTAAAACCCGAACAATCCAACGCCCGGCAAGGCTGTGCGTGTTTATTAGGCAATGATATTGGAGCTTATAATACGTGTTTACATGGATGTTTATATTGTTACGCGAATTATGATCGGAAGCTGGTGGAACAGAATGCCAAACGACACGATCCGGATTCACCATTACTGGTAGGCCATGTGCACAAAGAGGATACGATCATCGAAGTACAGCCCAAGAGCATGGCGGATGTACAGGTGCGTTTATTTTAAGGAGGAAGTATGTTTGAAACACATTTTCTCATCCATTCACAAAAGGAGTGTGCCCATCTGATCGAGATGGCTGGTTTTCTTCCGTTTTTTGCCAATGGGATCCCCGGCTTTTCACTGCAGGAGCACGTGGATCCAACGTTGTGGTTTACTACCGAGACTGGACCTTGGGAATGGAAGGGTCCGCTTATCAGGGATACGCATTGTGCTTATGGAAAATTTTTCGCGAATAAAGCGGTTTTTATCAGTAAACAATGGATGATGGATTTTGCTAATTATCGACGCGACGGGTATGATTATGATGCCCGTTACAATGACGGGCTCAGCGCTTATCGGGACCGGGAGTGTTATGAACTGATTGAAAAATACGGACCTCTCTTATCCAAGCGGCTCAAGAAATTAGGGGATTATCGAAAAGGGGGAAAGAAAGGTTTTGATACGATCATCACCCGCCTGCAAAGCCAGGGGTATGTAACCATCAGTGATTTTGTATATGAGACAAAAGAAGATGGGACCCGTTATGGATGGGGTGTGGCTGAATATGCGACACTGGAACAATGGTATGGAGCTGAATATATACGAAAGATGTATCAACGAACGCCGGAACAGTCATATCAGCGTATGATGAAACATTTGAAAACCATTCTGCCACAGGCAAAAAAGAAACAACTTGAACAGATTTTAAAATAACCTCCCGTATATACAGGAGGTTATTTACTTAATCTAATTTCATATCGCCGTCTTTGACCCATCCGAGTTTTTTGACAAAGCTGTTGATCAAAGGACAAAGGATAGCTGGAAGAACAAAAGAAATGAGAATCAGGCCAATCCAGTCCATGGCGGTGATCCCAGCTTTGGTTCCGGCAGCTACATCATTGACCCATCCTGTATAAACTCCGATCTGTCCGACTAAGCCACATGTTCCCATACCGCTGGAAACAGCCGGTCCATTCATTTGCAGGTGGAAAATACAGGTCGCTATCGGACCGGTAATGGCCGATGTGACGATGGGTGCAATCCAGATTCTCGGATTGCGGACAATGTTGCCCATCTGTAACATGGAGGTTCCGATTCCCTGGGAGATCAGACCGCCCCATTTATTCTCTTTGAAGGATTGGACCGCAAAGCCTACCATTTGGGCACAACATCCGGCAACGGCAGCTCCACCGGCCAGACCGGTCAAGTTTAAAGCGGCACAGATGGCGGCCGAAGAGATTGGCAAGGTCAGGGCAATACCGACCAGGACCGATACCAGGATACCCATTAAGAACGGCTGCAATTCCGTCGCCCACATAATCAGATCGCCTACCTTTAATGCGGCGGCACCTAAAGCCGGGGCAATCAGATAGGACAAGAAGATACCGACACCGATCGTAACTAACGGTGTGACCAGGATGTCTACTTTCGTTTCTTTGGATACGGCTTTTCCGAACTCGGATGCGATAATGGCGATAAACAGAACGGATAATGGCCCTCCGGCTCCCCCTAGAGCGTTAGCGGCAAAACCGACGGTAATCAGGGAGAACAAAACCAGTGGCGGACAATGCAGAGCATACCCGATGGCTGTCGCCATGGCCGGACCGCTCATAGCGCTGGCCAAACCACCTACGGTATATTCCATGCCGCTGATCGTGGCTACCGGATTGGTTAAAAAGCCGATATGGAACTGAGAACCAATACTGTTGATGATCGTTCCGATCAACAAAGAACAAAACAAACCTTGTGCCATAGCACCTAGGGCATCGATACCATAACGTTTGGCAGAGATTTCAATATCTTTTCGTTTTAAAAATTCCTTCATAATCAAATTCCTTTCCTAGGGAAACAAGGTGTCTTGACACCTGTTAATACATTATTGGATTTTGAGGAATATGTCAAGAAAGCGACAAAAAAAGCGATAGAATGAAGGAATCTTATTGACAAATGAAAACAACGACATCCGTAGATATCGTTGTTTACTCTGATATAAGTATATGTTCTTTTTCCAGCTGTTCCAGCAATGTTCGATAGATCGTTTCATCCGGGCAGGAAATGGTATGCAGATGTACCCCTTCTGTCAATAAAGATAATGGCTGGGCATCGTATTTTTCACATCGGGCGATATACTGATCTACATCGTACCGACTGGATAACTGCAGTGAACCGATCAGTTCCACGTAGATTGGATGTTCAACGATGACATCAATGACGGTACATCCCAGATCAACGATCAGATATAGTTCCTTTTTCATATCCTTGCTGGTATGCTGGCAGGCAATCCGATGAATAAATTGTTGCGTTGTTTGTTCCATCATATAGCCTCGTGGCGTGGATAAGATGTTTTGTCCGCTGGCTCGCAGCAGAGCGATGTCGCCAACTATGATCTGACGGCTGACATGAAACTGTTCCGCAAGTCGGGAGGCACTGATGGCTTTTTTTTCCTGATCCAGTATTTGAATGATGCGATCTCTTCTCTTGGTACCTGTCATGATTTTATCTTAGCAACAATGTTTTTATTTGTCCAATCGAGTACAAAGATCCACAAAACAGAATAACATCTTCTTTTGCTGCTGCACCTAAAGCCAGATTGACGGCTTGTTCCAAACTGTTACAGGCATATATATCCACTGTGGTTTTCTTTTCCAGTACCTTTTTAAGCTCAACAGCCGATAGAGAACGGGGATTGGGAACCGATATCGTATAGATGCTCTTTGCGTGTGGAACCAGGCAGTCCGTCATTGTTTCATAATCCTTGTCTTTTAATACCCCGATCACAAGGATTACTTTTTGATCCGGGAAATGGATCGATAATGTATCTGCGAGCTTTAGAGCACCCTGGCTATTATGGGATCCATCTACAAGGATCAATGGGTCTTTTCTTATCACTTCAAATCGACCTGTCCATCTTGTGTTCTGCAGACCGGTCCGGATCTGTGTGTCGGAAACAGGCCAGCCTAATTGTCGAAGTATAAAACAGGCTTCGATAGCCAAAGAAGCATTGTACATTTGGTACAGGCCCGTTAAATGGATGGAACAGTTTGTGAAATTACGATACGAGAAGGTCAGGTAATCAAGCGAATGTCCTGTTAATTCCGGCTTTAGATCCGGGATATACAGACAAGCCTTTTTTTCATCACAAACGTGCGTTAAGACCTTCATCACTTCTTTCTCTTGCGGATACGTCAGAACATGACCGTTTTCCTTGATGATTCCGGCTTTATGGTCAGTAATTTCCTTTAAAGTATGGCCTAAATAGTCTGCATGATCTAAACTGATGGATGTAATGATGGATAAAACAGATGTGTCGATGATATTGGTTGCATCTGTGTCACCACCCATACCGACCTCCAGCAGGCAAAGGTCACATTGATTTTCCTTGAAGTAGAGAAAAGCCATCGCGGTCATACATTCAAATTCGGTAGGCGCTGCATGACCATCAAGGATCATTTGTTCTCTTTTTTGTGCGACCTGTGTCGCAATGCGGGCAAAATCGATATCGGAAATGATGGAATCATTGATCCGGATCTGTTCATTGATCAAATCAATAGCCGGTGAAGTAAAGGTTCCGATCGTATATGTTTGAGACAGAATGGAATGAAGAAAAGCAATCGTAGATCCTTTTCCGTTGGTACCGGTCACATGGATAAAGGACAAATCTTTTTGCGGATCATCTAGATACTTTAATAAGATGCCGATGTTTTTCAATCCCAGTCTGGATCCTAGTATTCGTGTGGAAGCCAGATAAGCTAACGATTCAGAATAGTTCATACGTGTTCCTTTTCTATGCGGAAGAGCACCTTGATCAGTCCATACAACATAGCTGTTTCGATCGGGAACATGATCAGTGTTTTGATCATACGGCTAGCCAGAACTACTTTAAAATCCATGGTGTATAAAACGGTTAACCACAAAGGAGTTAATAATAGAGTAACTATCAGCGTTTGTATAAAATTGGCTAATGTACAGCGCATAAGCGTCGGCTCCTTTTTATAGAGAAAGAAGCCAAAGAGAATGCCTTGTATGGCTGCATTGAGGGTAAAGCCAGGAAAGAAGGGACCTGTAGGTCGTACGATAAAACCTAAGATATCCGACAGTGCCCCGACGACAGCTCCGACGACAGGGCCATACAGAGCCCCGGCACACGCAATCGGCAAAAACGCAAACCGGATCTCTACGACTTGATTGATGGGAATTTTGAAAAATCCGCATATGGTTGCCAGGGCAACCAAAAGGGCAGTGGTTGTTAACATCTTAACGTTTTTAAACATAAAAAAACCTCCTTTCGCATAGCGTTACTACATCAGGAGGTTACTTTTCCGTTATATGTAGCAGCGGGATGCGACACAAGAACCGCAAAATCAACGTTTTTTCGTTCTGGTGTCAACTCCCTGTTCACCAGACACTTAACGCTCTTGCATCTACTCTGCATATTCTTTAAGGGGATTGTATGTCAAGCATGCATGTTTGTCAATGAAAAATAAAAGGATATCTTAAATATGAAAAATCGATTCGCAAGGTTCATTCTGTGTTATTCTAAAAGTAACAAGAACTAAAAAGGAGGAATCTTCATGGAAAAGAAATTTAAGAGAATTGGTGTATTGACGAGTGGTGGAGATTCACCGGGAATGAATGCAGCCGTAAGAGCTGTTGTACGTACAGCTGTCTCTAATGATATTGAGTGTGTCGGTATCCGAAGAGGATACCAGGGACTGATCAATGCTGATTTTATCAGAATGACAGGAACCACGGTCAATCATATTCTTACCTCAGGTGGTACGATGTTGTATACTGCCAGAAGCGATGAATTTATGGATGAAGCCGGACAGAGGAAGGCCGTGGGAACTTGTAAGATGCTAGGTCTGGATGCGGTTGTGGTCATTGGCGGCGATGGTACATTCCGAGGCGGGTTGGCCTTATCCCGTATGGGGATTCCGGTTGTCGGCATTCCCGCGACCATTGATAATGACTTAGGCTGCACCAATTATACGATTGGTTTTGATACGGCTTGTAATACAGCCATCGGCTGTATTGACCGGTTAAGAGATACCATGCAGTCACATGAAAGATGTTCGGTAGTGGAAGTGATGGGACGAAATGCCGGATATCTGGCTTTATATGTCGGTATCGCGGTCGGAGCAACGGCTGTCCTGGTACCGGAAAGAGAATTTAATTTCCAGCGGGATGTCGTTGAACGGATCCAGAATTCCCGTTTGGCCGGCAATACGCATTTTATGATCGTCGTAGCGGAAGGTGTTGGCAATGTGATGGATATTTCCAAAAAGATCCACGAATCGGTTGGCATTGACCCGCGCGTTACCGTATTAGGCCACATCCAGCGAGGCGGATCCCCGACAGCCCGAGACAGAGAAACAGCGACTCGGATGGGATATTATGCAGTAAAAGCACTGGCGGAAGGCCGCAGCAACTGTATCATCGGTACACAACATGGCGATATTGTGGAGATCGAAATAGAAGAAGCGCTGAAGATGGAAAAACATCTGCAGATGTATCGTTATGATGTATTAGAAGCTATGGGCTTATCGAACTAATTAAAGGAGAACGTTGTTAGCGTTCTCCTTTTTTTCCACATAAGATTTCCTGCTTATGGGCATCATAAGCCAGGAATATGTCATGCACCCGATAGACTGAGATGATGGATGCCATGTCTTCATCGAGAAGGGTGTGGCCAACTTCTTCAAACTGAGATAAAAATGCGGGGTCATAGATACGGGTATCCGTATTTTCCATGATGGCAACATAGAGGATTTCGGCTTCCACCAGGTCCTGGAACATATGCGATCCAAAAGAAAGCTCGGGCATGTAACCAACCTTACTGTAGGCAACTTCGGCAATCATATTGAAGTCGGAAATTTCCGCAAAGGTTACTGGTACTCCCAGCTCCGGCGATGATGTACCAATTCGTCCCGGTGTAATCAGGATCTTCTGGTAGGGTTGATCCATGAAATGATGATTGATCTTTCCGATGGCGCGGGCTACATCCGGTTTCTTTGCGTGATTTAATGTGTAGTACGCATATGGATCGACCACTACGATCAGCCCAACATCGATATTCCGAGAGGTACCCATGGTGTTTTTAACGACATTCAGATAGGTATCTTCCTTGGGAATGGTCGGTAAAGTGATATTTCCTTTTTTTGAAGACTGCAAAGGCCGGCACTGGAGAAGGTTGATCCAAAATTCACCACTGTCGGAAATGTTGATCGTATATTCAATATCTACCGGGGTTTCATACACTTCCTGCAGCTTTAACAACATCTCCTGCATGCAGGTGATGATCTTTTGGTTTGATAAGAGCTGGCGACAGTCAGCAAAAAGGACCGGCCGGTATTGTCCACGGCTGCGCAGCATCTGCTCCGCTTCAGTATCATGGGAATATAACAAGACCTTCTGCCATGGCAGGATATGCGGGTATAACTCTTCCACGCGCTTGCTGACAAGAGCCTTCTTTTCGGTATCCAATACATCCATATAGTGCTGAGAGAACTTATGGCGGTCCTTAAGACTACTGTGGGTCTGAAAGGTCGGTTTATCCAGACTGACCAGTCGAGGGTAATCCCCTGGTGTGCGGTCAACTGCCCGTGTGCCCAGTCCGGCCACCAGCCGCAGCATACCGGCATTTGGATCCAACTGGCTGGACCAAGGGTAGTTATTGTAGGAATAACCGACACCGGCTGCCATCGGAAAATAATAATGATCTAGTCGGGAACCGGAGACTCTTTGAACTAACAGAGCCATCTGTTCATCGCTATCTAACAAGTTGCGACGTCGACGGTACTCGAGTGCCGAAGGGGAAACCGTACTGGCATAGACAATACGGATGGCTTGTTCAAACTGGTTTAAACGTTCTTCCATAGTATTGCCGCCGACACAGAATACGGATTCATACTTACCGGCAAAGGCGTTGCCGAAGCCATCTTCCAGAAAACTGCTGGAGCGTACGATGATCGGACTGGTGCCGTAATAATCCAGCAGGCGTTTAAACTGGATGCGGATCGTAGGAGGGAATTCTCCTTCCATAATGCGCTGTCCGATCTGTTGGGCCAGCTCCATGTCTTCCATATCGGCATGATGATCCAGCCATAAATTCCAGAACTGGTTATAAATGATAAATGTATAATAAATATCAGATCCGATATAGTAGGAGTCGTGAGGTTCGAAATGCGCGGCGACTTCCGGACAATGATCCTGGATGATCTTACGGGCTGTCAACATACCACATGCTTTCCCACCAATTTTGCCAGTACCGATGATCCGGCTGTGCAGAGACAAATAGTCTCTTGTTTTAAAATGATTCAAGATCAGATCCTGCATACGGGGATTCTCTGTCATCAGCATGGAGCACATCTTTTTGTGGTAATGCTTTGTGTTGATCCGGTTGGCATAGTTCATCTGTACTTCCAGAAAGAACCGATCCCAGGCATCCTGGAGCTGTTCACCCGGACCGGATTCATTGACGGCACGATAATATTTGGCTAAAGAGGTGGAATAGGTCAGAGGCACAAAGCTCATATCAGCATCCAGACGATGCGTCAGAAACATTTCCCCGTTATAACGGTCCTGTACCTTTAGCGGGGTCAGATAATAAGAGCTTTGGCTGTAAACAATATCCAGGAAGATCTGCACAGACTGCCGGATCTGATCGATGCAGTCATAGGAATGACTGCCTCTTCGCAATGGGAAAATGGCCACATCCTCCATTTCCGTTAAGAACGGACAAGTCACCTGAAAGAAGTTTCCAAGCATTAAATCTGTATTCCAGTATTCTCCCAGAATGGAAATATTATCAAAGATAAAGAACGCTTCTCGTTTGGTATCCATAATGATCTTATATAGATCGACAGTAAAGGATTCAAAACCAACACTAGGATCCATCTTATGGACAATGACATTGTCCAAATCTTTTAACATGGATTTATGAGAACCGAAACGGATGTAGTGGACCGGTCTATCGGCCAGCTTTGCCTGTTCGACAAAGCTCTTGGCAAAAAAACGGAAAAATTCCAGGTCCAGTACCCGAAAGACGATATTGTCACCGGCCCGGATAGAATTCAGTTTTTGATCAAGTCCGGGAAAACCAGATAATATTTTCTTTTCTGAAAGCATAAAATATTCCTCCTTATGGATACAATGATTAATTTTATTATAAAAGTTGACGCGTAAAAAAGATACGAAATCTTGATGGAACAGTATACAATACAAGTATGACAAGACTTGAGACAAAGGATCATGGATCCATTTATTATGAAATACATGGTCAGGGCCAGCCGGTGTTATTTTTACATGGCTGGTCCGGACGGCATGATAATTTTGATGAAACGGTGAAGGTACTGTCTCGGGAAGCGCAATGTATTACCATGGATTTCCGGGGACATGGTCTTTCCATGGATGTAAACAATTCACACGTAACGATCGAAGATCTGGCGGAAGATGTTCATACATTACTGAAGCATTTAGACGTTGAAAATGTGTGTATCGTAGCCTGGTCGATGGGTGTGTATGTTCTTCTATCCTATATGCATCAATTTGGAACACAAAGAATTTCACAATGTGTCTTTGTGGATATGACACCAAAAACCATGAATGATGCATCCTGGAATCTAGGCTTTTTTCAAGGACGATATACGAAAGAACAGTTTGAGCTGGATCAAATTAAAATGAAAGAGGACTTTCTTGATTTTATGGTCAAATTTGCGTTGGAGGATGATCCATCTATGCGAACAATGAAACGAACCGATGTGGAAAAGATCTGTCAGGAGATCCTTTCACATTGCCATATCGGATGTTTACAGTCCTTGTTTATTTCCATGGCTGACCGGGATGAAAGAACACTGGTTCAAGAACTCGATGTCCCTCTCAGCTATATCTATGCGATTCCCGGTTCTTTGATGAAGCCGGAATTGGCTGCGTATTATCAGAACCATTGTCCGTCTTTTCAGAAGGCATACGGAATTGAAGAAGCCAGTCATGAGCTGATTCTGGAAAAGCCAACTGAATTCACGGCTTGTATCCAGGAAATATTGAAAGGAGGATCCGAATGAAAGTGTGCTTGTTGAATGATGCCTTTGCACCGATGATCGATGGTGTAGGCAATGTGGTCATGAATTATGCTACACATCTGACAGCCGACCAGAAAGCCGATGTACTGGTAGGGACACCACGATATCCCCGGGCAAAATATGAAAGCTATCCTTTTACGGTGGTCCCTTATCGTAGCCTGAATACCACAAAGCTAGCCAGTGGATATCGGACCGGAGATCCTTTGGATGAAAAAGCTATCTCCAAGATGACAGCTTTCAAGCCCGATATCATCCACACGCATTGTCCGGTGGTTTCAACGATGATTGCTCGTATTATAAGAGAACAAACCGGCGCACCGGTCATCTTTACATATCATACAAAATACGATATTGACATCAAACGGGTCCTTCGCTTCAAGCCTGCCATCAAGGAAGCTATTCAAACCATGGTCTCCAATATCGAGGCATGTGATGATATATGGGTTGTCAGTCAGGGAGCCGGGGAAAATCTGCGGGAGCTGGGCTTTCAAGGAGACTATCATGTGATGCCGAACGGTGTGGATTTTGAAAAGGGAAAAGTGGATACTGAAACGGTGAAAAAGGTGACCGATGGATATGATCTGCCACAAGGGACACCTGTCTTTTTGTTTGTCGGACGGATCATGACATATAAAGGGTTGCCGATCATCCTGGATGCGCTGAAGATATTGCAGGAGCAGCACATCGATTTCCGTATGGTCTTTATCGGAAAAGGCCCAGATGAATGTTGGTTACAAGAACGAATTCAGGCCTTAGGTCTGACTTCAAAATGCATTCTCATCGGACCTGTGTATGACCGACAACAACTGCGTGCATGGAATACCCGGGCAGATTTGTTTTTGTTTCCATCCACCTTCGACACCAATGGTTTAGTGGTCAGGGAAGCCGCTGCCTGTGGCCTGGCCAGTGTATTGATCCAAGGCTCGTGTGCGGCGGAAGGCATTATCGATGGCCATAATGGATTTCTGATTGAAGAAAACGCGCAGTCTATGGCTGCTTTGTTGGAAAAAATCAATGCCGATCCGGACGTGCTGCAAAGGGTAGGACAATATGCGATGGATGAAATCTATTTGTCCTGGGAGGATGCCGTTGATCTGGCCTATCATCGCTATCAGATGGTATTGGAAAAAGGGCCGAAGGAAAAGAAGATCAATCCGGGCACCATTCTGACAACGATGACCGCCAAACGTATGCAGGATCAGAATTTGTTGCGTATGGCCCGTAAAGAATTATTACTGGACTTTAAGAATGCGATTGGGATGATGGATAATATAGCCCAGTCAGAACAAGAAAGAGAGAAATGGAAGGAAGCCATCCGTAAACAGATTACCCAGAATGCGATGCATACATGGGAATACGATGATACAAAATATTAATAAAAACTTAATGAATTACGGTATACTAGAATCAGGTGATAACTATGTATGATTTAATGATTGTCGGGGCTGGTCCGGGAGGAATCTTTACGGCCTATGAAGCAATCCGGTTAAATCCGGATCTGAAGATCGGAGTCTTTGAAACTGGCAGCCCTTTGGAAAAAAGAAAATGTCCGATTGATGGAAAAAAGATCAAGTCTTGCATCCATTGTAAAACATGTTCCATCATGAACGGATTTGGCGGGGCCGGTGCCTTCAGTGATGGGAAATACAATATTACCAATGAATTCGGAGGAAATCTGTATGAATACATTGGTGAGAAAGAAGCCATTGAACTGATGGAATATGTAGATACCATCAATTGCCGATATGGTGGCAAGGACACAAAGCTCTATGTGAATACAGATCCGTCCATCGCCAAGAAATGTTTACAGCATAACCTGCATTTGTTAAAGGCCAGTGTGCGACATTTGGGTACAGATATCAACTATAAGGTGCTGGAGAATCTCTATAATGTACTTAAGGAAAAAGTGGATCTTCATTTCTATACGCATATTGATACAGTAGAGCATAAAGAGGATGGCTACACGATCCGTTGTAAAGACCAAATCTTTACCGGTAAGGTCTGTGTCATTTCTACCGGACGTTCCGGCTCCAGCTGGATGGAGAAAATCTGTTCCTCCTTGGATATTGAAACCGAAAGCAACCGTGTGGATATCGGCGTCCGGGTGGAATTGAATGCAGAGATTTTCAGTGAACTGACCGATTCTCTATATGAATCCAAGATTGTCTATCGGTCGAAAAAATACCAGGATAAAGTACGGACTTTCTGTATGAATCCGCATGGTGTTGTAGTCAATGAGAACACCAACGGGATCGTAACAGTCAACGGTCACAGTTACGAAGATCCTTCACGCTATACTGAGAATACCAATTTTGCCCTGTTGGTTTCCAGCCGGTTTACCGAGCCATTCCGTCAGAGCAACCAGTATGGTGAAAGCATTGCCCGTTTATCCAATATGTTAGGGGGCGGGGTCATTGTCCAGCGCTTTGGGGATCTGATCCGCGGACAGCGCTCCACGCCACATCGTATCCAGGGAGGCTTTACGACACCGACCTTAAAGGCAACACCGGGGGATCTGTCCTTGGTGATTCCGAAACGACAGCTCGATGATATCATCGAAATGATCTATGCCCTGGATGAGGTTTGTCCGGGAACAGCCAACGATGATACCCTGCTTTATGGTGTGGAAGTCAAATTCTACAACATGCAGGTAAAAGTGGATTCGAATCTGGAAACATGCCACAAAAATTTGTTTGTGATCGGAGATTGTTCTGGCGTGACCCATTCTTTGTCGCATGCCAGTGCCAGCGGTGTCTATGTAGCCAGACACCTGTATGGAAAATAAAACAATCGGGGAGCCCATCGCTCCTCGATTTATTTTATAACGACCTTTCGTTGACAGCTGTCTGCGACATAGGAATCGTGGGTAACGAGAATGATTGTTTTGCCGAGAGCATGGAGTACATGCAGCTGTTTTAGAATGATCTCTCTGTTCTTTTCGTCAAGAGAACCGGTCGGTTCATCCGCTAATAACAATTCCGAGGGTTTTAAAGAAGCCCGGATCAGTGCAATTTTTTGCTGCTGGCCTCCGGACAGCGTGAATACTTTTTTATCGATAAATTCCTGCAAGGAAATCTGTGAAAGGGCTTCATGGATAAGATCGTATTTTTCCTGATTGGACATTTTTGTGTATTTTAATGCCATCATCAGATTCTCATTGACTGAATAGTGATCCACCAATGCGAAGTTTTGGAAAAGATAGGAAATTTTTTCTCGAATGATCCGATTGGCTTCTCTTGTGTTGCATCTTGGAGCCGGACTTCCAAACAAGAAATATTGTCCTTCATCAAAGTTTTCAATCAGGCCCAGAGAGTTTAACAGAGTGCTTTTTCCAATCCCGCTTTCTCCGGTCACTGCAACCATTTCATTGGCTTGCACAGTGAAGGAAAAGTCTTTAAAGATCACATGATTTCCATAGGATTTGGAATAGTGTGTCAATTCGATTGCGTTCATATCTGTTCTCCTTTCAGTTGAAGGCTTAATTGCCGGTTTTCATATCGTATCATCCAGAGGATCCATATTAAGAGATCGGCAGCAACAATGCAGATATACAAAGAAGCTGAAGCCAGGCCGCCTGTGCGCATGAGCAGTAACAAGTAAACCAGAACCATCCATGTCAGCACATGCTCGTAGCGTTCCATCCAACGGTAGCCCATCAGCTTTTTGATAAAAAGGATCTTCTTTTCAATATGAAAAAGAATATAGGTCAGATAGTAAGAAATTAAAAAGCTCATTAGAATTACAAGAAGACAGCTATTCAATGGCATAATAAAATGAGCATCCACTATAATATAAAACTCGAGCTTGTGACCACATGCCAGCTGGAGCAAATTTTTTATCTCCCACTCCATTCGATGCAACTACAGTAGAAGAGTGATATCGTGTTGGGTGCATGTATTCAGAGTAAGATCCTATAGGACCTACACCGTAACTCCAAACACCTCCTACGCTTGGATACGTGACAGCAGCATTAATAGTAATAGTTGCAAACAACATTAAAATCGATAGAACACCATATACTTTTTCATTTTTACCGCTCTTTCTTTTCGTGCTTAAGAATCATTCATGATGTATAGATTATAGGTGCAAACTTTCGATAGGGGCATTATAGAGATTAATAAATGTATAGAATATACTTATTAAATAGCATATATCTGTTTTTTTAATACCCAAAATGAATACAATTAGACCTAAAAGAAATCAAAAATAGGCATACCTTTACAAGTGTCATTCAGTGTAATTGCAGAGGTATCCTAAGCATCGAATCTCTCTAGGAATTGATTGACAGGGGAAGACATAACGAAATAAAAAGTTGAAACACCTTTATCTATTGTACGTAACAACTACCCAAAAGATAGAAAATATATTTCTGACATGGATATTGTCAATTAAGGTGATACATATAGTAGTAGAAACAGAAAGGTAGATAGTTATGAAAAAGTTATGGAAAGTATTCATCAGTGTATGCATGATTTTTGGTCTTGTTGCGTGTGGAGGCTCCGGTTCCTCTTCCCAGGAGAAATCGTATGTTACAAGAGATGAGATCCCTTCGGTGTTCAAAGACCCGAATGCCTACAAAGGAAAGTACATCAAGCTCTCGGGAAAAATCTTCAATAAGAGCGGTGACGGGTATCAGATCTGGCAGGATCCGGTGAATAGTGAGAATGATTTCTATGTGATTGCGCCAAGTGATGAGTTTCAGACGGATGACTATGTGAAGGTGGATGGCCGAATTGACGGGGTCGCAGAAGGAACCAATGCGTTTGGAGGCCAGGTCAGCGTATTGCAGATTGGTAATGCCAAGATGGAAAAATCTTCTTATATCGATATTGTGGTGCCGACCAAAACGGCTTTAGAGCCTAAAATCTCCCAGGAACAAAGCGGTATTACTGTATCTGTGGAAAAGGTAGAGTTTGCGGAAAAAGAAACCCGGGTCTACATGACGGTAAAAAATGACAGTTCTGCGGATTTTGATTTAAGCAATTATGATATTAAGATTTTACAGGATGGAAAACAGATCGAGCAGGATGACAGTTCTATGTCACGCTACGACGGAAAATATCCGGAGCTGCCTTATGAAATTGTCAGCGGGGTATCTACGGAAGGCATTCTGGTTTTCCCGGTGCTGGATGCTGAAAAGGATTTCCAGATCATTGCGGAAGGCTGGACACAGGATACGTATGAGGAATTGCGCTTCACCTTGGATGTAAAGGCAAAATAAGAGAACGCAGGTTTTATACCTGCGTTGTTTTTACGGGAAGTTGTGAAATCAATACGGCAATAAACATCAGAGCACAGCCAAATAATTCGACGGGTGATAGTACCTGATTCAATAAGAGCCATCCACCCAGGGCGCTGAAGACACTTTCCAGACACATGACCAGACTGGCGACTGTTGGATTTACATTCTTCTGTGCGATGATCTGCAATGTATAGGCAATGCCTGTGGAGAAAATCCCGGCATACAACAACGGCAGCAAGGCTGCCTGGAAATCAGCCAGTGATTTGGGCTCCAGAAACTGCAGGAAGGTGCCGACTACGGCACAGAACAGAAATTGTAAACCAGATAATAAGATGGGTTGGCAATCCTTGACAAAATGATTGATGGACAGGATCTGTCCGGCAAACATAAAGGCACAGGCCAAAGTCAGCGCATCGCCGGGATTGATCTGAAAGGAACCGCGGATACATAACAGGTATAATCCGAATACACTGATCAAAACCGAGGCCCATATCTGTAAAGGAATCTTCTTTCCGCTCAAGCCATAAATGATGGGAACGATGATCATATACAAAGCAGTGATAAACCCGGCATTGGCTGTGGTTGTATAAGCGATGCCCATCTGCTGCAGAAGACTGCCGGTAAACAGGAAGAACCCACAGGCGCATCCTCCTTTGAGAAGATAGAGCATCTGTTCTTTTGTGATGGATTCTTGTCGATAGGTCCGGATCATCAAAGGCGTTAATACAGCGACTCCCAGCCAGCTTCGCGCAGTCAGAAATGTGATGGGACCTAAATGGTCAGCCCCTAAGGACTGGGCAACAAAGGCCATCCCCCAGATCAAAGCGGTCATTACCAGCAATAATAAATGAAATAATTCTCCCTTTTTCATACTCTCACCCTGATTTTCAATAGAGTGATTATAACATAGTTAAGGACACCTTTGTGATGATTCTTTCAGGTGAATGAGAATGAATATAGAAATTATCTAAACATGATATAGAAAAAAGAGAGAAAATTTGAAAATTCATTGGGAAAATATTGAATTTGTGTTTAATTAATTTGAAGTGTGTTGTAAAATAGTTGTATAGATTTTTTGTAGCAGGGGGAATGTATTATGTCACAAGATTACAACGATGACTTCTATGAAGCAGTCGATGATATGGATGCAGATATTAAGCAAAAAGAAGAATTGATTGAAGAAGCAAAGAATATTCAGGACTCGGAAGATTGGAACGAAACGCAGCGTGTTATTAATGATTTAAAAAGACGTTGGCGTCGTATCCGTTATTCGGAATCGGCTTATGAAGAAACGCTTCGTGATGAGTTTGAGAAACTGATCGATGCGTTATATGCGAAAAGAACCGCAATCTTCCAGAAAAATGAAGAGCTGAAAAGTGCTCTGATCAAAGAAGCGGAAGAGGTTTCTCAATCCGAACAATGGCAGGTTGCCACAAAGAAGATGACGGAACTGATGAACCAGTGGAAAAAGGTGGGTCCTGCAGGTCGGGAAACCGATGATTCCTTGTGGGAGCGTTTTAATGGTGCCCGGCAGATATTCTATGACCGGAAGCATGAGCACTGGGAAAAGATGAATGAAAAGTTTGCGGAAGTTCGTGGAATCAAACAGGAACTGATTGAAAAAGCCAAAGAACTGCAAGATTCTGAGCAATGGAAAGAAACCAGTGAAAAATATCGTGGACTGATGGAAGAATGGAAAAAGGCCGGTAATGCAGGCCGCGAATATGAAGATGCGTTATGGCAGGATTTCTGTGCAGCGCGTCAGGTATTCTTTGATCGGCGAAACGCTTACTATGATGAGCTTCATGCACGTCAGCAGGAAAATTTCGAAAAGAAGAAGGAATTGATTGAACAGGCAAAGCTGATGGTGGAAACCAATTCATTTACACGTGAAAACACGCAGACAATGAAAAATCTGAGCAATCAATGGAAAGAAATCGGATCCTGTGGCCGTGAAAAGGAAAATCAGATCTGGCCGGAATTCCGCCAGGCAATGGATACGTACTTTGATGGATTACGTGCCTTTAATGACCAGAAGCATGTGCAGTGGGAAGGTCGTATGAAAGATGCGAAAGTCCGGAAACAGGAACAGATCAATAATCAGAAACGTCAGATTGAACGTCTGACGGATGATATGAATGGTCTTGTCAGTGAATCCAATCGAGAGGAAATCGCTAGAGAAATTGAAGAAAAACAAGATTTCATTGCTCAATTGGAAGCTGAAATCAAAGACATTGATGAAAAATTAGCAGAATAAGAAGACTTAAGTCTTCTTTTCTTTTTTGGAGGCAAGTATGGAGAAAGCAGATGTACAGTATCAACGGATGACAGAAACACCGATTGCCAGACTGGTAACAGTACTGGCAATTCCAACAGTCATTTCGATGCTGGTAACGATGTTTTATAATATGGCCGATACCTATTTTGTAGGGACGATCGGAACCAGTGCAACCGGAGCTTGTGGCGTGGTCATCGGGCTCATGGCTATTTTGCAGGCTTTTGGCTTTATGTATGGTCACGGAGCCGGTAGCCATATTTCCCGACAGCTGGGTGCCAAAGAAATAGAAAAGGCAAGGGTATACGCATCGACAAGCTTGTTTTATGCAGTTGTGTCCGGTTTGGGGATCTGCGTGGCAGGTATGCTCTTTATGGATCCACTGATGCGCTTACTAGGCAGTACCGAAACCATTCTTCCTTATGCGCGGATCTATGCGTTTTATATATTGCTGGCAGCGCCGGCTATGACCTCTTCCTGCGTGATGAATAATATCCTTCGCTATGAGGGCAAGGCATTTTTTGCGATGATCGGCTTGACTTCCGGAGGAATTTTGAATATATTTGGGGATGCGTTTTTGATTCTGGGGTGTCATATGGGCATTGAAGGAGCTGGTATATCGACGATGATCAGTCAGTATATCAGCGTTCTTATTCTGTATATTCCATACCTGCGGGGCCGAACACAGAGTGTATTCCGCTGGCAGTATGTAGCCAGACACAGTCAGATCTTGCTGAATATCATTGCCACCGGCATGCCTTCCATGGTCCGTCAGACATTGAATTCTATTTCAACCATCGCAATCAATGCGTGTGCCAAACCATATGGGGATGCTGCCATAGCCGGTATGGCCGTAGCCAATCAAGTTATCATGTTTCTGTTTTGTGTGTGCATTGGGATCGGCCAAGGTTTACAGCCGGTCAGCGCTTTCAACTATGGTGCGAAGAAGTATTCACGGGTACGTTCTGCTTTTTTCTTTGTGCTGACAACCGGAACCATCGTTTTGAGCATCATCGGGCTTTGCGGATATCTTTTTGCGCCAGTGATCATCCGGCAGTTTCGGGATGATCCGAAGGTCATTGAAGTGGGTGTGGCGGCCTTGCGCTGGCAATGCCTGAGCATGTGTGTGATGCCTTGTTCCGCTTTCGGAAACATGTTGTTTCAATCCATCGGAAAGAGTCGGATCGCGACCTTTCTTGCCTCTTTGCGCAGCGGATTGGCTTTGTTGCCGGTCCTGGTCGTGCTGACAATGATATGGGGATTACAGGGACTGGAAATGTCCCGGTTCTTTGCGGAAGTGATCACGACAATCGTTACGATTCCGTTTTTGATCGGATTTTTCCGATCTTTACCAAAGGAGGATGAATATGCATAAAAAGAAAATAGAAGTATGGGAATATGCCCAACAGATTTTGGAGGCATTGCCTCATGGTGTCCTTCTGAACACAAAAGCCGAAACCTTGAATTCTATGGTCATCGGATGGGGTTCGTTAGGCATTGAATGGTCCAAACCGATATTTACCGTCTATGTCAGGGAACATCGATATTCCCGACAGCAACTGGATCAGAATGGAGAGTTTACCATCAGCATTCCCATGGGGGCCCAGGACCCGCAAATCACAAAGATCTGTGGTACATGCTCGGGCCGGGACATGAATAAGATCGATAAAGCCGGTTTGACACCGGTGGAATCCAATAAGATATCTGTACCGGGCATGGCTCAATATCCTCTGACGCTGGAGTGCCGTGTTCTGCAGAAGGAAACACAGGATCTTTCTACTTTGGATGCCTCGTGCCAGCGGCATTATCCCAAAGATGTCGACGGCTATCATACGGGTGCCAATCAGGATGCGCATGTCGCTTATATCGCAGAAATTGTCGATGCGTATGTGATTATTGAATAAAATGATGGACATAGGGTCCGTCTTTTTTATGAAAGATGATAAAATAGGCATATGGAAAAAAACAAACTGGCTGCGATGCCGATCCCTCAGTTATTAGTTGATATGTCCTTGCCGATGATGATCTCTTTTTTTATCCAGGCTCTCTATAATATCGTCGATTCCATGTTTGTAGCCAGGATTTCAGAAAATGCTCTTACAGCCGTTTCCCTAGCCTTTCCTATGCAGCAGATTGCCAATGCGATTGCGGTTGGTATCGGTGTCGGCATCAATGCGCTGATTCCCCGTTATGCCGCAAAACAGGATCTGAAAGGGGCTAATGATACAGCCCATACAGGAATCTTTTTGAATCTGATGTTCTATCTTTTGTTTCTGGTGCTGGGATGTACAGTACCTCATGCCTTTTATGCTGCCCAGACAAACATTTCAGAGATTGTGGAATATGGAACCATGTATTTACGCATTGCGTGGTGCGTCAGTCTCGGTGTGTTCTCCGGACAATATTTTGAAAAGATGTTGGTGTGTTCCGGACATTCTGTTTCAGCTATGACAGCTCAAGCTGCCGGGGCTATCTTCAATATTGTCTTTGATCCTCTATTGATCTTTGGTATCGGCCCGTTTCCAGCTTTGGGGATTGCCGGGGCTGCCTGGGCGACGGTATTGGGACAGATCCTGGCAGCTGTAGTCGCTTTTATTCTCAATTTGCATAAAAATCAATGGATCCAGTTTCACATCAAAGAAATCAAATATCGTGCAAAGATTGCCAGGGAAATCTTTGAAATCGGGATTCCCAGTATGATCACCATCGGATTAAACTCTTTGACAGCTCTATGTGTCAATGTCATTCTGCTGGGGTATAGCACGACGGCTACGGCCGTTTATGGAATCTGGCTGAAACTGCAAAATTTCTGTTATATGCCGATTTTCGGTCTGAACAACGGTATGATCCCGATTCTTTCCTACAACTATGCCAAGCGTTTGGATGAGCGTGTGAAACAAACGATGTCCTTGGCATTCCGGTTTGCGGTCATTTATATGGGTGGGGCCATGGTTGTACTGGAGCTGTTCCCATCGGTCTTTTTAACCTTGTTTGATGCTTCCGATACTATGATGCGGATCGGCACTGTTGCGTTACGGCTATGTTGTCTATCTTTGCCGTTTGGGGGAGCCTGTCTGATCCGTTCTACCTTTATGCAGGCGTTAAATCATGCCAATTATACCCTGATTTTAAATATCTGTCGGCAGTTTGTGGTGATTGTCGGCTCCTTCTATATCCTGTCTGTTTGTTTTGGCAGCTTGGATATACTTTGGCTAGCTGTATTGATTACCGAAGCTTCCTGTTATATTCTTTCCGTTGTCCTACAAAGAAGGATGAATCAGGATTTATTTCAGTAAATGGCCATCTTCACTTGAAAAAATTCGTTATCTGTCATATAAATAAAAAGAACTGGTTTCTAAACCTCCCAGTATAATCATAGGCGGATAAAGAATATATTTACTTAGTGTGTGTTTTTTATACCTTGTCTATGTGGGACAAGGTTTTTTTATAGGGGTACTGTTATGAGAAAAAAAGTGATTATCGATTGTGATCCCGGTATTGATGACAGTATGGCCATCATGTTGGCGATACAGTCAGAAGAATTGGAAATTCTGGGAATCACCATTGTCAGCGGGAATGCGCCGGTAGAAATGGGATTTGAAAATGCGAAGAAAGTATTGAAACAGATGAACCGACTGGATATTCCTGTGTTTACAGGGGCACGACGTCCTTTGGTCAAAGCGTATGTGGATGCCCTGGATACCCATGGCATCGACGGGTTAGGGGAAAGCTTTTTAGAATCCGTGGATGGGTATCACCAGAATCAAAGCGCTGTCGAATTCTTATCGGATACATTACGGAAACAGCCTTGTACAGTCATTGCGATCGGGCCGATGACCAACCTGGCCAATCTGATTGAGTATGACAAGCAGGCATTTCTACAGATTGAACAGCTCATTTCTATGGGAGGGGCCTTTAAGGAACAAGGAAATTGTTCGCCGGTGGCGGAATATAACTACTGGGAGGATCCCGAAGCAGCGGCTTTGGTCTACCATACGATGGCCCAATACCATAAAAAGATCCACATGGTTGATCTGGATGTCACGCGTCAGATCATTTTGAAACCGGAGATGTTGGATGAAATGGAACAAATCAATCCGGAACAAGGGGCTTTTCTACGGAAGATCACAAAATACTATTTTCAGTTTCATTGGGAATGGGAGCATCTGCGCGGGTGTGTGATCAACGATCCTTTGGCAGTAGCTTATTGTATTGATCCATCCCTGTGTTCAGGCATGGAAGCCTTTGTGGATATAGAGACACAGAGCTTGTCACGAGGACAGTCGATCGTGGATGCTTATGGATATTATCGAAAACCGGCGAATGCGGTAGTTCTGACAAAGGTGGATACTGAACGCTTCTTTGCGTTCTTTATTGATCGTGTACTTAGAAAGAAGGAAGTAGCATGAAAAAAATAACTGTATATCATATATGTATGATTGCGATGGCCGTGGGTCTAAATGTAGTGGGGGGACAAATTGCGTTATTCCTGCGTCTGCCCATCTATTTGGACAGTATCGGAACGTTCTTTATCGCTTCGATCTGCGGGCCTGTTTATGGAGTGATCCCTAGCGTTATTAGTGCTCTGATCGGCGGGATCCTTGATGATGTCTATGCGATATATTATGCGCCGGTCGGCATTTTGCTGGGGTTGGTGACAGGCTTTGTCTATAAAAAGAAACGGGACTCCCTTGGATGGCTGTTCTTGGCCGCCTTGTTGATTACGATTCCGACGACACTGGTCAGTGCCTGTATTACAGCTTACTTGTTTGGGGGGATTACCTCCAGTGGGTCAACCTACTTGATCCAGATCCTGGCCAAGACACCTTTGGGGCTGACACTCAGCTGTTTTCTGGTCCAGCTGTGTACTGATTATCTGGATCGTCTGTTCGGACTGGGGGTTGTCAGAGTATTAACAAAACGACTTCCGTCTTCCATATTGGATAAATTAAAATAGAAAGGATCCACATTTGTGGATCCTTTTTTAAATGAAACATTCAATAATAAACACCGCTACACAACAGATGACCGATACCTGCAACAAGCTGGCCTGACGCCAGGAAAGGATCACCCCGATCACAAAGGCTGCCAGACCGGCAATCATGGAGTTGGAGGCGGAAAGAATGGCCGGGAAGGTCATAACGGCCAGGGTGACATAGGGTACATAATATAAAAAGGATTTTACAAAGGTATTGGTGATCGGCCGACGGATCAATGTCAGGGGCAGGGCCCGGATAATGTAGCTGACAATGGCCATAACGGCAATGTAGATCCATGTATTATGCATTGTCATCCTCTTTTCTAGGCCATAGAAGGGCCGCACCACTTGAAATGATCAAAGTTAAGATGATTGTTTTGGTTCCTGAGGAAACAACCTGCAAAAAGGGAATCCGATCCCAGAGAAAACTGATCGCAAAGCTTAATAAAACCAGAATACGCAGTTTTGAATCGTTTTTACAAGGCGGTATGATAATGGCCATGAACATACCAAACAGAGCAACGCTTAATGCACTGACAATACGTCCCGGCAACAGATTACCGGCTATCACGCCGAACATGGTACCTAGAGACCATCCCGGAATCGCCATAAGATAGGCACCGTACATATAAAAGGGGCCATAGGAAGCGATGTTGGCAATTCCCAATCCAAACAGTTCATCCGTAATATCAAAAGCAACCAGCATACGATGGAATAATGATGTATTCTCATCGATCTTTTGCGTTAAAGAAGCGCTCATCAGTAAATAGCGGGCGTTGGTGATCAAGGTGCCGATGGCCATCTCCAAATAGGTTCCCTGGGCAGCTATGATTGAAAAGGCAACGTATTCGCCGGCGGACGCATTGCCTAAAAAGCTGGTCACAAAACCCTGAAAAGGGGTCAATCCGGCATTTTTGGCGGCAATTCCCAATGAAAAACCCACCGCAAAATATCCCAACATGATCGGAATGGCATCGTGCATTCCTTTTTTAAACACTTCTTTCCGACTATACATAGTTTCATTATAATTTCTATGTTAAAATTAGTAAAATTAATAGAAATGATAAATGAATAAGGAATGATAATGTATGACACAATATGAAATGTTTATGGATGTTGCGGAACTTCAAAGCTTTACCAAAGCAGCTAAAAAGAATGGTTATACGCAGAGTGCTGTATCCCAGATGATCCAGTCGCTGGAGAAAACCTTACAGACTACGCTGTTTGTACGCAATAAACAAGGAGTGCAGCTGACCGCAGATGGACAAATGTACTATCCCTATATACAAGCGATCAGTACGGCCATTCGTTCTTTGGAGCAGAAGAAAAAAGAAATGGAAGGCCTGGAACAACAGACCATCCGGATCGGGACATTTGTCTCTGTATCACGGCATTGGCTGCCTCGCTGGATCAAGGAATTTAAGCTCTTGTATCCACAGGTTCGGTTTGAGCTGATCCAGGGGGAATACTCCAATATTAATCAATGGATCCTGGATGGCAGCATTGACTTTGGATTTGTGAATGAAAAAATGGTAGCGGATGTGGAAACCTATCCAATCTATGAGGATCGGATGGTGGCTGTCCTTCCAATAGAAAGTGAGCTGGCCAAACAAGAAATGATTCCATTGGAACAGTTGGAAAAGGCCTCGTTGATCGTACTGGATGAGGGAAAACAAAGCGTAGCGCTACAAGCCTTTGAAAAAGAAGGGCTGCGTCCACATATTGAATACAAGGTCTATGATGATACGTCCATTATTGAAATGGTGAAACAAGGTTTAGGCTATTCTATTCTGTATGAGCTGGTCATTCAGGGATTTGAAGACCAGGTGGCCATTCGTCCGATTTTTCAGCCGTTAAAAAGAACGGTTGCGTTAGCCTGGAACCAATGGGAACTGATGCCACGGGCAGCCCGGACCTTTGTGCAATACATCCTGGAAAACACGCGCAAGGAGGACGTGCAATGATCCTTTCTGTTAATGGCGTGTCCTTATATTACGAGAAACACGGGCAGGGACAGCCTTTGATCATGGTGCATGGAAATGGGGAAGACCATACGATTTTTGATCAAGCTGTAGAAAAGCTGCGGGCACACTATACATGTTATTTGATTGATTCCCGAAATCATGGAAACAGCTCGAAAACTAACCACTTACACTATGAAGACATGGCTCAGGACATGTTGGAATTCATAGAGAGACTTCAGCTGGACCATGTGATATTTTATGGGTTCAGCGATGGTGGGAACATCGGATTACTGGTGGCCGGAAAGACAGATCGGATCAAGGCATTGATCATCAGCGGCGCCAATACCGATCCGAGTGGTATTAAGCCCTGGTTTCGAAGGGCAACACAATGGATATATCGTTTCCATAAAGACGAGAAGCTGGCATTGATGTTAAATGAGCCACATATCTCCGAAGAATACCTGCAGACCATTTCATGTCCGGTTTATGTGCTGGCCGGCTCCAAAGATCTGATTCTGGAAAGCCATACGAATGCCATAGCCAAGGCCTTGCCGCATTCTTCGTTATGCATCCTTCCGAACGAAGGACATGGCAGCTACATCGTCCATAGCGACAAGATTGCAGACTGGATTCTTTCTTTTAGAATAACTTAAAAATATTGATGTATTTAAATTTAAGCGTATAATATACGACTAAGAAGGAATGGGAAAGAGTATGAGTTTTGAATTTATTAAACAATTGCCAAAGCCATATCAGATCAAGGAGCTATGTCCGGTCAGTGATGATGTGGTAGCGATGAAGAAACAAAGGGACCAGGAACTGGCTGATATTTTTACAGGGAAGTCGGATAAATTTTTATTGGTGATGGGACCTTGTTCGGCGGATAATGAACCTGCTGTGCTGGAGTATGTTCATCGGCTAAAGGATGTGCAGGATCAAGTCAAGGATAAGATCATGATCATTCCTCGTATATATACGAATAAACCAAGAACAACGGGAAAGGGCTACAAAGGAATGCTGCATCAGCCGGACCCGGAAAAAAAGCCGGATCTGGTGGCCGGCATTATCGCGATCCGCAAGCTGCATATCGATGTGATGGAACAGACCGGATTTACGACAGCGGATGAAATGTTGTATCCGGAAAATCAATGGTACCTCAATGATGTGCTTTCCTATACAGCCATAGGGGCTCGTTCGGTGGAGGATCAGCAGCATCGTCTGGTAGCCAGCGGTGTCGAAGGACCTTGCGGGATGAAAAACCCAACCTCCGGCGACTACAATGTGATGTTTAACTCCATTGAAGCGGCACAGGCCAAACAGACATTCATCTATCGGGGATGGGAAGTGAATACCACCGGCAACGATCTGACGCATGCCATCTTGCGAGGAGCAACCAATAAACATGGACAGAATATACCGAACTATCATTATGAAGATCTGATCCGTCTCTATACTATGTATATGAAAAAGGATCTGAAAAACCCAGCGGTACTGATTGACTGTAATCATTCAAACTCCAATAAACAGTACATGGAACAGATCCGTATTGCGAAAGAGGTAATCAACAGCTGCCGATATTCCAATGATATCAAGAGCCTTGTTAAGGGACTGATGATCGAAAGCTATCTGGTGGAAGGCAGTCAACCGGTCGGAAACGGTATTTACGGTAAATCGATTACTGATCCATGCCTCGGCTGGCAGGCCAGTGAACAGCTGGTCTATGAATTAGCAGAAATATTATAAAACGAGAGCATAGCTCTCTTTTTAGGTGCTGAATAAATTCATAATATCATCTTTGGACATTCTGGATAATGATCCATCATTACCATCGATAAAGCCTTCTGCCAGATCTTGTTTTGCTTCCTGCATCTTCAAGATCTTTTCTTCGATGGAATCCTTCATGATCATCCGGTAGACCTGAACATTGGCATTTTGCCCGATGCGATGGGCACGGTCCGTGGCTTGATTCTGGGCGGATACATTCCACCAAGGGTCTATATGGATCACGGTTTCAGCAGCGGTCAAGTTTAATCCGGTACCGCCGGCCTTTAAGGAAATCAGGAAAACGGACGTGTCATCGGTTTGGAAATCTGCAACCATTTCCCGGCGCTGTTCCTTATTGGTTTGTCCGGTCAGAACATAATAGGTAATGTCTTCCTTGTCCAGTTCGCTCTTTAACAGATCGATCAATGTGGTAAAGGAAGAGAAGACAAGCGTCTTTTTCTTGTGTTCCACCATTAATTTGATCAGATCGACCGTAGCTAAGATCTTTGTGGATGGTTTTGTGATGTTATCATAGACCATCCGGCGGTCACAGCATAGCTGGCGCAGGCGAGTCAACATCGCCAGAACGGCGATTTTATTGACCTCAGGCTGCTTCATTTGGGCACGAAGCTCTTTGTTGACAGAAGCCAGATTGGCCATATATAGTTTTTGCTCCTCGTCATTAAAGTCCAGAAGATATTTATGATCGACTTTATCCGGTAATTCCGTCAATACTTCCTTTTTGGTTCGGCGTAATATAAATGGAGAAATCATATTCCGTAATTCCCGGCCGACCCGTTCATCGTGGTTGGCTGTGATCGGTGTTTCAAAATGAGAGCGGAAATAGTGATAGTTGAATAAATAATTGGGCATCAGAAAATCAAAGATCGACCAGAGCTCCGATAATGCGTTTTCGATTGGCGTGCCGCTTAATGCCAGTCGGTGACCGGCATGCAGGCGTTTGACGCTTTCGGCATTCTGGGTCTTTTGGTTTTTAATATTCTGGGCTTCATCCAAGATCACGTATTCAAATGGACGTCCTTCATACAAATCGATATCTCTTCGCATATAGTCATAGGAAGTAATGGAAACATCGTAGTCATCGATCTGCTGGATCCTTAAGGCTCGTTGTTCCTTGTTGCCGACAATGCACTGGCAATGCAGAGTGGATGAAAAACGTTGTGCTTCATCCTTCCAGTTATAGATCAGAGAAGCCGGGCAGATCACCAGACTGTGGTGCTCTTTATCGCGGATACTATCCAACAAAGCCAATACTTGTATGGTTTTTCCCAATCCCATCTCATCAGCCAGGATGCCGTTTAAGCCATAACGATACAAGGTCAACAGCCAATAGACCCCGGACTTCTGGTATTCCCGCAAGATGTGATCATACTGTTCATCAATTTGGATCGTTCCTTTTCTCTGGTTATATCCGTCAATATATTTTTTCATGCTTTGGGAACGGTTATAGACTAGACTCTGCGATTGTTCCAGCTTTTGGTCCAAAGTTAAGGAACGGTATCCGTCCAGTTCAAATTTTCCGTTCTTTACCGACGATGGACGAATTCCGTACTCCTCCATCCAGGTATCCAGTTCCTCCAAAGAATCGGATTGAAGATGCAGGATCTTTCCGTCTTTACAGCGGTAAAACTTCTTTTTCCGATGATAAGCATTTAATATGTTTCCCAGCTCCTTCATATCAAAATCTTCACTGGACAGGCTGACCTGCAGTAAATTGTGATTGATACGAACGCCGACCTGAATGGAATATTTGGTTTTCTGATTGAGCTTTTTCAGGTTCTCGCTTAAGTAGATATCGCAGTATTTGACAAGGGTTTCCATATTGTCGTTTAATACCCCGATAATACTGTCTTTATTCAAGTCAAAATAAGCAACATGGTTCTGAATCTGATCGGCTTTGGTTTGGAAGAAGGCACGAACGAGATCGACGGCATACGTCTCCTCGATAAAATCAGTTTCCAGCAAGGGATACGATTCCTTTTGTTCGTCATAGCCATAGACTTCAAAGCTGACCAGGTTCTCCGATGTGATGTCCCCATAGATGCGAATGGAATCTACATGGATAGTAGATGGTACAATCTCGGTATAGTCTTTCTGGATCCGGCAGAATGGTTCCAGTTCCTTCAAGACATATTTTGAAAACAGGGAATACTGTTCCGCCGGGACATACAGATCCTGCTCCGATAGCTGATGCAGGATCTCCCCTGCATTGGGATGACTGGTTATATCGGTGACATGGATGGTTCCTTTCAAGTATTCAAAAATGTAGTTATTGGAAAGATAAGAGGCTGTTTCCATTTCTAAAGACGCAATATAGTATGTATCCTCTTTGGAAATGTGAACGATCAGATCCGTGCGCGCTGTTTGTTGGAAGCGCAGGGAAAGATCTTCTTGCTCAAAGGTCGTATATAACAGCTCCATATTATACGGATCCAAATGAATGAAACGAGATGTATTATAATTCGCATATTCATATGTATCGGGACGGTGGGCCGTTCGCATAAAGTGAAGCACTTTTTTCGCACTTTCATCAAATACATCATCGGAGTGGGTGAATTTCAAAAATTTACCATATTCATGATATCGATGGTGATCGATATCATCGAGAAACAACGAGATGTTTTTAATGATATATTGTTTTTGATCCGATCCAACCTTAAAGCTGACCAGGATGTTTTTCGGATCTTTGGCATCAAACTGCATATAGATGGAATACAACGTGTCTTGTAATTCCTCCTGGATCTGATGCTGGTAGGCGGACTGACAGTTCTGCAGAAAAGAAGAGGTTTCTTCCAGTCTTTCACGGATCATTCGTTCTTTGGCTTCCTGACGCAGGCGTTCCATATATTCCTCGTAGCTGGTCTGCCGACGGATCGTATAAGGGAATGTCGGGATATCCTTGTTTAACAGGATGCGGGCCAAGGCTCCAATATGGGCACAGACGCTGTGTCGGGTATGCCAGGGGCAGTCACAATAAGTATCCAGGACCTTCCCATCAAAGGAAATTGTCATCTCCATCTCATTCTCGTAAAAGGAATTCCGGGTATCGCTGGTGATGGTATAGACACCACGCCCGATCGATCGTTCAATATAGATGTTTCCGATCGTATCCATATAACGGGAAGCTAAACGCTCGCTTCTTGTTGATAAATGCAGTTGTTCATAAATATCAGAGGTCACAAGAATCATAAGCACTCTCCTTTATTCCATCATTGTAACCTAAAAACATAAAAAAAGAATGAATCTTGCATCATTCTTTTTTTGCTCTTATCGTTTCAGCAATGTTTTAAAGATACCACGGCCTAGGCTGGCTCCGATGTTGCCTCCTAATCGTTTTCCTAGCTTTCCACCAAAAGTGGAACCGATTGTGTTTCCGACCTCGCGGCCGATCGTACCGGCGGTGGTGCTGCCGACATTGTTGATGGCCTGGTCGACTTTCTTCTTTTTTTGTTGTTCGGCCTTGGCTACTTCCTTCTCGGCTTTTTCCTTGGCCTTAGCGGCTTCTTTTTCTGCTTTTTCCTTGGCTTTGGCCGCTTCCTTTTCCGCTTTCAGTCGTTCTTTTTCTTCCTGCTTCTGTCGGGCTGCTTCTTCCTTTTCCAGCCTTTGCTGCTCCTTTAAAGCTTCCTGCTCTTCGTATTGGGCTTTTTTCAGCCGTTCAAAGAATTCGTAAGCGGAATCACGGTCTACCATATCCGCGTATTTGTTTGACAACAAGTCATTTTGGATGACAGCTTGTCTTTCATATGGATCCAGGACACCCATCATACTTTGCGGCGGCAGGATCTTTGTCCGTTTGACGATGGTCGGTATTCCTTGTTCATCAAGAACCGAAACCAACGCTTCGCCGATTCCCATGTTTAATAAGGTTTCATACGTATCGAATTCCGGATTGACACGGAAAGATTCGCTGGCAGCCCTGGCTTTTCTTTGTTCCGCCGGTGTGTACGCATGGAGGGAGTGCTGTATTTTATTGGACAGCTGCGCCAGTACTTCATTCGGGATATCACTTGGGCTTTGTGTGATAAAGTAGATACCGACCCCTTTGGAACGGATCAGTTTGACCACTTGTTCGATCTTCGCCTGTAAAGCCTTGGAAGCAGTATCAAACAACATATGGGCTTCATCAAAGAAGAATACCAGACGTGGTTTAGCCAGATCACCAGCTTCCGGCAGAGTTTCATAAAGCTCAGCCATCATCCACAACATAAAGGTGGCATACATGGTTGGATTCTGCATCAGTTTTTCACATTCCAGGATCTGGATCTTGCCTTTTCCGTTGATATCGGTGGTTAACCAGTCATGGATATCCAGAGCCGGTTCCCCGAAGAACAGTTCACCTCCCTGGGATTCCAGCGCAATAATAGAGCGGGTAATGGCACCCAGGCTTTGTCGTGCAATGTTTCCGTAACGGCTGGAATACGTATCCAGATTCTCACCGATAAAGGAAATCAGGGATCGTAGATCCTTGGTATCAATGATCAGTTGACTTTCATCATCGGCAATTTTGAAGATGATCGTTAAAATTTCAGACTGGACTTCATTTAATCCCAGGATCCTTGCCAACAATAAGGAACCCATTTCCGAAATGGTGGTCCGTAACGGCAGACCGGCCTCCTGGTATACGTCCCAGAAGGTCACTGGATAAGAATCAAACGCAAAATCTGTAATCTGCATGGAATCGATCCGGTTTTGAATGTTTTCATTCATGACACCGGTCTTGCATAAGCCGGCTAAATCACCTTTGGCATCGGCCAGGAACACAGGTACACCTGCATCCGAAAAGGATTCAGCCATCACTTTTAAAGTGGTGGTCTTACCGGTTCCGGTTGCACCGGCAATCAAACCATGACGATTTGCCATTGAAGGGTAAATGACAACATCCTCTTCGTTGGATCGGCCAATCCATATTTTATTATCTTTATACATAAGAACCTCCGTTTTCTATATTATACATGATATAAAGCGTTGATTCTTTATTTTTATTGCGTATGAAAATTTTCATTTTGAATGAAAAATTATTTGACATTTTTTCATAAAGAGACTAATATAACCTCATAAGTTAAATCGCTGATTAGGAGAGTAAACCTGAAGGAAATCTCAAGCGAGACGGTACAGAGTGGAAGGCCGTCAGATGGAAATCAGGAAGAAACGCACCTATGAGAGTCCGGATGAATTCAGTAGTTCGGAACGTTTCACCCACGTTACGGAGAAGAGGCCTTGATAGAGGCAACTAAAGTGGTACCGCGTTGACAGCGTCTTTGGAAAAGTTTTCAAAGGCGCTTTTTTTTCTTAACTAAAGCGTAGAAAGAGGACACATATGGAAAAGAAAGACATTAAAAAAGTTGTATTGGCGTACTCGGGCGGACTGGACACATCTGTATTAATTCCATGGTTAAAGGAACACTACAATAACTGTGAGGTCATTGCGGTATCTGGTAATGTCGGTCAGGGAACCGAACTGGATGGACTGGAAGAAAAAGCGCTGAAGACCGGTGCTTCCAAGTTATATATTGAAGATTTAACGGATGAATTTGTGGATGACTATATTATCCCGACGATGCAGGCCGGCGCTACCTATGAGCAATATTTACTGGGTACCAGTTTTGCGCGTCCGATCATTGCCAAACGGATCGTGGAAATTGCGAAGAAGGAAAATGCTGATGCTATCTGTCATGGTTGTACCGGAAAAGGAAATGACCAGGTACGGTTTGAACTAGCTATCAAGGCTTTTGCACCGGATATGCATGTGATTGCCCCTTGGCGTTTCTGGGAGCTGAATTCCCGGGAAAAAGAAATCGAATATGCTGAGGCACATAATATTCCATTACGGATCAACAAAGAGACCAATTACTCAAAAGATAAAAATCTGTGGCATTTAAGCCATGAAGGACTGGATCTGGAAGACCCGGCCAATGAAGCCCCGATCAATAAAGAAGGCTTCCTGGAAATGGGTGTATCTCCGGAGCAGGCACCGGATACACCAACCCAGATTACATTACATTTTGAAAAAGGTGTACCGACGGCTTTGGATGGACAGACGATGAGTGCTACCAAGATCATTGAAGCGTTGAATAAAGTCGGCGGAGCCAACGGAATCGGCATTCTGGATATCGTGGAAAACCGGCTGGTCGGAATGAAATCTCGTGGTGTCTATGAAACACCGGGGGGTACCATTTTGTACAAAGCGCATGAAAAACTGGAAGAGATCACACTGGATAAAGAAACGTCCCACTATAAAGCCCAGGTGGCATTAAAATTCGGAGAACTGGTATACAACGGACAGTGGTATACACCGTTACGGAAAGCATTGAGTGCATTTGTTACAACGACACAAGAAACAGTGACCGGTGATGTCACATTAAAACTGTATAAGGGAAACATACTGCCGGTGTCTGTAACATCCCCGTATTCTCTGTATTCTGCCGGTATGGCAACCTTTGATGAGGATGATTGTTACGATCAGAACGATTCTGCCGGATTCATCAATCTGTTTGGACTGCCTTTGAAGGTACGGGCTATGAAAGCTGAAGAATTTGAAGATTTCCCGGGAGTGGAATAATGGCAAAACTATGGACAGGCAGATTTGCCAAGGAAACGGACCAGACACTGGATACGTTAAATGCCTCTCTGCCTTTTGATCAAAGACTATATAAACAGGATATTACCGGATCGATGGCGCATGCCAAAATGCTGGCACGGCAGGGAATCATCACATCGAACGACCAGCAGCAGATCCAGGCAGGCTTGGAGAACATTCTTGCCGATATCGAAGCCGGCACATTGAAAATGGTCGATGCCGAGGATATCCACACCTTTGTCGAGCAAGAGCTGACAGCCCGTATTGGGAATGCCGGCAAGCGTCTGCATACAGCGCGTTCACGAAATGACCAGGTGGCGTTGGATCTGCGTATGTATACGATGGAAAAGACCAAAGACATCATGGAGCTGGTTTTGGAAATGTTGCGCAGTCTGTGCGATAGATCCAAGGAAAATCTGGAAACGGTCATGCCGGGCTACACCCATCTGCAAAGGGCTCAGCCTGTAACCGTCGCACATGTGTGGATGGCCTATGCCAATATGCTGAAAAGAGATTACAGGCGTTTATCCAATGCGCTGGAGCTGATGGATGAGATGCCGTTAGGGTCTGGAGCACTGGCTTCGACAACGTATCCGATCGACCGCCAGTATGTCTGTGACCAGCTAGGCTTTGCCCGTGTTACGGATAATTCTATGGATGGAGTCAGTGACCGGGATTATTGTATGGAAATGGCCTCTGACCTTTCCATTCTGATGATGCATCTGTCCAGAATGTGCGAAGAGATCATCCTGTGGTGTTCATGGGAATTCCATTTTGTAGAGCTGGATGACGCCTTTTCTACAGGCTCTTCCATCATGCCGCAGAAGAAGAATCCGGATGTTTGCGAATTGATACGAGGAAAAACCGGAAGAGTGTACGGTCATTTAATGACCTTATTGACGATGCAGAAGGGTTTGTCTTTAGCCTACAATAAGGATATGCAGGAGGATAAAGAAGCTCTGTTTGATATTCTGGATACCGTAGAGAATTCGTTAAAGGTCATGATACCGATGTTTGATACGATGAAGATTCATGAAGATGTCATGGAACAGGCTGCCTTGGGAGGCTTTATCAATGCGACGGACTGCGCGGATTATTTAACCAAAAAAGGAATCCCGTTCCGGGATGCTTATAAAACGATTGGACAGTTGGTCGCTTACTGTATTGAACACAAACTGGCATTGAATGAAGTGCCTTTGGAAGTCCTGCAGTCCTTCCATACGGCTTTTGACCAGGATGTCTATCATGCGATCGATTTGAAGACATGTGTAGAAGGCAGAAATGTCATTGGTGGACCGGCTCCCAAAGAGGTGGCTCGTCAGATTTCTGTGATTGAACAATTTATAGAGGATAATGAATGAAGAAGCCAAAGATATTTATAGATGGACAAGCCGGAACCACCGGCCTGGAGATATATACAAGATTATCAAAAAGAGAAGATATTGAACTGCTGCTCATACCGGAAGAAAAACGGAAGGACAAGGAAACAAGAAGCCATCTGATGGATCAGGCGGATCTGGTCTTTTTGTGCCTGCCGGATGCAGCAGCCAAGGAAGCGGTAACGCTGGTATCCAACCCGGATACGAAGATCATCGATGCGTCGACTGCCCATCGGACCAGCCCGGGATGGATCTATGGTCTGCCGGAGCTGTCACAGGCTAGGAAACAAGCTATCCGGACAGGGAAGCGGGTAGCCAATCCTGGGTGCCATGCCACCGGTTTTATCACGGTGGTGTATCCACTGGTACAAGCCGGGATCCTGTCTGTGAAAGAAGCCATCCACTGTTTCTCTTTAACCGGTTATTCGGGTGGGGGCAAACGGATGATTGCCGACTACCAACAAAGTGACAGGCCGCAGGCTTACAGCGCACCGGGAATCTATGGATTAACGATGCAGCATAAACATATCAAGGAAATGCAGGCGGTGTGTCATTTGGAAAAGGCACCGTTGTTCAGCCCGATCGTGGATGATTACTATCGAGGCATGGCCACCAGCATCCAGCTGGAGGCCGATGTGGATCAAATACGTCAAATATACAAAGATTTTTACACATCCGGTCTGATTACGGTGGCGGACAGCTGGCAGGGGAATGTATATGCCAATATGTGGGCTGACAGAGACAGTCTGGAGATTGTGGTCAATGGCAATGAGAACCAGACGATCGTGACGGCTTTGTTTGATAATCTGGGAAAAGGCGCCTGTGGAGCGGCAATCCAGAATATGAATATCATGTTGGGTTTTGATGAAAAAGAAGGTTTAATTGTTTAAGGGGAATGACAATGAAAATTGATCCGAATATTAGAGCGAGCATCCTGGCTGAGGCATTGCCCTTTATCCAGGAATATGAAGATAAAATCGTTGTGATCAAATACGGTGGCAACGCCATGATCAATGAATCGTTGAAGGAAGCGGTCATCCAGGACGTTGTTCTGCTGAACTTGATCGGTATCAAGGTGGTGCTGGTGCATGGTGGTGGACCGGAAATCAGTGACATGCTGAACAGAGTAGGGAAAAAGAGTGAGTTTATTGACGGCTTACGTGTAACCGATGATGAAACCATGGATATTGTGCAGATGGTCTTATGCGGAAAGGTCAATAAGAATCTGGTATCTCTTCTCCGAAAAGCCGGCGGCAAGGGAATCGGCATTGCCGGTATGGACGGCAACCTATTTGAAGCGGTTCGCAAGGACGATGACCATGGCAATGTCGGAGAAATTGTGGACGTACATCCGGAGATCGTTCTGGATGTTTTGGAAAAAGGGTATATTCCTGTTGTTTCCAGTATTGCGGCCGGGCAGGACCAGACGATGAACTACAACATCAATGCCGATACGGCAGCCGAAAAACTGGCCATTGCGCTGGGCGCGCATAAATTTATTCTGTTGACGGATGTCATGGGGCTGATGGAGGATCCGAAGAATGATGAGACCCTGATTCCATCATTGACCGTATCGCAGGTCCCGTTGTTGATGAAGTCAGGCGTTATTTCCGGCGGCATGATCCCGAAGGTGGAATGTTGTGTGGAAGCCATACGCCAAGGCGTCCATACAGTAAATATTCAGGATGGACGGGTCCCGCATTCCATTTTGATTGAAATATTAAGTGAAGATGGTGTCGGAACCATGTTCTACTAGGAGGCAGACTATGCATTTTCAGAAAATCAAGGAACTGGAAAATCAATATGTGATGAATACATATGGACGTGTGGAAATCGCCCTGGAAAAAGGGGAAGGTTCCATTCTCTATGATACCGAGGGAAACAGCTATATTGATTTGACTTCCGGTATCGGGGTCAACAGCCTTGGCTATCATCATCCGGCACTGACACAAGCAATCCAACGGCAGGCAGAGAAACTGATGCATTGTTCGAATATTTTCTATAGCCAGCCGATGGCGGAGGTTGCGGAAATGTTGTGTCAGGCCACGGGTCTATCCAAGGTGTTCTTTGGTAATTCCGGGGCGGAAGCCAATGAGGGAATGATCAAGCTGGCCCGTAAATATTCCACGGATAAATATGGGAAAGAGAGAAATAAAATCATAAGCTTACGACAGTCGTTCCATGGGCGTACCATGGCTACATTGATGGCGACCGGACAAGATAAATTTCATAAGTATTTCTATCCGTTCCCAACGGGATTTGATTATGTAGAAGCGAACAATTTTGAGGATTTTGTCTCTCATATAGATGATAAGGTCTGTGGTATCATGATGGAAATGATCCAGGGCGAAGGTGGTGTCCTTCCTTTGGATAAAGACTTTGTACAACAGGTAACGGCGTATTGCCAACAAAGAGATATTCTGGTCATGATCGATGAGGTACAGACAGGCATCGGCCGGACCGGCACCTTATTCTGTTATGAGCAGTATGACATCCAACCGGATATCATCAGCGTGGCAAAAGGGCTGGCTGGCGGTGTACCGATGGGAGGCTTTGTATGCAATGAAAAGTGCGCAGAGGTTCTGCAGCCGGGCACGCATGGTTCAACGTTCGGGGGCAACTTGTTAGCCTCTGTTGCAGCCACAACCGTTCTGCAGACAGTCAACGAGCCGGCTTTTTTACAGACGGTCAAAGAAAAAGGGGACTATCTCAAAAAGCAGCTGCTGCCACTGGATAAAATAAAGACCGTGCGCGGAAAAGGGCTGATGTTGGGAATTATCGTAGACCCGGAACAACGAGCGGAATATGTGGCACAGCTAAGAGAAAAAGGCGTATTGGTTCTGACAGCCGGTACCGATGCCATTCGCTTGCTGCCACCATTAGTAATAACATATGAGGAAATCGATCAGGCACTGGCTGCCATGAAGGAGGTATTCGCATGAAGCATTTATTGAAACTACAGGATCTTTCCAAAGAGGAAATCATTCAGATACTGGATCTGGCAGACCAGTTGAAATATGAAAGAAAGCATGGAATTCCACACAAACATCTGGAAGGAAAATCCATTGGATTGATCTTCCAGAAATCCAGTACAAGAACACGCGTATCCTTTGAAACGGGAATTTATCAGTTAGGCGGACAACCGTTGTTCTTGTCCAGTCGCGATCTGCAGATCGGTCGTGGGGAACCGGTACAAGATACAGCCAGAGTATTATCTCGTTATCTGGATGGCATCATGATCCGTACGTATGAGCAGAAAGAAGTGGAAGATCTGGCAAATTATGGATCTGTCCCTGTTATCAACGGTTTGACGGATTACTGTCATCCATGCCAGGTATTGGCCGATCTGATGACCATTCGGGAAAAGTTTATGGTCCTGGAGGGATTGAAGCTGGTTTATATCGGTGATGGCAACAACATGACCAATTCTCTGATCGTGGGTGGTCTGACAATGGGCATGAAGGTAGCGGTTGCGACTCCGCAGGATTATCGTCCGGATGAAGAGATCATGGCCTGGGCAGAACAGAATCCGGATTTCACCTGGACCACGTCGCCACAGGAGGCCATCAAGGATGCCGATGTTGTGTACACGGATACATGGGCTTCGATGGGACAGGAAGAAGAAAAAGCCATTCGAGAAAAAGCCTTTGCGGGTTATCAGGTAAACAGCGAGCTGATGAAACTGGCTAAGGATACCGCGATGGTCCAGCATTGCCTGCCGGCTTACCGGGGACAGGAAATCACGGAAGACGTCTTTGAAGCGCATGCGGATGAAATTTTTGAAGAAGCGGAAAACCGTCTGCACGCGCAGAAAGCGGTCATGGTGACTTTGTTGAAATAAACGCCAAACGGCGTTTTTTTATGATACAGTAATAACGGGGTATGGGAATGAGCAAAGAGAGACTGGAAGCATTTTCGGATGGGGTCATCGCCATCATCATCACAATCATGGTTCTGGAGCTGGGCGCACCAAAACAAGCCAGCTGGCAGGCGCTTTGGCAGCAGCTGCCTTCTATCTTCAGCTATTTATTCAGCTTTACTTTAGTTGGCACCTACTGGATCAATCATCATCACTTGTTTGAAGTGACACAAACCATCGATAACCGGGTATTGTGGGCCAATTTGTTGTTTCTGTTATTGTTGTCCTTGTTTCCTGCATGTACCCAGTGGATAGCGGTCAGTGCTTTTGCGCAGGTTCCTATGATCTCTTATATTGTGGTTATGTTGATGACCACGTTATCTTATATACTTGTGCATCATACGATCGTACTGGCATCCAGCGACTGTCGGTTTAAGGAACTTTTAAAGATCGGCCGTAAAGAAAGAATATCGGTATTGTTGGAGACAGTGGCTTTGATCTTTTCGTGGATCGGACCATTGCGCTGGTTCAGCATCCTTTTTCTGATTGGATTGACACCGGTCTGGCTGATTCCGGATATGCGTATCCGGACATACCGAAAACATAAGGGAGAAAAAGATGAGCTATAGACAAAATAAAGTGTTGAACTATGTAATTGATGTGGTAGGCAGCCGGTTGACGATACCGATTCTCTGGTATCTTCAACAAAAAGGCGCAATGACCTATGAACAATTACGTGAGGATATTGTATTTGTGACCAATACCAGCCTTCATAAGGCTTTGAAAGGTCTTGTGGACCATGGGATCCTAAAGCAGGAAGGGGATCTGTACTCGATCTCCGGATCCGGAGAGGAATTGATTCCAATCTTAAAAGAATTTGTGGAATGGGGACAGAAGCAGCTGCATGAACAATAAAATGGTATTTCTGTTTCCCGGTATCAAATATACATGTGATATGCCCTTGTTGTATTATCCAAGACTGTATTTTAAATCCTTGGGATATACGGTTATTGATGTTTCCTACGGAAGTGCTTTTGATACGGTGGAATTTCACAATCAGGATATTACGGAGGAAATAGATACAGCACAAGCCAGCTGCATCGAGCAGATCCGGTCTTGTCATCCGGAAAACGCAGACAAGGTTATCTTTGTTTCCAAGAGTCTGGGTACAGCGGTGGCCGGCTGGGTGGAAAAGGAACTCGGGTTATCGGTCGTCCATTATTATTTGACGCCGATCGTCCAGACATTGCCTTTTATGACCCGAAAACAGAGGATCGGTCTGGTGGTTTCCGGAACAAAGGATCCGGTGATTGATTTTCATTTGGTGCGAAATCAATGTCAAAAGGAAAATCTGCCGTATCTACAGCTGGAAGATGTCGGCCATCGTCTGGAAGGGCCGGATGTACAAAAGAATCTGGACATTGTGAAGACAGTGGTCCAAAAAATGGCACAGAGTGCAAAAGAACGATAAAGACCGGTCCCGATGGATCGGTCTTTATTTCCATGCGATCTTCAATCGTTTCGTTACTTCTTCGATGTCTTCTGTGGTCAGCGCGGCATAACCGGCTACCACTGTGTGTGCCGGGCACAGGGAATGGCGATTCATATAATATTCGCTCAGACCCTTGAGATGGATCCCCTGGTTTTGGGCTTTCAGGATCATGGCGGCTTCACTGCCGGCGTTCGGATAAGTCAGAAGAAAATGCAGGCCGGTATGTTGTCCGGTAATTTGCAGATCATCGCCGAAAGCTTGTTTTAAGGATTGGTAGAAAGCATCCTTTCTTTTTCTATAGCTGTGCCGCATACGGGAAATATGCCGACTGAAATAGCCTTGTTCGATAAACTGGCACAACGTCTGCTGCTCAAAGCGGCTGACGGTATTGGCGTAGACGGCATATGTTTTCTGATATTGTGTTAACAGACTGTTTGGTAAGACCATACAGGCCAGTCGAATGGAAGGAGCCAGGCTTTTGGAAAAAGTCGTCAGATAAATGACTTGTTCGTGGTGGTTAGCCATCCCCTGCAGACTGGAGATCGGACGCAGGTCAAAACGGAATTCCGAATCGTAGTCATCTTCAATGATATACCGTTGAGGATTTTTTTGGGCCCATTCCAGCAGCTGTGCTCTTCGTGTGGCGGGCATGGATATACCGGTGGGAAAGTGATGGCTTGGCGTGATGTAACACAGATCGACATCCTCCAGGTCATCTGCCGGTAATCCGTATTGGTCGATATCTACCAGTTTGCAGGCAATCCCGTTATTTTCCAAAACGACACGGGTCCGGTGATATCCAGGGTTTTCAATGGCACAGCGGCTGCCTTTGAATAAAGAAGCCAGACAGCCTAAGAGATACTCAATCCCGGCTCCGATCACGATTTGATCGGCATGGCATTGCACACCTCGTTCGCTGTTTAAATAGCGGGCAATCTGGATGCGAAGATTCTCATCTCCCTGCATGGCGCCACGGTTCAGCAATTCGTGATGGGTATATAAAAGCTCTTTTTGGATTTTAGCCCAGGTATGAAAAGGGAACAGGGAGGTATCCACACTGCCGGTAGACAGATCATAGCGATAGGGAGTGTTTTCTGTCCGGGTAAGGACAGGCTCCATTCGTTTTGGCTGGTGTAGAAGTCCTTGGGTATCCTGGACATAAAAACCACTTCGGCTTTTGGGTTGTACCAGCCCTTCGGCTGCTAACAGCTGATACGCGGTATCAACCGTGGAAACGCTGATGCCCAGACTGGCAGCCATGCTTCGCCGTCCGGGCAGCTTGTCTCCCGGTTTTTGGATCCCGTTATGGATCTGTTCGGCAATCTGTTGATAGAGCTGTTCATACAATGGTTTCTTTCCTCGTGGATCTAATTCAATCATACTGGCCTCCTTGATATTATATAGTTTACCATGCCAGTTTCTATATGAAAAATATGTGTTAATAAAATCAATACATTAAAACTACTAAAAACTATGCAAAATGGTATTAGTATTCGTTGAATCCTTAGAATATAATTATAGATGAACAAAAATGAAAAGGAGAATCATATTATGGCTGAAAGAATTACAGGACACACTGAGTTAATTGGTTTGATGGCATATCCGATTCGTCATTCCAGTTCACCGGCAATGCACAACGAGGCGTTTGCTTATCTGGGACTGGACTATGCTTACCTGGCATTTGAAGTCGATAATGACACATTGGAAGATGCAATCAAAGGCTTACGAGCTTTAAAAATGGTAGGATCCAACGTATCTATGCCAAATAAAACGGTTGTCGGAAAATATTTGGATGAATTGTCACCGGCTGCTGAAATGATCGGTGCCGTAAATACGATCGTAAACGACAATGGCAAATTGATCGGACATTGCACAGATGGTATCGGTTATATGCAGTCTTTAAAGGATTATGACATCGATGTTATTGGCAAGAAGATGACAATTGTTGGTGCTGGTGGAGCCGCAACGGCTATTGAGATCCAGGCTGCTCTGGACGGTGTAGCTGAAATCTCCATCTTTAACATCAAAGACAAATTCTATGAAGTTGGAGAAGAAACAGTACGCAAGATCAACGAGAATACGAATTGTAAAGCCAAGATGTTTGATCTGGCCGACAAAGAAGCTTTACGTCGTGAAATCGAATCCAGTTACTTGTTAGCAAACGCAACAGGTATGGGTATGAAACCGTTGGAAGGCAAGACCTGGTTACCGGATGCTTCCTACTTACGTCCGGATCTGATCGTTACGGATACAGTGTATGCACCGGCTGAAACAGAATTCCTGCGTATCGCCAAAGAAGTTGGATGTAAACGCATGAACGGTTTCGGTATGATGTTGTTCCAGGGAGCTGCCGGCTTCAAAATGTGGACAGGTCACGATATGCCGATTGAACACATGAAAGAAGTTCTTGGCATCAAATACGAATAAAAGGGGAAAGAAAGAGAGAAAAATATGAAAAAGAAATTTTTACCTAGTGCACTTATATTGTATTTAAACTATTTCCTTCACGGTGTTGGATGTTCCGTACTGGGACAGGCTGTGATCAAAGAATCTCTGGCTTCTAGCTGGGGAGTCGATGTAATGAAAATTACAGCGATTTCTGCTGCCTTAGGTTTAGGTCGTCTGATTGCGTTACCGTTTGCTGGTCCGTTATCAGATAAACTGGGACGTAAGATCTCCGTTATGATTGGTGGAGCTTCTTATGCCATCTATTTATTAGGTTTGATGTTTGCGTATAATGCAGGAGCTAACGGTGGATACCAGATTGCTTATTTCTGTGCAATCATGGGTGGTATTGCCAACTCCTTCCTGGATACGGGTATTTATCCGGCTGTTGCCGAAATCTTCGACGGAGCACCGGGTGTTGCGACTATGGGAATCAAATTCTTCATCGCTATTTCCCAGATGTTGCTGCCATTCTTCTTAGGAGCTACTGTAGCTACAACAGCTGCTGGTGCAACAAACTACAACCGTTTATTCCTGATTTGTGGTGCAGCTTACCTGGTTATGGCCGTATTGATCATGTTTATGCCATTACCGGATACAGATGGTGCTGCAGGCGAGAAAAAAGAAGGTCTTATTTCCAGCTTGAAGCATACGCATTTCTCGATTGAATCCATCGCTATGATCCTGATCGGATTCACATGTACAGGTACATTCCAGTTATGGCTGAACTGTGCACAGAACTTTGCACGTGACGTTGTTGGATGGGCAGACCCTTCCATCATGCAGTCTTACTACTCTATCGGAACGATGCTGGCTCTGATCGTAACAGCCATCTTGACTCGTAAGATCAAAGATGTTCGTTTCATTTTGGTTTACCCAATCATCTGTTTGGTAACGATGGTATTGGTTCTGATCACTAAATCTGAATTTATGTGTAAGGTTGGTGCCTTCGCTATCGGATGGGCCGGTGCCGGTGGATTGCTGCAGATCGCTACCTCTGTATGTAACATGTTGTTCCCTCGTATCAAGGGTACAGTGACTGCATTGGTCATGATCGCGTCTTCTTTATGTAACTACACGATTTTAACGGCTGCATCAAATATGACACCGACAGGTGTAATGTTGATGAACATCGTATTGACGGGCATTGGAATCCTGCTTGGATTGTTCGTAAATATGCGTTATGAAAAAATGTTAGAAAGTGCTGAGTAATCAGAAAGGATACAAAAAATGAATACTGTGAAAGTAAGAAATGTGGTCATCGGTGAAGGATTACCAAAGATCATCGTTCCAATCGTCGCAAAAACAAAAGAGGAAATTCTGGCTGCCGCTAAATCTTTTGAAGGAATCCAACTGGATATCGTTGAGTGGCGTGTTGACTGGTTTGACGGTGTTTTCGATTTTGACCAGGTTGAAGATGTATTAAAGGACCTTCGCCCGGTTTTAGGAGATACTCCAATCTTGTTCACTTTCCGTACTTCCAAAGAAGGTGGAGAAAAAGCGATTGATGCCCCAGCTTATGTAGAGCTGAACAAAAAAGCAGCAGCTACAGGACTGGTTGATATGGTAGATGTTGAAGCTTTTACAGGCGATGAATATGTGAAAGAGATCATCGAAGCAGCGCATGCCAATGGTGTGAAAGTTGTGGCTTCCAACCATGACTTTGATAAGACCCCGGCTAAAGAGGATATCGTATACCGTCTGCGCAAAATGCAGGACCTGGGTGCAGATATTCCGAAAATTGCGGTTATGCCACAGAACAAAAAAGATGTATTGACACTGTTAGCGGCTACGGAAGCTATGGCTACCGATTATGCCGATCGTCCGATCATTACGATGTCCATGGCAGGAACTGGACTGATCAGCCGACTGGCTGGTGAGGTATTTGGATCTGCCTGTACATTCGGAGCTGTTGGAAAGGTATCCGCACCGGGACAGATGGATGCAGAAAATCTGAATATCGTATTAAATTTGATTGACAAAAGCATGTAAATAATGAATAAAAAGCATAATTTCAATGGAAATTATGCTTTTTATATGCGAATTAGCCAATATTAAGTCGATTTGTGCTATTATATGTGTATAGATTCACAAGTGGTTTTTCCATATGATTCAATAATTCACATATTATAGTTTTTTTGTTGTGGATTGTTATAGGAAAGAGGAAGGTGTATGAAGAAGACTTTGATGTATTTAGAGGAAAACCTGGAAGAAATATTGATGGTCATCGCTTTATTAGCTATGGCGTTGATTATGGGACTCCAGGTTATTTCCAGGTATGTTCTGCACATTTCGTTGTCCTGGTCGGAGGAAATTACACGGTATTTGTTTATATGGTCTGCCTTTATCAGTGTCAGCTTATGTACAAAAAAATGTATTTCCATTAAGATCGATCAGTTTATTAAATCATTCTCAAAACGAGGAGAAGCAGCGTTTAAAGTGCTGAACTTGATTTTATCTCTGGCATTGTTCGTGTATTTGATTCCGTATGCATATAAATACTTGATTGCGACGATCCAAAGCGGTCAGGTCAGCCCTGCCTGCGGGATACCGATGTATTATATACAGGCAGCTCCTTTTATCTGCTTTTGTCTGACAAGTATCCGTATCATTCAGCGTATCATCATCAATGTGAAGGTGGTTATGAATAAAGAGAATGATCCGGCCCAAGAAGGAAGTTTAGCAGAAACAATCGTGGAAACGGTTGAGGAAGAAAAGGAGGGTTAGAAGATGTCTGTTGGTGTTATATTTTTGATATTTGTCTTTTGCCTTCTGATTGCGATCCCAATTTCCATTTCATTAGGTATTGTGGCGGTTCTTCCGGGAGCCTTTGATCCATCGTTTACCGCCAGCGGTTCCTTTGTGATCCGATCTATGTTAGGTGGTATCGACAGTTTCCCGTTGCTGGCAGTTCCAATGTTTGTGCTGGCCGGTATCGTGATGGCTCATGGACAGATTTCCAAAAAGCTGTTTGATGTCTTTGCCTATTTTTTAGGCAAACTGACAGCGGGGATCCCTTGTGCGGTCATTGTAACATGCTTATTCTATGGAGCTATTTCCGGATCGGCGCCTGCAACGGTAGCCGCTGTGGGCAGTATGACGATTCCGTTTCTGGAAGAGCTGGGATACGACAAAAAGTTTTCGATCGCCATTGTGGCGGTTGCCGGTGGACTCGGTGTTATTATTCCTCCAAGCATTCCTTTTATCATGTTTGCGATGGCATCCGGTGAATCTGTCAGTAAACTGTTTATCGCCGGTATTGTACCGGGCCTTCTCATTGGCTTGTTGCTGATGGTATATGCGGTGTATTATTGCCGCCGCCACGGGGAAGATAAAGAGCGGATCAATAAAAAAGTGAATGAGCTGCATGAAATGGGCCTGTCTAAAGTATTAAAGGATGGATTCTTTGCCTTGATGAGCCCGGTCATTATCTTGGGTTGTATCTATTCGGGCATTGCTTCTCCGACAGAAGCAGCCGTTATTTCAGTATTCTATGCGCTGATTATCAGCTTGTTTGTTTATAAGACACTGAAGCCTAAAGATATCTATAAGATTCTGGTGGAATCGGTTCATACCTATGCGCCGATCCTGTTTATTCTGGCTGCCTCTACGGCGTTCTCCAGAGTGTTGACATTGATGCAGGTGCCACAGATGGTCAGTGCCTGGATCCTGGGCCATTTCACAAGCCAGGTCGTATTGTTGCTGGTCATCAATGTCTTCCTGCTGATTGTTGGTATGGTCATGGATACGACGCCGGCTATTCTGATCTTGACGCCGATCCTACTACCAATCGTAGAAGGTGTTGGTATGGATCCGGTGCACTTTGCGATTATGATGGTTGTCAACCTGGCTATCGGATTTGTAACACCGCCAATTGGGGTGAACTTATTTGTCGCCAGTTCTTTAACCGGTGTACCGGTGATGGATATTGCCAAAAAGGCAGCGCCATTGATTGTTATGTTCCTGATTGCGTTACTGCTGATTACGTTTATTCCGCAAATCAGTTTGTGTTTAGTATAGGAGGCCGTCTATGAAAGCATTGAAGAAAATGATCAATATCGCTTTGACCGGTTTTCTGTCGTGGAATCTGATTGGATGCGGTGCACAGAAGGAAACTGAACAGCGATATGCCTGGCCATTAGGTACATCCAGTCCGGAGGATACAGTTACGCAGATTTATGCAGAGAAGTTTGCGGATACAGTATATGAATTAAGTGACGGGTCTATGAAGATCCAAGTATATCCAAACAGTGTTCTAGGTGGAGACCGAGAATTATTGGAATCATGCAGTGATGGAGATATTCCGTTTGTAGTACAGAATACGGCACCACAGGTTACCTTTATGAAAGACATTGCGGTCTTTGATATGCCGTGTGTGTATGATGATATCGAAGATGTGCGAAAAGCAATCGATGACCAAGAGTTCATGGATCGCATCGGAAAGGTCTATCATGAAGGTGGTTATGAACTGCTTGGCTATGCCGATCAGGGATTCCGCGTCATGTCCACCAACCGTAAAGTAACCTCCATCGATGACTTTAAAAATCAGAAGATACGTACGATGGAAAACTCCTTCCATATGGATTTCTGGAAGCAGCTGGGAGCCAACCCGACACCGATGACGTTCTCAGAGGTCTATATCGGGTTGCAGCAGGGAACCATTGATGCGCAGGAGAATCCATATGAAGTTATCGTTTCCAATAAGCTGTATGAACAGCAGGATTACGTGATTGAGACAAATCATTTACCTCACCTGATTTCCTTGATCGTCAGCGATGAATTCATGCAGACGTTGACCGAGGAGCAACAGGAAATCATTCGTCAGGCAGCGGACATCGCCAAGGAGTATGCCCGTGAAAAATCAGATGAGCGAATTGCCGGACGTATCGATATCATCGAACAAAGTGGTACAGAAGTCGTACCATTGGATGAACAGACAATGGAAGCTGTACGTAAGAAATGTGAACCAGTCTACGAGAAAATCGAAAAAACAGTCGATCCGAAACTGGTTGAAGCCTATCAACATGCACAATAAGATAAAAATCCGCTCTAGCGGATTTTTTATTGAAACAAAATGAAAACAAATTGAAAACAGATGAAAATGTAGTTTGAATTGTGTATAGGAAACTGTTATAATTAAGCCTATAATTAAGGAGAATTTAAATATGGAAGAGTTAGAACAGATCCGGGAAAAGATTGCGGAATGTGATCATCGTATTATAGAAGCTCTGGCAGATCGTATGGTCCATGTGCAGGAGATTATATCGTATAAGAAAGCAGTAGGGATACCGATTCTTCAACCGGAACAGGAGGAAAAACAAACCACCGCGCTGAAGGAAATGTTGGGGGACAATCCCTTTGAAGAGGAAATCCTGGATATATTTACATATATTATGAAAAACAGTCGTCGAGTTCAGGCTAAAAGTTTGTTCGACTATAATATTTTTTTAATTGGTTTTATGGGAGCGGGAAAGACGACAATTGCCAACGAGCTGGAGCGTAAGCTGGAAATGCATCGGGTGGAAATGGATGAGATGATCGTTAAAAAACAAGGGATGTCCATTTCGGAAATCTTTGATGAATACGGTGAGTTGTATTTCCGTAACCTGGAGAGCAATGCGCTGATTGAACTGCAAAAGGTAAAACAGAGCATCGTCAGCTGTGGCGGTGGTGTTATCATGCGGGAAGATAACGCGGAGCAGATGAAGAAAAACGGACGTGTGGTTTTATTAAAGGCCGATCCGGCAACGATTTTAGAACGGGTAAAGGACAGCGATGAACGTCCGATTTTAAACAATCACATGAACGTGGATTATATCCGGAATCTTTTGGAAAAAAGAAGAGAACGGTATGAAGCTGTGGCAGATATTACAGTAGAGACAGATGGCAAGAGCCTGGATGATGTCTGTGATGAAATCATAGCCAAGCTGATTGCGTTTGATAACGAGAAAGAAAAGGCGGCCATAGAATAAGGATTCTATGGTTTCTGTTTTAAGGGAGGATTTACAATGAATATAACAGGAAAAACGAAGCTATTGGCCTTGTTGGGGTCACCGGTGGGACACTCTGGTTCCCCGGCTATGTACAATTACAGCTTTGAGGCTTTGGGATTGGATTATGTGTATGTGGCTTTTGATGTGAAAGAGCAACAAGTACCTCAGGCTTTGGAAGCGATGAAGCTGTTTCAAATGCGGGGCTGTAATGTAACCATGCCGGATAAGATTGCGGCAGCGCAAAATGTGGATGAATTATCCGAAGCTGCCCGGATCGTGGGGGCTGTCAACACGATCGTCAACGAAGACGGTAAACTGGTCGGACATATTACGGATGGCGTCGGGTTTAACGAGAATCTACGAGATCATGGTTTTGAAGTCAAAGGTAAGAAGATGACCATTGCCGGTGGAGGTGGAGCTGCCACAGCCATTCAGGTACAGGCTGCATTGGATGGGGTGCGGGAACTTTCTATTTTCAATATAAAGGATTCCTTCTTTGAAAGAGCTGTGGAAATCGCGCAGAAGCTTCAAAAGACGGTGCCGGATTGTATCGTCAACGTCTATGATTTAGAGGATTCGGAAACATTGACAAAAGAAATCCAGTCCAGCGATATCTTCGTTAATGCGACCATTGTCGGCATGAAGCCGATGGAGGATCAGTCCGTTGTCAAAGATGTCAATGCCTTCCATAAGGGACTGGTTGTTGCGGATACTGTATACAGCCCGGAAGAAACACGCTTGTTAAAGGAAGCAAAAAAAGCAGGTTGTCAAACAGTTGGAGGCAAAGGTATGTTATTATGGCAGGGGGTAGCGGCGTTTAAGCTCTATACAGGATTGGATATGCCGGTTGCGGAGGTTAAGGAACGCTTTTTTAAAGAATGATGCGAATAACTTTACGAAAAGATGACATATATCATGGATATTTAATTCTGGTCAATCCGGATCATTTGTTGAGGAATGTCATGGATGAACGACGGCTGCAAACTGTACGACCGGGAATTCAGCTGGAAGAAATGGCGTATACGCAGTTGATGAAGACGTATCGGGATATTGGGATGACAAATCAGATTACGGAGGTCAGCGGGTATCGTCCACTGTATGAACAGGAACAGCTTTATGCGGATTCTTTGAAGGAAAACGGTTTGGAGTATACGCGTAAATTTGTAGCGTTACCGAATGCCAGTGAACATCAGACAGGGCTGGCCATTGATCTGGGAGAGGCAAAAGAAGACATTGATTTTATTTGTCCTTCTTTTCCCAGAGAAGGTATTTGTCAGGCTTTTCGTCAAGCAGCCATACAAAATGGATTTATTGAGCGATACAAAAAAGATAAGACAACAATCACAAAAATCAGTGAGGAGCCGTGGCATTTCCGCTATGTCGGTGCGCCACATTCCATCATAATGGAATCCAGAGGGCTTTGTCTGGAAGAATACATGGATACGGTCCGACAACAAGCCATTGACTTTGAGAGGTATCACATCTACCATCTTCCCTACGAAGGAAATCCAATCACAATGGAGATCGGGGAAAACAGACAAGTCTCCGGGGATAATATTGATGGATTTATAATTACAGAGATAAAGTAAAAAAGCCGAGAAAATCGGCTTTTTCACTATTTGACAGAATTTAACAACGATTTATAGATAATCGTGACGTTTTAATACTTCTAATATATTACGTCCTTCTGTTGTACCTTCAATGATACGACGAGCACGCTTACTGTCACCAATGTTGTAGATTTCTACATTGGTATCTTCGAATGCATGCTGCAGATCAGCTAAGATTGGTGTATTGGCACGCATACCTAAACAAATGAATCCATAGTCAAACGGAATATCTTCAATTTCACCTTCCGGATTCTTAACGATGAACTTGTCATCGCAAACTTCCTGCAGAGCAGTATTCGTCATCTGGCGAACATTGTATTTCTTCATACGTGTCTGTGTATCGCATTTTGTGATTGGATCCAGACCGTTACCGATGATCGGCAGCATTTCTACCATTGTTACATCGGCGCCTTTTTCTGTGAAGAATTCCATTACATCCAGACCAACGGCTCCACCACCGATAACAGCGACTTTCTGTCCCTTCATGTCTTCCGGGTACTCTTCGCGTCGTTCGATCATCTTCAATACAGTAGCTACCTTAGAATCATCTTTATCGACACGATCCAGCAATCCTTTGATCGGAGGCAGTGTCGGATTGGATCCGGTTGCGTTTACTACGATATCCGGATTGAATGTCTTAACGAGATCCACCGTAGCAGCTGTGTTTTTGAAGATAAACAGGTTATGCAGCTTCTTCGCTCTTCTCTCTAAGTATCTAGGGAAGTTAGCCATACGGTTCTTATCCGGAATCTGAGAAATAATGGCGGATAAACCACCCAGTTTATCGGACTTCTCGATCAAGAATGTCGTACATCCGACTTCGGCGGCTGTACATGCAGCTTCCAGACCGGCTGTACCGGCACCTACAACAACAACGTTGCAAGGTTTATTGATCTTTTTCTTATAATAATCCGCATTGGAGTTTACAGCCGGGTTTACTGTACAACGGATCGGCTTATTCAAACCGATACGATGACCGGCACATCCAATGTTACAGGAGATACATTGACGAATGTCTTCTTCGTGACCGAATTCAACTTTGTTCACCCAGTCAGGATCGGCAATCAGACCACGTCCCATACCGATCAAATCAGCATCACCGCGAGCCAGGATGTCTTCGGCAACCTGTGGGTTACGGATGTTACCAACAGTGATGGTTGGTTTTCCATACGCTTCCTTTACACGGCGTGCCATGTAAGAACGCCATCCATCCGGCAGGTAGTTTGCGTCGATCTGATACTGTAAGGACTGATTCAAGGCAGCGGATACATGGAAGATATCCACTTCTTTTTCAAAGTACTGCAGATAATCAATGCAGTCATCCAGCGTATTTCCACCTTCTACGAATTCATCGGCACTGATACGAACGATGATCGGGAAGAAAGGACCGACTTGCTTACGAACTTCTTCAATAACCAGTTTTGCGAAACGGGCACGGTTTTCAGCAGATCCGCCAAATTCGTCTGTACGTTTATTATATACAGGAGAAAGGAACTGGCTGATCAGATAAGAGTGACCGGCATGGATTTCAACGGCGTCAAATCCGGCGGTTACTGCACGTTTGGCTGCCTGTCCATAGTCACGAACAATGCTGTAAATTTCTTCTACAGATAAAGGTCTAGGTGCTTCTCCTCCGTCCTTGGAAGGGATGTTGGAAGAAGAAACCGGCTGCATTCCGATGCGGCTTGACATAGCGGAAGCCCCTGCATGGTTCAGCTGAATGGCAATGCATGCATCGTGTTTGTGGATCGTTTCCGTTAAATAAAATAATCTAGGGATATAGTTATCGGAATCAATACGTAACTGTGTTGTACCATTCGATCCCTGTGGATATGTCACACATGCGTTTTCAACAATCAACATACCCGTTCCACCACGAGCTCTCTGCTCATAGTAGTTAATGTGGAGGAAACTCATTTCTCCGTTCTGTTCACCAAAGTTTGTGCCCATCGGCGTCATGACAACTCGGTTTTTCAAGGTCATTCGACGTACGGTAAAAGGCTCAAAAATGTGAGAATACTTGCTTTTCATACTTTTATGTTCTCCTTATTATTTGCTTTGATCGCATGTTGAAAGAACTAATAGACATACGATATCTATTTATATATTAGAATTGCATAAATAAAAAGTCTAATTGTTTTTTTGCATATTATCAATAGCAAAAAACTATCAAACTTTTATGAATAAAGGTTTTTGATCTACAGGGCGTCAAAATGTTTCTCAAAATGATCCTTTACGTGCTGGATCAGCCTTTGTAAAGACGCTGGGGACGCATTGTTATTCATTGTCGCCATGGAGACAGTATGGACCATTTTTTCCTGAGGAACTAACGGTCGAATCACGACATTGTCTCTGTAAATGGAGTATACATCGGCCACCAGAGCAATACCGAAACCCTGGCTGACAAAAGAGGCGATGCTCTCTTCATCCGGGAATTCAAATACTGTGTTTGGAACTACATTATAAGATTGAAAATACTGATTGGAATAGACGCCCAATGACGACTGCGAATCGTATTTTAAAACCGGATACTGAGTAAAAGCTGTATGATCGATATATTTCCTGTTTGCCAAAGGATGGTCGGCAGACATGATGACAACCATATTCCTTTGCATGATCGGAATAATGTTGATTCCCGGCTGTTCACTTAAATTCGATCCAAAGATGACATCATAAGTACCGTTTTTCAAACCGGCAAGGTTATCCTCTGTATAGCCTTGGTAAAAATTAAATACAACCTTTTGGTTATCCGGATCATCTAAAAAAGAGCGAATGATAGCAGGCAGGATATTGCGTGATAAAGGAGCGACATAGGCTACCTCAATTTTCCCACCGTCCAGTGCATATTCTTTCATACTGGTTTTTGCATAGGAAATATCTTTTAATATTTTTTCTACATGAACAAGAAAGACCCTTCCTGCCTTGGTCAAAACAATATTTCTTCCTTTTTTTTCAAAAAGCTGTACACCCAGTTCTTCTTCCAGAAAACGGATCGATCGGCTGAGGGAAGGCTCGGAGATATGCAGAGCTTTGGCAGCCAGGTTAAAATGTTCTAAAGAAGCAGCCTGGTAAAAGTACAATAGCTGATTTAAAGTCATAGTCAGTAACCTCGATATGAATATTATAACAGATTGATGTGTGACAGGCATTAATTTTGAACACAAAAAACATTAATTAGATAAGCGAACATAATATAAATAATTTTTAAAAGTTATATTGAAATTATGACATTTGTCATGTATAATGTGGTCGTGACATCAAGGAGGACTTATACGAATGTTAGTTACATCAAAGGAAATGTTTGAAAAAGCTGTTGCTGGACATTTTGCGGTTCCATCTGCAAACTTTGTAGATGAAGATTCATTAAAAGCGCATCTGGCCGTTTCCGAAGAATTAAATTTACCAATTATCATTGCGATTGCAGAAGCCCATTTGAATGCATTTATTACATTAGAAGACGCAGCCTACTATGCAAAATACTTAGCGGAAAAAACAACCAATCCGGTTTGTTTACATCTGGATCACGGAAGCTCTTTCGAAGTATGTAAGAAAGCCATTGACTTAGGATTCACATCGGTTATGATCGATGGTTCCATGAAACCATTTGAAGAAAACGTAGCTTTAACGAAGTCCGTTGTAGAATATGCCCATGAAAAAGGGGTTGTGGTTGAAGCGGAAATCGGACACGTTGCTTCCAACTTTGATAAGTCCGATCCGAATGCGATCTACACATCTGTAGAAGAAGCCAAGGCATTTGCCGAACAGACACAGTGTGATTCCTTAGCTGTATCCATCGGAACAGCCCACGGATTCTACAAAGGAACACCGGTAATCAACTTTGAACGTCTTCATGAACTGAAGGAAGCTGTACCATGTCCGCTGGTATTGCACGGAGGATCCGGTTCCGGAGATGACAACCTGAATCGTTGTGCAACCGAAGGGATTGCCAAAGTCAATGTATATTCTGATTTCATGGCCAGTGCAGCCCGTCCGGTATTGGCTCTGGAAAACAAGGAAGCAGAAGTCGATGACTACTACACAATCAAGAATGCTTCCATTAATGGAATGAAAGACTGCCTGAAATACTGCTACAAATTATTTGAAACAAAATCAATCTAAGGAAAGAGGAAAAGAAGAATGACTGTATATAAGGAAAGAATTAGTTTGAAGTCTCATGGTGATCGTCCGACATATTTGGATATTACACCACAAGTAAAAGCTGCTATTGAAAACAGTGGTATAAAAGAAGGCGTATGTTTCGTGATTTCGCCACATACTACCTGCTCCGTATTCTTTGAAGAATTCGTACATGATTACAATGAAGACGGTGACGAATTCCTGCAGGAAGACCTGAACAATGTATTAGGAAAGATCATTCCGGATCAGGTGGCTCTGGATACCTATGTCTATCCAGGAGAAGAACATTATGTAGCTGTAGAAGCATGGCCGAATGCAGCAGATTACCTTCCAGGGGGAGATCGTTCCGCATTGTGGAATGGAGATGCACACTTAAAATCCACGATCATCGGATCAAGTGCAACCTTGGATGTAACAGATGGTAAACTGGGTGTAGGATCCACAGGATATATCTACTTTGTAGACTTTGACCGCGCGAAAGGCGGAAGAAACCGTAAATGTATCATTACGGTAATGGGAGAATAAAGATGAAACAGAAAAAATTTAAATTACCTTTCTTGGTAGTAAACCCGAAGAACTACTTATATGACAGCCGAAGCTTACGACTGGCTCAGAAGTGTGACCAGGTAGCAAAGGAAACAGGCATTACGATCTTCTTTACCTGCCCTTACACAGACATTCGTTTAATTAAAGAGAACACGGAAAATCTGATCGTTACAGCACAGTCTATGGACTCTTTGGTTCCGGGACGTGGTGTTGGACGTGTATTGCCGGAAGCGATTAAAAATGCCGGTGCCGGTGCTGTTTTCCTGAATCATGAAGAAAACCCAAAAACAGTCAGCGAACTGTGCAAAGCCATTCAACGTGCAAAGCGTCTGGGCATCATCACATTAGTATGTGCTGACTCTGTATTAGAATCGAAAGCTATTGCGGTAATGGGACCGGATATCATCATTGCGGAACCATCGGATCTGATCGGAACCGGTAAACTGGCTGATGACGCTTACAACATCGCTGCATGCCAGGCTATCAAAGAAGCTAACCCGGATGTATCTCCGATGATCGCTGCCGGTGTAAGTACTGCCGAAGACTGCTACAACATCGTTAAGTTAGGATCTGACGGAACGGGTGGAACAACAGGTATCCTGAATGCACCAGATCATTTAACACAAGTTCGTGCATGGGCTGAAGCAATTATGGAAGCTTATAACGAACGTATGCAGAACGGTGTTCCTGCAGTGGAAGAAAAACCAGCAGAAAAAGCACCAAAAGCTGAGAAGAAAAAATAAGTCCTTCAAACCCCCGAAAGGGGGTTTTCTTCTTTGCCGGGGATAAAGTTTTTCGAATCATTGAAAGATCGCATTAAGAATCTTATTATGTGGGTTGTGAGCCTACGATTCAAAGAAACGGGATGTAGGATCCACAGGAGTTTGACGATATATAAAAAATAAGGTATCGTCAATGTATGACATGTAAGATTGTACATATTGGAAATGCAGGAATCCTTTTATCTACCGAAAAAACAGCTGTGATGATCGACGGATTGTATGTACCTGGTCTGCAAGAGGGACTGGCCAGTCCGATTCCCTTGGATATGTTTCTGGATCTGTTTTCACCGAACGGAAAGCAGAAAAAACCGGATTGTCTGATATTCACGCATTGTCATAAGGATCACTATTCACAGGATCTAGTCAGCTATTATCTGATGCATCACCAGCCGGCTTGTATGGTACTGCCCAAAGAGGAGGACCGATATATAAAAAAGAGCCTGGAAACAGCAAAACGCTACGGAATTAGAACAGAGGTTATCGATCAGTCTTCCAAAACGATACAAACGGATAAGAATATCTGTATAACCTGCCACAAGACGGGGCATTCCGGCAAACAGTATGTAGATGTACCCCATTATTGTATGGAAGTGCAGTTAGAAACCTATCGTTTTCTGTTTACCGGAGATTATGATTTCTTTCATGACGATCTTTTGTTTACACAGAATAAGGCTTATCAAGGGGTCTTTATCAATCCTTTGGCCTATCATAATCCAAATGGGCAGAAGATGCTTGGTAACATATCCAAACTGGATCATGTGTTTATCTATCATATTCCCTATGCAGCGGAGGATGACTTAAAATTGGCGAAAATGGTGCACAGGGATATGCAACGTACAAAAGGATTGGTGGATACCATCGCTTTTGATCAACCGGGCATGTCCATTTCAATATAGAGAGTACAGTTATGATAGAGAATACGTATTATATCGAAACAACAAATTTTGATCCGTATAAAAACCTTGCTGTAGAAGAATATTTGTTTACAAACTGTCCGGAAAACAGTGTTGTATTCTATCTATGGCAGAATCAGAAAACGGTTGTAATCGGAAAAAATCAGAATGTCTGGAAGGAATGCCAGATCAGCCGCATTGAAACGGATGAAGCGGTCATAGCCCGCAGGCTTTCCGGTGGAGGGGCTGTCTATCATGACCTGGGCAATCTGAATTTTACCTTTATTGCTCATAAGGAAAACTATGATGTTGCCCATCAACAACGGGTTCTTCTGCACGCTTTACAAATCCTGGGGATCCGGGCGAATATCAGCGGACGGAACGATATCCTGGTTAATGGTTGTAAATTCTCCGGTAATGCGTTTCATGAAAGGAAAGGGCACTGCTACCATCATGGAACCATCATGGTGGATGTAGAACTGGAAAAACTGGAAAAGTATTTAAATGTTTCTAAAAAGAAGCTGGAATCCAAGGGGATTGCTTCGGTGCGATCGCGCGTCGTCAATCTGAAGGAAGTGTGTCCGAACTTGACCATTCACAGATTAAAAGAAGCATTAAAAACATCTTTTGATCAATGTTACGATCGAAAGTCTCTTCTTTTAAGAGAAGAAGATCTTGATCCGGAAAAAATTAAAACACTGACGCAGAAATATGCCTCATGGGACTGGATCTATGGGCAGGCTTTTGATTTTCAGTATACGATTGGTCATCGGTTTACCTGGGGAGAAGTGGAACTGCAGTTTCAAGTGGATGCCGGAAGGATCATGGATGTTATGGCCTATTCGGATTCTTTGCGACCGGATGTCATTCAATCATTACCGGCTATATTACGCCATCATCGTTATCATAACGAGACGATGGCACAAGCGATGGGATGTTGTCATAGCTTGGACAAAACAGAAGAGACCATGTACCGAGATATGGAAACATGGTTAAAAAACGCAGAGCTTTAAAAAGGTGAGAGGGAACGACCTTCTCACCTTTCTGTTAATTCGAGGACTTTTTCGGCTGTCTGTATATCGGTAATCAATGTATGAAGATACCCGCCGTTTAAAGCGCCGATAATAGAGCGAACTTTCTGTTGGCCACCGCCAATGCCGATGACCTGTTTATGGTCAGGCAGATCATGGATGTCGATAGATACGATCCGGTTTTTGATCGGGGTATCACATAGTTGTCCGTTTATATCAAAAAAGTTGCCACAGATGTCACCGACAGCGTGGGCATCTACGAGTTCATTGATCGTCGATGGTTCAAAGGGATAGTCGGACAGATGATCAGCGTTTCGTATCGGTTCTTCACCGATGCCGACCAATGTCATATCCAGGTCATGGGAGGCCTCCAGAATAGACTGGATGGCTGGTTCTTTTTTTATGGCCTGACATAACTCTTCGCTTTGACACATGAACGGAGCGGTTAATATGGATGCGGTCCCGTTGTATTTATCGATGATGCGCTGGGCCAGTACATTGGGCTGGAAATCGACACTTTGCGATGTGCTTCCGACCAATGTATAGACAGATAGATCTTGAATGGACTTATTGGATGGCAGAGTATCGATGATCTTGCTGAGGGTTCGTCCCCAGGTCAGCCCGATCTTCATATGTGAGTGGATCCGCTGTTCCAGATAATCAGCGGCTTCATAGGCAAGCCGGTTAGGGATCTGATCATCCTGGGCATCATGACAGTTGACAAGCTTGATATCGGTTAGTCCGAAACGGGCTTTGAGCTTTTCTTCCAGTTCCAGTGTTTTCATAGAGCCACGAACGTCCACAATCTCAAATTTGATCATGCCTTCTGCTTTGGCTTCTTCCAGTAAACGGCCAAGAGTTACACGGGATATGTTTAAAGATTTAGCAATTTTTGTCTGGGTATATCCTTTTTCATAATAATAATATAAAGCTTTTAATTTAAGGTAATAACGCTGATCCTTTGAGATTGACATAAAATCCTTCTTTCCATATGACTAAGTGTAAACAATATAACTGTAATTATCAATTGTAAATTTAAAAATGAAATAAGTTATAGTAAACAATTGTAAATAAAAATAAAGCTAGATAGAGACGGCTTAGTACCGGAGTTCCAATTGACACTCCCTGGTTTTGATGATATATTGACAGTGAGAAAATTAGCGATTGATAAGCTAGTATACAATTGTAAATATAATTACAGGAGGAGACAAAATGGAAGCATTTGTTAACCACATGAAGGAATTTGACGTAGAGGATAAGACGTTATTAGAAGATAAAGAGTTCCTTCGTGAGTTGATGGTACGTATGATGACTGTCAACAAGTTTGAAGAAGAGGCATTCTGGTTATTCGGACAGGGCCTGGTACATGGAACGATGCATTTAAGTGTCGGTGAAGAAGCAACCGGTGTTGGTACCACCGCAGCTTTGAAAAAGGAAGATTACTTACTGGCAACCCATCGTGGTCATGGACAGGCATTGGGAAAAGGTGTAGATATCAATGATATGATGGCAGAGATCCTGGCACGTGGAACAGGTACAAACCATGGCAAAGGTGGATCGATGCATATTTGTGATTTTGATAATGGCATCCTGGGAGCCAATGGGATCGTTGGCGGCAACGGACCGATTGCGTGCGGAGCTGCTTTGACGATCAAGATGAAGCATATCCCGGATCGTGTATGTGCAGCTTTCTTTGGAGATGGTGCTGCTAATGAAGGAGCTATCCTGGAATCCATGAACCTGGCGGCTGCGTGGGATCTGCCAGTATTGTTTGTGTTGACAAATAATCAATATGGTATGTCCACACAGCTGGAACGTGTTGTTAAAAATCAGGATTTAAGACAAAGAGCAGATGCGTTTGGATTTAAATCGTATGAATGCGACGGAAATAATGTACTGGCAGTTTATGAAACAGTCCGTGAAGCACGGGATTATATCGTTGCCGGAAATGGTCCGGCTTTGGTGGTAGAGCATACATATCGTACATCCGGTCATTCCAAGAGTGATGGTAACCTTTATCGTTCCAAAGAAGAAATTCAATTCTGGAAGGATAACAGCCCGATCGTTCGTTTCCGTAAATACCTGGTAGAACAGGGATTGTTTACAGAAGAAGAAGTGGATGCGATGCAGGCAGAAGCGGACAAGAAAGTTGCCGATTCGATCGAATATGCCAAGGCACAGCCACAGCCGGTCGTAGAAGACCTGGAAGCAGACGTTTACGCGGACTAACGGGAGGATAACAAGATGAGTGAAATGAGACAAATTACATATAGAGACGCTGTTCGTGAAGCCATGTGCGAAGAAATGCGTCGTGATGAAAATGTATATTTTATGGGAGAAGATATTGGTGCCTATTGTGGAGCTTTCGGTGTATCCAAGGGTATGTTGGAAGAATTTGGCCCGGAACGTGTGCGTGAAACGCCAATCAGTGAAACGGCGTTTATGGGGGCCGGTGTCGGTTCGGCGGTGACCGGTATGCGTCCGATCGTTGAGCTGATGTTCTCCGATTTTATGGCCGTATGTTATGACCAGATCATCAACCAGGCAGCAAAAATGCACTTTATGTTCGCCGGAAAGGTCAATGTTCCGATGGTTATCCGTACACCAGCCGGTGGTGGAACCGGGGCGGCAGCGCAGCATTCACAGTCTTTGGAGCAGATGTATCTGCATGTACCTGGATTAAAAGTAGTTGTCCCTTCTACACCGTATGATGCCAAAGGACTGTTAAAAGCTTCGATCCGTGACAACAACCCGGTTGTTTTCCTGGAACAGAAACGTCTGTATAAAGAAAAAGGAATGGTACCGGATGAAGATTACATCGTACCATTAGGAAAAGCAGATATCAAACGCGAAGGAACCGATGTATCCGTTATTACATATGGCCGTATGGTTCAGATGAGCTTAGGGGTTGCGGATAAACTAGCGGAAGAAGGCATCAGCGTGGAAGTGCTGGATCTTCGTACATTGTCACCACTGGATACGGATGCCATTATCAAAACCGCCAGCAAGACACATCGTGTTGTCATTGTTCATGAATCGGTTAAATTCGGTGGATTTGGTGGTGAAATTGCTTCAACCATTACCGATAGTGATGCATTCTACTATCTGGATGCTCCGATCAAGCGTGTAGGTGCCTTGTATTGTCCGGTTCCTTTCAACCCGGTTTTAGAAGCGGAAACATTCCCGACACCGGCGAAGATTGAAGCAGCAATCCGCGAAGTACTTTAATAATAAGGAGGACTATCAATGGCAACAGAACTACAAATGCCGAAAAACGGTATGGATATGGAAGAGGGTACCATTGTCAGATGGTTGAAAAATGTCGGCGATCCGATTGAAAAAGATGAGCCGTTCATGGAAATTGAAACAGATAAGATCACAATGGAATCCGAATCACCTGTCGCTGGGATCCTTCTTGCGAAACTATATGAAGATGGGGATGTGGTTCCGGTATTGACAACGGTTGGCTATGTTGGTCAGCCGGGAGAAAAAGTACCGACAACGGCTGCAAGTGATGCACCAGCTGAGGTAAAAAAAGAAGAAGTGGCCGCGCCGGTTGCGGTGGCAGCGGCACCAATTAAAAAGTTATCCGATACAAGTGGTATTGCAGCGACACCATACGCAAAGAAACTGGCAGTTGACAACAATATCGACTTGAAAGAGGTAACACCGACAGGCCGCTATGGAGAGATCCGGGCCCGCGATATTGAAACGGCTTTGGCTGCTTTACCAAAAGCTTCTCCGTTAGCTCGTGCCATGGCAGCGGATATGGGAATCGATCTGGCAAGCGTACAAGGTTCCGGTTATCGGGGAAAAGTCATGGCCGGCGATCTGACACCGGCAGAAATTGCCAATGTCGAAGCAGCAGTAAAGGAAATTGAAGAAGTATTGGAACGCAGAAAGCTATCTGGTATGCGAAAAGCCATTATGAAAAACATGGTTGCCAGCCATACCGAGATTCCGCCGGTTACGCAGAACTATAAGGTGGATGTCACAGAATTGTTGGTATTGCGAGCCAAGATCAACCAGGGTCGCGAAAAACCGGAGCGTGTTTCTGTTAACGATATGATCATCAAAGCGGTCGGAAAAGCTCTTGAGAAGTTCGAACGTTTCCGCATGACACTGGATGGCAACGAATACGTGCTACATAATCAGATCAACGTAGGCATGGCTGTCGCAGTGGATGATGGCCTGGTGGTTCCGGTCATTCGCGATGTGGATAAAAAGAGCTTGACCGAGGTCTCCAAAGCAGCGAAAGACCTGGCAAAGAAAGCCAGAGATGGTAAATTGAAACCAAATGAAATGGGCGATGCCCGTACGACAATCTCCAATCAGGGTATGTACGGATTGTACAGCTTTACACCAATTGTGAATAAACCAGAGGCTTCGATCGTCGGTGTATGTACGACGGAAGAAGAGCTGGCTTTGATTGATGGAGAAATCAGTGTACGTAAGAAGATGATGATCTGTGTAACTTATGACCATCGAATTCTGAATGGTGCAGAAGTTTGTGAATTTGAAAAGTACTTAAAAGGATTACTGGAAAACCCAGTGAGCATTCTGATCTGATCATAGGAGGAATAAATGGCTATCGAATTACAAATGCCGAAAAACGGCATGGATATGGAAGAAGGAACCATTGTAAAATGGCTTAAAAACGTAGGGGATCCGGTAGAAAAAGGCGAAGCGGTCATGGAAATCGAAACCGATAAGATTACGATGGAATCCGAAGCGCCGGCTTCCGGGGTCTTGTTGGCAAAACTATATGAAGAAGGCGCTGTGGTTCCTGTTCTGACTACCATTGGTTATATCGGTGAACCAGGGGAACAAGTACCGGGCAAGGAAGCAGGGGAAGCAGAAGCCTCTGCGGTTGTGACCGGTGCACCGGCGGAAGCTGAAAAAACCAGTCAGTATGACTACGATGTAGCTGTAATCGGAGGTGGCCCCGCCGGTTATGTAGGAGCTATTCGTGCCGCTCAGTTAGGAGCTAACGTGGTTATCTTTGAAAAAGACGTTGTTGGGGGAACTTGTTTAAATCGTGGTTGTATCCCAACCAAAACGTATTTAAAGACAGCGGAATACATTCATCATATCGAGGATGCGGCCAACCGTGGTATCGTTGTCGATCCGGAACACAGTGTGGATATGACCAAGGTTGTCGCTTACAAGAACAAAGTCGTAAAACAGCTGACCGGTGGTGTGGATGTCCTGTTGAAAAGAAACGGCGTAACCAAAGTCAGTGGGGAAGCGGCATTGGAAGATGCGCATACCATTGCGTGTGCTTCCAAGACGTATACAGCCGATAAGATCTTACTGTGTGGTGGCTCCAAAGCCATCCGTATTCCGATTCCTGGTGTCGATCACAAAGATGTGATGACCAGCAATGAAATCCTGGATATGGAAGAAGTACCGGCTCGTTTAGGTATCATCGGCGGCGGCGTGATCGGATGCGAACTGGCCAGTGCTTTCAGCGCTTTTGGAAGCAAGGTTACAATTATTGAAGCTATGGACAGCGTCGTTTCCATGTTGGATCGTGACATTTCCAAAGAAGTCGATAAAACATTGAAGAAAGCCGGCTGTTCGGTAAACTGTGGACGGAAGGTTGTTGAAATCAAAGACAACAATGGATGCCCGGTGATTGTGACAGACAATGGTGAATTCGAATGTGATAAAGTCTTGTTATCCATCGGAAGGGCAGCGGATCTGAGCTGCTTAGGAAAAATGGAAGGACAGTTTGAAATCAACCGTGGTAAAGTGGTTGTTGACGATACCATGAAAACAAAAGTCGATAACATCTATGCATGTGGCGATATCAACGGTCGCATCATGTTGGCGCATTCAGCTTTCAAAATGGCAGAAGTGGCTGCGGAAAATGCCGTCAAAGGCACGAACGAGACATGTGATCTACGTTATGTACCAAGCGTACTTTACTTATCTCCGGAATGCGCATCGGTCGGTCTTTCCGAGCAAAAAGCCAAAGAAAAACATCCGGAAGGCATTCGTGTCGGCAAGTTCAACATGAGTGGCAACGGACGTAGTGTAGCCTCCGGTGAAACCAGCGGTTTTGTCAAAGTTGTTGCGGACAACAAGTATGGCGAAATCCTCGGTGTTCATATCGTGGGCGGTGTAGCTTCTGAGATGATCGCAGAAGCGACGGCTTTATTACAGATGGAGATCACCATCAATGAAGTCGCTGAAAAGATCATTCATGCACATCCTAGCTATTCAGAAGCTTTCCAGGAAGCTTGTGCCGATTGCTTAGGCTTATGCATCCATCAACCTCCAAAAAGAAAATAAACAATATAGACCTTGCTGGAAAACGCAAGGTCTTTTAAATAGATTGTCTCCCATTTGCAAACCATCCCAAAATACAATACAATTGAGCCATGAGGTGGATGAATTATGGATGAAAACAAACGTAAGATTTCTACAGTCTTTATCCTGTGGTACGCATTGGTTGCCGTCATCAGTTTAGCATTATTGGTATTGCGCATCGGAAATGATCAGCGGCTGTATTTTATGATCATGGCCTCTTTGATCAGTAATATCATCGGCAGTATCCTGCTGGCTGCATTAAGAAAAAGAGCTGGCATGTATCTGATGGGGCTTTCTGCCTTTTTACTGATCTTGCGCTTCTGTATGATCAACCATCCTTTCCTGGGAATTTTTGCCTCCGTTCCGTTTATACTTGTATGTAACTATTTTGTAGAAACTAATAGCGATTGCTTGTCCTGAAGGAGGAAACGATCATGAAATGTCCCAAATGTGGCAATGAAGGAAAAGCGGGCATGAAATTTTGCCCGGTGTGTGGTACACCGATAGAAAAAAAGAAACCACCAAAATTTCAGCCAAAACAGGATGATCCGATACCTGTGGCTCCAAAACAGATGCCGAAGAACAATGTATCAACTGGTTTTCTTGTCTGGTTCTGGTTTTGTTTTGTCGTGCGGGTCTTGTCAACGCTTTCAGGATTAAGATATGGATTTTATGGTTGGAGCAGTCTCATGGGATTGATTGCCAATATCGCGATCATCACCGGCATCGCTCTGATTTTATTCGCCCGAAAAAAGGTAGGGATATTCGTGCTTATCGGAGGATCGGCTTTTTCGGCCTTATTGATGCTGGCTAACCAAATTTCCTATTATTTCCTATATTCTGATTATTATATGTTCAATGGATCTGTATTTTTCGGATCTTTTACATCACTGGCGATCCTGATTGGTGTATCCTATTATTTTGTACAGGAGAACCAACAATATTTAAGCTAATAGCAGGTCACTTGACCTGCTTTTTTAGAATTGAAAGAGAATTCCTATCACAGCGGCTGCCAGGATCCAGAGAACTGGGTGCAGCTTCCATTTTTTTTGACCGATGAACAAGAAAACGGCTAATAAAATCGGTTTGATCAGAAACAGATCCCCGATTTGATGGGTGGTTGAAAACAATTCTGTATTCAACAAACTCGTTTTTGCGACATTGAGACCGGCCGCTGCGATCAAGGCGATCGAAGCCGGGCGTAAACCGTAAAAAGCCTTTTGGACCGTTTTAGAATTCTTGAAACGTTCCAGGAATTTAGAAACGATGATAATGATCACAAAAGATGGAAAAGCCAGGCCCAGGCTAGCTAAGATCCCCCCGGGGATCCCTGCCGTCACATAACCGGCATAGGTGGACATATTGATGCCCAATGGACCCGGCGTGGATTCGGACACTGCGATCATATTGGCTATATCCTGATAGTTGAACCAGTGGGTCCTGGCTGATAATTCATATAGAAACGGTAAAGTGGCCATACCACCACCGATAGAGAACAAACCAATCTTACAAAATGACAGAATCAGACGTATTAAGATCATGACGGATCACCATCCTTCAAAGAGCGCGTTTCATTTCCCAGCAGTATGCCGCATAGGCCGGCAAGGACCACCAGCAGTGCGGTCGGCACAGAGAACGGTAAAGGAACAGCAGCCAGTAAAAAGATGATGATTGCCATCGCTAAAGTAACTTTATCAACGATGGATTTTTTCCACAAGCGCAGAACCGCCTGAATGATCAGTACACACACGCAGACACGGATCCCGCCAAAGGCGTGTTTTACAATGTCCAGTTCGGCAAAGTTGGACAGAAAGGCAGCGATGATCAAAATCAGAATGACAGGGACTGTCAAAAATCCCAGATTGGCTGCCAAAGCTCCCATGACTCCTTTCTTTTTATAACCGATAAAGGTGGCAACATTGACCGCAATCACACCCGGTGTGCACTGCCCGATCGCAAAGTAATCCATCAGCTCTTCAGTCGTGGCCCAATGGCGGTTTTCATCCAGATCCTTTTGCAGGATCGGCAATAACGCATACCCTCCTCCAAAAGCGATGGAACCGATTTTTAAAAAACAAAGATAGATTTCCAGATATTCTCTCATGGTGTTTAGTGTATCATAATTTTACAAAATGATATAATAAAAGTACGAAAGAAGGAGGTCAGTTATGTATACAATTCAATGGTATGGACATAGTTGTTTTAAAATCTTGAAAGATCATTATTCGATTGTGATCGATCCATATAAAGACGGAAGTGTAGATGGTTTGCCGCATCTGCGGATAGAAGCCAATGAAGTACTTTGTTCGCATCAGCATGCCGATCATCATGGAACCGAATGTGTAAAACGGATACCATCAGAAGAGGATTCCCCATGGAACATTACGAAACTGCCTTCGTATCATGATCATGACCAGGGAGAAAAAAGGGGAATGAACACCATTCATATTTTAGAAGACGGTCAATTAAAGATTGTCCATATGGGGGATATCGGCTGTGCATTGGATGCCAATCAGACGATGCATTTGATGCACACAGATATTATGATGATCCCGATTGGAGGGTTTTATACAATATCGGCTGCCGAAGCCAAAGAGATCGTACAAACGTTAAAACCAAAAATGGTCATCCCGATGCACTATCGAAAAGGAGATATCGGATATCGGGTGTTATCAACGATAGAGGATTATTTGTCGCTGTGTAACGATGTGGTCATCTATCCGGAAGGAAAGTTGGTAGTCCAGGACGACATACGACCACAGACAGCGGTATTCAGCAACTATTTCAGAGGCGTTCAATGAACAAAATAGATTTATCAACAGAGAAACTAAAAGAACAGGTGAAAAACTTATCGGAGTCGGCTGAACAACTGCCACAGAAGGTCAAGGATCTGTCGGACAATGCCACCCAACAGATTCGCAACTTATCTGAAAGTGCCGATCAGCTTCCTCAAAAGGTGATGCAGATACAGAAAAAAATGGATGGTGAGATCCGAAACTGGGTCTTTCATAATCTGGATGATCTGCCTAAAGGCATCGCTTCCAATCATTTAACAGATGTCTGTCTTGTTTTGGAAGGTGGCGCCTTTCGAGGATTGTATACTTCCGGCGTCTGTGATGCGTTGATGGAAGCGGATATCAATGCCCGTTGTACGATTGGGGTTTCAGCCGGAGCACTGAACGGAATCAACTATGTAGCCGGCCAGATCGGCCGGGCAGCGCATATTAATTTGAAATACCGTAACGATCCACGTTATGTCGGTGGCCTGGCTTATATGCAGAATCATGGCATCATTGGATTTGACTTTTTATTCGGCGATGCCGGCAAGGAATACCCGTTGGATTCGGTCCGTTTCTATGCGCCGAACCGAAGGTTTGTGGCGGTGGCAACCAACTGTATGACAGGACAACCGGAATTCTTTGAAAGAGGAAAATGCGAGGATATCCTGCAGGCTTGCCGGGCTTCGGCATCCATGCCGTTTGTTTCACAGATGGTTTATATCGGTGAACAGCCATACCTGGATGGAGGATGTTCCGATGCGATACCATATCAGTGGGCAATTGATGAAGGTTATGATAAAATAATCATTGTTCGAACTAGAGCAGACGAGTTCCGCCAGGAACGGGAAACCATGGATAATCCGGCAACACGAACCATGTACCGAAATTATCCGGCACTGGAAAGGGCATTGGTAGAATCGGCTTCCCGTTATAACAAGCAATGCAATGATATCGAGATGCTGCGAAGGAAGAAAAAGGTATTTGTGATCAGTCCATCGGAAGAAATCGATATTGGCCGTCTGGAACGGGATACGAAGCGTCTGGGAGATGTATACTATATGGGGTATAAGGATGCCAAACGGTTGATGCCTCGACTAAAAGAGTATTTGAATAAGGGAGAGTAATATATGAAATGTCCTCAATGCGGTCATGAAAACAACGAAAAGAGAAGATATTGTGAGGAGTGCGGGGAATATTTGTTTCCAGAAGAAGAATATGACAAGACCACGCAGATCCATCATGTGGAAACAGTAGTAAAGAGCGATAAGAAAACAGTACTGAAACGTTTTTTTACCGCCATTATCTTAACGTTTGTGCTGACAGCGGGATTTTTTATCTATGAAATGTATGGATTGCAGAAGACACATGAACAGGAAATAAAGACCCTGGAAAAGGAAAAAAAGGAGCTGCAGGATAAAATTGATACCCAGAAAAACAAGAACAATGAAACCCAGCTTGATAAAGATGAAGAAATTTTGGAACTGACGAAGGAAACCAAGGAACAAGCCGAAAAGATCAGTGATCTGGAAGAACAAATTGCACAATTGGAAGAACAATTAAACGGGATGGATGAGCAATCATCCGATGAGGGAACACAAACAAAGAAAAACGAATCCTCGGGTGAAAACACTTCCACGAAGAAGAAAACGAACGAAGAGAAGTAGCCGGTGAGAGTACCGGCTCTTTTTTGAAAGGAGGACCCTATGTCAAAACCATCATCGAAAATCATATTTGGAACCATGCGGATCGATCGGTTGAATGAGGACCAGCTGGAGGAATGTCTGCAGACATGTGTAGAACAGGATATCCATATCATCGATACTGCCGACATTTATGGGGCGGGGGAATGTGAAAGAAAACTAGGGCGAGTATTTCGCAGAAATCCGTCTTTACGAGATCAGTTCTTCCTGCAGACAAAATGCGGGATCCGCCTGGAGGATTTTACGTGGTATGACTTGTCAAAAGAGCATATTATTGAATCCGTGAACAATAGTCTGGATCGGATGCAGGCGGACCATATTGATGGTTTGTTGCTGCACCGGCCGGATATTTTGATGGATCCATATGAAATTCATCAAGCCTATGATCAACTGTTAGACCAAGGCAAGCTTTCTTATCTTGGTGTCAGCAATATGAACGAAAACCAAATTGAGGAAATCAATAAGGAAGTACAGATCTATGCCAATCAAATGCAGTTGAGCTGTTCATATACGGCGATGATCGATCCGGCTTTTTATGTCAATACGTCAGAGGCAGAAGCCGTACAAAGAGAAGGGGATGTTTTTCATTGCTGTCAGAAACACAATATCACCATCCAGACATGGTCCAGTTTACAAGGAAGAGACGGACGGTCCATTTTTCAGGATGAGCAGCTGAATACAGTATTGGAACGTCTTGCTATCGAAAAACATGTGACACCGGCAGCAATTGCACTGGCTTGGATCTTGGCTTTACCATGCCGGATGCAGGTTGTGATCGGAACGACACGGCCAGAACGTATCGTGGAAGCAGCAGCAGCGGATAAGATCCAGCTCACAAGAAAAGAATGGTACGAGATTTACCGGGCTTCAGGCCATCGACTGCCATAGGAGGAGCTGTATGAAAAAAAGCACATCGAGCATCCTTTTATTGTTGATTCCTGCCATTTTTCCGATTATAGCTTTCTTCTATTTTTTATATGTTATATTAATGGAATCGCATTTTGCCGATCTAGATACTTATTTCTTTCTGATCGGTATTGGTTATATCGGCTTTTTGCTGATCGGACCGGTTATGATGCTTCTGGTATCCATTGCCGCAACCTTGAGTATTTCCGATTCCATTCGTAAAGGATACATACAGGGCAAAGGACTTTATATTCTTAGCATTATAGAGATTGTTTTCTATGTTCTCGTATTGATCCTCAGCATGTTATTTTTTTTCTATGCACTCCTTCAATAAGGCGAGAAATCGCCTTTTTGTATAGGAACCTGTGTGTAAATACTGACAAAAAATCCATACAACACTATAAAAAGGCAGGTGATCCAAATGGATAGAAAATGCAAACAGGAACAACGTCTGGATATTCTGGTGGAACAGTTTAAACTGGACTCTGACGATTATAAAGAGATACAGACGCCGGCAGATTACGAAGGAAAGTGCCGGCTTTTACGATCTTTGATGAACGTTCGCATGCCAAAGAAGATGGATGCGGGTCTATTAAAAATACAAGATGCATATCTGCAGACCTGTGCCGAACAAAAAGGAATTGTACATCTTTCGGATATTCCACAGATCCGCGAGGGAATCTCTTTATGGCAAGGGGATATCACTCGGTTGGCTGTGGATGCCATTGTCAATGCGGCCAATGCTGAAATGCTGGGGTGTTTTATTCCTATGCATACATGTATCGATAACTGCATCCACACCTATGCAGGTATCCAGTTGCGCACAGAATGTTATCAAAGGATGCATGCGATGCGGATGCGATATGGTCGGAATTACCAACAGCCGACAGCCCAACCGATGTTGACAGATGGCTATAATCTGCCGGCTAAGAAGATCATTCATATCGTAGGCCCGATCGTGCAGAACCAGCTGACACCGGATCTGGAAAAAGATCTGGAAGATTGTTATCGGAATACGCTGGATCTGTGCGCGAAGAATGAATTAAAGTCTGTTGCGTTTTGTTGTATATCGACCGGTGTGTTCCGTTTTCCAAATCAAAGAGCAGCTGAAATAGCAGTAAAGACCGTGACAGAATGGATGACGATCCATCCAAAAGCCATCGACAGGGTCATCTTTAATGTTTTTAAAGACGAGGATAAAGAATATTATGAAAAACTCTTATAAAAATGGATATCAACGGACAATCGAAAAGGGCCTTGCCGGTGTAAGAAATTTTAAAAATGGAATTTCCAGAGGATCCGGAAACTTGGACCAGCAAATTCTTCATCTGCAGCAAGAGCTGGAAACAGCGGAAGCAGTTGTAATTGGAGCCGGAGCCGGCTTATCTACGGCAGCCGGAATGACCTATAGTGGAAAGCGATTTGAAGAATACTTCTTTGACTTTGAAAAGGCGTACGGCTTTCAGGATATGTATACAGGCGGTTTTTATGTTATGCAGCTGGATCCGGAAGTAAACTGGGCTTTCTGGGCTCGGAATATTTATATTAATCGTTATCTTGATCCCCCGAAACCAGTCTATCAAAAGCTATTGAAACTCGTAAAAGATAAGAATTATTTTGTCATCACAACAAATGTGGACCACCAGTTTCAACGAGCTGGTTTTGATAAAAAAAGACTGTTTTATACCCAGGGAGATTATGGCTTGTTTCAAAGTGTGGATCCGAGCATACAAGTAACCTTTGATAATGAACAATGGGTCATGCAGGCGATGGAAGCCCAGGGCTTTGTCAAAGATAAAAAAGGAAAGTTTCACGTTCCAAAGAACAAAAAAATTCGCATGGAAATTCCTTCTTATCTAATACCGAAATGTCCGCTGAACGGATCCGATGTGACGATGAACCTTCGTGCGGATGATTCTTTTGTGGAAGATGAAGGGTGGCACCGGGCTTCGGCGGCTTATTTGGAATTTCTAAAGAAGCATTCGGACCGACATGTTCTGTTTATGGAAATTGGTGTAGGCAACAATACTCCGGTCATCATAAAATATCCTTTCTGGCAGATGACCCATGAGAATCCGAAGGCAGTGTATGCGTGTTTAAATTATCACGAAGCGTATTGCCCGAAACAGATTGAAACTCGATCCATCTGTATGAATGGAGATACAGCGGATATATTGGATAGATTAATGGACACGGTAAAATAGAGCATATATGCGATAAGAAAACCGCCGATAGTTTTCTTACTTTTATAGATGCTGGCTAGAAGTTTCTCTTCTTGCAGTAGCACGATATTCACAGCTATGAAGGTCTGTAATGCATGACCAACGGGCCGACATGTTCTGTTTATGGAAATTGGTGTAGGCAACAATACCCCGGTGTTTTATGTATTGAATCCCATTCGGCTGAAAATGGCCAAAAATAACAGATTTTACCCTGGGAATGGATATTTTATGAAGGAGCTGTCAAGGATCACGGATTCTGAGAGGCTCCGGAGGTGCGCATGATGTTTGGAAGAAGATTACCAAAGACAGAGACCCCGGACGGGATTGCAAAGCTGCGCAAGGCGATTGATGAGGCAGATGCTGTCGTCATCGGAGCAGGCGCAGGGCTTTCGACCTCCGCCGGATTCATTTATACCGGAGAGCGGTTCGACAAGTACTTCTCCGACTTTGCGGCAAAGTATCATTTCAGCGATATGTATTCCGGCGGCTTCTACGTACTGGAGTGTCCTCCGGAAGAAATGTGGGCATACTGGAGCAGACACATCTGGATCAACCGCTATATGCCGATCCCGAATGACACTTATGACCGGCTGTATGATCTGGTGAAGGATAAGGACTACTTCGTGATCACCACCAACGTGGATCACTGCTTCCAGCGTTCCGGCTTCGACAAGAAGCGGCTCTTCTATACGCAGGGCGATTATGGGCTGCTGCAAAGCTCCAATCCGCATGGCGCATCCGCACATAAGACCTATGAGAACGAAGAGATCATGAGGAAGATGATCCTGGCTCAGGGATTTGAGATTGGGGAGAACAATGAGCTGATCATTCCCGAAGGCAGAGAGATCTCCATGCGGATCCCCACAGAGCTGATTCCATACTGCCCGGATGACGGGGAGCCGATGACCATGAATCTGAGATCCGACGACAAGTTCGTGGAGGATGAAGGCTGGCATCAGGCTGCAGAAAGGTATTCGGAATTCCTTCGCAGACATGAGAATCTGAAGGTCCTGTTCCTGGAAGCGGCAGTCGGCATGAACACGCCAAGTATTATTAAGTTCCAGTTTTGGAAGATCGTAAATCAGTGGCCGGATGCGGCATATGCCTGCCTGAATTACGGCGAGGCCTACGCACCGGATGAAATCATAAACAGATCCATCTGTATCAACGGAGACATCCGGGAGATCCTGATGAAGCTGTAAGCACTGAAAACAACTGAATAGCAAGTACAGGCAGTAAGACGTTTATTTGTTTTTCCCCTCGGGGATACAGGTAAGCTTCTTTTTTTATTGCCGATACATACGGAGGAGCGTTATGAGTTTTGATTATTTTTACGGTCCGGATGATGCAGAGCAGTATTCGTTCTACCGTATCCCCAAAAGACTGATCCCCGGGGATGAGTTCCAGGAAACCAGCACGGAAGCCAAGCTGCTGTATGGACTGATGCTCGACCGGCTGCAGCTGTCGATCCGCAATCAATGGCTCGACGCCCTGAACCGTGTCTACATCATCTACACGGCGGAGGACATCATGGCCGATCTGCATTGGGACAACCAGAAGGCATGCAAGCTGCTTTCGGAGCTGGAAAACAAAACCGGCCTGATCAAGAGAAAGCGTCAGGGACTTGGGAAACCATCTCTGATCTACATTCTGAAGTTTTCCACAAGCTGTCCACAGAATGATTTGGAATCACATTTCAAGACATGTGAAAATCACACTTCTGTGGATGTGAAAACCACATCTTTGGACATGTGGAAATCACACGGAAATAATACTGATTTTAATAAACCTGAATATAACAAGACCAATCCTATCTATCCGGGTAAGGCTTCCGCAAAGATCACCGTATCCGTTGATGGGATGGGAAGGGATGAGATGGATGAACGCAGGTCTTATGAGAGATATTTCAGAGATCACCTGTATATCGATGACCTGAAGCAGAGCTATTCCTGCACCAATCGTGACTGCCGATTTGCCTTATGGAAAGACAACAGGTTCCTGCAGAGTATCGGCAAGAATCTGACCAGGGATCTGGCGGTGAAGCTGATCTCCGGAGAAAAGGTGAAGCTCAAGAAGTGTGTTTCCAGAAAGAGCGGAAGGACATTTGATGCGGTGGTATCCATGACAGCTGATGCAGATGGAAAACAAACTTCTCTATGGAGCTTCTGCAGAAAGGCGGCAGGAAATGAAGAGAAACCGCTATACGCTCTCTGAGCAGGAGACGATCATCAACTGGGACAACGAACTGGATACCGCCTCGGTCTATACCTTTGATCGCAGGATCGGGAAAAAGCTGAAGGAGCTTGTGCAGAAATATCCGGATCAGTTCATATTGCTGGAGAAGGGACCGCAGCATTCGGTGACCTACCGGATCCCGAAGAAATGTGTAAGCATTCGGCCTCCCTACAGCTCGAAAAGACGAAAACAGCAGGCTGAGGATGCCAGGATCCATGGCCTGCCTTTTGATGAAAAGGAGAAGAATGACGATGAAGATTTTTAAATGGGATGAGATCAACGGCCAGGATCAGGAAGTGAAGATGGAAGCCTTTCTGACGGCCATCAATGATACCTATGCGATCCTGCAGCTGAAGGATGAAGAAGAGACCAGGCCTATGCACTTTATATCCTATGCCGCACTTCAGAAAAGCGGGGATACACCGGATATCGATCACTATGAGGTGGTCTATGTGGCACCACTTCTTCCCTATAAGGATCAGAACACATTGCTGGATGAGATCTATGAGAAATTCAATATCGCACATCCCGCAGACTTCCGTGGCCACAGCCTTTCGGTCAGCGACATCGTGGCAATCCGCACTAACGGTCAGGTATCCTGTCATTACGTGGATTCCATCGGTTTTGTCACGCTGCCGGAATTCCTGAAGCCGGAGAATTATCTGAAGAATGCGGAAATGGCGATGGAGGATGATTACGGCATGATCGACGGGATCATCAATAACGGAAAGGCACCTGCCATGGAGGTGACAGAGAAACCGAAGGAAGAAAGGGAATCCATTCTGGAAAAGCTGAAGGCTGCCAAAGAGCCTGGACATAAACCGCCGGCATGGTTCGGAGAAAGGAATCTGGAATGAAGAAGTTTACCAAGGAAGAAGCCATGCTGATGATGCTGTATAATCCGGGATCCAGGGAAGGCCTGATCCGGGAACTCGCCGGGATGAAGGTACAGCTGCAGCCGGCAGAAAAGAAGCTGGCAAAACTGACAGACCGGGTGATCAACAAGCTCAAGGGCATGGATGATGAAGCCTTTCAGCAGCTGGATCTGTATCCGGATTAACAGGAGCAGGCCTATGAGTATCCAGAAGACCGACATGATCTATCTGCGGGTCACGCCGCAGGAGCGCAAGCGGATCGAAGAGAAAATGGCAGAGCTCGGCATTCATAACATTAGCGCCTATATCCGGAAAATGGCACTGGACGGCTTGTGTATCTGCCTGGATCTGAAGGATATCCGTTCCCTTACGGAACAGGTCGCCCGGTGCGGCAACAACCTGAAGCAGACAGCCAAGACGCTTCTCTTCCTGCAGCAGCATGACATTCACAGCTATGAAGATCTGGAACGCATGACCAATGAAGCTGTGACCGGCGCTGATCAGCTGCTTGCATCCATCAAGGAAAAGGATGCCAGGATCAAGGAAATCGAAGCACTCCGGCAGCACATCTTCGATTACAGCAAGACCAGGAAAATCTACCTGGAATATAAGCGGCTGCCTAAAGCAAAGAAGGCGGAATTTTATGAGTTGCACCGGGCGGAGATTGAGCTGCAAGAGGCTGCAAGAACTGCCTTTGATCAGCTGCCTGAAGGAACAAAACTGCCTACTGTGAAGGAACTGAATGCAGAACGAACCAGGCTGATTCAGGAGCGGCAGGCAGAATATGCGGAGTACCGGAAAGTAAAGGCAGATCGAGCGGAATTCATCAGGGCGAAGCAGAATGCGGATGTGATTCTGAACAGACAGGATGCAGAAAGAGCAGATCAGAATCGAACGAAATGACACCGCTTGAGGCTTGCAAAACTCAAGAATTCATTGAGAATAAGCACTCTATCTGGTATACTGCATGATAGTGAAATGTTTACAGTTCTTGAAATAGATAATTCCAAGGAATGGGAGGTTTGCATGGCAGTAAGTTATAACAAGCTTTGGAAATTGATGATCGATAAGAAAGTTAATAAAACTGACCTGACACATATGGCTGGTATTAGTACAAATGCAATGGCAAAGCTTGGGCGGGATGAAGATGTTAGGGTAAATATACTTGAAAAAATCTGCCTTGCTCTCAATTGCAAACTAGATGACATTGTGGAAATTGTACCGGATAGCGGTGCGGTGGAAGAATAACGAATCAGGCGAAAAAACATCCCCATGTATACCAGAATATGGAGTTCGCAGAATGGATAATTTGATTGAAAAATATAGTGATATAGATGACATGCTCGATATGTCGGATATCATTGATGACATTGATCCTGATTTAGGTCCTGAGTCTTCTGTGCAAAGCAGCGTACTTGCTGGCCAGACTACGAAAGCTGGGATAGAAACACAAGATCTTCAAACGGTTATCAATGGTTGGGCTGAGGCTTTAAACAAATCGGCCATAGCAAAATCGACAGGCTTACCTGTTAGAACGCCTGTTGCCCAGTATAAGGGTTTTGCTGCTGAAGAGTTTTTTAAGCAGACAACAAAGATTAATGCATTAGCCAAAGGCATTCCAAACTACAAAATCGGAGTATATACGAATGGACAGCTTCCTGATGGAACTACTTTGTCTGGAATTGATATGCATTCAGACATTGTTGTATTTAGCAGGAAATGGCCTTGGCAAAACGCGACTAAAGTAGCTGACGCCCAGTCGAAAATGCATAAGGGTCCAAATGCTTCGAAAGCATACGCTAAAGATATGGCAAAAGAACAGTATGCTCAACAGGAGTTTATTGGCGGCGCCGGTCAGGGTGTAAATGATAGGCTACATGCTCAAATCGGCAAAACGGAAGTGACATCTGATAGTATTACGCCGGAAGCGGCTGAGCAGCTCGCTAAGGATATGAAAGAACAGGCTGTTTCTGAATATGAGCATGGTGCAGAGAAACAGTCACAGCTAAATCGTATTCATATCAGAAATGCTATTGCCACTGGAGCAATAACAGGGGCAACTCTTTCAGCTATTGGCGAAATATGCTATGTCATTAAAAATAGGGATTCTTTAGATGAGGATCAGTTTATAAAGTCCGTTCAGAATATTCTTTGCGGAGCTATAGATGGTGGTGTGCGCGGCGGCGCGATTATGGGCTCTGTTCAGGCAGTTGGAGAGGCTTTAGGGAAGGACATTCCTGCCAATTCTCTGGGCGCCGTACCTATAATGGCAGCTGCTAATGTCTCTGTGGATTTTGCAAAAGATTTGTATCGGTGCTTTGTAACTAAGACGATTGATACAGATGACCTGCTTTGTAATTCAATTAATAATTCCTTTTCTTCTATTGCTGGCTTTGGTGGCTCTTGGGTTGGCGGACAAATTGCCGGGCAAGTCATTTCTCATAGCGTAGGAGTTACTGCATCAGCCAAGGCCGCGGCAGCGACTGGTGCTTCAATCGGTTCGGCGCTTGGTCCATTAGGAACTGTTGTTGGTGCAGCAGTAGGTGGATTGCTAATTGGCCTTGGCGCAAATGCTGTAATCACCGTTGGTAATAAAGATGCCAAAAATACTTTTAATGATGCAATAAATGAAATTAATGCGAAGATCGAGCTTGAAGGCTGCGAGAAGCTTTACTATTTTGCTGATACTATGTCAGAAATATCTGAGTTTAGGCTGTCTTTTAAGGATATACTACCTTGCTATAACCTGATATCGGATCTTAGGGAATATAATCTTCATAAAAAGGCAATTAAACATATCCATGAGCAATTAGAAGGCGGTTTCGAACAATTGGAGTCAGCTAAGATAAACGCCCTAAAACAGATGGAGACTGAACATCAGAGCAAGATAATAGAGTTAGAGAGTTGGCTTCAAAACCAGCGTGACATTATGTATGGTGAATATCGTGACGCAGTAAAGACTCATCTTGCAAACTCATACATACAGTATCTGGGATTATATAGCGTCATTTCAAAAGATGCAGATGCTCTTGTTAGTACTTTAGAGAAAGATATTGCCATGCACTCCCGGCTGATAGATTATAGCCGGAATAGAAACCGGATGAACTGTGAGCTGAATCATGAATTAGAAGAAATGATAGACAGCTCGGAAGCTCAGCCTGCGATCAGAACGATTGTTGATGAAATAATTAGGTTTATGCAACGGGATGAAATGCTTGTAAACAGGCAATACATATCGTTTGCAGAAGCGTTATACATGGTCTCTGGGGAGGAACTATATGGATAAAAAAAATATAGCTCGTCCTCATCGGTTATTGATAAATCGGTCATTACATAAAGAAGCCGATAAGCTGAGAGCGCACATTGATGAATACAAAAAGCGATATGAGGATCAATATCAACAGAATATCGAAGAGCTGGAAGATGCGCAGAATAAACTAAACAGTGATTTACAACAGGCAAAGGAATCTATACTGAATGATCTTGCTGAATACCAGGATGTAATGGAAGTAATCAGCAATTCCATCATTGAGTATGTGTCTCTGTATTATAACCGCCAACTTTTATTCAAAAGAAAAGAGGTGAATTCACTTCAGCAGGAGATAGTCGAGGAATATATTCAGTTTCTATCTAATCAGATGAATGAAATCGGAACTGAGATAGAACTGCTAAGAGAACGTATTGATTTAATATCTCGAGAGGCTGCTGTTGACGATATATTACATTTGATCAATTTATCCGGAACCATTTTGCCAATAGAAGATGTCCATAATGCCAGAGAACTATTGGATCTTGTGAAGAACCAGATGGACGCAATATATGATTCTGATCATACAACGTGGCTTGTAATGCGTAATGTTCGTCAATTACTAGAAGAACGTGTATCTTTCTTATCGGAGATTCAGTACATTACTTGGGTGATAGAGCAGAAAAGACAATTAAGCAAAGAGTTAAAAGGGCTTAGAGATATCGAATTACAGAGCCAGAGTAATCTTCAAAACGCGGCTGATATGATTCAAAATGATATCGAACAAGCAGGTAAAAGACTGTTCACTATTGCCAAAGAGATTCGCTTTTATTGGGCAAAGCCAATTGTGAATATAGGCGCCGAAATAGAAGGCAAATCAGAAGAAATAATATATCTGGTGTCAGAAATAAGAGAACTGTCTGATCGGTGCGACTCCCGTTGGAAAGAAATGAAAAGCGTTCAGGATGATATAAAAGCAATGAAGTCTAATCATTCAAGCGATTCGTACAGATGGGAAAGACTACAGAGAGAAAGCCAGGATCTATATGAAGAATTTCAGTCTCTCAAGTCAAAGCAGAAAAAGCGTGGCTCAGACAAGGAATCTTTGGAGTCAGATATAGATAGATTAAAGAGTCGAAGAACGAAATGGAATGAGACGAGGAAAAGGATTCAGGAGGTTATGTGGAATCATTCTGCGCCATTGATGAGGATAGGATCAAAGGATCAGTATGATGATGAAGCTTATGCTGAAATCAGAATGCAGGAACTTACAGATATAGCTGCAGAAAGTATGAAGGTTGCAGAGTTGATTTACACGGTTGAGCTTGAAAAAAAGCAAACCGAAAAAGCAGCTCTCATAGAGGCTAAATCATCTGCAGTCGTTAATCAAACAGAAAGAATTGCTGATATAGAACAAGAACTAAGTGATGCAACAGACTCGGTGAATCTAAAAAGGAAAACAGCCTTACAAAATGCAGAGAACATTGTTTCCAGTATAAGTGAGCGACTAGATCAGCAAAAAAGGAGAACTGAGAAAGCCGCAAGGCAATTAGAAGCTATTAAATCAGCAGACAGACGTTTTGTTATAGCACGGTGGCTGTCAGATACACCTGAAATAGAGATGGCCAAGGCTGCACTGGAAGCAGAAAATGAGAAGCAGAGGACGCTTGAGCGCCAACTGACAGCCGCGAAAAAAGCTACATCGTCTAATTCCATAGATAAAACATCGGATGTGGCAGAGGCGATTACAAAACTGTCTGATATACAGGTTTCTTTTGATCAAGAGGTAAAAAAACTGGAAGAGATCAAAAGCAACTATGATGCTCAAATAGCCGAGTGCGATGCACAGATACAGATCCTTAAACCAAGGCCTGAACGTCCGACGGCTGAAGAAAGAGCGGAGATGCAGATGATCCAAACTTGGAGCAAAGCACAACAAAGGTTAAAAAGAAAAAGTCGGAGGAATGGACCACAATGAAAATGAATATCGATTTTTCATTATCAGGGCGCTTTGACGTGGTTGAACAAACTATCTTTCGACTTGTAATCGGAGGGGTTAAGGATGTCAAAACAATTGGTGCGCTGCTCAGCATTTATAGCAATGAAGTAATTGCAAATGCAATCAGAAAACTGGTGAATTATCAGATTTTATCTGCAAATATCGAAGCCAGAACTTTGAGTGTTTCAGAAGTATTGCTTGCGGTCATGGAAAAGTGCATACAACAGTCAGGGCAACTGGAATTATCTATTGAGACAGGCATACCTATTGACCAGAACAAGGTTTTTATAACGGACGAAGCTTGCAAGCGCCAAATATTGGCCGCCTTTTTGCCGGAGATAAACACAGGGTTTTTGGCTAAATCGTTAGACTTTGTCGTATATGAGGAAGGAGGTCAGAATGAATAAGGATACTTGGATAGACCATCTTACTCATTGGGAAGAGTTTTTACATATGCGTCTTCAGACTGTTGAGGATGAGGGGGAGGCAGAAAAGATTGAAAGGCAATTGAAAGCTCTTATGAGCATAAGACTTTCTGCCGTACTTAATCCACAGCTGCTGATTGATTTCATAAATCCAACAGATATTTGTCCAACAGAAAGTTATGAGCCTACAGAATTCTATCTTGATCTGAATGCTTCACAAAAGGATGCAGTGGCTGCAGCTATTGGAAGTGAGCGGAATCTCTTGCTTATTCAAGGGCCACCTGGTACTGGAAAAACACAAGTCATTGCCGAAATATGTTTGCAGGTGTTCCGGATGGATCCGAACGTTAAGATACTTGTATGCTCTGAAACACATGTGGCTGTCAATAATTTGATATCAAGAATTGCAAAGACCAATAAGGATATCAGATGTTTGAGAATACGAGACAAGGAGCAAGATACAGAGCTTGATGCATTTTCGCCGATTACAATTGTAAAATCATATCAGGAATGGCTAAGTGATATTTGCGATGATCAGAATGTAATAAACTTAATTACAGAGATGCTGCCCGATCGATCTACCCGCGGCATGGAAAAAGCTTTAGCACTATCTGCCAATGTAATTGGAATGACATGTAACCGAGTAGGCGCTTACCGTTTTTTGAATTCAACGGAGATGTTTGAGTATGTGATTATTGATGAGGTTTGCAAAGCTACGTTGCCAGAAATACTTATGCCACTGACAGCTGCAAAAAAAGCAATTCTTGTTGGTGATCCGAAACAATTGCCACCCGTATTCTGCTCTGAAGATATTGAGATTATTAATAGTATTGAGAATTGCAATTTGCAGAAGTATATGTACATCGATGATCTTTTTTCAGAATCAAAAGATGTAAAAGTTTTAGATGCTCAATACCGAATGGAAAATTCCATTGGATCTCTTATCAGCACCATATTCTATGATGGGACTCTTAAGAATGGGCGAGACGTAATGATTGATGACAGTTTACTCTGGCTTGATTATGTTCCGACACATGATTGGCCGCCTGAAGAGGAGATACGTGGTGAAAAGACGATTATCCGGAATCTTGATGAGTGCAAAATAATATGCAGGGTCCTTGAACAAATTGCTGCAACAATCACCAAGAAAACAGATATTGCAATTATCGTTCCTTATAGGAATCAGGTCTATGAATTGAGAAGGGCTGTACATGATTATAATCTGTTGAAAATTACAGTGGATACTGTAGATGGCTTTCAAGGCAAAGAAGCAGATATAGTGATTTTTGGTGTCACACGTACATCTGGAACATTTAGATTCTTGGCGGATCCAAGAAGATTAAATGTAGCCTTGTCACGAGCAAAGGACAGAATCATTATTGTTGGCAATAAGAAATACGCATTACAACATGGACTATTTAAGAAAATAGCAAAGGCCTGCAAAACAATACAGGTCCAGTTATAAGATTCACCAATCCGGCAGAGAGCTTTCGCTCTCTGCCGGATTATTGTTTTGCTCAGCTCATCGCCGGTTCAGCCGGTGATGTCAAAAGGGATTGGGCGCTTCCCCAACGAGCGCGCGGAGGCGTTTGTCTGGACACAGACACTGCTCGCACAGTTGGTTTTGTTGATTCCCTATCATAAGTTCATGTCTTTAACCCGAAGGTCGCTCTTATTCTGAACGCGGAATTGCAAACATATCTAATATGCATCTCAAAAGGAACGCTTTTATTGATTTTTTGAGCGACCGAGTGCTATACTGTATACGCATATTTGTGTTCTTTTATGCCATATGTGGCCCAACATAATAGAGGAGAATTGGTTTATGAACAAAAAGCCATATTCATCGGCTATCAAAAAAACCCCTTTCAAGTATCCTATTGCGAAGAAAATTGCAAAGCTGATGCTGGACGGTCTTGATTACGATGAGATTTACAAAAAATGTTTCGAGGAAAACTACGTTGAGATTGATTCGTTAGAAAGACGAAGAGAAGTTACGAACGTTCTCTACAATCGGTTATGCTCCCTTGATGACTTTTTACTGAATGAGTTTTACAGCGGAGATGTAACGACATCCAAATTTATTCTTGTCTATGCCATTGCAAAAACTGATTCTTTATTTTTTGATTTTTTGTTTGAGCGATACAGAGAAGCTCTCATGAATCCGGAAAGACAGTATCTATCTATAGATGACTTTGATGATTTCTTTATGAGCAAAAAGCAGTCAGATCTGATTGTTTCGAAGTGGGGACAGTTTACTTTGCAGTGCCTTACAAAAGGATACCGCAATATCCTTGTTGAATCAGGACTGGGAAGACGTGAAAGAAAAACAATTGTGGTAGAAAGAGTGATGATCCATCCTGCAGTTGAGGAACATATCGAAGTGATCGGGGACAAAGATTATTTAAAAGCAACGTTAGGTGGTGATTGAAATGGCAGAAAGATCTCTGAATGAAAGGTTTATTGATCTCGAGGACAGAATGATCAGCGTAGAAGCCTTGACCAGATATGGAACGGCGAATGATCTGAGCTTCTATATTTTTGATTACGCTCCAGCTGATGAATTACTGGTCCGTAAAGAAACAAAGAAACTGAAGGAGAGAAATCCCTCCATCGTCGAATTCGATCTGTATGAAATGATGCTGCAGATTATTGAGGAAGAGGGGTATATGGAAGATGTGCTTCGCATGGAGAAGGATTATGATAAGGACCTTCTTCTGAGAGAGGTCTTCCAGCCGCTGCTCTCTGTGGAGGAAGAAGAAAACGCCTTTCTGGATAAGTTCAAGGAAGGCATAGCCGATGACGGGAACAGCATCGTGCTTATCACCGGAGTTGGAAAGGCTTTTCCGGTTGTCAGAAGCCATACGATACTTAATAACCTGCAGAGCATATTCCGAAGGAATCCAGTGGTTATGATGTATCCGGGCAGATATGAGATAAAAGAGAAAATGACGATGAGACTGTTTGAACGTCTCGATGACGACAATTATTACAGGGCATTCCCGCTGGTCGAAAGGAGAATTGGCAATGATTATTAAAGATCTCTTCAAGAAAGACATTACCCGTCCTATTCAGGGCGTAGTGACCATAGGAAATGAGGATGAGAAACAGAAGTGGCAGGAGCTGGAAGAGTATGTCTGCACTGATGAGATCACAAAATCATTCCGTACCTTCTTTCGCAGATATCGCGAGTCCATCAATCATCCGACCGAAAAGATCGGTGTATGGATCACTGGTTTCTTTGGATCCGGTAAATCGCACTTTCTGAAGATCCTTGGTTATATTCTCGAAAATGAGGAAGTGGTCGGGGTAAATGCCGCTGACTACTTTGATGAGAAGATTAAAGACCAGATGGTGCTGGCAGATATCAAGACCTGTGCTAAGGCAAATAATAAGGTAGTTCTTTTCAATATCGACAGTAAGGCTAAATCAGACTCCAAAAGCAGAACACAGGCCATCATGGATATTATGCTCAGGGCGTTCAATGAATCCGTGGGATACTGTGGAACCAGTCCGTGGGTTGCGGACCTGGAGCGCACATTGGATGGAGAAGGAAAGCTTCAGGACTTTATTGCAAAGTTTGAAGAGTATTCCGGACGTAATTGGGTCCAGACCAGAGCAAAGGCTCTGCTGAACCGAGATTATATCATCCGTGCTCTGGTTGCCTCCCGCGACATGAGCGAAGAGAGCGCAAAGAAATTTATCGAGGATCAGACAAAGAACTTCACGAATACGACTGAGGAATTTGCAAAGATCGTTGATGCTTACTGCACAAAAAATAAGACGCGTGTCATCTTCCTCATGGATGAGGTGGGTCAGTTCATTGGAGATAACACACAGCTGATGCTTAATCTTCAGACTTGTGTAGAGGACCTTGGAAAGTTCTGCCGTGGTCAGGCTTGGGTTGTGGTTACTTCCCAGCAGGAACTTAAGGCTATGATCGACAGCACCAAGGACAAGCAGCAGGATTTCTCCAAAATTCAGGGGCGTTTTGATACCAGATTACTTCTCAGTGGCGCTAATGCAGATGAGGTTATTAAGAGACGTATTCTGGAGAAAAAAGAAATTGCAGAAACACCGCTCCGGGCTCTTTATGATGCCAACAGCAGCAAGCTGTCCAATCTGATTCTATTCCAGACAAAGCCTACGTGGTCGGGGTATAAGGACGCAGACGACTTTAAAAATGTTTATCCGTTCGTGTCCTACCAGTTTGAGCTTTTGCAGAAGGTCTTCGAGGCCATCCGCGAACATGGCATGAGTGAAGGCCGTCACCTGTCTCAAAATGAAAGGTCGCTCCTTTCCGCATTCCAGAATTCTGCAAAGAAAGCAGCGAATCTTGATTCCGGCATTCTGGTTCCATTTGACAGTTTCTATTCCGCTATTGAAGAGTTCATTGATTACGATATTAAGACGGTATTTTCAAACGCAGAGAAAAGAGCCGGCCTGGACGGATTCGCCATCCGTGTTCTTCGCGTGCTCTTTATGATCAAGCATGTAAAAGAGATGCCTTCGACTATTGATCGGATTGCAACGCTGATGGTCGATAATATCAATGCAGATAAGGCCGCTCTTAAGAACAAGATTTTTGAAGCACTGCAACAGTTGGAAGAAGAGACGCTGATCCAGAAGAACGGTGAAGAGTACGACTTCCTTACTAATGCAGAGCAGGATGTAAATAAACAGATTAACAATTCTGCATATAACGAAGGTGAAGTACAGCGTACCATCTTCGATATCATCTATGACAAGGTGCTTGAAAGCAATAAATATCGCTATGAAGGCCGCTATGACTTTGGACTGAACCGTTATGTAGATTCTGAGATTAAAGGATCATTCAGTCAGGATAGCATCACAATTAAAGTGATCACACAGTTCTCTGGCATGCGTGCAGATACAGAGTTCCAGGCTGAATCTGTGCGCTCTAACTCCATCGTGGTGGATCTGACGGAAGGAACCTTTATCGATGAGTTGATCCGAGCCAACAAGATCGCCACCTTCAAACGTAATAACAGCGCATCTATGTCGGCAGCTCTTACGGAAATAATGAGTAAGAAATCAGCAGAGCTTTCTGATCGCATTAAGCGAGCAGAAGACATTATACGTGCAGCACTGAGGACGGCGCCTATCTACTTATCTGGTGCCAAACTGGATATCAAGCAGAAGGATGGAAAAGATCGGTTGCAGGATGCCTTAAAAGAAATGGTCAAGCATGATTATTTCAAGCTTCCGCTGGTCTCTTACTTCTATCAGGATCAGAGAAGCATCCTCACCATGCTGAACGACAATAACATGACCCTCAATGGTGATGATATTTCCGGGGATGCAAATAGCAGTGCATATGATGAAATTTGCAGCAAGATAAAGGACGATATCGGACTTCACAGGAAGGTGACTGTGAAGAGCCTACTGGATAATTTTACGAAGAAGCCTTACGGATGGCGTGAGCTGGATATTCTGGGAATGATCGGTGTTCTGTGGAAACACCACAAAATACAGATCCTCATCCATGACAATGAAGTGGATGAGAGAAATACGTCGTTCAAAAATGATCTTGTTCGTAAGAACAATACAGATACAATGGTTATTCGTCTGCAAGAGAAGATCGATGAGCAGGTTCTGTATGCTGTAAAGCGGATCATGTCAGATGTTTATTCAGAAAATCTTCCTTTGGAGGAAACAAAGCTGAAGGAAGGCGTGGTTTCCTTCTTTACCCGTAAGAAGGAATTCTTAAGCGGGCTGAAGACAAAGTATGGCTCTGATTATGCCGGATGCACGGCAGCAACGGTGGTTTATAAGGACTTTGATGCCATCCTCCATGCATCGGATACGATATCTATATTCCAGGAAATCATCGATAGGAAGGAAAGTCTGGAAGACAAAGCTGAAACGCTTGAGCAGCTGGAAGCATTTTATAAAGAGGGAAGCAACCAGCAGAAGAATTACCAAGAAGCGAAGAAAATCTGCAAGTGGTATGAACAGAACTGTTCTCTTCAGGATCTGTCAAAGATGGAAGATATCGTAAGACAGATGAATGAGCTCATTTCTCTGGATATGCCGTTTACCAGGATGAATGAGCTGGCAAACCTTGTGTTCCAGGCGAGCGCTGCAAAAGAGAAGATCCTTGAAGAAAAACTTGATCGCACAAAGAAGGCTGTAGAGAAGGATCGTGATGCGGTGAGCCGCGAACAGGCCGATGCTCTTGGAGCAGAGCTTACCGAAGATCAAAAGAGCCGCATACAGGAAAAAGCCGATGAAGTACAGGCTCAGTATGATGAGTGGCTTGGATCTCTCAGCAGCCAGACTGCGAATATGGACTCTTATGTTACTGCCAGCGCCAATAATCTTTCCGGTTTCAGACGTTTTATAACTTCTGTCATGAGCGAAGGAACGGATACTCCTGTAAGGGCAAAACGTGTCCGTATCATCGATTACGTGCCTACAGTAAACAAGAAAATCAAGACGGCTGCGGATGTGGATGTGGTCCTGAATGCTATCCGTGAAAAATTGCTTGCCGAATTGGAAAACAATGATGAGATCGATCTCGGATAAGGAGCAAACAGATGGATAAAAAGATTATACAAACATATTCCACATGGGCTAAGGAGAACCTAGAAAATCAGATAGAGGTTTCTCTTAAGGCACTTGGGATCAATGATGAAAAAAATATAAAAATGGCAAAGAAGGTCGGGGATGTTACTACGATTGAGGGAGATCCTACGTCTTACCCGGCGGACCTGTATGGAAAGAGAGAAAATATCATCAATCTCATCATCAGGAGCGGTTACAAGAATGTAATCGAAGAGTTTGCCTATACGTGGTTTAATCGGTTTGTAGCGCTGAAGTTTATGGATGTTCATGGATTCCTGCCGCATGGCTTCCGCGTGCTTTCGGACCCTGCCGGAGGAATTGAACCGGAGATTCTTAAAAACTTGAATCTCGTGAAGGATGACCTTCGTTTGGACATGGCTCTGTGCAATGAATACAAGCAGCAGGGTAAGATTGAGGAACTGTTCCGTCATGTGCTGATTAAGCAGTTTAATGTCCTTGCAGGTGTCCTTCCTATGCTTTTCAGTACAGATATGGGATATCTGGAATTACTCCTTCCGAATAACTTGCTAAAGGGTGAAACGGTTGTTACAAGACTAAATGAAATCCCGGAGTCAGCATTTCTGGAGGATGCTGAAGTTGTTGGGTGGTTTTACCAGTTTTATGTCGCAGATAGGCGACAGCAATATCGTGATGCAAAGGTTATAACGAAGGAATTAATTCCTACGTTGACGCAAGTGTTTACAACGGACTGGATTGTTAGATATATGTCCGAAAATTCGGTTGGGCGTTTATGGTTAGAAAGCTATCCGAATTCATCCCTCCGCGCTGAGATGAAATACTACGTGGAGGATGCAGAGCAGACGGAAGAAGTGCAGGAAAAGATTGAGGAGATTAAGTACAGGAATGTGAATCCTGAGGATATCCGTATTATCGAGCCGTGCTGCGGATCCGGCCATATTCTGGTTTATGTATTCGACCTGCTTTATAAGATGTATGAAGAGCGTGGATATCAGAAGAGGGATATTCCAACATTAATCCTAAAAAATAACCTTGTGGGATTAGATGTTGACAAGCGCGCAACACAACTTGCATCCTTCTCTCTAATCATGAAGGCCAGAAGTGTAAACAACAGATTCTTTAGTGATCAGTATTATGAGACACCGCATGTTTATGAACTTCAGGATTCCAAGTTGCTGAAAGGATTAGAATACCGCAAGAAGCTGAAGGATCTGAATCTCCTGAATGATGAGGAAACCAAGCTAATACACTATCTGGTTGAGACATTTGAGAATGGAAAGACTGTCGGGTCACTGCTAAAAGTGGAACCGATTAATTTTGCATGCCTTGACGGAGCACTGGAGAAGATTTCGAAAGACGCCGTCGTAAATTTATTTAACATCGATTTCATGAACGCGGGAATGAAGAGGTTAAAAGAACTATCCAACTTGGCAAAAATTCTTTCGGCTCAATACGATGTTATGATCACTAATCCGCCCTACTTAAATAGTGCGAAGATTGAAGGAAAAACAAAAGAGTATTTGATTGGCGCATATCCAGATAGCAAAACAGATATGTTTTCCATGTTTATGGAAGTTCCTTTTACGAAACAAAATGGATTTAGGGCTATCGTTAATCCTGATTCCTGGATGTTCTTAGGAAGCTTTGAAAAGTTAAGGAGAAACTTGATAAATACAAATCATATTATTACAATGGCTCATTTAGGCCTTGGGGCCTTTGATGCTGTTGTTCAAACCACGTCGTTTGTCCTCAGAAATAGTCGGCTCGACTACATTGGAAAATACTATAGGCTGGTTGATGAAAAGAGTAAAGAACAGGCTTTCTTACAGAAGCAGCAAGAATACACATCAGCAATGTCGGCATACCGTAAAATATCTGGAAATCCTATTGCGTATTGGATTAGCGATACTTTGTTACGTATTTTTGAGACACAGCCATCCTTATCTGATATAGCAGCTCCTAGAAAAGGGCTTGATACTGGTGAGAATGACAGATTCTTAAGGCTATGGCATGAACCAGAGTTGAAAAAGCTGGAACTTTCTAGGTCATTTGATGTAGCATCAAAAAGCAATAAGAAGTGGTTTCCTTGCAATAAGGGTGGCGCTTATAGGAAGTGGTATGGAAACTATGAGTATGTTGTGAACTGGGAGAATGATGGATTAGAACTTCGAAACTTCCCTAAATCATATATTCGTAATAAGAGCTATTATTTTAGAGAAGGTAGTACTTGGTCTACCCTATCAAGTTCTGATTTTTCGATGCGATATAGTCCGGAGGGATTTCTGTTTGAATCCAAAGGATCAGTATGCTTTCCAAATAGAAAGAAAGACCTAAAAATTATAATGGGTCTGTTAAATACAAAAGTAACTCAAGAAGTTCTTCATGTTCTTTCGCCTACATTAGATTATCATGAAGGTCCACTGAGCAGAGTTCCTGTTGCTTTAGATGAACAACATAGGAATGAAGTAAACAGTATAGTTGGACAGAACATTGATATGTGCAAAGACGATTGGGATTCTTTTGAAACGTCGTGGGATTTCAATGAGCATCCATTTATTCGTTGGAGCAAGGATCTTTGGGATACAACCGCAATAGGGGCAACCATGCAATATTATTATGGAGCTCATCCTGAAGTTAGTGGCCCTTTGGAACTTTGCTATATGCTGTGGCAGGGCGAGTGTAAAGATAGATTTTTAAAGCTTAAAGCTAACGAAGAAAAATTGAACCGTATTTTTATAGATGTATATGGTTTACAGGGTGAACTGGTTCCAGAAGAGGAAGATAAATATGTAACAACCCGCCTTGCGGATAAAGCGCGAGATGTTCAATCCTTTATTTCCTATCTTGTGGGAGTAGCAATGGGTAGATATTCTCTTAATGTTCCAGGAATTGCATATGCAGGTGGAGGGTGGGATGCCTCGAAGTATGCTTCTTTCCAACCGGATGATGATGGCATTATACCGATTTACAACGGAATAGGTATGGAGGATGGTCTCACTACGATTTTGATAAATCTTATTAAGCAGATTTATGGTGAGGATACTTACAGACAGAATATTGATTTCATCGCGGATGCTCTTGGAAAGAATAACAATGAGTCCTCGGAGGAGACATTGAATCGGTATCTGAATGAGGGATTCTATGCGGATCATCTAAAGGTTTATCAGAAAAGACCTATTTACTGGCTGTTTACCAGTGGCAAAAAAGCTGGATTTAAGTGTCTCATCTATATGCACAGATACAACGAGGACACACTCGCAAGGATCAATGCGAAATATTTCTTGCCAGAATCCACGCGCAAAAAGAATGAGTTGGACGAGCTGAATGGCAGGATTGCTCATGCAGAAGGACGCGACAGGATTCGTCTTGAGAAGGAACGTCAGAATTTGGCTGCAGCATATAACGAGGCAATAGAATACGGACAAGTTTTGGATCATATGGCAAACCAATATATTAGCATTGATTTCGATGACGGCGTAAAAGTGAATTATGCCAAGTTTCAGGGTGTAGAAATTGTAACGGATGGCGGGTCCAAGGTTAAAAAGGATCTGCTTGCTCCGCTGAAGTGAGGTAAGGCATGGCTAGTATTGATTATCAGGAGGCCAGAAAGGAAATCATAAAGCTGTTTGGCAGAAAAGATGCCAGCGGCAGAAAGATTATATTCTGGTACGATCCTCCGGCAAATTTCAAAGAAGACATATCTTCTGACAGCTATGACTGTTGTAAGGTGTTGTTCTGTGATAAGAATGAGTTTGCCATTAAGAAGACAATCGAACACGATGATCCGGAATCCAATTTTCTAGTATATATTCCGACGGAGAAGCCGGCAGACAGTGAAAACTGGCTGATGGATATACTCATGTATAGCGAGGAATACTATGCCGATACGGTGGCTCTGACCATGCGCCGGATGAATCTGACCAATACTGACCTCAGGAGAGTGATCGAGTGGCATTCCAAGTTCTTTGACGCTGAGAGCCGTACAAAGAGATTATCAAACTATGTAACAGTAAATGATGATATGAAGCCATCAGATCTTCGAATGGCGATGATGTGCGTATTGACGAAAGCATCTTCCAGATCCATCGAAAGCGTGCTGACAGAGCTTGTATTTGATAATTCAGAATCCAGTAAGTATAAAGATCTGAAGAAGTTTGGGTTTGAAGAATATCTCTGGGATGAAATATGCAGATATTATAACTATGAGGGCGATCAGAAAATCGAGACTCTGATTAAACGCTTCATGTATACATCATTACTGGAACAGAAGGCAGAGTTTGATGGTCTCCCGTCATTCTATGATCAGTATAGGATCAAAGGGCCTGGTCAGATGGATGCTAAGTTTTTCGTGGATAAGATTAAGGCGGATAAACGGTATGAATCACTTCAGCTGGATATTGCCACGGATCTGAAGATAGAGGGGCTTTTGGTATCACGTGACATCACCTGTGTGCAGACAGCTGACATTTTTGAATGTATAGACATCGATATTATACGAAAGATCTCTATCAGTCTTGCAAACGGAAGCTTGGATTACGATACCTTTGAGCGCGTGATATCTGACCGTTTGAATTCCATGTGGTATGAGGCACATAGCCATGAATATGTAATCCTCAGTTCTGTAATGGCATTCTTTAAGAGGTTGGAGACACCAATCTCTACAGGTCTTCTGGCTACTGATTACGTGCAGAACTATACGGAGTCCTATTATCAGGTCGATACATATTATCGCCGGATTTGTGCCAATTACAATAAGCTGGAGAATCCATCATCTGAGATGGAGGATCTGATGCGCATGGTGGAAGCCGCCTACCAGAGCAAGTTCCTGGATCCTCTTGGAAAGGCATTCAGTGATGCTCTGAAAGAACAAGGCAACTGGGATTTTCCGGGGCTTAAGATGTCGAGAAATTTCTATCAGGAAGTGCAGGCTAAAAATTATAAGAAGTGTTTTGTCATCATTTCGGATGGGTTCCGGTATGAGATCGGAAGAGAGCTGTATGAAAAGCTGAAGACAGATACCGTGCTCAACGGTAATGAAGAGATTAATTATGCGATATCTCCGTTGCCTTCAGAGACGCGCTTCGGGATGGCATCGCTGCTTCCGCACCGGATCATGGCCTATATGAATAAGCTGGTTACTGTGGATGAACAGTCTACAGTTGATACTGCTGCCAGAGACGCTGTGCTTAAAAACAAAAAGCCTTCCTACGCTGCTATACAGTATAAGGACATCAATAAAATGTCCAGGAATGAGCTCCGTGCTTATATGGCAGATAAGTCACTGGTGTATATCTACCACAATGTCATGGATAAAGCCGGGGAGCATGATGAGAGCAAGGTCTTTGATGTAGCGGTGACCGCGGTAGATGAGATCCTGACGCTTATAAGAAAACTGTATAATAACCTACAGATCTCCAATTTCTATGTGACAGCGGATCATGGATTCCTCTACAGAAGAAATGAGATCGAGGAATCGCAGAAGTATAGCAATGTCGTGGCACTCCATCCGACGGAGGCATCCAAACGCTATGTGCTAACAGATGATATGTCTTTGCAGATCCCTTATACGGTTGAGTTTACGCTGGAGAATGTCTCTGACGGTGCATATAAGGTTATCTCACCGTATGGCTATGATCTATTCAAGACACAAGGTAGCGGTCTTCAGTATGTCCACGGTGGGGCATCCTTACAGGAAATTATTGTTCCGGTGATCCATCTGGGTGAACTACGTGCAGCCGGCAATAAGGGAGCAGTTTCTCCGGTCGGTGTCCGTTTGAAGAGCATCACAAGAAAGATCACTAACAGAAGCTTCACGCTGGAATTCGAACAGTATGAGAAGGTTGAGGAGCGCAAGCAAGCTATCACCTGTGAGACTTATCTTGTGGATGAAGATGGAAATAAAGTTTCCGGCGAATATCGTTTTGTGGCAGCATCTGAAAGTGATGACGTGGATGCAAGAAGTACGAAGATCAGGTTCAATCTTATGAACATTGAATTCGACCGCAGCAAACGGTATTACCTGATACTGAGGAACACTGCAAAGCCGGATGAATATATAGAACGCGAACAGTTCACCATAGACATCCTGCAGTTCAAGATGTTCTAAAGGAGGCAAAGTTCATGGATCAGTTAGATAAAAAAGTATTTGAAGTCTTTTCAGGACGCGTTGTTCCTAAAGGGGCAACAAAGAAAATTAAAGACAGCGCAAATGTTCCGACCTATGTTCTAGAATATCTGCTAGGTAATTACTGTACATCGGATGATGAGAGCGAAGTTGCAGCTGGTATTGAGCAGGTAAAGAGGATCCTGTCGGATAACTATGTGCGCCCAGATGAGGCTGAGCAAATAAAAGCAAGGATAAAAGAAGAGGGAAACCATACAGTCATTGATAAGATCAGCGTTAAGTTGAACGAGCGTACAGACCAGTATGAAGCAGATTTCCTCTTCCTTGGAATCAAGGGCATCTACGTACATCCGAAATATGTGCGGTCCTATGAAAAACTACTTGCAGGCGGTATCTGGTGCATCGTTGATCTGACATATTTTTACAATGAGGACGAAAAGAAAAACAGTCCTTTTGTGATCGGCGAGATTACACCAATCCAGATGCCTAACCTGGACAAGAGCGAGATTATTGAAGCAAGAAGCCAGTTTACAAAGGAAGAATGGATTGATTTGTTGCTCCGGTCCTGTGGTATGGAGCCAACACAATTTGACTATCGAGTAAAATGGCATCTGCTTACAAGGCTGGTTCCGCTGGTGGAAAACAACGTTAATATCTGCGAGTTGGGGCCGAGGGGAACTGGTAAATCTCATATTTATAAGGAGCTGTCTCCGAATTCCATTTTGATTTCAGGTGGACAGACCACCGTTGCAAATCTGTTTTATAACATGGGGCGGCGTCAGGTTGGCCTTGTGGGATTGTGGGACGTAGTTGCTTTCGATGAGGTGGCCGGCATCAACTTCAAGGATAAAGACGGCGTTCAGATCATGAAGGACTACATGGCATCTGGATCCTTTGCGAGAGGTAAGGAAGCTATTCAGGCGAATGCTTCTATGGTATTTGTCGGGAACATAAACCAGAGTGTGGATTATCTGCTTAAGACATCTCATCTCTTCGAGCCGTTTCCGACGGCCATGATTGACAGTGCCTTCTTTGATCGAATGCATTGCTATATTCCGGGATGGGAAATCCCGAAGATGCGTCCGGAGTATTTCACTGATAATTACGGGTTCATTTCTGATTATCTGGCAGAATTTATGCGTGAGATGCGGAAGGTTCCTGAGACAGATGCTTTTGATAAGTTCTTCAAGCTTGGCAGATGTCTGAATCAGAGAGACACCATTGCTGTCAGAAAGATGGTTTCCGGTCTTACTAAGCTCATCTATCCGGATGAGAAGTATACAGAAGAGGATATGGAAGAGATTCTGAAGTATGCGATTGAAGGCCGCAGAAGAGTTAAAGAACAGCTTAAGAAAATTGGTGGCATGGAGTTCTACGATGTTCAGTTCTCTTATATCCGCACATCCAATATGGAAGAGATATCTGTTCCTGTGCTGGAGCAGGGCGGCGGAAAACTGATTCCGGAAGGAACCGGCAAGCCAGGGCACGTATATACGGTAGCAAATGGAACCAATGGTATGATGGGACTCTTCAAGTTTGAGAGTACCATCACCAACGGTGGTGGAAAATTCGATGTGACCGGTATGCAGAGTGCGAAGGAGACGAAGGAATCTGTGAAGACGGCTCAGAATTATTTCAGGGCCAACGCTAAACATATCAGCGCATCCATCTCTACGGAGAATAAGGATTATCTGATGCACATTCAGGACTGCCAGGGCGTAGGACTGGATAGCAATATTTCGCTTCCGGTAATGGTGGCGTATTGCAGCGTAGCATTGGATAGACCTGTGCTTCCACAGTTGTGTGTGCTTGGATCCATGAGCATCGGCGGAACTATCAATAAGGTGGAAGAATTGGCTTCTACATTACAGGTTGCGTTTGATGCAGGAGCAAAACGAGTATTGTTACCGATGAGCAGCGCCGGTGATATCCCGACGGTTCCGGCTGAGTTGTTTGCTAAGTTCCAGATTTCATTTTACAGCAGCCCGGAGGATGCTGTAATCAAGGCGTTAGGGATTGAATAAAGTGGTTTATTCAGGAGTAATTGAGATGAAGGAATCGCAAAACAAGAGATTAATAGCTTTTGAAAAAGAGGACGCATATAAATCCCTGGAATTAGTAAATGGCTGGATTAATAATCTAGATGCGAAGGCATCGTTTCTTTTGGCATATATAGCAGTTGTTATGGGGTTTGCAATATCCTGTGGATGTCCAGAAATATTTCGTGCAGAGGTGCCTGATCCTATTACCACGGGATATATTGTAAAAATGGCCCTTACAATAGGTTTATTTCTATCACTTATTCTCTCTGTTGTATTCTTGCTGGGGACATTGACAGCTAGGACAAAGAATAACTCGGGGAAGTATTCTATGATGTTCTTCGGAGAAATTGCAAAGTTAAGCCTAAATGACTATAAGGCGAAAGTTTTAAATCGCACAGAAGACGAATTGATTAAAGATGTGTTAGAGCAGATTCACACTAATTCGATAATATGTACGAAGAAGACTGGCAATTATAACAAAGGAATATGGTGTACTCTTGCAGGAACCTTTCTGTATGTTATATGTATGGTACTAAATGTATTTTGAGGAGGTAGTTGTTAGTATATGGAAGTTACGACTCATGTGTTATATGACATTGATAAAAGTTCAAAGCGAATTGATGATATTTTGTCTGCAGTCAATAGCGATTTTGAAGATAAGACTTATCTTCCATCCCGTTCAAATTTGACATATACGAATGGTTATTATGTTTATGTTACGGCGCTATTCATTGATATCGTAGGATCATCAGATATGACAGATGAACACAAGAGGCCAGTATTGGCTAAAACATATCGAAGCTTTATTTCTGAATGTACGGCAATAATGAATGGACTTTCTATCTGCAAGGAAATTAACATTAATGGAGATTGTGTCTGGGGAGTGTTTGAGACTCTTAACAAACCAGACATTGATGAAGTGTTTAGTATTGCTGCTCAACTGAATAGTTTAATAAACATACTAAACTATAAGCTGAGCAAAAAGGGATATTCCAGAATCTCCGTAGGGATTGGAATGGATTATGGAAGAGCGCTTATGATTAAGGCGGGATATTATGGCAGTGGATTGAATGATGTTATTTGGATGGGGGATGTAGTAAATTCAGCATCACATCTAAGTGGTGAAGCAGGTAGAAATGGAAGAAAGACATTAGTGGTTTCAACCTTTATCCATGATAATCTAAACGATCACAATAAGGACCTTTTAACATCGTTCTATTCTTTGTCAGATCGGAAGTTAAAGTACGAAGGGAATATTATTGACGTCTCTATGGATGACTGGTATAAGCAGCATTGTAAATAATAGAGTAAACCACCAGTCGGTTGTTCCCACACTTCGAGGATGCTATCGTGTCCGCAAAGAGATATATGCGGAATAAGCAGGATTTAGAAGAGCGCTCATCTTGAACGACATAAAACGAATGACAGAAAGGAAGGAAACATTGTCTATATCGGTTTAGAAAAACTGCATGACGGCAGCGGAGAATTTTTTTAGGCAGCCGGATACTGTCTGAATCGGTGATCTGTGAGCGGATATATTCATCCTTTTGATCAACTGATTCAGATATTTATCACGTGGAATCATTATTTCACTTCATTCTTTGTAGGCAAGCTCATAAAATATCACCTATATCATGGCGCAAAGGACTAAAATCTCAATAGATAGTTGAAATATTGTGGGCATGTATAAGTTTTGCTATTGAATTATTGAACCTAATATCTCCTGCTTCTTTTCTGTGCCTTATATGATATTCGACATGAGCCATATACTTTACCGCTCTTATAAAGGACGGTGATCAATCGCTTTAGGCGATAACATTCAGATTTCACTGACCTTAAAATTGGAACCGTATGGTGTGGAACCGAGATATTGCCCGAAACAGATTGAATCCCGCTCCATCTGTATGAATGGAGATACAGCGGATATATTGGAAAGATTAATGGATACGGTAAAATAGAGCATATATATAAGGTGGAGGTTACAGGATCTCTGCCTTTTGTTTATCAAGAAACGGATCCAAAGCGATAGAAAACCAGCCTGTCGAAGACAAGCTGGCTGATAAACTTATTCCACTTCAAATATAGCTTCGATTTCTACCGGTGAATCCAAAGGCAGCTGATTGACCGCCACAGCGGTACGGGCATGTTTGCCAGCTTCTTCGAATACATCGAATAACAGTTCACTGGCACCGTTGGTAACCAGATGTTGCTTGTCAAAGCCGGTTTCACTGGCTACAAAAGCCTGCAGCTTCACGACATTTTTCACGCGGTCCAGATCCTTCAGCTGGTATTTGACTGCTGCCAGCATGTTGATGATACATAAACGGGCGCATTCTTGTCCTTGTTCCAACGTCAGATCTTTTCCGAGCTTTCCTGTATATAATAATTGGCCATCCTTGGTAGTTGGCAGCTGTCCGGAAACAAATAACAGGTTACCGGCTTGTTTGACAGGGATATACATCGCTTTAGGTTCAGAGGAAGCGGGTAATTCAATACCCAGCTGTTTGATTTTGTTTTCAATATTCATAAAGAGATCCTTCTTTCTTTGATAAAAAATATAAGCTTCCTGTTTGCGTTTGTCAAATAGGAACATTTTGTTAAGAAACCATTGACTTTCATTTTACGGATGGCTGGTTTTCCATGTATAATGGTAAGAAATACGGAGGGGAAAATATGCGGGATTTTTCTCATGTGAAAAGTGTCATCATCAAAGTGGGATCATCTTCTCTTTGTGATGAAAAAGGAAATATAGATACGGAGCGGATCCTTCGTTTTATTGAACAGATTGCGATGATCCGGCGAAAGGGGATCCAGGTTACACTGGTATCCAGCGGGGCCATCCGAGCTGGACAGAAGGCAATGAATTTGAAAAAGAAACCAAACACGATTCCGCAAAAGCAGGCATTGGCAGCTATAGGACAAGCTTCGTTAATGCGGATCTATGACCAGTTGTTTAACTTGTTTCATATAAAGAGTGCGCAGGTATTGATGAATCATGATGATTTCGACCATCGAAAACGTCTTTTGAATTTTACCAATACCATGCAGGCTTTGATGGAGTATGATGTGCTGCCGATCATCAATGAAAATGATACATTGGCTGTCGAGGAGATCAAGGTCGGAGACAATGATACCATTGCTTCTCTGGTTGTTCCGATCGTCAATGCCGATCTGGTCATCCTGGTCAGTGATATTGACGGCTTGTATGATTCCAATCCGAATCAGAATCCGGAGGCCCGGTTGATTGCGGAGGTGCAGGAAGTCACCCCGGAAATAGAAGCTATGGCCGGAGATACCAGTTCTTCGATGGGAACCGGAGGTATGATCACCAAGCTGCGAGCGGCCAAGGTGTGTAATGAATATGGCTGCGATATGGCCATCGTAAATGGTGAAGTAAAGAATTCCTTGGTGGATTTTATTGAAGGAAAACAGATCGGAACGCTTTTCAACGGCAGAGTGGGAAGAAATCTGAACAGTCGTCAGCATTGGATCATGTATCAGACATGGGCGAAAGGATCGATCAAGGTCGATGATGGCTGTAAACGAGCATTACGAAGACATAAGAGTTTGCTGCCTTCAGGTATTATCTCGGTATCCGGCGACTTTACCATGTCGGCCGTTGTCGATATCGTAGATAAGGAAGGAAAGAGAATTGCGAAGGGAATCACAAATTATTCGACAGAGGAGATTTCCCGGATCCAAGGCTTGAAAAGTGATGAAATTGAGGGTGTATTAGGTTATAAGGATTACGATGAGGTGATCCACGCCAATAATATGGTATTAGTGAAAGGATAAAAAAATGATCGAACAATTATTAAGTGAGGCAAAACTGGCTTGTCGTCAGTTTCAAATCGTCGGTAAAGAGACAAAGATCCAGGCATTGGAAGCTATTGCGGATGCCCTGGTGGCAAATAAGGAACGAATCATAGAAGCCAATAACAAGGATATCGAAGCGGCCCGTGCGAATAGTATGCGTGAAAGTATGATCGACCGGCTTTTATTAAACGAAGAGCGGATTGAAGAAATGGCGCAGGGATGCCGTCAGGTAGCCCATCTGGATGATCCGGTCAATCAGGTCATACGCGAAATGGAAAGACCCAACGGACTGATCATTCAACAAGTACGGATCCCGATCGGAACCGTAGGTGTCATCTATGAAGCCAGACCTAATGTAACCGTCGATATTGCGGCAATCTGTATAAAGACCAACAATGTCTGTATTTTAAAGGGAGGAAAGGAAGCCTTTCATTCCAATATGGAATTAGCCAATGTGATGAAAGAAGCAGTCCGTGATATTCTGCCTGTCAATCCGATTTATATGGTGGATGTGATGGACCGTAAAGTTGTCGGCGAGATCATTACCGACCGCCAACATGTGGATGTGGTTGTGCCGCGCGGTGGAAAAGGACTGATCCAGTTTGTGGTACAGAATGCCAAGGTACCGGTGATTGAAACCGGCGCCGGGCTGTGTCATCTGTATGTGGATGACCAGGCGGATATAGATATGGCTGTGACCATTGCGGAAAATGCCAAACTGCAGCGTCCGAGCGTATGTAACGCAATTGAGACCATTTTGGTTCATAAAGATGTCGCAAAGGAATTTTTGACGAAACTGGCTCCTGTTTTTGCGTCTGTAAAAATCTATGGCGATGAAACAAGTTTGCGCTATATTGATGGACAACCGGCAGAAACATCCAATTACGCGACAGAATATGATGATCTGATGGTCAATATCAAAGTGGTCGAAGATGTCAATGAAGCCATCGAGCACATCTATACGTATTCTACGAAGCACTCGGAGTGTATTGTGACAAAGGATGCGGACAAGGCCCAATATTTTATGGATGCCCTGGATTCTGCCTGTGTTTATCACAATGCGTCGACTCGCTTTACCGATGGAGGACAGTTTGGGTTTGGTGCAGAAGTAGGTATCAGTACCCAGAAGCTTCATGCCCGCGGGCCGATTGGTCTGCAGGAGATGACCTCTACGAAGTATCGGATCTATGGAAATGGACAGGTACGGAAGTGAGACTGGAACTGGAAGGTTTAAATAATACAAGAGATCTGGGCGGCATGGTGACCAAAGATGGGTCGGTCATCCGTTCGAATCGTCTGCTTCGAAGCGGCATGTTATATGGGGCTACACCGGATGATCTGAAGGTATTAAAAAAACATGGAGTGACCAAGATAGTGGATTTTCGCACTGGACAGGAAATTAAGGAGAAACCGGATCCGTTCTTGGAGGGTGTGACATATATCCATCTGCCGGCCTTTGAACAGATCAACCCGGGATTGACAAGAGACAAGCGATCAGATCAGAAGGCTATCCACCAATCAAAAACGTCGAATGTGAAGAATATCAAGCAGGTCATGATAGAAATGTATGAAAAGCTTGTTACAGATGCTCATTCTGTCCGCCAGTACCGTCGTTTTATTCATGAGGTCATGGAGAATGAACATGCGACGCTTTGGCATTGTACAGCCGGAAAAGACAGAGCCGGTTTAGCCACTGTGATCGTATTGGAAATACTGGGTGTGGATAGGGGTTTGATCATTGATGATTATCTGCTGACACAGACGTATTTAAAACCGGAAGTGGATGAATTGATTGTGTTATTGACAGAGGCGGATCCGACATTAGATCCCGATCTTTTGCGGATATTCTTCGGAACCGATCGGGAATATATACAAACTGTTTATAAAGTGGTAGAAGAAAAGTATGGTAACTTTGATGCGTTTGTACACACAGGGTTACAGGTCACGGATGCACAAATTGAAAGCTTTTGCCAACATTGCTTAATAAAAGGATGATTTTGTGGAAATACCACAAAGTCATCCTTTTTACATCTGATCGGAGTCTTCCGGTTCCTGTTCCAGCTTTTCCTGCCGTTTTTTTAACGCACCGGCGGCCAGCAGCAAGCAGATAAAACAGAGTGCAAAGACCATCACTCCACTGAAAACACCTGCACTGATGCATCCCATGATCTTATCCGGGAAATCATGATAAACCTTGAAGGCAGTAAATGTACCAAATAATATGCCTGCAATCAAAGATACGATAAAGTTTGTCGATGTGTTCGGTTTCAAAGAACGGTCCCAGATCCCGTTTTTCAAACAGGCGACTGCGATATAGATACATAGGATCATAAAGACGATCCATTCACCGGCAACACTCTTATAATCCGCATTTATAAAAACAGTTTGAATAAGAATGGCAGCCAACAGACCCCAAAACGCAAACCAGCATCCATTGTGTTCGATTTTTAATAAAGTTTGTTCTTGTCTTTCATCCAAATTATTCTTTTTCATTCTCTTCTTCCTCCCAGAATAAATCATTCAGTGTTACACCCAATGCCCGGCATATGGCCACACAGAGCTTGATGGATGGATTGAACTCACCGGCTTCAATCAATCCAATGGTTTGTCGGGAGGCTCCGGCTTTTTTAGCCAGTTCTGTTTGTGACATATTGCATTCAATACGACGGAACTTCATTTTCAGATTTCTCATTCTTTCCTCCTGACATGTACAATATATATACATTTCTATAAATGTCAACTATATATTGCAATAAAAACATATAATATACAAATGTCATATAAAAAATAGATGCTTTTTCAGCATCTATTTGATAAGTATTCAATAAATTCCGGTGTTACGGCCCGTGGACCACGGACAGCACGAATGCCCAGCTTCTTAAGCCTGGAAAATGGACACACATCATCCGGATAGGTTTCAAGTACATCCATTCGCATAATTTTGGACATGGATACATTGGAATCGGTATAAGTGTAAGGAATGTCGGTTTCCTTGACCACACATTTATATTTGACTGCTGAAATGGGAGCTCCAACATACAGATAGACAATATCTCCGACCTGGATGCGGGCACTTTGTTTCCATATCACATCGTTTTTTTGTGAAAAAGCCGTAATGACATCATAATATTTCGGATTTGCCGGTACGATCCATGCAAAACTGGCTTTTGCCGGTGAAATGACCATCTGACGGCTTGTATCGAGCAGAGACAGAATGACCTCATCCGGCAGGGTTTCGTCCAATATAATAGAAATCCAGTTTTTGTGGTTCATATGATAGGCAGGAAAGACACCTTTCATTTTTTTTAATTCCTCATACATGTCCGGTTTACATTTCACATTGATGATTTCGACAATAGAATCATCATCGCCTTTCGTGATCCGGCTTTTTTCGATGGGAGCTATGAGTGCATACCATTTCCGATTACCATGATACCGAAAGACCGCATAGGACGGCCACTTTTTAAACGGATAATCTGGTTTTTCATGCATATCATGATTGATAGCCTTGGCAATCCGATTGGTCTGAGGAAATAGAAACGGCTGCTTTTCAAAGCAGGCTCTGGCAATATCATGCAGAATCTTTAGATAAGATTCACGAACCTGTCCGACAAAAGCGCCGGTGCTTGATGCCAGGCGAACCTGCACATATTCATCCTGTGTATCATTATCAATCACTTTGCCATAGACCTGTCCATGCGCATCGATTCGGATATAGGCAGTAAACTGTTCATCCATAAAAGATTTCTGATAGATATAGTCTGTATCTTGTTGATGGAAACCATATGCCAGCAGTGTTTCTTCCACAACGGCTTTCCCTAAGAATACTTCTTGTTCTAACTGCATACGATCCTCCTATGGTTTGCGCATTGTCAGACCGACTTTATGGGTCTGTTCATCAATCTTTAAAACCCATACTTGAATAATATCCCCGACTGCGACAATATCGCTTGGATGTTTGACACGTTTGGATCCCATTTGAGAAATATGTACCAGCCCGTCTTCATGCAAACCGATATCCACAAAAGCACCGAAATCCACGACATTACGTACTACACCTTCCAGCTGATCCCCGATATGCAGATCTTCAATAGACAGGATGTCTTTGCGCAGGATCGGCGCATCGTATCGATCCCGGTAATCACGCAATGGTTGGGCTATGGCTTCCAGGATATCTCGGGTTGTATAGGCATCCATGGCAATGGATGCAGGATCTAGATTCTGTATGGCCTGGCGGGCTTTCTGTGTTCCCAGATCATTTTTGGTCAAGCCCAGTGTCTCTAACAGTTCCAAGGCGAATGAATAGGATTCCGGGTGGATGCTTGTACGATCCAACGGTTCGTTTCCATCTTCAATGCGCAGGAAACCGGCTGCCTGTTCAAAGGCTTTGGCGCCGATTTTAGGGATTTTGGTAATATCCTTCCGGGAACGGATCGGACCGTTTTCCTCCCGATAGGTTACGATATTGTTGGCTGTTGTAGCGTTTAAACCAGCTACATTTTTTAGTAAAACAGCACTGGCGGTATTGATGTTGACACCTACCCGGTTAACGGCTTTTTTGACGACGAAATCCAGGCGCTCCTTTAGTTCTTTGGCTGGCAGGTCGTGCTGGTATTGTCCGACACCGATGGACTGGGGATCGATTTTTATCAGTTCTGACAGGGGATCCTGCAGACGGCGTCCGATGGAAATGGCACTGCGCTGTTCCACATGTAGATCCGGAAACTCGCTGATGGCCAGCTTGGAAGCACTGTAGACGGAAGCACCGGCTTCTGAAACGATGGTATAGGATACGTTTAGATTGGCTTCTCGAATGACCTTGGCCACAAATGCTTCACTTTCGCGGCTGGCCGTTCCGTTTCCAATCGCAATGATATCGATCTTATATGCCCGGCACAGATCGATCAGCTTCTGTGCGGCCGCTTTAGGCTGTGCTTTCGGTGGATGTGGATAGATGACATCCACATGCAACATTTTTCCTGATTCGTCCAGCACTGCCAGTTTGCATCCGGTTCGAAAGGCCGGGTCAAATCCTAATACACGTTTGTTCTTGATGGGTGGCTGCAGCAAAAGTTTTTCCAGATTCATCGCAAACACATTTGTACTGGATTTCTGTGCTCGTTCGGTTAAATTTGAACGGATCAACCGTTCCACCGAAGGGATAGCCAGGCGATGCAATCCATCTGCAATGGCTTCTTTTACATAGACGGCGGTCGGATTGTTAGGATAACGGATCATTCTTCGTTCGATCCATTTCTGCAGATAATCTTCATTGCATGTGATGGAAACAGTGATGACCTTTTCCTTTTCGGCCCGGTCGATCGCCATGATGCGATGATCGGCTACTGTTTCGATCCGTTCCGTATAATCATAATATTTCTGGTAGACTTTCTGTTGATCGGTATGCTCTTTTTTTTCTTTGGTGACCAGACGTCCATAGTGGGTCATGGAGTCATAGATTTTATCCCGGATCTTTCCATCGTTAGAGACTTGTTCGGCAAGGATGTCTTTTGCCTGCTGGATGGCTGTCGAGCGATCCGGTACGTTTTCATTCAGATATGCATCGATTTCCCTTTCATCAAAATGGCGGGGCAACGATAAAAACTGCTTAGCCAACGGCTCCAGCCCGTTCGCTATGGCCATGCCGGCTCTTGTCTTTTTCTTTTGCTTGTAGGGACGATAAATTTCCTCAATCTCCACGAGTTTGGAACAAGCCTGTACCTGTTGGACGATCTTGTCATCCAGTCTTCCTAATGTCTTGATTTTTTCCAGGACTTCTTCTTTTCTTTTTTCTAAATGCACCTGGTATTCATAAGCTTCCTGGATGGTACGGATCTGTTCTTCATCCAGTCCCTGCGTATGTTCTTTTCGGTAACGGGCAATAAAGGGAATGGTGGCTCCTTGTTCCAGTAAGTCCAGTGTATGTTCGATCTGGACAGGTTTTATATTTTGTTCTTTTGCAATTTGTTCAATAATTTTTGTTTCCATAAAGTACCTCGATTGGTAAAATAAACCTATATTAATATAACATAAGGATGTGAAAAGAATGAAATATTTGATCGTTGGTGCCGGAGGTACCGGAGGGATCCTGGCATTTCAATTAAAGAAACATAACAGAGATGTTACGGTGATTGCCCGAAATAAACATTTACAAGCAATACAACAAGATGGTTTATGTGTTTTTCATCAATGGGAACAAAAAGAAGAGAAAGTAGAAATTGATGCATTGGATATGACACATTATACAGAATATCCGGATGTGATCTTCGTATGTGTTAAAGGATATTCGTTATCCGAGTGCATTCCTTTCCTGCAAAGTGTATCTCGCCCGGAAACCATTATTATTCCGGTCTTGAATATTTATGGTACCGGTAAAAAACTACAGGAGCATCTGGATGCACAAGTATTGGATGGATGTATTTATGTATCCGCTTATATCTCTTCCTATGGACACATTTATCAGGGAGCACCGATCTTACGGGTATTCTACGGCTTACGAGATCATACGATGCATGTTCCGATTTTAGAAAAGATCGAAAAGGATCTGAATGATTGTGGTATAGAAGCACATTATACGGAGGCCATTCAAAGAGAGGCTTTGCAGAAGTTTTCCAGTGTTTCGACCAGTGGTGCTGTCGGTGTGTATTATGATTGCACGGCTGGTGATTTTCAAAAGAATGGCAAGCCGAGAGATCTGTTGATCGCAATGGTAAAAGAAATCATGCAGCTGGCCGACGCCATGGGGTATCCAATCGATCCGGATACGGTACGCATGAATTGTAACATCCAGGCCGCCTTGGCACCGGATGCAACAACATCCATGCAAAGAGATATCATGGCTGGACGAAAAAGCGAGGTGGATGGCTTGGTCTATGAAGTGGTCCGACTAGCCGAAGCCTATGGCATCCATGTACCTTCCTATCAGAAAGTAGCCAATGAATTCCGTAAAAGGGGGTATCAGTAATGTCCCATGCGTTTTCACGGACCGAAAAGCTGATCGGATCGGAAGCTCTGGATCGATTGAAGACAAGCTGTGTGGCGGTTTTTGGGATCGGCGGTGTCGGTGGCTATACTATAGAGGCCTTGGCCCGCAGTGGTGTGGGCTCCTTTTTACTTGTCGACAACGATAAGGTTTCCCTCACAAATCTAAATCGTCAGATCATCGCAACGACAGATACTATCGGTAAAGCTAAGGTTGATGTAATGAAAGAAAGAATCTTATCTATCAATCCGGATGCACATGTAGAGGTTCGCAAATGCTTCTATTTACCGGAAACAGCAGATACCTTTGATTTATCCCGATTTGATTACGTAGTGGATGCGGTGGATACAGTCACAGCCAAGATCGATCTGATTGTTCGCACCAGTCAACTGGGCGTTCCTGTCATCAGTGCCATGGGAGCCGGCAACAAATTGGATCCGACCCAGTTTGAAGTCACAGATATTTATAAAACCAGTGTCTGCCCGTTGGCCAAGGTCATGCGAAGGGAATTGAAGAAACGGCATATAAAAAAGTGCAAGGTGGTTTATTCCAGAGAACAACCGCTAAAACCGGTCTCGGGCATGGATGAACAAAACACGAAGAAACCGATTCCGGGCAGTATATCCTTTGTCCCTTCGGTTGTCGGCCTGATCATAGCAGGGGAAGTTGTCAAAGATTTGATAAAAAGATGATTCAGGGTTTATTCATATTTTTTATTGTGTTATGCTAAGGCGGCGATAAGTTATATGTAATAGGAGGAAGGATCCAATGACGGAAACACATAAAGAAGAAAATAAGATGGGAATTCTTCCTATCAAAAAACTGATATTGACAATGTCTTTACCAATGATGATATCCATGCTTGTTCAGGCATTGTATAACGTTGTCGACAGCATGTTTGTAGCTCAGATCAGTGAGAACGCTTTGACTGGGGTTACATTGGCTTATCCCTTGCAGATGCTGATGATTTCCCTGGGTTCCGGAACCGGAGTGGGGATCAATGCACTATTGTCCCGCTCTTTAGGAGAAAAGAAATTTGACCGAGCAGATGCTTCAGCCAATAATGGTTTATTTCTGACTTTGTTGAATTATATACTGTTCTTATTGGTCGGGCTGTTTCTGGCAGAGCCTTTTATCCGTTCCCAGACATCTGATCTGCAGATCATTGAATATGGCTCTACCTATCTTCGTATCTGCACGGTGCTATCCTTTGGCTGTTTCTTTCAGATGACATTTGAGCGATTGCTGCAGTCAACGGGGAAAACCATTTTGAGCATGATATCCCAAGGAACCGGAGCTATTATCAACATTATTTTTGATCCAATCCTGATCTTTGGATTGTTCGGATTTCCGCGGATGGGTGTAGCCGGAGCCGCCTTGGCAACGGTGGCAGGGCAGATGATCGCTGCAATACTGGGATTAGGTTTAAATATAAAATGGAATACGGAAATTCATCTATCCATCCAACAGATGTTCAAACCGGCTTTCAGCATTATCAAACGAATTTATGCGGTCGGTATTCCTTCTGTATTGATGATGTCGATCGGCTCGGTGATGACTTATCTGATGAATCAGATCCTGATTGGATTCTCTACCACCGCAACGGCTGTCTTTGGTATATACTTCAAGCTTCAAAGTTTCTTCTTTATGCCGGTCTTTGGCATGAATAACGGACTGATCCCGGTGCTGGCTTATAACTACGGTGCCCGGAAAAAAGAACGAATTAATGAAGCTTTATCTTTTGCGGTCAAACTGGCTTTAGGAATTATGATGGTAGGCTTCCTTGTCTTCGAGTTTATGCCGGACAAGCTGCTGCAGATCTTTGATGCCAGCGAACACATGATGTCCATCGGAATCCCCGCATTGCGGATCATTTGTATTTCCTTTCCGATTGCAGGAATCTGTATTGCGATGGGATCGGTTTTCCAAGCCTTTTCCAAGAGTACATACTCTTTGGTGATTTCGGTGGGAAGACAGTTGGTGGTATTGATTCCGGTAGCCTGGTTATTGGCACAGACAGGAAATATCAACATGGTATGGTGGTCTTTTCCGATTGCTGAAGTTATATCCTTACTGATTTCTCTTTTCTTCTTCCGTAAGATCCAAAGAGATATTATTGATCAGTTATAGAACCAGAATCTCGTGATTCTGGCTTTTTATATCCGATTATCATTATAAAAACCCAAAGATGGACAAAGATAATAAGATGTCTGCACAAGATTACAAAAAACATCATTTGCAGATAAAGAATGTATCATAGAGATAGGTTGTAGGAAAGTGAAGAACAAGAATATGTAAAAGAGGCGGAATGAACACTTATTCTTTCAAATAAAATGACTAACAAGTTTATAGAGAAAAACTGCCAGGATGGCAGGAGGCTTTCATGGCGGAGTATGGAATTGTTGGAATCAAAGAAGCTTGGCTTTGAAGCTTTTTGGAAATTGGAAAAGAAAATTCGTAAGGAGCGTAGAAAAATAGGCGTGATTGGTGAAAAATGAAGGATACGAATGTTTGATTATATGTGAAATCTATTGGAGGAAGGAGCTATCGGTCTGGATGATCTCATAGATTTCAGCGAAGAGCTGCAGGAATGTGCCAGGGTGTTTGTAGCAAATAATTATTTGTGCAGAGGAAATTGAAAACAGCTTAACTATTTGATAAACTAATTCTGTTAGAAAAGGTGGACTTAATTATGGTACAAGTTGCGATTATGGGTTATGGAACCATTGGTTCCGGAGTAGCTAAAGTTTTAGATATGAATAAAGATCTGATTACCCGTCGAGCCGGAAATCCGATCCAGGTAAAATATATTTTAGATCTGCGGGAATTTCCGGGAGATATCAATGAAGATAAAATCGTTCATGATTTTAATACCTTGGTCGAAGATCCGGAAGTACAGATCGTCGTGGAGACAATGGGGGGTACCGGTGCTGCTTATCATTTTGTAAAAGGGGCTCTGGAAGCCGGGAAACACGTTGTGACCTCCAACAAAGCCCTGGTGGCCAAATATGGGCCGGAACTGATGGCGTTAGCGAAGGAAAAGAATGTCAGTTTCTTATTTGAGGCCTCTGTTGGCGGAGGGATCCCGATCATTCGTACATTAAACAATGCGCTGACAGGCGATGCGTTCGAAGAGGTTACGGGAATTTTAAACGGAACAACTAACTTCATTATGACCGAGATGTCGGAAAAGGGCGCAAAATACGAGGATGTATTAAAAGAAGCGCAGGCACTGGGCTATGCGGAAGCGGATCCGACCGATGATGTCGAAGGCTATGATGCCGGAAGAAAGATTGCGATCTTAACTTCATTGATCAGTGGAAAATTTGTGCCGTTTGAAAAGATCCATATCGAAGGGATTTCCAAGATTACCGTTGAAGATATGAAATATGCACATGCGTTACATAGAAACATCAAGCTGTTGGCAATGTCTAAAAAAGAAGGCGATACCTATGGATGTATCGTTGCTCCGTTTATGCTGGATGAAACGCATCCTTTGCAGAGTGTCAATGGTGTGTTTAATGCGGTTTTCGTGGTTGGTAATGCGTTGGGGGATTCCATGTATTATGGCAGTGGAGCCGGTTCTATACCGACAGCCAGCGCAGTAGTAGGCGATATCGTGGATGTCGCAAAGAATCTGGATAGAAATCTTCCGTTTATCTGGACAGACCAGGAACTCAAGCTGTACGATTTCGGACAGATGGAAAACCGTTTCTTTGTCCGTGTGAAAAACGAAACAGGCATCGACCAGATCGAAAAGATCTTCGGCAATGTCGAAATCATTGATGAACTGGAAGGTGAATATGGTTTTGTGACGGGTATGATGAAGGAAAGTGAAATGGAAGAAAAACTGGCAGATCTGCATGGCGTAATAACCCGGATCCGTTGGAACTGAGAAAAGGAAAGCTCGATAGCATCGGGCTTTTTTAATGGGAAAGTTACAGATATACGCTAAGACAATAACATTCTTTTATATACCCAAAAAAGATGGAAATACCCAAAATGAGGCAATAAAAAATCCCACCCGGCCAATGGATGGGATTTCTTATATATGGTAAAATCGTATCCAGACTAGTTAGCGGAGAGGATTATATGGATTCGATTTAGACCCTGGATCATGAGTACAGACCAATACTGAATAAGAACGCAATCACTACGGATAATGGTCCGGTAACAACACGGCTGTACAATACGGCAGGAACACCTAATGTGATCGTATCCGGTTCAGCTTCTCCTAAAGACAAACCAACGGGTACGAAGTCACAACCTACCTGTGCATCGATGGCGAACAAGGCCGGCAATGCGTACTGAGCAGGGATGTGTCCCTTCGCGAACTCTGCCCCTAACAAGGTACCGACAACCTGTGCGATCACGGCACCAGGTCCTAAGATCGGTGACAAGAAAGGCAGACCGCAGACAAAGGAAATAACTAACATGCCCGGCAAGGTTGACGCAAACGGTGAAATGGTGTTTGCGATAACGTTTCCTAAACCGGAAGCAGTGATAATACCCAACAATGTCGATGTAAACGCCATGAATGGCAGGATATTACGGATAACTGTATCAATGGATTCACGTCCGGCCGCAAAGAATTTGTTGACGACTTTACCAACACCGATACCAACACGAGTGATGATGCCAGGTTTCTTTCCGTCTTCAGCAGCTTCCGGCGCCGCTTTTGTTTCAGCAACTTCCGCAGCAACATCGGCAGCAGCCATTTCTTCAGCCGCTGTAGCAGCACCTGATGCGTTTGTTTCATCTGTATAGCTTAAGTTGGATTCTTTAACGTCAGATACATAGATATCTTCCGTAATGTACATAGCCAGAGGGCCGGCTTTTCCAACCGGTTCTACGTTTACCGTCGGGATACGTTTACGAGGGTAAACACCACAACGAGCTGTACCACCACAGTTCACAACGGCAACCGCAACGGTTTCATCCGGTACCGTTGTAGAGAATCCGTCAACCAATTCACAACCGGTCATTTCGGCGATTTTCTTAGCAATCGGGCTGATCTGCTGACCAGTTACACATAATACAACGTTTTTCGTTTCATTCGGTTCAATGATCAAAGGTCCACCAAAACCAGCCGGGCCCTTTGTGATCTTAATATTTCTGTAAGCCATATTCATCCCTCCTACTTCTTAATTCCTGCTAAACGGAAATAAATCTTTTCCGTAATGATTCCTCGAAGCAGACACATGATGATACCAACGATGAAATAGCGAACAGCCAGATCGGTAATTGGCAGATTTAACTGTTGGATACCTTGGGCAATACCCATATAAACGAACAATTCACCGGCATTTCCATGAGGGAACAAACCAGTGACTGGATGGGCAAAGGTTGCCACAACGTCAAACATAGCTGGTTTATATTTTTCATCACAAAAGCGCATAATGGAATAGGCCATCGGGTTGGCCAGGAACAATAAACCAATAACCGGCATTAACGTATAGCGAAGAACAGCGATATTTGTCAGTTTTGATGCAAATCGATTCACCTTATCCTCACCTACCAGCTTGATAATGGAATTCATGAAGGTCAACAAGCAGACAACCTGAGGAATAATACCGGTTACCCAGCCTGTAAAAGTGTTTCCACCTTCCGCAAACCAATTCATAAAGCCGGAAGTAATGTTTACAATAACATCCATAATTTCTCTCTTTCTATTATCTTTTGATAAAAATTCTATGAAGTGGATCCGTCATAAGAATCAATATATTGATATAAATTATGTTAACAATCCTTTTGATACAAAAATACCCAAAAACGATATTATTTAACTGAAAATGAACAATCTGAAATGCCATGTATGAGCCTTTTCATTTCAAGGATTCCAAAGTATAATAGTAATAGATCTGACGCAAAGATAAACTAAGCGAAAGATACGAACTGATAAAGCTTTGACAACAAGGTGATCCGAGTTGAAATTGTAAAGATACAAAGATTCTCTGCACCCGGTTGGTGCAGTTTTTTTATAGGAGGCATTATGATCAAATTAGCTGTATATGGAAAAGGTGGTATTGGAAAATCGACGATCACGAGCAATCTGGCGGCTGCTTTTGCGATGCGGGGGAAAAAGGTGATCCAGATTGGATGTGATCCCAAAGCGGATTCAACCATCAATTTGTTAAAAGGACAGCCGTTATTGCCGGTAATGGACACTTTACGTGAATACGATGATGTATCCTCTCTGGATGAGATCTCCAAAGAAGGATTCGGCCATGTTCTCTGCATTGAGACAGGCGGACCGACGCCGGGATTAGGATGCGCCGGGCGAGGGATACTGGCTACGTTTAATTTACTGGAAGAGCTGGAGCTCTTTGAAAGTGTGGAACCGGACGTGGTTTTATATGATGTGTTAGGCGATGTCGTCTGCGGCGGTTTTGCGGCGCCGATCCGGGAAGGGTATGCGGAGAAAGTATTGATTGTGACATCCGGTGAAAAAATGGCTTTGTATGCAGCCAACAATATCAATACGGCTGTGAATAATTTCGCCGACCGTGGCTATGCCAAGGTATACGGTGTGGTATTAAATCGCCGAAATGTGCCGAATGAATATGAGAAGGTACATTCGTTTACACAAGAGGCAGGCATTGACATTGTCGCGGATATTGCCCGCAGTGATGATATCAATACGTATGAAGACCAGGGAATGACCGTGATTGAAGGCGATGCCACCTTACCGATCAGTCAGGCTTTCTTTGCCTTGGCTGACCGTCTCATTGAGGAAGAACAACATGAAAGCGATTCATTATAGTGCACGGCAGCTGTCGGAGCTGGGGAAAGAACAGATTCCTGAACCTTTGGTTTATGGATCGTCGTTTATTTACAGTTCTCCGGCTACGCTGGTCTACAATTCGCCGGGAGCGCAGGGATTTGGCGTGAAACGGGCGGCTTTGTCTGTGCCTGAAAGTATCATGCTGCTGGTGGCACCGGGCTGCTGCTCACGGAATACATCGGCCATTGCGGACATGCCGGCGTATCGGGATCGCTATTTTTATTTGATGATGAATGAGACCGATTTGGTAACCAGCCGGCATTTGAAGAAGATATCGATGGCGATTCGGGAAATCGTTGACAGTCTGGAAACCAAACCGAAGGTTGTGATGATCTGTATTACGTGTGTCGATGCTTTGCTGGCTACGGATATGGAAGCGGTTTGTAAGAAAGCGGAGCAGGAAACCGGGGTGTTGGTCCGTCCGGTCTATATGTATGCGTTGACGCGGGAGGGACACATTCCACCGATGGTGTATGTTCGACGTTCCATTTATTCTCTGCTGGAAAAACAGACGCGAAAAGCCGACGCAATGAATATTCTTGGCTTTTTCTCGCCATTGATCGAATCGTGTGAGTTATATACCTATTTACAAAAAGCAGGGATCCGGACGATCCGGGAGCTTTCTCGCTGTGACAGTTTTGAAGAATACCGGAAGATGTCCCAGGCCAATTTTAACCTGGTGCTTGATGCCGAGGCTCGTTATGCAGCCGCTGATCTGGAAAAGCGCTGTGGCATTCCATATATCGAATGCCGAAGATTGTATCAAGTTGACAAGATCCATTCCCAGTACCAGGCGCTTGCCAACGTTCTGGGAATTGAGATCGACGATGCCGCGGAAATGGAACAAACTGTCCAGAAAATTTTACAGTTCCGGGATGCCCATCCGGACCTGCGTTTTGCGATCGGAGAAGCGATGAATGGCGACCCGTTTGAACTGGCGTATGCGTTATTGCGTTATGGATTTAAAGTAGCAGAAATCTACAGCGCTCCAAATAAAGAAAGTTACGTTTATATTGATAAGATTTCCAAAATCAGTCCACATACACAGATATATTCCAATATGGAACCGACGATGTTGTATTATGCATCACGTGAGAATGCGGATGTGGCCATTGGCCAGGACGCTTGTTACTACCAGCAGACGGCTAGACAGATACCTTGGAATGAGGATATCCAGCCTTTTGGATATGCGGGTTTACAAAAACTGTTCGCACAGCTGGAAGGAGTGTGTGGCGAATGAAGGGATTAAGGAAATATTTAACACCGTTTGCGCCGGATCAATCCGGTGCCACTTCGGTTTTTTATGATATGGGAGGTATCATTGTCATCTGTGATGCCGGCGGCTGTACCGGCAATATTTGCGGGTTTGATGAACCACGCTGGACCAGCCAGAAAAGTGCAATATTCTCGGCCGGTCTGCGAGATATGGATGCTATATTCGGGCAGGATGAGCGTTTGTTGAAAAAACTGCAGTATGTGTCCGAACAGATCGATGCGAATTTTATCGTTTTGATCGGTACCCCGGTACCGGCTACGATCGGTACGGACTTGCTGGGGATCGAGCGCCTGGCTCAAAAGAAAAGCTCGATACCGGTTTTATCGGTGTCAACCACGGGGATGAAGAACTATGATGCCGGCATACAGGAAGCGTACTTGGCTCTGTTTCGAAAGCTGGCCGGTAAGACCGAAGAAGAGGATCGTGTCGGTGTTATCGGTTGTGTGCCGTTGGAGCTGGGGCATCTGTCCTGGGCCGGATTGATCGAAAAGGAATTGAAAAAAACATATGAGAAGGTTTCCATCTATGGAATGGGAGCCTCCTTTGAAGAGGTATGCACGGCCGGCAATGCACAAAAGAATATCGTGGTGTCTCCATCCGGTATACAGAGTGCAAAGTATCTGCAGAAAAAATTCGGTACACCGTATGAGCTGGCTTTTCCGGGGGCGAAAACGCTGGTGAAAACGGGATCTTGGCAAAAGCCTTTGATCGTTCATCAGCAGATCCTGGCGAATTCTTTACGGGAAAGAATGCCCGGTGCGACCGTTGGAAGCTGGTTCATGATGGATAAATTCCATAAAAAACCGGAGGATGTGCATTTTAAAGAAGAAGATGATTTTGAACAATTTGTCATTTCACATGATTTTGACTGCATCATTGCCGATGAAGCCATGCGAAGGATCGTTCGGGATTTTACCGGCGAATGGATCTCCTTACCCCATTTTGCGGTATCCGGAAAGCGGGATGTCCTATGATCACCAAACGAATACGGGTCTATGGAATCGTGCAGGGGGTCGGCTTTCGTCCGACTGTCAGTCGGCATGCGACGGCTTGTCAAATTACCGGTACTGTTTCCAATAAAGGACCGTATGTAGAGATATATGCGCAAGGGTCGGCTTCGCAGGTGGAGAAAATGATCGAAAAAATCAAAAAGGAGCCCCCAAAACGGGCGGTTCTGTTAAAAGTGGATACAAAAACCGTGGAATCCGAACCATTCGATACATTTTCTATTATCGAAAGTAAACGGACCCGGGGAGAAATCTTTATTTCTCCGGATATTGCCATCTGCGAGGATTGCCAAAGAGAGCTTTATGATCCCAACGATCGACGCTATCTGCACCCTTTTATCAACTGTACGTGCTGTGGGCCGCGGCTGACGATTCTGGAGTCTTTGCCATACGACCGTGTACGTACCAGCATGAAGGAGTTTCCGATGTGCCCGGATTGTGCCCGGGAGTACTATGATCCGGCCACACGACGATACGATGCCCAGCCGGTATGCTGCAACGAATGTGGACCGCATGTTTTCCTGATGGATAAAGAACTTCGGGATGGGGCGGCGATTACGTATTGCCGAAAAGCGATTCTGGAGGGCAAGGTGATAGCCATCAAAGGCATCGGTGGCTTCCATCTATGCTGCGATGCCACCAATGAAGAAGCGGTGGAACGATTGCGCCGGATGAAGCATCGACCGGCCAAACCGTTTGCGGTCATGATGCGCAATCTGGAAGTGGTACAAAAGGAATGCATCCTGACCCTGTCGCAACAGGAGATCCTGACAGGGCATCAGAAGCCGATCCTTCTGTTACAAAGAAGGGAACAAAGTCATCTATGTGACGCGGTGGCACCGGACAATCCAAAGGTGGGGGTCATGCTGCCGTATGCACCGGTGCAGATGCTCTTGTTTGATTATCCGGATGGATTGCAGATGCCGGACAGTCTGATCATGACCAGCGGCAATGTATCCGGCGCACCAATCTGTCGTCAGGACCAGGATGTACGCGATCAGATCCTTTCTTTCTGTGATGATGTGATGACCAACGACAGAAAAATACGAATTCGATGTGACGATACCGTAATGGATTTTTATAACGACCAGCCATATATGATCCGACGCTCCCGGGGCTATGCGCCGTTGCCGGTTCTATTGTCCAATGGATACCAAGGACAGGTGGTTGCTATGGGAGGCGAGCTGAAGAATACGTTTTGTATCGGCGTGAATGATCTGTACTATCCATCACCGTATATCGGAGATCTGGAGGATATCCGGACTGTAGAGGCCTTAAAGGAAACTTTACAAAGAATGGAGGAATTCCTGGAGGTAAAACCACAGGTGGTGGCTTGTGACCTGCATCCGAAATACCAATCCCGGGCAGTCGCCGAAAGTCTGGGATTACCGGTGGTCTATGTCCAGCATCACTATGCACACATTCTTTCGTGTATGGCCGAAAATGACTGGGCAGAATCGGTGATCGGTGTCTCTTTTGATGGCACCGGATACGGAACAGATGGAACCATCTGGGGTGGAGAATTTCTATTATGCGACCTGGACGGCTTTGAAAGAGTCGGCTCCATTGTACCGTTTCGACAGGTCGGTGGCGATATAGCTGCCAAAGAGGGCTGGCGGATTGCGGTATCCATGATCTGGGATCTCTATCCGGAAAACGCACTGGACATCATCGAAGCTTTACAGCTTTGTGATGCTAAACAGGCCAAATTGATCGGACGTATGGCAAAAAACGGATTGAATACGATCGTTTCCACCAGTGCCGGCCGCCTGTTCGATGCCGTCAGTGCAATCCTGTCCATCCGAAAGGCTTCAACCTTTGAATCGGAAGCATCGGTTACGTTGCAGTTCGAAGCTGAAAAAAATCAGGAAGCATTGGGTGAACCGGATCTGTCCGTGATCGAGGATACAATCAAAAGGATCGATACCGCTTCTTTGGTGCGATGGATCATCGAGAAGAAGCTGGAAGGAGAGAGTGTACAGGCGCTGGCTTATCATTTTCATGCGATCCTGGCTCATCAGATCGTACAGATGTGCCGACAGATCCAAAGGGAAACAAAACGGACAACCGTTGCGTTAAGCGGTGGTGTCTATCAGAATACATTATTACTTGATCTAACTAAAAAAGAATTAGAGCATTATGGATTTCATGTGTTATGTCATCGGATGATCCCTCCAAACGATGGAGGAATCGGTCTGGGGCAGGCGTATTATGCGATGCATAGGTTAAATAGAAAAGAGGGATAAATATGTGTGTGGGAATTTCCGCAAAAGTATTAAAAGTCAATCAGGGAACCGCGTTGGTCGATGCTTCCGGTGCGAAAAGAGAAATCTCTTCTTTATTTCTGGAGGACCTGGAGCCGGGTGACTATGTGATGGTACATGCCGGTACTGCCATTGCCAAAATTGATGGCAATGATATTGAAGAAACGGATCAATTGATGGAGAGCCTGCGATAATGAAACAGGCGTTGGAAATCGTACAAGGCTATCAAGGCCCTGCCTTGCGGATCATGGAGGTATGTGGCACACATACCCATGAGATCTTTCGCAAGGGAATTCGGAAAGTCCTGCCGGAATCCATTGAATTGATTTCCGGACCGGGTTGTCCGGTCTGTGTGACCCCGGTGGACTTTATTGATGAAGCAATCCTGCTGGCCGTAGAACATGGGTGTACCATCTGCACATTCGGAGATCTGGTCCGTGTGCCGGGGACCCGGCAAAGCCTGGCTTCGATCCGTGCGCAGGGAGCCGATATTCGCATTGTCTATTCGCCGATGGATGCGTTGGCATACGCAAAGGAGAATCCGGAAAAACAGGTGGTCTTCTTATCGGTTGGCTTTGAGACAACCATCCCGGCTTGTTGTCTGACTGTATGGCAGGCCAAGCAGGAAAAGGTTGATAATTATTCTCTGCTGACAGCCAACAAGACGATGCCGCAAGCCTACCGAGCCATGAAGGATGCGTGCGAACTGTTTTTATATCCGGGACATGTTCACGCAATCACCGGCACAAAGATTTGTGAGCAGATGAAAGAAGAAGGAATTAGCGGTGTCGTTGCCGGCTTTACCACCAAAGAGCTGATTACTGCCCTGGCTGTCGCTGTGACCCGTTTTCAGCAAGGAGAGCCTTTCTTTGAAAACTGTTATCCGCGGATCGTGAAACCGGAAGGGAATCCGGCCGCAGTTCGTCTGATCCAGCAGGTGATGGAGCCTTGTGATGCTCTCTGGAGAGGAATCGGCGAAATGAAAGATTCGGGCATGCGGCTACGTCCGGAATATGCTGCATGGGATGCGCGTTTAAAATACAATGTACCGAAGGTGGAAGGCAAACCCAATCCGGTATGCCGGTGCGGGCAGGTGCTGCAGGGGCAGTGTAAACCGACAGACTGTCCGGTATTCGGACGTGGTTGTACACCGGAGCATCCCATCGGTGCGTGTATGGTCTCGGATGAAGGCGCCTGTTCGGCATTCTATTTATATGGAGGAACGCTATGAATCAAACAGTGACATTAGCTCATGGATCCGGTGGGAAACAAACATCCCGGTTGATTGAGCAGATCTTCAAGAAACACTTCGACAATCCATATTTAACGGCGGATGATGCCGCCGTCCTACCGGAGGTGCATGGCAAACTGGCTATGAGTACCGACAGCTTTATTGTATCCCCCGCTTTCTTTAACGGAGGGAACATCGGAAAGCTGGCCGTTTGCGGTACGGTGAACGATTTGGCTTGTATGGGGGCCAAACCTCTTTATATGACCTGTGGATTTGTGATTGAAGAAGGCTTCTCCATTCAGAATCTGGAGACCGTGGTCCGTTCCATGGCAGAGACAGCCAGAGAAGTCGGAATACAGATTGTAGCGGGAGACACCAAGGTGGCCGGCAAAGGCCAGGTGGACGGCATCTTTATCAATACGACCGGTGTCGGCCAGATTCCGGAAGGAAAGAATTTATCCGGCGCCAATGCCCGAAATGGGGATGTTATCCTGGTTACCGGTGATGTCGGACGACATGGCTGCACCATTCTGTTAGAGCGGGATGATTATGGAATCGATGCCGATGTCCAAAGCGATTGTGCCCCTTTGTGGGAAGAGGTCAAAGCGGTTCAGGAGGCCGATGTTCATGTGATCCGGGATGCCACAAGAGGTGGTGTGGGCACCGTTCTGTATGAAATAGCCCACCAGAGCAATCTTGGTGTTCGCTTATTCTATGAAGATGTCCCGGTACAAGGGGCTGTCAAAGGCGTTTGTGGTCTATTGGGATTGGAACCTTTGTACTTAGCCTGTGAGGGGACCATGGTGATGATCGTATCGCCCGAGGATGCCCAAAGCGTATTACACGCGTTGAAACAGTGTCCACATGGTCAAAATGCCGCCATCATCGGGGAAATGACGGACGCCTATCCACAAAGAGTTGTGATGAAAACAGAAATCGGGGCGGAAACCATTTTGCCGGAACCGGGCAATGAATTGTTACCGCGTATTTGTTGATCAAAAAGAAAGGAAAAGAGCATGGCAGAATTTTTTGATACAGAAAAGATAAAAGAAGTAATTGAGAACGGAAAAGGACAGGCGCAGGATTTGTTGAACCATCCTGAAAAAGTCGATGAACTGCTGATAAAGATGGAAGAAGAGCTCAAGGAAGTGCCAATCGGTGGACAAGTATTGGCCAATATTCCATTGATGATCTCAATGGTCAAAAGCTATATTTCTAAGGAGTATACCGATGTATCTGCGAAAGTGATCATTACGATGATCAGTGCGTTCCTTTATGTCGTGAAAAGGAAAGACCTGATCCGTGACAATATTCCGTTTATCGGTTTTTTGGATGATATTGCGGTTCTGGGGGTAGCCTTGACATTTGTAGACCCGGAACTGAAAGCGTACGCAGAATGGAGAAAGAACAAGGCGTAGAAAGGATATTCATATGACAAGAGTTGCGATTATAGCCATTATTGTGGATCAGGAAAGTGCCGTCAGTGAGCTGAATGAAATACTGCATGAAGCATCAAAGTACATTATTGGACGTATGGGGATCCCTTATCGTGAAAAAGGCATCAATATCATCAGTGTTGCGCTGGATGCGCCGCAGGATGTCATCAGTGCCATCTCCGGTAAAATTGGTCGGTTACCGGGAATCAGTACCAAAACCGCCTATTCCAATGTGATTACCGAAGAGGCCGGCCAATGAGCTTGATCGGGTTACGGGATCCGAATGTCGAAACAACGATCCGAGAGGCTGGATTTCCCCAACCTTTCGGGTATCATCTGGAATACAATGCGATGGTGCACGAAACATGGAATATCGTGCATATCGGCATGCTGATCCCTCAATCCCACCAGATCTATGTATGCGGGAAAAACTGCATGCGGGGCGTGGTCATGACCGCTGCCGAGATGGATGCGCTGGATCGTTTCCACAGTGTGGTACTGGATCCAAAGGATATTATCGATGGCGACCTGGAACAATGCACGATCCAGGGGGTCTGCGATGTTATTGACAAGCTGGATGCGCATCCGGCTGTAATGATCGTATTTCTTGTCTGTGTGCATCATTTTTTGGGAGCTCGCAGCAAGGTGATCTTCGATCAGCTGCAAAACCGGTATCCGGATATCCGCTTTGTGAACGGATGGATGGATCCCATCATGCAGAAACAGGGGCTGACACCCGACCAAAAGCTGCGTATGGCCACGCTGGATCTGCTTGCGGATGACCCGGTCGAAGACAACCAGGTCAATATACTGACAGAGAATCTTCCGACATCCGCGGACTGTGAATTGATTTCATGGCTGAAACAGCACCAGATAGAGGTTTGTGAACCGACCAGGACCGAGACCTTTGCGCAGTTTTGCCGGTTAGGCAAAGGGGCCTTGTCCTTGATCTTGACGCCGACCGGACTGCCGGCCATCCAGAAATATGCCCGACGGGTCCAAAGGCCTTATTTATATCTTCCGTTTGTATGGGATTATGATCGTCTGCAAAAGAGCATGGATACTCTTTGTGAGAGGCTGTCGGTCCCTTCCTTGAAATTACCGGTGGAAACGTGTGAGACACGATGGAAACAAGTAAAAGAAGTCATCGGGGATACGCCGATAGAAATTGATTATTTGGCTTATACGCATGTATTGAGCTTGACACGGTTTCTCATTGAGCATGGGTTTCATGTGCAGAGAGTTTATGTGGATCGGATGAATACGGAAGAAAAGGAAGATTTTCTTTGGCTGCAGAAACACGCAGAAGATCTGATTGTGTCATCGACGGTACAGCCGGGCATGCGATTGGCTTCCAAGGCAGAACCGCATGTATTGGCTATCGGTCCGAAAGCGGCGTATTTCAATCGCACAAAGCACTTTGTCAACTGTATTGATAACGGGGGAACCTGGGGTGTTTCCGGAATGATGCATCTGGCAGATCTCTTAGAGGAAGCCTTTTTCAACGAAAAGGATACCGAGGATCTGGTGGTACGTAAAGGATTGGGGTGTGCTAGCTGTATATGAAACGAAGTTATCGAGTAATGCCGGTTTATACCGGCGATGTATCCGGTGTTTGTTCGGCCCTTTATGAATTGGGCGGCATGGTTGTGATCCATGATCCTTCCGGTTGTAATTCCACCTATAATACACACGATGAGATCCGCTGGTACGATCAGGAAAGCCTCATATTTATTTCCGGATTAAAAGAAAGAGATGCCATTCTGGGAAATGATAAAAAGTTTATCGAGGATATTCTAATGGCTGCCAAACAGCTGCATCCGCGTTTTATCACCTTGGTGAATTCACCGATACCGTATTTAAACGGAACGGATTTTAAAGGTATTTGTCGGATCCTGGAAAAAAAGCTGTCTTTAGATTGTACGTATGTGAAGACTAACGGTATGCATGATTATACAGTAGGAGCCAGCCGAGCGATGGAAATGGTTGCCAAACATTTTGTGAAAAAAGGAAACACACAGGAACGAACCGTTAATATCCTGGGAATGACTCCGTTGGACTATACACATACGAAGAGCGTCCCTTCTTTGAAAAAGAGGATCGAAGCGCATGGCTGGCATGTGCAGTCATGCTGGCTGATGGATTGTTCCCTGGAGGAAATTGCCACTGCGGGACAGGCATCTTGTAATCTTGTCATCGCATCAAGCGGGTTACAAGCGGCGGAAGTGCTGTGGCAATCCTGTGGGATCCCTTATGTTTTGGGAGCGCCCATAGGGGCTTGTGAGGATCTGGTATTCGAAAAGATGGAACAGGCCGTTCGTGACCATGAAAATCAGATAATGTATAAAGACCTGATTCAGACGAACGCAAAGACAGCTGTCATCGGCGAGCCGGTCTTTGCCCATTCGATCGCCATGGATTGCTTTCTTACTTGCCGCCAACCGGTGCAGGTCATCTGTACAACGGAGAAAGATCATCGCGCTTGTTTAAAAGAGACGTGCATCGCTTTGGATGAAGAAACGATGGAACAGGCACTGCACTATGACACCGTCATAGGGGATCCGATGTTTCAATACATTTCAAAAGAGCATAAAAAATGGGTGAAAGTCCCACATTTTGCGTTATCTGGCCGATTATATTTAAAAGATATGATTAATTATTGGGGAAAGGATGGTCTAAAATGGGATTGAACAGTACACCTTTCAGCCATAGGGTCCATATTGGATTTTTCGGAAAACGAAATGCCGGTAAATCCAGCCTCATCAATGCCCTGACAGATCAGGAGCTTTCTGTCGTATCGGACATCAAAGGGACAACGACCGATCCGGTTTATAAAGCGATGGAACTTTTACCGTTGGGGCCGGTATTGATCATGGATACCCCTGGTTATGACGACCAGGGAGAACTAGGTCAGAAACGGGTACAAAAGACACGGGAAGTGATGGATCATTGTGACATCGCCGTTGTGATCATCGATGGAACAACGGGGATGGATGATGCCGACAAAGCCTTGATCAGGGACTTGAAAGAAAGGGAAATCCAGACGCTCGTGGTTGTCAATAAAGCCGATCTGATCGAACCGGTCGCCAAGGGCGATTTGACCGTCAGCGCTTTAACGGGCTATCATATCCGGGAACTGAAGGAAATGCTGGCCGCATTATCGCCGAAGAAAAAAGAAAGGCCTTTAGTATCGGACCTCATTAAACCGAATGATTTTGTGGTCTTGGTCATTCCCATTGATGAATCGGCTCCCAAAGGTCGGATCATTCTGCCACAGCAGCAGGTGATCCGGGATTGTCTGGATACGGGGGCTGTACCGGTTTGTTGCAAGGAAACAGAGCTGGAAGTGGTTCTAGAAAGACTGGAGCCTTCCCTGGTGATTACCGACAGCCAGATTTTTGATGTGGTGGATCAAATGGTTCCTTCCCATATCCGGTTAACATCTTTTTCTATTCTGATGGCTCGCTATAAGGGTCTGCTGGAATCGGCTGTAAAAGCGGTGGAGGTCTTGTCGGAACTAAAAGATCATGACCGTGTACTGATCAGTGAAGGTTGTACACACCATCGGCAGTGTGCCGATATTGGGACTGTCAAGATTCCGCGATGGATCCATACGTATACCGACGCAAAGGTACAGATCGATACTACATCGGGACGAACCTATCCACAGGATCTGAGCGAGTATCGTCTGGTGATCCATTGTGGCGGTTGTACCCTCAATGAAAAAGAGATGCAAAGCCGACAAAAAAGAACGTTGGAACAAGGGGTTCCGATCATCAATTATGGCATTGCGATTGCGGCTATGAAGGGGATTCTTTCCCGATGTCTGGATGTGTTTTATGAAAACAAATAGAGAACGGATCAACACGCTGAGAAGCAACACTTGGCTGGACCAGCAGGAATTGAAAACGTTGTTGGTGACCATGGATGAAACAGAGGAAGCGTATCTCTATCAACAGGCGCGTCAGGTCAGAGAACAAATATACGGAAAGGATATCTATATCCGGGGACTGATCGAATTTACCAATATCTGTAAAAATGACTGTTACTATTGTGGAATCCGTCGCAGCAATACAAAGGTTCCTCGCTATCGTTTAACCAAGGAACAGATCCTTTATTGTTGCCATGAAGGGTATAAGCTTGGTTTTCGTACTTTTGTTCTGCAGGGAGGCGAAGATCTGTGGTATACCGATGAGAGAATCTGCGATATCGTGTCTTCCATTAAAAGGGAAGTGCCGGATTGTGCGGTCACTTTATCAATCGGAGAAAAGTCCAGAGAGAGCTACCAGGCGTATTTTGATGCCGGCGCCGATCGATATCTTCTGCGCCAGGAAACATCGGATCCGGGGCATTATCGCAAGCTGCATCCGGAATCGATGAGCATTGAAAACCGGAAGCGGTGTTTACAGGATCTGAAGGACATCGGGTATCAGGTCGGTTGTGGGATCATGGTAGGTTCACCATACCAGACCATCGACCATATCATTGAGGATCTGGCGTATATGAAGAAGCTGGGACCGCATATGATCGGAATTGGCCCGTATATCTCCCATAAGGATACACCATTTCACGATATGCCTTCTTCTGACTGTCAGTCGACGGTGCGTCTTTTGGCGATTCTTCGTTTAATGTTTCCCCATGTCCTACTGCCGGCAACAACGGCTTTGGGAACCATTGATCCGAAAGGCAGAGAAAAGGGCTTTTTGGCCGGGGCAAATGTCGTTATGCCAAATCTGTCTCCGAAGGATGTCCGGGAATACTACAAGCTGTATGACAACAAGATCTGCACCGGAGACGAGAGCGCTCAGTGTATGTTCTGTATGCAGATCCGGGTGCGCAATACTGGATATAAAGTTGTAGTGGACCGCGGAGACTATAAAAAATAGAGGATCGATATCCTCTATGGAAAGACAACGGTAATCGTTGTACCTATATTTTCATCGCTTTCAACATGGATGGAAGCTTGATGTAATTCCACGATATGTTTGACAATGGCTAATCCAAGACCGGTACCTCCGGTCTTTTTTGATCGGCTTTTGTCCACACGATAAAAACGTTCAAAGATGCGGGAAATCTGGTCTTTCGGGATCCCGATCCCATCATCCTGGATGGTTATGGTTTTATCTTGTACATGTACCCAGACATGCCCTTGCGGCCGATTGTATCGGATGGCATTATCACACAAATTGTAGATGAGCTCTTCCATCATACCCGGATTGGCCTGTATCACAGAGGACTGGCCGTCCACGTTTATACTAACCTGATGTTTCCGACAGGACAATTCCAGCAGATTGGCACAGGAATTAGCGACAGACAGAAGATCAATACTTTCACATTGCAGATCTTCGGCATGGGAGATATCCAGTTGTGATAAACGAAGAATATCGTTGATCAGACGGAGCAGACGATTGGCGTTATGATGGATCTTCTGAGCAAACGCTTGTGTGGTTTCTTCATTGGTCAGTCCGTTTTCAATCAGTTCGGCATAACCCGAGATGGCCGTTAATGGCGTCTTCAGTTCATGCGAGATATTAGCTGTAAACTCCTGCCGCATATTGGCATTGTCAATGGTTGCCTGATGATGTGTCTGGATATAGGAAATCACAGGATCCAGTTCTTCATACGTATTGATGGGTTGGGGATGATCCATAGAAGCGGCCAATGTCTCAATGGGGGCCACAAGTCTTTTGGTCATCCAGTAACTGACGATGTAACATAAGCCTAAAATGGCCAGAGCAATCCCGATGATATACGGAAATCCATGGGAAAACATGCTGTAAATGCTGGAGGTTTCCCTGGCTGTTCGCAATACGCTGCCATCGGGCAGGCGAATGGCGTAATAGAAGTTGGATTGATTGATCGTGTTGGAACTGCGGATGGAACTGCCTTGTCCGTTTTTTAGCGCATCAGCAATTTCCACACGGTTTTTATGGTTGTCCAATCCCGAAACCGGCGCGACATTGTCAAAGACCACATTTCCGTTTACATCAATCAAGGTCAGTCGGATGCCTTCTTTGGACAGGTCTCTGGCATAGGTTTCAATCTGTGTGGTGGATGTGATATTTTCGGTATCCGCCAGCATGTGGGTGGTAATCTTCAGATCCTGCATCACTTCATTGGCAAAGACACGATAATATGCCAGTGTGCATAAAAGCGCGGTCAATAAGATAGCCGTGAAGGAAAGCAGCATAAAGCGAATATTGATAAACCGCTTCATTTGGCAATATACCCGACATTACGTATTGTCTGGATCAGAGAACCGGCCGGACCTAGCTTCCGGCGCAACGTTTTTACATGCACATCCAAGGTACGGGACTCCCCTTCATAGTCAATGCCCCATATTTTGTCCAGCAGGGATTCTCTTTGCACGACGATCCCTTTGTTCTTTACTAAATATAAGAGTAATTCATATTCTTTATACGTCAGCATTACTTCTTTTTCATCCACAGTACATCTTCTTTGCTCCGGTTGGATCTGGATCGGTCCCAATTGTAAAAACTGTGGTTCCCGGTGGGATGAACGTCGCAGTACCGCTTTGACCCGGGAAATCAGTTCCATGACACCGAACGGTTTGGTGATATAGTCATCCGCCCCCAGATCGAGGGCCTTGACTGTATCCATTTCCAAGGTCTTGGCTGTGACCATAATAATTGGAATGTGTTCGGTCTTACTGTCTTTTCGCAGTGTCTTCAAAATGGACATACCATCCTGATCCGGCAGCATGATATCCAGCAGGATCATATCCGGGGGTGTGCTCATGGCTTGGAAAAAGGATTCGCTGTGATCGAATCCTTTGACGGTAAAACCTGCGTTTTCCAACGCATAGGTTTCTATTTCTAAAATGTTGTGGTCATCTTCCACGATATAAATAGTTGTCATTTTACTCCACTTCTTCATTTTGCAGAGGTTCCAAGAACTCTGTCTGATAATCTGTTACTAGTGTATCATAACCAGAGCCGGAAAACTGTTGTGAATGTCCATGCATTTCATCAAAAGATGTATTATCTTGTAAACGTTTGATAACGTGTAAAGAAATGTTGGCTGCATGACTGGCAATTCGTTCGAAGCAATTCAGCAAATCGAACAACGCAACACCGCTTTCCACACTACAAATGCCTTCCTGCAAACGTTCCACATGGTGTTCCTTGATGACGTTTTTCATTTCCAGAATGATCTGTTCTAACGGCTGTACACGATAGGCAAGCTCGAGGTCATTGTCACGGAAGGAAACCAAAGCGGATTCTAATGCGTTGTTGGAGGCATAGAGGATGTAATGCAGTTCCTCATTACCTACTTGTGTAAAGTGAATATTTTTCTCGTGTTTTTCCTGAGCATAGTAAGCAATCCGCATCGCATAGTCGCCAATTCTTTCCAGATCACTGATAGAATTCAACATTTCTCCGACCATCTTTTTATAATCATCTGGCAGTTTCTTTCGATCAATACGGATGATATATGCGGTCAGCTCGGTTTCACAACGGTCAATGAAGCTTTCGTTTTTATTCAGGTCTTCAAAGGCTTTTTCATCATAGGTACCGAGCAGCTCCGTAGCCGTGCTGAAGTTTTTCATAACACAATCGATCATGTGCAGGATCAAGGAATGACACTGATCCAGCGCAACGGTTGGTGTATTCAATAACATATCATCCAGCTTGGAGAATTCTAAATTTTCGTCGTCCACTGTATCTTTTCCGATCATCTTTTCCGTCAGCTTGGCCATCTGGGAGCAGAAAGGCAGCAGAACCAGACTGGTGATCAAGTTGGTACCTAAATGGAAATTGGCGATGATACCACGGTTGACCGGCTGATCAAAGAACGGAATACCGACGGTATAATAAATGCCATAGATCAAAAGGGTAAATCCGACAGCCTGCAGAATATTAAACAACAAATAGCTGACAGAAACACGTTTGGCATTTTTGGTAGCTCCGATACTTCCTAGTATAACAGTTAAACATTTACCGATATTCTGTCCGATCAAGTATGGAAACATGATACTATAGGTAACAATACCGGTTGCGGATAACGCTTGCAGAATACCTACGGAAGCACTGGAACTTTGGATCAGAGCCGTAATCAGGATACCGGTCAAGATACCAATCAACGGATTGGTAAAAGCCGTGAACAAGGCTCGGAATTCCGGTGATTCTCTTAATGGTTCAAAGACACTTTCCATAGTGGTCATACCGTAGAATAAAATACCTAGACCAATCATAATACCGGCAATATTATTCATTTTTTTATTATTTGAAAATAACAGAATAAAAGCACTGATACCCACTAACAACGGCGCAAAGGAAGACGGCTTCAATAATTGAAGAATGATGGAACCGGCTCCTAAATCTCCTAAACGCAGGATCTGCGCTGTTACGGTACTACCGACGTTGGCTCCGAATACCACCGGGATCGCCTGGGCCAGAGACATGATGCCGGCATTTACGAAACCGATCAGCATGATCGTTGTCGCCGCCGAACTCTGAATGATACCGGTAACACCGGTTCCCAAGGCCCATCCCTTGATTTCTCCGACGCCTTTTTTCTTACTGGTGGTCAAACGCTCTAAAATTTTGGACAGCTTTCCACCGGCCAGGGTCTTTAAAGAACTTCCCATTAAATTCATTCCATATAGAAAGAGCCCCACGCCTCCCAATAGTTGTAATACAGATAATATGTTCATACCTACTTCTCCTTGTATAGACTGATTTAATCCTATACTATGAATCCCTTGTGAAAAGTATATATAAGAAATGTAAAATCTAAGTAAAATGGGGAAAAAGATTCCGCAACAACAGGTGCATTCTTCTCTGGTTTTTTATAAAATAGGAGTGGAGGATTACCACGATGAAAAAAAGAATACTGATAGAAGCAGCTTTGTTGGAATTTATTGCCGCTGCAGGCTGTATTCTGGTTGTAGATAATTGGGCTTTGGGCGCCTTGTTGATTGTGGCAGGAATAATCTTTTTATACCTGTCATCCAGGTATAAGGAGGAACCGGATCCAAAGACAAAAACAAAGAAGAAAAAGGCAAAGTAACAGCCGGGAGAAAAAGTATGAATGTAAATGATTGTATAGAACAAGTAAAGTCTGTATTTGGCAACGGACCGGAAGAGATGGAAATCGATGAATTGTTAAAACAGTCCGTTGTGCTTCCTTTGATCGAACAGCTGGATGACGGACAGTCGGAAACGGCCGAAGAATATATATCTTTCATGGAAGATCTCTTTGACAAAGGCGATGCCGATGTGCGTGAAGCATTGAAGAATGCCATGGAAACAGGTTTTGAAGATCAGCCGGCAGCCTGGATGAAATTCAGCCGGCGGATATCGTATCCATTTAAAAACTACATCAATGAATCCACGGCCATGGATTCCATTACCGTCTATTTCAAAACGATCAACGAGTTTGAGGGAACGGATTATCTCGAATTTGTGAACGGACAGTGGGATGGATCGAGTTACTGGAACGAAACATCTATGTATCTGAGTGCGGATATGGATGACCAGATCGATTTTGACCGCTATATCAAAGAAGTGAACCCTGAATATGATTCCTATGGGGTTACGGAAGTGGATGAAGATCAATGGGATACGCTTGTTCATAATGTAACCCGGGTCGGCGGCCCCATTTGTGCGGCTGTTTATGAGATTAACCGGTGGGTGAAAAAAGGAATAGAAAAGGAATCTGTGATTACGATTCTAGGCTTGTAATATAAAGATATGCTCTTTGGGTATATCTTTTTTTAATCATGGTAAGATAAGGATAGGTACAATGCGTTTTTTTAAGAAAAAGAACAAAAAGGAATATGACCACGAAAAACAGGTACCGGTCATTTTGAAGGCGTTCTTTTGATACGAAATGATCGGGATCTGGACCTGTTTATGGAAGAGTATGGTCTGGAGGACATACCGAAGACCATATATTAGGAGGAATCATGTATTATTCTTTGAAAGAGGCAATTCAGGATCTGTATGGATCGGTGCAGATTGTCCGGCGGCGTAGTGTTGCCGGTGGTGATATCAATGCGGCTTTTGTTTTGGAGCTTTCCGATGGATCAAAGGTATTCATGAAACAAAACCATCGGAATCGACGATCCTTTTTTGAGAAAGAAATCCATGGATTGCAGGCTATACGAGAGACTAAGACCTTGTCTGTACCGGATGTGTACGGCATCGGAACGGACGCAGACCACGCCTTTTTGCTTATGGAATATATAGAACCCCAAACACAAACCGACCGGTATTGGGAAGCGTTCGCAACAAGTTTAGCGGCCATGCACAAGGCGGACACGTCCTGTTTTGTGCCAGGGGGAACCTATGGCTTTTTTGAAGATAACTATATTGGTGCCGGTATACAGATCAATGCCCCGTGTGACAGCTGGATCGAGTTTTTCCGAACATATCGTCTGCTGCCACAATGGAAACGCGCGGCGCATTATTTTCAAACCAGCCAGCAGCAGAGGATGGAGTACTTGTTGGAACATCTGGACGCGTATCTGGTGGAGCCGTCCCATCCGTCTTTGTTACATGGTGATTTATGGGCCGGGAATTTCATGACCGGTGCCGACGGAAAGGCATGGTTGATCGATCCGGCGTGTTATGTAGGCTGCCATGAAGCCGATCTGGCCATGACAGAGCTCTTTGGCGGATACCCTTCCGCCTTCTACAAAGCTTATTTTGAAGCTTATGGAGGGGATGCTGGGTATCCGATGCGAAAAGATCTCTACAACCTGTATCATTTACTGAATCATCTGAATCTGTTTGGTCCATCGTATCAATATTCTGTTCTTCAGATCATCAACAAATATACAAAACAGGGGTATACTATTAGTGATTACTAACTAATGGAGGAAGAATATGTTTATACATGAATACGGAAATCCAGAAGATGAAACAATTCTTTTATTACATCCGATGGAAATTACAGGGCAGGATCTTTATGAAATCTTCTCAGAACATCTGAAAGGGCATTATTACATCATTGCCCCGGATCAGGGAGGGCATGGAGACTCTTCTACCTATATGAGTGCGGACCAGGAAGCCGAAAGTCTGAAACAGACTTTGCGAAAAATGGGCAAGACCCATATCCGTCTGTTGTATGGCGCCAGCATGGGGGTCGCGGTTGGTTACCGGCTTATGATGGATCCGTCTTTTACAATCGACAAAATCTGGTTTGATGGGGTAGCGCTTCATAAAAATGCGTGGATAGCGGATATAGGAATGCGTCGGATGTTTTTGAAAAAGGCCCGAAAGCTGCGGAAAGATCCAGCACAGAAGGCCAGGCATCTGATCCAGTCCTATGGGCCTCGATTCGGACAGATCATGAAGGAAAACTTTATAAAGATGTCCGATACCGATATCACCCATATCTGTTGGGCGTGTTGTCATTATGATTTGACACCGTTGTCCGAGGATCTGCAGAACAAGATCCATCTGGAATATGGCCAGAAAGATCCGGACTACTTGTTATCGAAAAAAGGATTAGGGACCTATTGGCCGAAGGTAAAGCCGGTTTTAAGAAAAGGAATGGGTCATTGTGAATATATGGCATGGCACACAAAGGCATATGTGGAGGAAATAGAAGAATTTATACGAGGTAAATAAGCATGTCTACAAGTATACAATACCAGCTGAATAACGGGCTGATCGGGATACTGCCCATCAAACAGCTGTTAAATGCGGAAGGAAAAAGCCTGGAAATGCGGGTATCTTTGTTTGGAAAGATGCAGGGCGATAAAGTCAAGGAAAGATATTTAAAAGGGAAATGCGACTATCGGATCGAGAAAATCGGGGGCCGGCTTTGTGTCATTGCCAGAAAGGCCAACGGCCAACCCCGACGAGCGATACTGCTGTTTTTCGGCGGGGGTTTCTTCTTATCGCCGGATGTGAGAGATTATGATCTTTTGGCAGACTATGTCAATGCGACCGACAGTGAAATCTGGTTTCCTTTATATCCGCTGGCTCCCCGCTTTTCCATGCGGGGAATGATGGAAAGCTTGATGGCGGTGTATCTGACGATGTTGGAAACATGGCCGGCACAGCAGATTCTGTTTATGGGGAATTCTTCCGGCGCAGCCAATTGTCTGTATATCTGTATGTACATCAAGGAAAACCGGCTAAAGCTGCCCTATCCGGCGCATCTGATTATGGTATCACCGGGTCTATGCATGCCACCGACAGCCGCGCAGATCGAGCGCATGAAGAAAAAAGAGAAAACCGATCATTGGATCCCTATTTCATTTTGTATGGGGATCAAGGATATTCTGATGAAGGGCTCTCCGGAAATGGAATATTTGGCCGATACATTGTCTTATGACTGGACGAACTTTCCATCCATGGATGTTTTTTATGGAACGGCCGAAATATTCTCGGCTTATACACCGGATCTGATACAGCACGCAAAAGACTGCGCTATCGATCTAGGGATGCATTTGGGACAGGATATGATGCATTGTTGGCCGCTGGTACGCACACCGGAAGGACTTCAGGCAAGACAGGAAATCAAAGACATTATAAAAAGATGCAGGTAGGCAAAGAAGAAGTAAAAGGCTACCTATCTGCATCTTCTAGGACAGTCAAATAAAAAGAATGACTATAGAAAAGGAAATATGACTGTCACTTACAACTACGAATGAATAAAATGACGACAAAAAAACCGGGTAAAAAAGCCCGGTTCTCTTTATTTCCATCCGAAATCAGTTAACAGTTCCTCCAGGTTTTCTTCAAATGTACCAAAGGTAATGCCATGTTTTGCCAGCTTATCCGCATTTAAACGGTAATCGCGGAAGCGGTCCGCATATCTTTCATGGTTAGGAAGAATGTACTGTTCAATCGCTTGTTCGGTAGCTCCTAACTGTTTGGCAGTATAGACGGCGGCTTGGTAAGTGGATTGATCATAGGAAGAGGAAACATGGTAAATACCGGTTTCCAGCTCGGCAATCTTCGGAAACTGTTCTGCCAGTTTCTTGGCATAGGTGAAACCACGTTTTTCGTTGCAGGTAAACAGCGTTGGCTTCTGATGCAGCAGAGCTGTCATGACATTTTTAACGATGCTTGGGCTGGCTTTGATGCCGTCAAAGGATAATCCCATCATCCAGGAATAACGAAGGATGATATAGTCATTCAGCTCTTGTTGAATATATTGTTCACACTCTATTTTGTTCTGACCGTAAACCGTCACAGACTGCAGGGCATCCTCTTCGGTAAACGGGCCTTCATCGGTTTTTCCATTAAAGGACTGCTCTGTACCACAGAAGATCAGACGGGCTCCTTTCTCCTTGCATACATCGACGATGGCTTTGGTAGATTCCACATTGATCTTATGCGCTAATTCCGGGTTCTCTTGGCAGACAGCGGTTGTTGCGTTGGCTGCGGTATGGAAACAGATATCAAAATCCTGGCTTTCCACAAAGGCACGAACTTGTTCCGGCTGGCTTAAATCCGCATCTTTCCGGGTCATGCAGATCCAATTGAATGAACGCATGTTCTTTTTACGAATGTAGCTGGCTAAATATCCGTTAGCTCCTGTTACTAAAATTGTTTTCATTGTTGTTCCTTTCTAGGTCGGCTGACCAATACATGTGCGCCCTGGGGCAATTCTATTTGTTCGGCATTGGCCGGGATAAAAACACTATCCCATTCCGGTATGACAATCGTTTCGTCGTTCCACTTCAGGACAAAATCGTTTCCCAGATTTAACAGCAGGAAGAAAGCACCTTCTGACTGTAAAATGGTCGATTGATCTAAAAAGAGTTCGTCCACGGTAAAATAAGGGGTATCTCCAATACGGCGTGAATGGTTTTGCGCCGGTTCAAAATGGGGTGTATTGGTAAACTGGACGACGTCAAAGCTTTCCTTGACATTCAATGGGCGTTTTTTGCCGTTGGCATCGGTCCGGTCATAATCGTAGAAACGATAGGTGGTATCGGAATTGGTTCCGATTTCATAAGCGGTAATGCCGGCGCCCAAGGCATGCAAAGTACCGATCGGTATCGTGATATAATCGCCTTTTTTAACAGGCCATTTCTTTAAGTATTTTTCAATCGTTCCGTTCTCAAATGCTTCTTTGATCGTCTTTTCATCCGCGCTGGTTGTCCCTGCCACCAGATAGGCATCTGGTTTGGCATCCACGATATACCATGTTTCGTACTTTCCATAATCATCGGAATGCTCTCGGGCATACGCAAAGCCCGGATGGACTTGAATGCTTAAGTGGTCAGCGGCATCCAGAAAGGCTGTTCGCAGCATCTCCCGGTATGTGAATCCTTTTCCCAGAATGCCTTCTCTATCGGCATCGATCACTTCGCCTAATGTCGGAGATCCTTCAAGATTGGTTACGGTAGACTGGCCGCTTTTATGAGCGGATATTTCCCACCAGGTACCATAATTCCTTTCATACCCGCGTTTGCGGGATACATTTCCGGCTGCCCAGATGGTTTCGTATTTAAAGGCTTTTTGCAGTAAAGGTTTCATCTCAAACCTCCAGGAATTCCTTTCCATTCATTCGTTCTTTTAATTCTTCGATGATCTTTACTCCGGAGCTTGTTCCGATCCGCTCGGCGCCGGCTTGGATCATGGCTAAGAAGGTATCGGCATCCCGGATGCCTCCGGCGGCCTTGACCTTGACGGTATCGCCGACGGTTTCTTTCATCAGTTGTACATTTTCTACCGTTGCGCCGGCTGTACCGAATCCGGTGCTGGTCTTAATAAAGGTCGGTTGTACTTCCTTGGCAATCTTAGCCATTTCTATGATTTCTTTGTTTGTCAGATAACACGTTTCAAAGATCACCTTGGAAGGAATCTTGTGTTGATCACAAATCGCAACGATCTTCTCCATCTCTTCTTTGATGTAGCCCCAGTTATGTTCTTTCACTTCCGTCAAATTGGCTACATAATCAATTTCGGTGGCTCCGTTATCGATCGCATCCTGTGTCTCAAAACATTTAGACGCGATGGATGTCTGCCCCAGAGGAAAAGCGATAGCGGCTCCTACATGCACATCCGTGCCTGCCAGATACCCGGCACAACGGCGGGACTGCACCTGGTTGATGGCAACCATGCGGAAATGATGGTCCTTGGCCTCCTGACATAATCGGGCCATAGCCTGGTCATCGGCATCGGCATGTAAGTTTGTATGGTCGATGAGCTGTGCAAAATCATCCAATGTATATGATTTCATCTTGGATCCTCCTGTTTCTGGTTTTAAATTATCATATATGTAAATAATATGTCAATATATAATCGATATTAATCTATAATTATATTACATATAAGTTGACATAATAAGAATAATTCTTTACAATAATCCCAGGAGACTATGTATGGAAGCAATGTATCGAAAAATCAGCAAAGATATTTATGAGAAGATCAATACAGGTGTTTATAAACAGGGAAGTACCATTCCAACGGAATTTGAACTGGCCGAGATGTACCAGGTCAGCCGGCCTACTATACGACAAGCTGTTCAGCTGTTGGTGGATGATGGATATTTGGAAAAACGAAAGAAAAGGGGAACCATTGTCTGTGCCCCGAAGATCCGTCAGAATTTCGTCCAGACGATTGCCAATTTTGAATCCGAAGCGGTAAAGAACGGCTTTCATTCGAAAACGACGGTTTTGTCCTTTAAGAAAGAGAAGCCGAACATTGAGGTCAGTACCCAGTTGCAGCTCAATCCCTCCGATATGGTATATAAACTAGTACGTCTGCGCTATATTGACCAACAGCCCAATGTGATCGTGACAACGTATATTCCGTATTCTCTCTATCCGGATCTGGAAAAGGAAGATATGACCACAAAAAGCTTATATGATTATTTTGAAGAGTGCCTAAATCCAATTTACCGTATGGAAAGGAAGATGGAAACGATCAAAGCCGATGCCACGGCTGCTGACCTTCTGGATATTGAACAGGCGGATCCCATGTTCTATTTTCATTCGGTGGGATTTGACCGCCAAAACCGAAGGATCGAATATTCGATTTCAAAATACAGAGGCGACACCAATTATTTCTCTTTCCAATTGTTTTCAGATAAAGTATGATAGGAGTAGTGTTTCGGGGAGGATCAAGCGATGATTTTTAAAGGGATAAGTGAACAAGGTGAATTTCAGGTTATCGATTACGCGACGACATGGAAATACGGATATAAGTTTATGCTCGATGCTGTGCAGATCATGATCAATACCGACTTTGTCGGAAACAACTTACAACGGGTTGCCAGTGGCAAAATCAACGGAGAGCAAGTGGAATGGCTGGACGATGTCAAACGGTACGGTAACATTGTACGTATGACACCGGGGCTGCAGGAAGAATGGGCTGTACTGATCGTATCCGGTATCTCACAGACGATGCAGGTTCCTATCCAGTTGATGTTCTTTAATCAGACCAACGCGGTACGTGTGGTTTGTCCGGTCAAAGAGTTTATCAAGGACAAGGGGGAACACGTATTTGATAATTTCGTAAATAGCTTAGAAATTAAGGCCTATTGTGAAGATACGCGTCGAAAAACAATCGAAGAAATGAAGGCATCGTAAAGGATGTCAATGGCGTCAACCTAAGAAAGGTTGGCGTTTTTCTTTTACCGTTTTGTTTTTTGCACCTAGATATGGTACAGCGTTAGTAAAAAAAGCTATATGTAGTTAAGTATTACACATTTAAATAGTGTATATTAAATAATATA
>JAWRHV010000038.1:0-20714 GCA_040266995.1 Erysipelotrichaceae bacterium | reverse complement strand
TTGGGAGCATCATACATAGGAAGCCCATAGGCCCTCTTTACTTCTGCTATATATGCAGTATGTACTTTGAAGCCGAATTTATCTTCTATGTACTCCTTGATTTTCTTGTATGTAACTTTCTCTTTTGGTTTGTATTTTTCTGCTCTTTCTGCTATTTTATCAAGCGGCACCTTGCCTTTTCCCTCGCCAAACTCCACTTTTACGTGGATATGACTGTCCGGATCTTTGTGGGAAAGAAGTACTACCGTCTCGACGTGCTGCGTATACGGGAACATATCCACGCACTGCATCTGTTGGATGGCATAGCCTTCCTTGCGGAAACCATTCAGATCCCGCATCAGCGTTTTGGGATCACAAGAAATGTAGAGCACCTTCTTTGGTTTTAACGCGCAGGCCGAGGAAATGAATGTCTGTGTTGTACCGGCTCTAGGCGGATCCAGTATGATCACATCAAAATGCTGCTTATATCTTCTGGCATCCTTCATAAAGCGCGTAGCATCCATATGGACAAATTCAATATTCTTGATCTTATTCTTACGGGCATTGTATCGAGCATCCGATACCGCATGGGGATTGGCTTCTACCCCTACCACCTTTTTACATTGATTAGCTAAAGTCATGCCGATGGTACCAATACCACAATACGTATCCAATACCGTATCTTCTTTTTCTAACTGTGCCATCTTACCGGCTAAGGTATACAGGATTTCACATTGTTCACTGTGGATCTGATAGAAAGCGGTTGCCGAAATCGAAAAATCCAGGCCGCATAGATGATCGACAATATGGCCGTTTCCATATAAGACCATCGGTTCCTTTTCAATCACAACGCTGGTATCGCGGCTGTTGACAACCTGCAGGATGGTCTGAATTTCCGGGAACTCTTTCGTTAATACCTGGATCAAGTTCTTCCGGGAAGGAAATATCGGGGTCGCTGTCACAAAGACGAGCATCATCTGCTTGGTGCTCTGGGCATACCGGATCATCATATGGCGTAATACGCCTTGATGATTCTTTTCCAGATATACAGGAATCTTCATGGATTGCACCAGTTCAGTGACACGACGGATCACCTGATTGACAATAACCGGCTGCATCAGACAGTCATGGCTATTGACGATCTTGTGTGAATGGGCAGCATACAAACCGGAGATGACCTGGCCTTTTTGTTTGGAAAACCCAACAATGACTTTATTGCGGTAATGCGTATCATTTTCTGCCATCCTTATCTTCTTGATCTTGCATGGAATATGATACTGTTGTGCGCATTGGCGTACAGTCTCCAATTTCTTTTCTGCCTGTTTTTCTTTATTGTCATGCAGATAGTTACATCCACCACATATTTTACTCACTTTACAATTCATAGATCCTCTTTTCCAGCCATGTCGCCATGTCATGGCAGTTTGTACAATGAAATGTTTCAAATCCCAGTGCCTTGGCAGCATCGATATTCTTTTTGTCATCATCGATGAACAAGCTTTCTTCCGCTTTTAAAAAATACGTTTCCAACAACGTCTGATAGATTCTTTTATCCGGTTTGATCAACCGAACCTGATACGAATAAATACCCCCGTCTACCTGGGAGAACAGATTGGTATTCATTTTCAAATATTCATAACATTCCTTTGGAATATTGGATAATATGTAACAACGCAATCCTTTTTTCTTACACAAGGAAATCAGGTGTTTTGTTTCCTGGATCGGCCGGACATACGTAACCCATTTCTCCATCATTTTTTCAAACGTTTTTCGATAGGCAGGATAGGCCTGACTGGCCAGTTCCACCAGCTGGGCACTGGTATGATCTCCATGGTCATAGGCATGCCAGTATGTGTCCAATAAAGCTTTTTTACAGATATCTCTTTGGGACGGGTCTTCAAACAGGTCTTTCAGGAACGCATCCGGTTGAAAGGAAACCAATACATTCCCTAAATCAAAAATAACATTTCGCATGGATTCATTATAAACAAAAAGAACAGGCAGACTCAAGCCCATTCTTTTTGGTTGTGTTAAACCTTTGACTTCTTTTTATAACCGCAGTCACAATACGGTCCACCGGATGCCAGCGTATATTTTCGGACAAAATCCGATGTTCCTCCGGCTTCGCTCATCGTATAATCAAGATGGCACATGGCCGGGATCCATTGTTCGATACCCAACTCTTTCATCAAGGTACAAATACCGCATTTTGTAAAACGGGCTTCATAGCCGCTGTGATCTTTATATGGGTAGAATTCCATATTCCATGAATATGGATTCCGTTCGGCTGCTTCCAAGGCCGCTGTTTCCTTCAGATTCTTTATATCATTCTCTGTAAACTTATTTTTTCCGCTCATCCGGCAAAAAGCCATCATTGGTTTTGTCATCATGGCCTTGCGATAATACGTGGTCATCGTTTCAACGGATGTCCCTGGATCGATCTGCAGACAAAAGGCTGAAAACATAGCACAGCTGACGATATTCATCAAAAACCGATCTTCCTTTTCAAAGGTTGGCAAGTATTCAATGATCTGCTTATATTTGACCTTTGCCTGTTGCGTGATGTCTTTGGCCTTCTGTTCCTGCAGTCCCAGTGTTTCCACAAGCTGTTTTTGAAAGGATCTTCTAAATAACATCCACATACCAGCCGGCATTCCTGCATACTTCATCGTGCATCCCTCCTACTTAGTAAGTATATGCTAATGCAAATAAAAAGAACAGAAGACTTTCGTCTATCTGTTCTGATTTACCAATAATTCGCAGATCTTGCGACTATACGCAATCGGATCTTCGATCGGGAATCCTTCAATCAATAAGGCCTGATCGTATAAGACATCCGCCACTTCGCCTACTTTGTCTTTATCCGTTTCATACAGCTTCTTCAAGGTTTCAAAGATGGCATGGTTTGGGTTGATCTCCAGGATACGGGTTGCTTTCATACCGCCCATCGGTCCATTGCCTTCCGGCATGTTGGCAAATACCTTTTCCATTTCAAAGGATAAGCCTTCCCCGGCTGTCAGACAAACCGGATCATCGATCAGCTTGCTGGAAAGCTTGATTTCCGCTACCTTATCTCCTAAGGCTTCCTTCATGGCTGCCAACAAATCCTTATTGGCTTCCTTGGTTTCTTCCAATGCCTTCTTTTCTTCTTCTGTATTCAGATCCAGATCACCCTGTCCGGCATTCTTAAATGTCTTTTCACGGAAGGTCATCAATGTCTGCATCACGAATTCATCCACGTCATCCAGCAGATATAAGACTTCGTATTCCTTCTTTTTCAAAGTCTGGACAACCGGCAGTTTTTCCATCATGGCCAGATCTTTACCTGATACATAATAGATTTCCTTTTGATCCTCTTTCATGCGGTCTACGTATTCATTCAACGTAACCAACTTCTGTTCATAACTGGAATAGAATAACAACAAGTTCTGTAATTTATCCTTATCGACACCCCAGTTATTATATGTACCGAATTTAATATTCAGTCCGAATGTATTCCAGAATGCTTCATACGCTTCTCGTTCCTTGGTCAGCATATTGGTCAATTCGGATAATACCTTCTTTTCAATTCGTCCGGCAATCAGCTTTAACTGGTGATCATGCTGCAGCATTTCACGGGAAATATTCAAAGACAGATCCTGTGAATCCACCAGACCTTTGACAAAACGCAGATAATCCGGCAACAGTTCTTCAGCATGTTCCATAATGAAGACACCACGGCTGTATAACTGCAGTCCCTTCTGATAATCCTGATTGTAGAATCCCTGTGGAACACGGCCCGGAATATACAACAATGCCGTAAAGCTTACATTACCTTCCACACTGAAGTGGATCACACGCTGTGGATCCTGGAAGTCATAGAAATGATCCTTATAGAACTGGTTGTATTCCTCTTCAGTAATCTTGGATTTCTGACGTTTCCATAAAGGCACCATAGAGTTCAATGTTTCATCCTCAATGACCGTTTCATATTCCGGTTTTTCAGAATCCTTGGTTTCTTCCTTGACCTTGGATGTTTCCACTTCCATACGGATCGGGTAACGAACATAATCGGAATACTTCTTGATCAGATCTTTTAATGTATAAGTTTCCAGATACTGAGAATAATCTTCATTTTCTGTATCTTCCTTTAACGCAAGGATGATTGTCGTACCATGATCCTCTCTCTGAGATTCATTGATCACATATCCGTCTTCTCCCTGGCTGATCCATTCATACGCTGTATCGGAACCATCCTTTTTGGAAATGACCTTCAGCTCTTTGGCAACCATAAAGGCAGAATAGAAACCAACACCGAACTGACCGATAATATCGATATCGGTATCTTGTTTTTCTTCCCGTTTGTCCATCTGTTCTTTAAAAGCCAAAGATCCTGACTTCGCAATCGTTCCCAGGTTATCTTCCAGTTCTTCCTTATCCATACCGATACCAGTATCGGTAATCGTTAATGTTCTGGCTTCTTTATCCGGAATCAGACGAATCTCAAAAGAAGATGCATCCACATGCCCTGCATGGGCGAAATAATATTTATCAATCGCATCGCTGGCATTTGAGACCAATTCACGCAGGAAGATTTCCTTGTGTGTATAAATGGAATTGATCATCAGATCCAGCAATCGTTTTGACTCTGCTTTAAATTGTTTTTTTCTAGGCATAATCACCACTCCTTTGTTAGCACTCTTATTTACTGCGTGCTAATCATACACCTATTTGTTAGCAGTGTCAACTATAGAGTGCTTATTTTGTGCGTTCCAAAAAGTCCATCCGCACAATCTTCATCTTCATCAATCCGTCCCCTACTTTGGCTAATAACCGGAATAATCCCGGTACCGACGGATCCTTTAAATCGTTATACCCTAACATATATCCCTTGGATGATACTTTGGCATGTTCCATCCATGGCTCGATATCCTCAGACAGACTGTCTACGCTGAAATAGTCTTCAATGCTGGTGACCCCGGCTTCTTTGACCCATGTTTTCAACATCATTTTGACCGCTCGTTTCCCGGCTGCATCAAAGACCAGCTTGCCTTTTGGAAAGCGCTTAGCCATCGCCAGGAATAGTGTCTGGATATCGCTCTTTTTAAAATAGTAGAATACACCAGCCGCTAAGAAGACCACGCCATGGGATGCATCAATGGAATCAAACCATGACAGATCGTTGAGGTCTGTGGCTATATTGAAAACTCTTGCCTCACAAGGAATCAGCTTGTTTCGTACCTCGATCACATCCGGAAAATCAAGATTGTATATGGTACAAGTGCCATTGTCACAGTTTTCCGCTGTCTGATCCAGGCCACAGCCTAGATTGACCACTGCTGCCTGCGGATATCTATGCAGGTATTCTTTAACTTCGATCATCAGATCGTTTTCGCGCATGGCGACCTCCAAGGCACCAAACTGATACGTCGGGCTCTTCGCTTTCTTCTCCATGGTTGAAAAGTCGTAATCCAGACGGTTGATCAGCTCCACGGCCTTTGGATCCTGAAACAGATTGGGAAAGCGCTCCGTACACATCTTTCTTCCAAACAAAGGAATGATCAACGTCTCCTGTACTGTATTTTTTTCAATATGTATCTTTTCCATCTTTCTGTCCTCACTTTAGTTAGATTCATCTAATTATACAGTTTTCCATATAAAAATGCATCCCTCAGGATGCAGTCTTTTCGCGGAGAACATTCGTGGCGTGTTCCCATTTCTTCTCGTTTTGTTTCTTGGTGGCATGTTTGGATTGTCCCAGATACGGTGTGAACCCCAACCGTGAAAACAAGATAATGGACGGCCAGTACGCAATATCTGTCCGTACATAGATCGGATATTTGGACGGCTTTCTTTCATATTTCATGACCAGCGCGCTGACAATGGAAGAACCGATTCCCTGTCTTTGCGCGTCAGGGGCTACACTGACACAATCCATGCAGCTTCTCTTTGTCAGGAAGGCATCATCTTGTATCAATCCACCGATTCCAACCAGCTTATGGGTTACCTGATCGATCACAAAGACAAAGTTTTCTTCGATATTTTCCGGATCCTGCAGAAACATTTCCGCTTCCACAGCTGTAAAGCCGGCTTGTTTGCACAATGTGATCCACGGTCCATGAAACCGTTTTGTATACGAGACAAATTCATATCGTTCCGGTAAAGGCTTACGACGTTGAATCATTTTTCTTGGTAAAACCATTAATAAATCTTTCATTTTTTATCACCTGTCCCATCATAACATAAAGAAAAAGCCACGAAAAGTGGCTATTGATCTAATTGGGTCCAGTCTGAATCCAGCTGATCATCACTGACATCCATTTCATCCAGGATATCCTTCTCCCGTTTACGGATCCGTAAACGCGCTTTCAGGATGGATGCCATATGTTTGGCCTCCCGCAGGGTGCGACTGTAGCTGATATAGGAAATCAGCGCAAAGATAAACAACAATACACAGGCAGCAATACCAATAATGTAGCCTTGGTACATTACCTGCAGGACACCGGTTACAACACAGCAGACCATGCAGATAAAGATAAAGAACAATGTCGAGCGACACGAATTCGCATGCTTCCGGAAGAATTGGAATTTCTCTTCATCGTTATCGATGGTTTTCCGATATTCGCCGGGTTCCTCTTCATTCCGCATCACAAACCAGCCGGCATCTTTCTTGTTCTTGGAAGGCGTTGAAGTGATGATCTTCCAGCCATCCTTTTCCCATTGTGCCTTTTCCTGGTCCGTTGGTTCCTGTTTAAAATAATTCAAAGCGTAATAGTAATCTTTTGGTTCATCTTCGATAAAATAGAAACGTTTGCCTTCCTGACGGATAAAATGGAAACCGTCCTGGGAATTCTTCTCCAGGTATTTTTCTACCTTTGTATATTCCGAGAAGGTAAACTTTTGTTTTTCCGTATACAGATCCTTATCTTCTAAACGAACTTCCGTACTGTCTTGACGGCTTTCTTGATCTTCTTGTTCCGCTGGTACTTCTTCCACTTCTTCGGATTCTTCTTCAGTCTGTGTTCCTTCCACATAGTACTCAACTTCAAAATCACGGCTCGTATTACTTTCTTCTTCATCTGTCTGTTTCTCTTCCTGCACCGGTTGTATTTCCGGCTGCTTTTCTTCCAAACCCGGTTCCGGTTCCATCGGTTCTACCGGTTCTTCGCGGATGACCGGCTGTTCGATCGTCGGCTGTGGTTCTTCTTTTTGTCTGGTATCGTCCAGTCGGACTTCCTCCACATCCAGTTCATTGTTTTCCAATGCCTGGGAGCGCACCTTGACACGGCTAGCCTGCCGGGTCGCTCTTTTTCCGAATCGGAATCCTCGTTTCGGCTGTGGCTTTTCTTCGCTTTCTTCCACATCAAATACGCTTTTCGCATCGAAGTTTGTCAACTCCGGTTCCTGGTAGGAAAGCGAAGAGGCTTTATCTTCTTCTTGTATCTTTTTCAGCTCTTCCAGAGCTTCATTCTTTCTTTCTTTAAAATCGGCCATTTTTTCACCTTCAATCCTGTATCTGTATACAGACACAATTCCAATCGTAGTCATTTTAACATAATTTAACCGAATAGGAAAGGTACACATTTATACACATACTAGTTTTGTCCTTATTCAAATACAGAGCTGTATTTCCCGTTTTCAAAAATCCGTATGACTTCACCGGATTCCGTATATGCATCGATCTGCAGGTCTTCAGTTCCCACCATGAAATCCACATGGACCGAAGATTGATTCATACCCTTTTGAGCCAGGACCTCCTCTTCCAGTTCCAGTCCGTTCTCCAGACATTCGGCATACGATTGTCCCAAGGCAAAATGACACGAAGCATTTTCATCGATCAGCGTTTCGTAGAACAACGTCTGCAGACGTTGGATCGGAGACCCGTAGGGAACCAGGGCTAGCTCACCTAAATACCGGGAACCATCATCGGTATCCAGGATACTTTCCAGCACATGTTTTCCTTTACGGGCATGGCATTCGATGACCTTTCCCTTTTCAAAGCGAAACCAAAAATCCTGAACCAGCGACCCATTGTAGTTTAACGGCATCGAGCTGTATAGCGTTCCGTCCACACCGTATTTATATGGAGCAGAAAAGACTTCTTCGGTAGGGATATTAGGATAATAATAGAGGCCGTTTTTCAACGTACTGCCTCCTCCGGCAAACCGATATCCTTCCGGTAACGAAACGGTTAAATCTGTTCCCAGACTGTTTTTGTAGTGCAGTATACGGATCTTCATCATATTCAACGTATGCACAATGGAGGCAAAGTATGTTTTTCGGTCTTCCCAGTCTTCGTCGATCCGGCTCACTTTGAAGATGGCCTGCCACAGACGATTCATTGCATCGTCCTTGCCCGGATAGACTTTATTGGCCCAGCTTTTCGTAGAAACGGCCGCAATACACCACGGGCATTCCATAAAATCCAGGCGATGTCGGTACGCTTTGGTTGCCTGCCGGAACGCTTTGGATCTTTTTGTGATCCGATGGATATCCACATCCTTCATCAGATCCGGGTCTTCGCCGACCAATGTCAAATAAGCAGCACCTTGTTCACTGGTCATATTATAGAAATCCGTTTCATAAGAAGGAATAGTTTCAAATATCTCTTGCTGTCCATATAGATATCTTTGATGAAGAACATGTTCATCCCGGTACAGCACCTTGACATCCGATGCCCCGGCTTCATAGGCCTTCTGACATAGAATCTGTACAAACGCGTACACTTCTACAGGGGCCTTGATGATCACAAGTTGGCCTTTTTTCACATTTAATCCACTGCGTATCAATAATTCCGCATATTTTTCAAAGTTCTTCATTGTTTCTCCTTAACAAAAAAGCACTCCAACGAGTGCTTTCCATGCTTAGTTTAAAGCAGCTTTAGCTTCTTCACAAACCTTAGCAAAACCAGCTTCATCATGAATTGCCATTTCCGATAACATCTTACGGTTGATTTCGATGTTAGCAAGTTTTAATCCATGCATTAAGCGGGAATAAGACAATCCGTTCAAACGAGCAGCTGCATTGATACGTGCAATCCAGATACGACGCATATTTCCTTTTAATTTACGACGATCGTTGTATGCATATTTAAATGAATGCATAACCTGCTCATTTGCAGTTTTATACAATGTGTGTTTTGAACCAAAATATCCTTTGGCTAATTTTATTACGCGCTTTCTACGAGCACGAGTAACTGTTCCACCTTTAACTCTTGCCATATTACTATTCCTCCCTTAATTACTTAACAAGCATTTCCTTAATGCGCTTGTAATCTGATGCAGAAACCGTTGTCGGCTTTGCTAAATGACGTCTTTGTTTCTTTGTTTTTCCATGGAAACGATGAGATGTATATCCATGTCCTCTTTTTAATTTTCCAGTACCAGTTTTCTTAACTCGCTTAGCAAGTCCACGATGGCTTTTCATTTTAGGCATAAATTGTTCCTCCTTACCTGTTTACTTCTTCTTAGGTGCTAAAGTAACAGACATTGTATTTCCTTCTAACTTCGGTTTCTTTTCTACAAGTGCTACTTCTTCTAACGCATCTATAAAATCATTCATAATTTTGCGTCCTACTTCCTGACGCGTGATCAAACGGCCTCGGAATCGCATATCGACTTTGACCCTCATTCCCTGTTCGATCCATTTTTGTGCATGACGTACCTTTGTTTCGAAATCATGTGTATCCACAACCGGTGATAAACGTAATGATTTCATTTCGACTACATGCTGCTTGCGTTTAGCTTCCTTGGCTTTCTTCTGCTGCTCAAAGTGATAACGACCATAGTCCAGCACTTTACACACAGGGGGCTTGGCTTTCGGAGCCACACATAACAAGTCTAAATTCTGCTTATTGGCAATATTCTGTGCATCTCTTTTTGACATGACGCCCAACTGTGTTCCGTCTGCATCAACGACACGAACTTCTTTAAATGGAATCTTTTCATTAAACAAATCCCGATTCACATTATTTGGGGCTACTTTACGATTTTGGATATCCGACACCTTCTTTCATTCATTAAAAAATGGGTACATAAACGCACCCATTCCATTTCACAATTCGTTGAATTGGCATTGACCCATGCTCCTTATTGAACATCAGGTGAGAAGGGGTACTTCTATCTTTCCATTCTTTTTCCTTGTGTATATTAGCATAATCCATCCCTTATGTAAAGGATAAAATCGATAATAATTTAACAGTTTCCCAACAAAACATCTTCCAGATAATTCTGCGCGATCGCTTTCATTTCATAGAGCACCGATAAGTCGGTAGGCGCGATATCCTTCATCTTATATCGCGGAAAACAACGGGTAATATGCAAAGGGATCTTCGGATCCAAAGAGGCAATCCATTGTACCTCCCTTTCAAAATCCCCGCGATCCGTATTCAATGTCGGTACCACCAGTGTTGTCAGCTCCACATGACATTGCGTATATGCCTTTTCTACCGTGTGTTTCACCGCCTCCAGGTTCCCGGCCAGCTGCTCATACACAGTCTGGGTAAACCCTTTGACATCGATATTCATCGCATCGATATGGGGCAGCAGCAAGTCCAGTATGCCGGTTTCTATCGTTCCGTTTGTCACCAGGACACACTTCATGTTTTTCGTATGAAGCTGCTGGGCGCATTCCAGAATATACTCATAGTTGATCATCGGTTCATTATACGTAAAAGCCACCCCGATATTCCCATAGGGTCTTAACGATTCGGCGTCTTCCACCAATCGGTCGACCGGTATATATTCAGTCCGGACCTGATGAAGACCGGCCATGGAGATTTCATGATTCTGACAAAACGGACAGCGCAGATTGCACCCGAACCCGCCGACCGATAAGACCTTGGATCCCGGCATATAGCGCGATAAGGGCTTTTTTTCGATCGGATCCAGCGCGATCGCTGTAAAGCGTCCATAACCGACAGAAATATTCTGTCCGTTCTGATTCATCCGGTTATGGCAGAACCCTGTCTGTCCTTCCGACAGTTTACAGTGATGCACACAAATATCACAGGTCAATGTCATCGGTATGCCTCACAACCTCAAAGCGCTCAATGGTCAGATCCTCCAGGTCGTAATCATAAATGCCGGCTTTATCCGCCGCTATGGAAATCTGGTGTTCCACATCCCGGACGCCATCAAGATTCGGTAACAACAATCCCCGTCTTCCATATCGGTCGCTGACCAGGATCCCGTATTTCTTGATATCCAGTTCATGGATATCATTGACCGGTTCCAGTTCTCCGAGAACATCCACACTGATATCCAGGTCTTTTAGCTCCTCCGTCGTAATCGGAACAAAGCGTGGATCTCGGGTGGACGCGCTGATGGCATTGGCGATGATTTCGGCGCCTACATGCGGCTTGGTCGGTAAAAAGGTGCCAATGCAGCCACGCAGAGCCCCGTGTTCATGGATGGACACAAAGACCCCGGCTTTCTGTTCTTTGAATAAGGGTAACGTATCATGGCTGTTGATGACCTTGCGATCCTGAATATACGTTTCGATCGTTCGCTTGGCCAGCTCCACATACGGGTCATGGCACGTATAAATACAGACGCCATAGGCAACGCCGAAGGTATCCTCAAACGATAGCTTCTGTGTTTCAAACGCATAACCGGACAGAATACCGGATAGAATGGTAAACGAGCCATGTCCGCATTCCCCGGCCTGATGGCGCAGGGTATCATCAAATTCCAGCAGCTCGTCCAAGGCGCCGCGTCCCATCACATCCATGATCCGCTGGTTGTACGTTTCACTTTCCGGACGATACCCATACGGGCCATCCATCCGGCAGTAATGCGATAAGTCACCACTGGCAACCACGGCCACTTTTCGCTGCAGCTGGTCACCAGCTTTTTGTATGATCTTTCCAAATACTTGATGTCGTTGTAACGAATGACCGGATAAGCCGATCCGTACAATTGGAACATTCTGTAAATATTTTTCTATAAAGTATAATGGCACCATCGTTCCATGATCCAGCGTATGCGACTGTGGGTATTCATTTCCAGCCGGAAACCCTTCCTTCTTACACAGCTGGCAGATCCGATCGGCATATTCTTTGTCCAGCGTTTCATGAAACGATACTTGTCTAGCGCCAAAACGCGCGAAGTCACCGGTAATATGATCACCGGGCGTAATCTGAAAATAATCGGTATACAATTCTGCATGGGGCGATACGATCACCAGTACATCCGGATTCCATCCGGCCAGTGTTTTCGCTGCCTGATGATACGAAGCAATGGTTTTTGATACAGCTCGTTGTTCGCCCTTTCCAATGGCATCCACCAGTATCGGCGGATGCGGTACCATAACAGCACCTACGATCATATCTATGCCTCCTTTATGAGGTTTGTGGTGCTCCTTAAGCCAATCGCAATCGTGGATATATTATGTAGTAAAGCCGAGGTGGTCGGCTGTAAGATCCCTGCTACGCCGGATAAGATCAACAAAGAGTTAAAGCCGATAATAAAGCGATAGTTTTCATCGATCCGTTTCAATAAGGCATCGCTTAGACGCTTTAGCTGTACCAGAGCCACCAGATCCTCTGTTGTTATCATTATATCAGATATTTCTCTGGCTATCGCAGCGCCTGTGGAAATCGCAATACCGACATCGGCTTCCGACAAGGCCGGTGAATCGTTGATTCCATCCCCGATCATCATCACGGTCTTTCCTTGTTCTTTTTCCTTTTGTACAAATAACGCTTTATCCTCCGGAAGAACCCCGGCATGGTACTCATCCACGCCCACTTGACGGGCAATGGAACGAGCGGCCGCTTCATTGTCTCCGGTCATCATAACAATTTTGGAAAAGCCGATTTCATGCAACGTTTTTATCACATCCGCAGCTTCCGGACGCACCGGATCATCAATGCAGATAACCGCAGCCAAAACGTCGCCAATGGCCATATATAATAACGAACAGTCTTGGGGCAGATGATCGAATTTTTCCTTTTCTTGTTCAGGTACAACACATTTTTCATCTTCAAACACGAAGTGATAGCTTCCGATAATGGCCTTTTTTCCATCAATGGAGCTGGCAATACCATGAGCAATCACATATTCGACCTTGGAATGTTTTTCCTCATGGTCCAGGCCTCTTCGTTTGGCTTCTTCCACGACCGCGTTGGCAATGGAATGCGGATAATGCTCCTCTAGACAAGCCGCCAGGCGCAATGATTCCTGTTCACTGTTTCCGTTGAAAGGAATGACCTGTCGTACCTTCGGATTGGCATACGTCAGCGTACCGGTCTTATCGAAAACGATCGTATCGGCCTCCGCCACCATTTCCATAAACCGGCCTCCCTTGACCGTCATATCGTGGTCGGCGCATTCCTTCATGGCACTTAGCACACTGATCGGCATCGCCAGCTTTAAGGCACATGAAAAATCCACCATCAGAAACGCCAGAGCCCGTGTCGGATCCCGTGTGATCAGATACGTCAGTAAGGTGCCGCCAAGGCTGTACGGAACCAGCTGATCGGCCAGGTGGCTGGCACGGTCTTCGGCCGCGCTCTTGAGTTTTTCGGAATCCTCGATCATTTTGATGATCCTGTCATACTGGCCTTCGCCCATTTCCTTCTTTACCCGGACACGGCACTGCCCTTGTTCGACCACGGTGCCCGCATAAACATACGCGCCTTCGGATTTATGAATGGAAAGCGGTTCGCCGGTCATCGATGCCTGGTTGACTGCCGCATCCCCGGAAATCACTTCCCCATCCAGCGGAATGACATGACCGGTACGGATCACGACGATATCTCCGACCTTTACCTGGTCGATCGGCAGTAAGCATTCCTGTCCGTTTTCTTCCACCCAGACCTGATCGATATTCAATGACATGGTCCGGGCCAGATCATCCACGGACTTCTTATGGGTCCATTCTTCCAAGGTTTCCCCGATACGAAGCAGGAACATGATGGAAGAGGCTGTCTTCATATCCTGGCGCAACAACGATACCGTAATGGCTGTCGCGTCCAGAAGCGCCACTTCGATCTTCCCTTTTAAAAGACAGGCAATACCTTCTTTAATAAAGTGCCATGCCCGGATACAGGCAAGGATATGGCGGATCGGCATCGGGACAAAGCATTTCCGCAATCCCCTAGTAACGACCATTCGTACCAGTTTATTCTGGTACTGCCGGTTCAGTTCCCGGCCGGTCACAGTCGGTTTCACTTCCAGTCCCTCATAACGGAAATGACGCAAAGCGTCGATGACATTCTCCCTGTTTCCTTTATAATAAATGATCGCATCGCATGTCCGGTCATAGACCTGTACACGAACGATGCCTTCTTTTTCACACAAAGCGGTTTCCAGCATATCGGCTTGCGCCAAGCTCATCCCGTTTTGAAACAGATGCACCCGCATACGTCCTCTGGATTCATGTAATATTTGACATTTCATACATTCTCCTCCTAAAAAACTGCCCGTGGGCAGTTTGACTATTTAGGCAGCATCTTCAATGATTTCTGTTGCTTCCTCTTTTTCAGCGGCACGTTTCTCATTGATTTCCTTGGCATCCGCTAAAATATCATTACAATTTTCCCGGCAGATATCCACACGGTTCATTACTTCTTTCTGACAACGCAATACGGCTGCCGTAATATGTGTATACACATTTTTCGCATCCTTGCTTCCAAGTACCGAAACACCTACAGTACCAAATAACACGCCTCCGGCAAAGGAAGCCACTTTACTGCTTATAAAAGACATATCCATATCCTCCTTTGATGATCTTTTCGCCCTGATAGTAACACCCTGATCCTATCATTGTCATCTCTTTGCATTAGATACTTCTAATTATATTAGTTATTTCTAATATGTGCAAACCAATTCTGGCATCCAATGTCCCCTATTCGCTCCCGTTTTCATCCGTATGCCTTGATTTTATTAGAAATATCTAACCAAATCACATAAAAAAATACGCTCCTTTTGAACGTATTAATTATTCTTCTTCATCTTTATTCGAATGAGGATCAATGCTATCCCAACCACAGCCAGAATGCCTGCATACATGATCAGTCCTGTTTTCATAGATTCCATCCAGGCCTGTTTCCACGATAGTCCCTCCTGTACATAGAGAAGCTGATCGTCATAAAAACTACGATAGCTCTGAATGGCCCGACCGGTACACCCGCCCAGCAACGCTATCATAAAGATCCACAGGAAATGATATATTTTTTTTAAATGATCCATAATCTCATCCTTTCTGCGGAGCACAATATGTTTGGCAAGCCTGCCGGAATGCGGATATAAACCGCTTTCTGGCTTGTTTTGCTTCTTTGGTTTCCGGATGCATCATATCATAAGCATGGTAAAAGTCTTTGTATACATCGACAAAAGCAGGTACACCTGCGTTTCTCAAATTGCAAATATAGGTTAAGGCCTCTTCATAAAACGGTTCGATATCCCCAACAAATGTATAACAAGGCGGTAATCCTTCATAGTTTTCCCTTCGGGCCGGGGATGCATAACATGGAATATCTGTTTCCTTTTTTAATGAGCGCAAATAAATGCTCCATGCCATATGATTTCTACGTGTATTCCAGATCTTTTCATGATTATCTTTGGAAGAGGCCGTATCCATACAATCCAACATCGGATATAAAGGCATCTGAAACGCAATATTGACAGACTGACAGTCTTTAGCCAGCATACATAATGCCGCACACAGCCCGCCACCGGCACTTTCTCCTCCCACCATGATCTGATCCGAACGGATGCCCAGGCTGTCCGCTTGTTCCTTCATATACAATAAGACTTCATGACATTCATTCAAAGCTTTTGGATAAGGGGCTTTATAAGATAACGTATAGGCCGGACTGATGACAACAGCCCCACACGCTGTAACCAGATCAATAGCCCGGGACATATATACCATTTCCGGCATGCCGGTCATATAGCCACCTCCATGGATCCACAAAACCCCAGGCGCTTTTCCTTTTCTGTCGATTGGCCGACATACCAGTACACGTAGTTGTTTTCCCTGTGCAGGTATCCGTATATATTCCGTTTTTACATAATCGGGCTTTCTAAATCGTAGCATTCTTTTTCTCCTGTTTTCAGTATATCAAATATCCTGAAGAAAAATCCCTTTTTAAGGGTTTACTTAAAATGATGAACCCCCCCCTCAAAGGATTAGATTGAGCATACTTATGGAATCGTCATTAATAAATACTGATTATTCTTAGATGCTATTCAGATACAAAGCGGATACAACTGCACAGATGATGTCATTTCCTGCATCTGCTTATCCTGGTATATAATTTTTTTCACCCTGCTAATACGATTGATTGTATTATGCAGAAATCAGATACAGTCAGCTCTCTCATTCTTTTACCACCTCATAGGTCTTCCGGATCCTTTTCATACTTAGTGACTACAATCTCTTTTGTAGAGTTATCACAGAATACAGCTTTATTTTCAAGTCGTTTCTCTTCGCCTCTGTTTGTTCGGACAATAGTCCATTCGGAGCCGAGAATGTTAATCTTCTGCTGATTCATGGTTTATGAACCTCTTATCCACAAGCCCTGATTCTTCGTACAAATTCTTCCTGAGCCATACCAATCTCCAAAATAAAAAGCGCTAATTCAGCGCTAATGTAGCCTTTCTTTCTTCCGTAATGATCCATCAGGACTAACAATTCTTCTTGTGTTAAAAAAGAATAGGGACTCGGTCTATCATCCGCGCTGAATTCGATAGATTCTTCCCGGGGTGACGGATTAACCCGCGGATCGAAACCAAGTTTTTCGCATATCTTCTCATAAGTTAACTTAGCCATGTTAATTCAACACCTGCTTTCCATAGCTTTGAAAATATTATCCACTTCTCGGCGATGACTGTCAACATTATCCATCGCTCGATAGGAATCTAAAGACTTCATCTGTATCTCTATCCAATTAAGGTCTATCTCTTTCTTCGTTAGTCTGTATCTGAATATTTTCCCGTTATGGCACACGACAACACTGTAAGCAAAAATATTTGAAAGTGTGAAATCAGAAAGATAGTTATTTCCATTATTCTGTATCTCCGAATTCACGATCAGCATCATAGCTGTACAAGGTATCTGATCAGCAAGAGCGTAACAATGGTAATAATATCCAGTAGACTCGAGAATAGGTCCACTCAAGTGAAAACTGATTGCTATACTCGCCTGCTGTGGGATACTTAGGATAAGGTGATAAATGCGCTAACAAAACAAAATCGTTGCACGATTGTTGCACAGATAAAAAAAGAGCCTTTCAATAAAGGCTTAAAATGCAATGGTGGACCCCTAGGGATTCGAACCCTAGACCCACTGATTAAGAGTCAGTTGCTCTGCCAACTGAGCTAGGGGTCCGTTCTTAATGCTCGAATATAATATCACGATTTTTTGGCATTTGCAAGCACATTTGAAAAACAGACAGCCTAAGCTGTCTGTTCCTTGTATGTGATATATCGCCGCAGCAATTTATAGAGGCTGGCAACACTTGGAATTCCCAGTAACATACCCGGAATACCGGCTAATGAGCCCAATACAATGACTGAGATCATAACGTAAATGCCGGGCAGACCAACCGAATTACCGACAACCTTCGGATAGATCAGATTGCTCTCGATTTGTTGCAGAACAACCAGATACACCAGGAAGATAACGGCCTGCAGCGGACTGACGGTCAAGACCATCAAAAAGCCGACAACCCCTCCGATATAGGCTCCCACCATGGGAATGATATTGATAAAGCCGACCATGATCCCGATCATGACCGCATAGGGCATACGCAGCAATAACATACCCACTGAACACAACGTAGCCAGAATACAAGCTTCGATAAACTGTCCGCCGATAAAGGAGCGGAAGGTCTGATTGATCGTATCCAGGCAGGAATCCAGAATCTCCTTATGCTTCGGTTTCATATAAAGCTTTGTCAGACGATGATACAACCGGAAAAACCGTTCTTTATCCAAAAGGAAATAGATTGCAAGAATCAGGATCAATACCCAGTTGATGACATTTCCGACAATGCCAAGAACAGCACCCAACACATTCGATACACCTTTGCTGCCTCCCAAAAGCCAGGAATAGATGGTTGCCGGTTCAATATTCGGCACTTCTATATTTTGAAAAAAGCTGGCAATTTGTGGATTGTTTTTGAATATGTCTTCTAAAAAAGTGTTCATAGAAGCGACGGCTTCCGGAACCGATCGAGTAAAGACTTCGATGGCATTTTGCAAAGAAGGCAGGATCAGCTGAACCAACAAAACCAGAAACAGAACGATCAGCAATAAGGCCAGCAGCAAACTGATGACCCGTTTTCCCTTTTTCAAAGATTTTAAAGCTCTTTCTATGTGTGACATCAATATATTGATGATGTAGGCCAGACCGATGGCCATAATCACCGTATACGATGCATTCCATATAGAAACAGCTCCATGAAAGATCGTTCCCAGGTTTAACAAGCCGATAATGATCAAGGTCACCACAATAATGTATTTCCATACAGGATCTTTTATTTTACTCATATTTGCAATATATCATTAAAAAAAAACAACTTCAATATGAAGTTATTTCTTTCGACTCCATTTGCAGTCCATTGTCAAGGCTTTGAACAGTGTCACAAAGAAGCCAGACAAGATCAGACCGCCAATAATATCTGTCAGCCAGTGCACACCGGAAAACAAACGTCCCAGTACGATCAATACCATCAATACCCGGCAGGTTTTCAACAAAGTATTCTTAAAAGAGCTCCTTTTTAACCGCCATTGAAATTCTTTATAGGCTGTACTCAATACACAGACCGCCAGCATCGTATGACTGGATGGATAAGAAGCCTCCAGCCCTTCATCCAGGATGACCGGCCGATAGTTGATGACCACTTTATTAAAGAGTATATAACAAAGCAATACACCAATGTAGATGCCACCTAAGACAAGAATATCTTTATCGACTGCCAGTAAGCTCTTTCTCTGGATCAGCTGCAACAGACCAACGATCCCAAACAGGGCAACCGGCAACAAGGCAATGATCCCTAAAAATTCCGTGATAGTATACAACACCGGATGATAGCCGATCAACCGACTGAACAATCCGTTAACACCCGAGAATCCCACCCAGGAACCTTGCGGACCGATGGTTTTCACATCAATGGTACGGACCAAAATGGTATAGATCACAAAGCCTACTAAAAAAAACACCGGTACCCTATATTTTTTTAATAACTCCATACTTCTATCTCCTTAATTCTGATATTTTTATTTTACCTTACTTTGAGGAAAAAGGTACAAATCTTTTCATAAAAAAACCTTTCTGTGTACAGAAAGGCTATGCATCCAGACCTTTTAAAATATCCAGGGAAGAGCTGGTTCCAATACGGCTTGCTCCAGCTTCGATCATGGCTTTGCAGGTCGGCCAGTCACGGATCCCGCCGCTGGCTTTGACAAGTACTGTCCCCTCCACGGTTTCTGCCATTAAACGAACATCCTCAACCGTTGCTCCTCCGGTACCAAATCCGGTGGACGTCTTAATAAAATCCGGTCTGACTTCCTTGGCTATCAAAGCACATTTTCGAATTTCCTGTTTCGTCAGATAACACGTTTCAAAAATGACCTTGATCGTTTTAGCAGAGGCATGGGCAACCTGGGTCAAGGTTGCCATCTCCTTTTGGATATAGTCCCAGTCATGCATTTTGACACGTCCTACATCCAATACATAGTCCACTTCGTCAGCGCCTTTGGCAATGGCATCCATGACTTCGTATTTCTTGGCTTCCAAGCCACCCTGTCCCAATGGAAAGGCGACAACGGAGCATACCTTTACTTCTGTACCCTTCAATTGTTTTTTACAATAGGGTGTCCAGGCACTGCTGACTGCCACAGAGGCACAACGGATCTCACTGGCTTCTCTGCATAAGTTTTCTAGAATTTCTTCGGTGGCCATCGCTTTTAAATACGTGTGGTCAAAATATTTTGCACATTGTTCTTTATTCATTTTTCTTCTCCTAACTGACTCATAATATATTCATACACTTCATGTGGCTTGGTAAACTGAGAGATGATCTCGATGTTTTTCTTCTTTGAGAACAATTCCAGGATATCGTTGAGGATCCGGATATGCTTGGTCTGATCCTATGCGCATAAAGAGATAATGATCTTCGCCTGTCTTCCATTCAAGAAAGAAATCGGCTGATTACAGGCGGCCAAGGATACATCCAGATGTTTTACCCCGTTCTCACTGGCCGTATGCGCCAGGACCAATCCTTCGGTTAAAAACATATACAGCCCTTTGTTTTGCTGATCATATAAGATCGCATCGATATAATCCTGTGTAATCGAATCTGCCATAAGTAAAGGTTGACAAGTTTTAATGATGGCTTCATCCCAGGACAACCGCTCAGATACTGTTACGATATGATCCGGGCGAAGATAATAACGCAGTCCCATACCGTAATTCTTTACCGGGGCTTTATGGATCCGTGTACTGGCAAAATAATCCTGTAGCTCCGTATTGAAATCTTCGATCCGATCGGCGCTGATATAGCGCTGGGCAATTTTCATGATTTCATCGATCTGCATCCGGTCGTGCGGCTGGGCCTGCATACATTTGCGCAATATCGTGATCCGGTCCTGATCGGTCAAGATCGGATGAACCAGGATCAGATTCTTTTCCTCTTCCAGGAATACCGTAGATATAACAACATCGTATGTATGATCCTTCTGATACTGTCCCAAGGGAATATTGATGATTTCGGTCGCCTGCGGAACCAAAGTCGCCACTTCGGT
>JAWRHV010000037.1:0-10446 GCA_040266995.1 Erysipelotrichaceae bacterium | reverse complement strand
AGCGTTGCTATTGCGGCCCCCTCAATCCCAAGTACCGGAATTAAATAATAATTGATTGCAATATTTATTAAAGCCCCTGAAGAAAGAATAAACATATTAGGCCATGTTTTTCGTACTACAAGAAATTGATTTGAAGCAACTTGGAACAGCATCTGAAGTAGTGGAGCCAAGAACAAGTATGGAGCAACAATATAGCCACTTTGATAATCTAGTTTAAAGAGAATCTGAAATATTCCATAACTCCACGCACAAATAAAAGCAGTTGCGATGAATGAGATAATACCTAAGTATTCAAAAATCTTAGAATTTGATTGCACCTGATTGTCTTCTTTCATTGTAGAGAAAGCAAAGAATTGCCACCCTCCTGCAAACGCCGTATAAATAAGTTGACTTGCATGTCCTAATTTTGATCCTACTGAATAGATTCCCGCTGCACCAATCCCAATCATATTTGTAATCATTAATTTATCACAAGAATTAAAAACCCAATAAATAAGAAAGTTTGGTAAAAGCGGTATTGCTATGACAAGCAACTGTTTTAGTAACTTTTTGTCAAATAGTCGTAATCTAAACCATTGTTTATTCATGACACCAAACGCTGCTTCCATGGTCATTCCAGCGATTACAGTTGCCAAAGGTAGAGCTATTACATAGTGACCAGCCAGTAGCAATGGTATGGAGATGGAATAAGATAACATAGGACTTACTGTATTTGTCACTAGAAAGACTTTTCGCTTGTTCTGCATCCTTGTTGGTGCTGAAATGATGCTATTAGTAGCTCCAACGAGTGTGGCAATTGCGGATAAATAAACAACATATGTGTATTGTCGATCGCTGAAAAAATATCTTGCAATTAAATCCCTGAAAAAAAGCATTAACAAGAAAACAATAACGGAGGTGAAGAAGGTAAATATCAGTGCCGTAGAACAAACTGCCTTTCTATATTTTTCTTCGCTTTTTTCAAAAAACATTCTATACATCGCATCATACATTCCCATTATGGCTATCGCGCTTCCAAACTGGACAACGGTATTTGACAAATCACTGATTCCATAATAATCAGTTGTTGGCATTATTTTCGTAACTATAGGAACCATAATTAGTGGAATCACCTTACTAATAATTCCACCCAGCCCATATACTAGAAAATTTTCTATAAAAAGTTTCAGTTTGTTCAAAATATAAACTCCTAGCTACCTTGTATTATCAATATATGTGTTCTAATTGATAATTTCTCTCTAGACCGCCTTTCATAGTAAGTATATCTTACGGCAATTTGATATAATTATTTTACAATGTGGCTTTGTCTCTATAACATATTTCAAAAAGATTTCTACCACAGCTTATGCTATATTTTTTAAAATAAGAAATATATACAATGTACATAATTATTGTCCTCTGTATATTTCATAATTTCTTTAACATACAGTAGATATCTTGCTTTCAATTACTGAATTAACACTTCTTTATAATTCTTTATGTTCTATATTCTTTTTCCACTTAATGATCACATTATCAAAAACATCATTTTTATCATGCTTTAGAAAGTCCCGCATATCTCGAAAATCATTTGAATCTGATTTCCCACGGCTAATTTTTTTTATATACTCTTCTTTTGATTTCGTGAAATAGTGATTACATCTAATATGATTATACTTCACAGAATAAGATTTAGGTCCATCTATAATATTTCCCTCTTCGTCATAATTGAAGTATCCCTTTCGATAACATGGGCTATGTGGATTAGAAAACCCTAGTACTCGTCTTGGATTACAAATGGTTTTAATATGATGATTTGCTTCAAAATTATCCTTTGCTCGATATAAATAGTTGTCTATTACAAAACCATCAGGTTTATTCTCAAACCCAGATGATCCAAAGACAAGCCAGTTAACTCCAATACCTCCCCCCTTTTTCACCTTTGAGAGGGTATTGTCAACAAAATCAAAAACGGATGAATCCACACAAAACAGAAACTCGTCGCAATCAACAAACGCAAGGTATTTGTAAATTTTCTTATATTTATCTATTGCGTTATTATATGCATCATATTGGCGCATTTTGCCGTGGATTTGACTGTATATAACAAATCCAATATTGATATAAGGTTGAAGAACTTCTTTTGTATTATCTGTACTATCATTATCAAACAAGATAATGTTATCAAAACCTTGTTTGAGATAAAACTCAATCCACTCGGTCAGATACGGTCCCTCATTTTTAGCTATTGCTACTAAAGCAATTTTTTTCTTGTAGATTTCTCTGGCTGGTAATAATGCCTTCACTATACCCGATGGAGCACAAATTGATGCAAGCGCTCTATGGACAAGATGATTATCTGTAATATCACGTAAATGATAAACCAATGGGTTTTGAAAACCACATGCCTTTAAATACTCTTTGTCCATTCATATATCCTCCTTGATTATTTAAAGCTATTTATTGTATCAATCACATATCCTATCTCTTCATCCGTCATGCCATAATACATTGGAATGCTCAATTCCGTTTGACTGATTTCCTCTGCGACAGGATAGTCACCTTTTTTAAATCCTAAATCTTTATAACACTCCTGCATATGTATCGGAATGGGATAATGCTTGTTCGTGCTGATACCATTGTCATTTAAATATTTCTCTAAGGCGTTTCTGGCAGAGCATCGGATTCCAAAAATATGCCATACTGGTTTCGTACCATGCTCCACTTTAGGAAGTATAACTTTTGGATTATTAATTTCAGAAAGATATCTATTCGCTATTCTTCGTCTTTCAATATTCATCTTTTCAAGGTAAGGAAGTTTTGCAGCCAAAAATCCAGCCTGCAACTCATCAAGCCTACTATTATTCCCTTGATATATGTGATGGTATTTATAATCAGAACCGTAATTACCAAGCGCACGTACTTTCTCGGCCAATTTTTCATTATTCGTGACAACTGCACCGGCATCGCCAAGCGCGCCTAAATTTTTTCCGGGATAAAAACTAAATCCTGCAGCATCACCAAATGTTCCTACCTTTTTCCCTTTATATATAGCGCCATGGGCCTGGGCACAATCTTCAATAACTTTTAAGTTATATTTTTTTGCTACAGTCATAAGTGAATCCATGTCACATGCTTGCCCATATAGATGAACCGGCATGATAGCTTTTGTTTTCTTTGTGATGCTTGCCTCAATTAAATCAGTATCAATGTTAAATGTATCAAGTCTCGGCTCTACAAAAACCGGTTTTGCCCCAACATATGTCACTGCAAGAGCTGTAGCTATATATGTGTTTGAGGGAACAATAACTTCATCACCTTTTTCAATTCCCAATGCCTTAAGAATTAACATCAACGCATCAAGTCCATTGCCAACACCAACACAATATTTTGTGCCACAATATTTAGCAAAAGCTTCTTCAAATGCTTTATCTTCCACCCCTTGGATATACCATGATCTCGAAAACACTCGATCAAAGGCTGCTCGTATTTCATTATTCAACTCTTTTTCCATGGGAATAAAACTAACAAAAGGAACTTCCATTTCACACCTCTTCAATAGCTGCATCATTTTCGCAACTTTTAATATAATTTAGGAACTCGTCGTAATCTCTTATATAATCAGATTCATCATAAAAATCAGATGCCAAAACCAACAATACAGCATCTGGACTAAAATCAAACATCTCCCTCCACATCGCATTTGATACATAAAGGCCTTCATAAGGCTTTTCCAACGGTATTACTTTTTTATCTTTTCCATCATCGAGTCTTATTTTACAACTGCCATGGATACATACCAATATTTGTTGTAAAGATTTATGTGCATGATATCCTCTTGTAACATCCTTTTTTGTATCGTACATAAAATACACTCTTTTAATATGAAATGGAATATCTTTAAATTCTTCAAGGGCAACCAATTGCCCCCTATTATCACCATGTGGTTGAAAAACATACTTTATTACTTGCATGCACGGCTTCCTTTCTTTAACTTGTGTTTTTCAAATGTTTTATCTATAAACGTTAATTGAATAAAACGTTTTCATTATTACTATGTATACATCTACACCATTATCATGTATATACTTATATAATATACACCATTATAGATTAGTCACTAAGTTTTCTTAAACTAAATCTATATAATTTAATACTTAAAAAACCAATCGGATGTTCCACAACTGCTAGTAACCGGGATTTCAAACTATTATCACTAGGCCTAGTTAAACTGTACTTCAAAATCGCTTTTTCTATAAAATGCAATTCATCTATATGAGCAATACGATCCGTCCTCCTAAATAACTCATCATCCCTTAAAAGCAGTGGATGTTTTTTCCCAGAGGAAACCCCGCCATCGTGATATTTTAGTCCTATGATGTGAAACGCACACTCCAAATAATTCGTCCATAAGTATTGAGCAAAAAAAGGTCCGTCTTCCCATAATGTATATTTTTCATCAAAATAACCCCATTGTTCAATGAATGATTTTTTAACTGATAGTGTAGAACCAGAAAATGCTCCATAAAATCTTCCTGTTATAAATCTTTGATATTGATCGTAACTATTTGTTAGATCTGATAGGATTTTCGCTTCTTTTTTACTTGGAATATTTCTAATAAAACTACCATTTTCACTGTATAATGCTCTACCAACCATTAAGGCATCGCAATTTCTTTCCGAATATACTTCAGCGATACGACGAATCACTGTTGAATCCCTTAGTGCATCATCCGCAGATACAGGAATTATTATCTCCCCTGATGCATGTCGATATGCATCATTTAAATTTTTAACTGTTCCCTGATTCTCATCGTGAGTAAGGATGTAAAAGTTTTTTAAATTATTCTTTCTTTTCTGCTTGATATACTGCTTTATTTCTTTCTCAGGAAAATTTGGAGAACCATCATCTGAAATAATATATTCGATATTTGGATAGTCTTGTTCAAGGACTGAATCAATGGCATTGTACAACAATTCAAATCTTGTATAAGTCAATGTCACCACACTAATTAGCATCTCCATTCAAACCTCCTCAAACCCAAAGTAGCATCCACCACATTCGGTATACATTCTGAAAATTCTTCAAATAAAACAGAGTCCTACTAAGTTTGTTTTTATCACCAATATTAACATATTTCAGAACAAAATCTCTCTTCTCTTTACTTCCAAAACCAGTGTTATAAAGCTCTTTCGCCTGGATTCTCGGAGAAGTAATGTTTCTTTTCTTTTCGGTTGCTAATGTTCCATTTAAGATACGTTTTATATTGAATCGAACCCTGTCAGCAGTAGATTGATTCTTCGCCCCAATCGTATTCTCAGCATGCTGACGATATAATCCCAGCGGACAATCAATATAAACCATCCTTGAATCTGTGTTTAATGCAACAAGCACCATCCACCAATCATGCATTTTAATATTATTGGAATCTTCAAATTTCATTGCTTTTTTCGCCAATTCGTGATTAAACATCATCGTACATCCAGGTATAAAGCCCTTAATCATTGCGTTTTTATAATTAATGTTATCTACTACAACATGCGACTCTCGATAAAATGATTCGGACAATATATTGAGCTTTTCATCTACTATTTTCAAATCAGAAAATGCGAGAAAATCCTGTTTGATGTCACACGTTGACTCTACCATTTTCTCAATTTTATTTGGCAACCATACATCATCTTGATCACAGAACATATAATAATCTGCATCTACCTTTTCTAACAGACTTAAAAAATTATTCTTTGCACCACCTGTTGTATCATAATGCAGAATTTTAAATAAATCTGGATATTTTTTCTCAAACTCTTCGCATATTTTTACAGTCTGGTCCTTTGACCCATCATCATGGATATAGCAAGTAAAATCTTTGTAACTTTGACTGATCAATGAATTAAGCTGCTCTGATATATACTTCTCTCCATTATAAGTTGCCAATAAAACTGCTATTTTTAACACGAAATAGTCTCCTTCTCTTTTTAATAATCAATTGATTCAATTCCGATTTCTTTTGCACAGCTTGTAAAATTCCACCGAAAAATATTAACATATAGCCCATATAAAAAACTGATGGACGTTGATACATGTTTGCTAGATATACAGCTAAAATTGATAAGATTTGAATTCTATCAGCATTTCTTCTCATCATAAAGTGAGTTGCATATATCACTAGCCAGAGAATTGACAATCCAAAACCTATAAATCCATAATTATAAATCATACATTTATAAGATGATCCATCAATATTCATGGCCATTTGTATCTCTCCAATAGCACCGTTTCCTTTTCCAAATAGAATACTAAACAGATCTGATTGGTAAAATTCATTCATTAAAGCATTGAACTCACTATTTGTTCTATTATTTCCGGAAAAACCATTAGATGTAAATATAAGTCTTTGTTGAAACTGAGTAATCACACTATTATCAAAATGAATATTCATAACTATTACATATACCAATATCCCTGCAAGGATTATTGCTATATTTTTATATCTTTTTTTATCGAAACAATTAATTAGATAATATATAAGCGTTATAGCATAGAAAGCTATGGAGAAAGATAATAATCCTCCAATGAAAATTATAACATTTTTCCAATTCTCCTTAATTCTAAACTTTTCAGACACAAGTATTAATCCAGCTACCGTCCCTAAACGCCCTGGCTCATCAAATATTCCGCTCATTCGCAACTCTTGCCAACGAGGATCCCATATCGATGTAAGTTGAGTGGATAAAGGATACAACTTATAAAATTTCCCTCTAATTACTTTTATTTCTTCCGGCGATTCTAATCGTATATATGGCACTTGGATTCCTAAATGATTTAATATGTAATAAATAATCGGTAATATAAGGGTAATCGTAAATAATAATACAAACAATTGATAGCTTTCTTTTTGATTATTCTCTGGTAACATGAGAAAAACCGAGACAACAAGATATGGAAGCCAAGCAAAACTGAGTATTTCCGTTTTATCCACACCACCTGATAGACAAACAGTAAAAAGCGACACCAATAACACGAGAGCTACAAGTTTAGCTGTTTCTTTATTAATTCTTCGTTTCGCATAGAAAACTATCCAAAGAGTTACTATAGCAACTCCTATTAAAGTCCTAAAAGGAATTATCCCAAATAGTTTTCGAAACATTCCCCCCGCAAATGTTTCCCATAAAAAAAATGGTTCAAGATAATAAAATGAATAAAGCGTAACTAGTATAATCATTAATTTATCTATTAAGAATTGGGTTTTTTTCATTAATTGAAAGCTCCTGCCTGTTATACAACAAGGTATTTTTGATATTTTTTTGTTAAAGCTATTAAATAAATTCCAATGGTTCTTGATTTTTGCTTTCTTTTCACACTCAATTTTATCATTGTTTTTACCATCTTGATTCCTCCATGACGAAGTGCCACAGTGATTTGCTCCATATCCTGTGATACCATTCCATTAATACTGAGCTGCTCAAGAAAAACAAGTGTTTGATTATAAACCCTAGCATGTACTTTAGCCAGCGCATCTAATCGTAAAATGTACCTTTTAATAATAATAGAGGGCGTTAATCGCATACTATAACTATCTGTCGTATTATTATCATGGCGTCTATGGTTTATCATTATTTGGTCAATATACTTGATTTTTCCTTTAAGAAGGGCATATTTTCCCATATAATTATCATGCGACATAATACCTATGTTCGGGTTATCAAGAGGGAGTAAAGGCATCCTAGTAAACAACTCTCTATTCACACAAATATCGCAACCCCACAGAAAGCCATGAGTGAATAAAAGAGAATATCCACTCATCTCCCCAATTCCCATCATTTGATTCAGGCTTTCATAAACCAATTGATTTTCCTGATTGATCACTCTCATATCACCATAAAGCAATAAGGGCTTTTTACTTGATATTTTTTCGCCTTCAAAAATCATTGTTTCGATTTTATCCGGTTCCCATACATCATCCTGATCAGAGAAGAAGTAATAATCATAATCTATATACTCGTTTTTAACAATATGAATTAATGTCCAAAAATTTAAATAGGCGCCGTGTTTACTTGAAGTATTTTGAAACACTTCAATTCTATCGTCTCTTTTTTTATATTCCGATAGAATTTTAATCGTATCATCAATTGAGCCATCATCTCGTATAATAAGTTTCCAATTGTTGTACGTTTGATGCATAATGCTGTCTATTTGCTGTGCTAAATACTTTTCCCCATTGTATGTGGTCATCAAAATCAATACTCTTTTTCCCATGCGTATTCTCCACCCTACTCAATCTATTCTAATAAAATGAATACTACAACATGAATTCTATGTCTTTTATCCATTATGAATTAGAAAAAATCTTACATATCAAATACAAAAAAAAACAAAACTAATCAGATTTAATCCTTGTTTTTAAAAATACTTCGCATTGACATTAACATTACCGCTGTATTTATCAAAAAGTATCCAACAGTATATAAGTCAAACGTTTTTATAAAAACTGATATGAGTAATAGAATTTGAACTGCTCCTGGTGGAGATGTAAGGTTCAAGGCAATTATCTTTGATAGATTGTACTCTTTCTTATCCTTGATTCCTCCAATATTGTTTTCTCCAGTTGAGTTAATAGCTTTATGCATCACTAATCTTGGGAGTACCGTCCATAAACCTGACAAACCACCCAATATAATATAGGTGTCTAGCGGCATACTAAAGTAATTAGAAAACAATCCAGGATGATTTGTTGCGGCAATTCCTGAAGCTAATGGAATCAAAGCCATTGCATAGTATCCGGCAGCCGCATCTAAAGTATCTCCCATTTTACTATATTGCTTCTTAAACCTTGCGATATTTCCATCAACACCATCTAACATGCTCCACATAAAAAAGCAAAACCACCCCCAGAACAGAGATGACACACTATTTCCAAACCACATCAGAATAAATCCGACTACGACGGGAATAAATGAGATCCATGTAACTGTATTTGGAGAAATATTCGTATATAGAAATGGTATTGTCAATACATATGTAATAGGTCTTCCTATATAAAATGCAAAAAAGTCATTTTTTGCTGAAGATTTTTTCTCAGGACTCATCGTCACTTTTTCAATTTGCTTTGGGGTAATCATTTTGTAACCTCTCAATTTTTATAGCTTTATTAATAAAGAAAAAAGTTTTGCAAGCTCACTTACCGTTTTCTGCGCATCAAATAACTTTACTCTGATTATTTCCTTACGAATTAATTCTTCTTTACACTTGTGATCTTCATATATTTTGATAATAGAATAAGCTGCGCTTTCATAGTCATCCATATCAACTAATATACCGGCATCCCCCACTACATATGGAATAGCATCCACATTTGTAGCGACAATGGGTTTCTTCATATACATATATTCCGGAAGAACTAAGCCAAAACCTTCCCATCTACTCAATAGCGTTGCTACATCAAAACAATTCATGTAATCAATAGGGTTGTTTACCCAACCTGTAATTAAGAAAGACTCCTTAAGTTTTTCTTCCTCAATTTGTTTCTCTATTTCTACGCGACAATAGCCACTTCCGATATCATCACCAACCATTAAAAAGAACGCATTTGGAATCTTTTCTTTAACCATTTTAGCCATTTTAACAAAAACATCCGGTGCCTTTTGCTTTGTTAATCTTCCTATTGCCCCCACAACAAAAGCATCTTCAGGAATTCCAAGGTCATTTCTACATTTAGGTTTCTGATTCTCAAATTCTTCGTAATCTATCCCATTATTAATAACCAAAAGTTTATCAGCATTACAAATCTTATGTTTCAATGCGCTCTTTTTTTCATATTCTGAGATACACACGATTTTATCCGCAAAAGGTGCAAGCATCCTCTCTATTGTTTCATAGAATTTTATTTTTTTGAGACTTGACCCTCTAATATTGAATGACCAACCATGAGCATTATAAACTAGTTTATTTTTAATACCCAAGTTAGCCATCCGACCAATTGCTCCGGCTTTTGAACTATGACAATAAATAATCTCTGGGTTATATGACTTGATTGCCTTTCGAACTAATAGGGTAGATTTTACATCATGGGTAAGAGAGAGCGCATTTTTCATTTCATCAATTACCAAAACTTCTTTGACGAGACCATTAAATTTATCGATATCGAATGATGATGAACAAACTAATATATGTTCAAATTTCGGATATTGCTTAAATTTAGTCAATATAGTGACTAAATAACGTTCTACTCCACCGGGAGCTTCAGCTATATGCATTATCATCGTTGACACAGTCTTACAACCCCATTTCCTTACGCTTATGTTTTCTATGCTTACCATCTTATCTTTATGATAAAAGAATTTTACATTTGTCTATATGTATAACCAACTGCAGTCTTTTAAACATTGCCTCATAAGGCATATGTTATCATATACACATTTCCGATTATCGTAATTATTTAATAATGCCTCTAGTGCTGATTAGAC
>JAWRHV010000036.1:0-124563 GCA_040266995.1 Erysipelotrichaceae bacterium | reverse complement strand
AATGCTTACCGGGTGGGGCACGCGTGGTCAATACGTGCAATCGCTCCGAAGATTACATCGGATACTCCACCAAATATGGCGATTCTGCCGGCGATTTCAGCCCATTATCAAATTTGGTAGTCGAGGAAGTCATGCAGATCGGTCAATTATGCGATATCCCAAAACGGCTGGTTACCAAAACGCCGAGTGATGGTTTAAGCGGTATGTCCGATGAAGAAAAAATCGGATTTACCTACGCCACACTGGATCACTACATCCTGACGGGAGAATGCATAGATCCGCAAGTTAAGGAAAAAATTGATCGGATGCATCGCAATAATTTACATAAACTGCAACTGATGCCGGCTTTTACATTAAAACGTTAATCAGGAATCGTAAATAGATTCCTGATTTTTTCTTCATAGTAATGAAATGTAATGATTCCTTTTTTCTTTCGGAATATTTAATAGATCCATAGCACGAACAGCTGAACAGCTCAGATTTTGCATCAAACTTTTTATTGAATCAATGCACTTTTCTTCACGACCTTCTTCACGTTCTTCTTCACGACCTTCTTCACGTCCTTCTTTACGTCCTTCTTTGCGTCCTTCTTTGCGACCTTCTTTACGACCGATTTCACGTCCTTCTTCTTTATAAAATTCGTAAGCTCCGATCCTCAATTCTTCTAGAAAATCGTACTGTCTGATCTCTTTGTGTTTCATATCTACACCTCTTTCTAAAAAATATTTTCTTTTTTCTTCGATCGTTTTATCTTTTCTGTACAACATATTAAACATATCAATCAATGGAACAGTCGAATCTTTATGTCCTAAATACACATAAATATTGGTGATCATCGCTTGTTTTTTGTGATCGACCTCACCCCATAAACATTCTTTTTCCATCTTGTTCCTATGTTTTTTCTCCGGATAAATAATAAACCAAACCGTATAGATAGGAATAACATCATTGTAAGTATCTTTACACCACTGTTCCGTCGATAGACGATCATACATACGTCCTGCATATTTGATAGCACGGTTTTTGAAATAATATCCGGGGGTATTCACGTCCTTCGGGCTCTATATCAATATAGGCTTTTGGTTTTTCGTTTTTGCCGGATATTTCCAGCTTGGCATCCATAAATATGTCCCTACAATCATTATCCAGATATTCTGTATTTCTTTCCTGGATCATAGGAACGATCTCATCCAAAGACAGGCCGGACAGCTCCGGAAGTATTTCCTTAACAATCAATGCCTGTAGCTTTTTGTTTTTCAGGATCTGTTTGATCTTCTTATCCTGACTTGTTTTATTGACCATTATAATCTCCTTTTTTCATCGGCAATTATTAATACGTTAGAAAAAAAAGAATAACAAAAAAAAGGCATCGTCTTTTGACAATGCCTTCAAGGAATCACTATTTTATTATTTGAATAAATTGTAGAATGCTTTCTTTCCTAAGTATTTAGCTACGGAAGCAGTACCACGTTTGTTCAGTTCGTCTTCGATCTTCATCAAACGGTTGTATTTGCAGATACGGTCTGTACGAGACAGAGAACCAGTCTTGATCTGTCCAGCATTGAATGCTACAGCGATATCCGCAATCGTCGAATCTTCTGTTTCTCCTGAACGGTGAGATACTACACAAGTGTAGTTGTGTTTCTTAGCTAATTCCATCGCATCAAACGTTTCTGTCAAAGTACCGATCTGGTTTACTTTGATCAGGATTGCATTCGCAATACCCTTTTCGATACCTTCCTGCAGGATAGCAGGGTTTGTAACGAATAAGTCGTCTCCAACCAGCTGAACTTTGTCACCGATACGATCTGTCAACTTTTTCCATCCGTCCCAGTCACGTTCACCTAATCCGTCTTCGATAGAGATGATTGGATATTTTTCGATCCATTCCGCATACATATCGATCATTTCATCGGAAGTCTTTGTTCCTTGTCCGGATTTAGACAGTTCATACAATCCAGTTTCATGATTATGGAATTCAGAAGCAGCTACGTCCATTGCGATGCACATATCTTCTCCCGGTTTGTATCCGGCTTTTTCCATAGCTTCAACCAATAATTCCAACGGTTCTTCGTTTCCGTCTTTGCAGGAAGGAGCAAATCCACCTTCGTCACCAACGTTTGTGTTGTATCCTTTTGCTTTTAATACAGATTTTAACGCATGGAAAGTTTCGGCTGCCATACGTACAGCTTCTTTTTCCGTTTTAGCACCTACAGGCATGATCATGAATTCCTGGAAGTCTACTGTAGAGTCGGCATGAGATCCACCATTGATTACATTACACATAGGCACTGGTAATGTATTGGCATTGAATCCACCAAAGTAGTTGAATAATGGCATTCCATAGAAATCCGCAGCCGCTTTGGCAACAGCCATGGAAACACCTAATGTAGCGTTTGCACCTAATGTCTTTTTGAATGGAGATCCATCCAGATCCAACATAGTCTTGTCGATCAGGTTCTGATCACGGCAGTCCAAACCGATTACAGCCGGAGCGATGATGTTGTTAACATTATCAACGGCTTTTGTTGTTCCTTTTCCTAAATAGCGTGATTTATCTCCATCACGAAGTTCCAGAGCTTCTCTTTCACCAGTACTTGCTCCACTAGGAACCATAGCGCTACCGAAAGCACCGGATTCTGTTGTGACTTCTACTTCAACAGTCGGATTTCCACGAGAATCCAACACTTCACGAGCATATACGTCAACGATAATAGGCATAATAAAATATCCTCCTTTAGCCTTTTTGCTATTAAGATGATACCATTATTCATAACTTCTTTCAATAAGATTCCCTTTTGAATTGTTCTAACAATTCCTTCCTTTTATCCTCTGTTTCATCAACAAAGGAAAGGAGAAAACGATGGATCCCCCATTGGTGAAAGTGTCCCATTTCCGATAATAAATTGGTTGCCTTTGTGTCATATAAGCACATATAACAATCTCCGTTTCCCTGACACAAAAAGGTATTTCCGTCTTTTCCCTTCAGATAAAACGTATGTGTATGGCATAGAGCGCACTTTGTTCTTGTTCCATCTTTACATGCAGTATTGACCGGGCAATGACGCATGATCATCAGACGACGTTTCTGGTACACATTCCATACCACGGGAACCGGCTGTTGATACCGTTGTTGAAAGGCTTGTACCAGTTGTTCCATATGTGAAACATCACATTCATCGCTCAGGCATGTTTGTGCATACCCCATCTCTAAAGCGGCCGCCACTCCATAGGAATTCGTCACATTCCAATGTGCAGGCAGCGTATCCGCCGGCACCGTTTGAACATAACGTTCCTCTTTATCCTCCACGACCGGTTGGAATAAATAGGGACGTTCATAGACAGGCGCCGTTTTTTCTCTTTCCGTTTTCAACAGGTCGATGATCTGTCTTCGCAGATCATTCAGAACTCCGATCGGAAAGAACAGATCCTCTTTCAGGTCATAGGTAATCTCGGTAAAGACAGCCCAGCTGTCTTTGGTCTTCTTCATCTGTTTTTCAATGACAGCCGGTGTAGTCGGTTGTTTTTTTGCCAAAACAGCCGTTACCCTACTTTTCGCAAACACCGTATGCCGGCCATCGTCGGCCATTGCCCGCAAAGGCTGTCCGAGCCCGTCGCACGTAATCCGCGCTTTGATTGGTACTTTGCGGATCGTGGTTTGAACGGCCTTTTGCACTTCCTGTTCCAGCTGATAGGACACTGTGCGGACAACCGGATCCTGTACACGGACATTCGGAAGGGCATCAATCTGGGCAATCTGTCCTTTTTTTACTTCGTTTGTCAGATTTCCTTGCGCATCGTATAAATAGTTGATCCGGCATCCTTGCCGCAACCCAATGCGTAAGCCATCGTATTGATGAATATCCATCTGACACCGGATACGGATCTTCTTTTTGGAAATCCCGATAACTTGTCCGGCCGGGACTCCCTGATGATTTCCGGCGGCCGTATTCATCAGCGCATGCCCTGTTGCCCCATCTATATGCCCCGTGGTATAGCCACGATTAAACGCCTGTTTCAGCCGTTCCCGGTCCTGCTGTGTCCGTTTCTTTCCTTCCAACACCTTTTTTATCTGGCGGACGGCTTCATAGACATAGACCGGACTTTTCATGCGTCCTTCGATCTTTAAGGAATCCACATCCAGTTGATCGGCCCGATCGATCAAAGACAGATCCTTCGGGCTCAGAAGATATTCTCCTTGTGTATCGACACGTTTATCATCCATCCATAAGGAATACGGCATACGGCATGGCTGGCTGCAACGGCCCCGATTTCCGCTTCGCCCATAACATACTTGTGATAAATAACAGCGTCCGGACATGCTGATGCACAAGGCTCCATGCACAAATATTTCGATTTCCATACCTGCCTGTTTACAGCGTTCAATCTCATCATGGCTGCATTCCCTGGCAAGGACAACACGACGAACACCTAACCTCTTCAGCTTTTCTATTTCCTGCACAGTGCGCGTGCTCAGCTGCGTAGATGCATGGATCACAAGGTCAGGCAAACGGGTATGCAGCAGGTGCATCAATCCGAGATCCTGAATGATCAAGGCATCCACCCCATATTCATACAATTGTTTTGCCTGTTGATAGGCCGGTTCGATTTCTTCTTCAAAAAGAATCGTATTCATAGTGACATGCACTTTTACACCCACCAGATGACATCTTTGAATCACTTCTCTGGCTTGTTCCATGGTAAAGTTTTGGGCATACGCTCTAGCTCCATACTGCTGCATTCCGAAATAGACCGCATCACATCCGGCTGCCAGGGCTGCCTCCAACATCTCCATATTTCCTACCGGCGCTAATATTTCACTTCTTCTTTTCATAGGTGATTCATCAAATCCTTTCTGATCCAAGAGGCCTTCATTGACTGTTTCTATTATACATAAAGAAAGACCGTTTTCACGGTCTATTCATTTCCTGTATTCGATTTATTATAGAAATCCTGGATTGCCTGGAAGGTTTCTTCACTGATGACATGTTCGATCCGGCAGGCATCCTCCTGTGCAATATCTTTTGGAACGCCAATGCTTGTCAGCATTTCCGAGAAGAAACAATGTCTTTTGTACGTTGCCTCTGCCACTTTTTTGCCCGGTTCCGTCAAATGAAGAATTTTACTGGAATCCAGACGGATCAGTCCTTTTTCCGCCATGATCTTTACCGCATGGGACACACTTGGCTTTGAAAAGCCCATATAACTGGCTACATCGACACTCCGTACATTTTCAATCTGCTGACTTAATACTAAAATTGCTTCCAAATAATCTTCAATGGATTCACCAAACTGCATGTTAATACTCCTTTACTCTTATTTTAAAGATACCATAAAACCTTTCACAAACAAATCAATTAAAGAAATACAATGGTTAGAATATATAAACTGATTCCATTGCGAACTGTCCCGACAAATCATCTCTCAAAAAGAGAATTCACGACATTTATCATATTTATCATACTCTTTTTTTGACTGTTTTAATAGCTTTATGACCGAATCAGTCCACGCAGCATTATAAATCCCTGTAATTTACTAGGTTTTATATAGAAACCGTAAAGAAAAAAGCATATACTTATACTATAATTATAGAAAGGGTTCTGTACGCATGGTATTTTCAAGCTTACTATTTGTCTTTGCGTTCTTAGTACCGCAACTGATCATCTATCATCTAGTAGATAAAAAACATCAAAATATTGTTTTGTTGATATTTTCATTGATCTTTTATGCCTGGGGAGGTCCCCGCTATGTCATCCTGCTGTTGGCGGATACATTTTTCAGCTGGTTCTTTGCCCTGCGCATCCAGCATACCAGAAACAAAGCCAGAAAAAAGCTCTATCTCATCGGCGAATGTATCTGTGTGCTGGGCTTGTTGTTCATCTTTAAATACACCGTCTTTTTCGCGACCAATCTGCACGCTTTGTTCGGAATTCCGAAAACGATCCCGAATATTGTTTTACCGATCGGTATTTCCTTTTATACATTCCAGCTATTATCGTATGTGATCGATGTGTATCGTGGTCAGGTCAAGGCCCAGCCATTGTATTGGAAGCTGCTCCTCTATTCCAGCCTTTTCCATCAATGTATTGCCGGGCCGATCGTAAGATATGAGACCGTCGCCAAGGATATCGATCATCGTCGGGTATCCGGCACCGATCTGTATTATGGTGTACGCCGCTTTTGTGTGGGGCTGGCCAAAAAAGCTGTGTTGGCCAATGGATGTGCTTCAGCGGCGGACGCATTGCTGCCCGCCGGTGTCGAAGCTTTAAAAGGAGTATCTACCGCCGGATTATGGTTAGGCATGATCTTCTATACATTACAGATCTATCTGGATTTTTCCGCTTATTCCGATATGGCGATCGGCATGGGTCGGATGATCGGGTTCCACTATCTGGAAAACTTTAACTACCCGTATATGGCCAATTCTGTACAGGATTTCTGGCGCAGATGGCATATTTCCCTAAGCAGCTTCTTTCGTGACTATGTCTATATACCATTGGGTGGCAGCCGTTGTGAAACATGGAAGATCGTTCGGAACATGGCCATTGTTTGGTTTTTGACCGGTATGTGGCATGGTGCCAGCTGGAACTATATTCTCTGGGGGCTCTACTATCTGGGATTCTTGCTTCTGGAGCGCTTTGTGTTCAAAATGGAATGGAAACCGGCATGGAAGCATCTCTATACCTTGTTTATCATCTGCATCGGATGGACCATCTTCCGTTTTGAGAACCTGGGAGAACTGGTTACGGTTTTATTAGGTATGGTGCACATCGGAAACGCTTCCTTGCTCGGGCTGGATGCCTCTACCGTATTTACCGCCAATATCTTCTTCATGCTCTTTGCGATGATCGCCTGTACAGATATCGGAAAGATCTTGCGGAAGATCGGTTATGTTCTGGGAAAAAGAAATACGATTTGTTTACACTTGTTTGCGGTAACGGAGATGGTTACGCCCCTATTCTTGCTGATTCTAGCTGTGCTGGCCTTGATTGGTAACAGCTATAATCCGTTCTTATACTTCCAGTTCTAGAAAGGAGAGCTGTTCATGTCTAAAAAGAAAAAGAAAATACTGGCCCTTTACCGCCGGATTGGTATACTAGCTTTCCTGGCGGCCATGATCCTGGGATGTTTTGTCGGTGCGTTGTTCTTTGTCCGACCATCGACATCAACAGTCGAAAAAAGAAAACTGACGACCTTTCCGTCCTTTACGATCGGCGAGTTTCTGGATGGCAGTTTCTTCTCCGGTGTATCCACGTGGTATGCAGATACCTATCCAGGTCGCGATGCGTTGATTGCCGCCAACCAGAAGGTGCAGACAAAATACGGAATTGAATCCAGCACGCAAATGGTGGGAACGGCTAAACAAAGCGATGAGATCCCGACCGAAAAAGGGACTTCTACAAAAAAGAAAACCAAGAAGGAAAAGGTGGAGGTTCCGACACAGAACTATTTGGAAGAGGATATGCAGGCAAACATTATGGGCAACCTGTACGTAAAAGACGGTGCCGCCTACAGTATGTACTACTTTCTGCAGGAAGCCGTCGAACGTTATACAGATGCCATCAATCATGGGGCAGATCAGCTGGAAGGAACTACCACTGTTTATTCCATTCTGCTTCCAAACCAGTCCGGCATGTTAGATAAAAAGACACAGGCAAAATTAGGAGGAGCGGACCAGGAAGAAGCCATCGATTACTTTATCAGTTTATATAATGATAATGTACATAGTGTGGATGCTTATGATGCCCTCTGGCCTCATCGGGATGAATATCTGTATTTCCGTACAGACCATCACTGGACGACCCAAGGGGCTTACTATGCCTATAAGGCCTTCTGCGAAGAAAAAGGCATCAAACCGCACAAGCTGTCTTATTTTAAGAAAACCATGACATTCGAGCCGTTTCTCGGGACATTCTATACCGAGCTGCAGAACTCGGAAATGGCGGCCAATCCGGATACCGTTACAGCCTATGTGCCAAACGGAACCAATGAGCTGACCTACTGGAACGAAGACGGAACTGAAATTTCGGGCCAGATCATCCAAGATGTCAGCGACTGGGATGAAAGCAGTGGTTACTATTGTTTCATTTGTGGTGATAAACCCCTGACCATCATCGAGAATCCGAAAGTAGATGACGGATCCTCTTGTCTGGTTGTAAAAGAATCCTATGGAAATGCGTTTATTCCGTTCCTGGTCGATCATTATAGTAAAGTCTATATCATCGATTTCCGTTATACGGATAAAAACATCGTTGATTATTGTAAAGAAGAAAAGATCGATGACCTGATCATCATCAACAATATCACATTAGCCGGAAGTGACAGTGTATCTGCCATGCTGGAAGAAGAATTGAGCTAACAGGAGGAACTCTATGCGTATCTCAACGAAAGGAAGGTATTCTCTTCGTTTTATACTTGATCTGGCTTTACAGCCGAAAGATAAACCGGTCATCCTCAAGGATGTTTCCAAACGACAATCTATTTCCTTGAAGTATTTGGAGCAGATTGTACCCGCTCTGACCGGTGCTGGTTATGTCCGCAGCGTGCGAGGTCCGAAAGGCGGCTACTATTTAAACCGCGATCCGCAGGAAATCACCGTCGGAATGATCTTACGTACCACGGAAGGATCTTTGGCACCGATCGACTGTGTGGACCCGAATCTGGAGGGTGTTGGTACCGATAACGAAAGTGAATCCACTCTCTATGTCTGGAAAGAACTATACGATGCCATCTGTGGTGTCGTCGATCATATCACTTTACAGGATCTGATTGACAGAGAGCGGACAGCCCAAGGAGAATATTACATTTAGCAGGGAAACCTGCTATTTTTTTGCATATTCTTTATATTTCCTATTGACAAACTAGGTTTTATAGGTATTATTGTTAATAAGAAATGAATCATTTCATTCAGGAGGTAAAATGCATGACATATTATACAAGTGCCAGCCAGTTGATCGGGAATACGCCATTGGTCAAACTGACAAATATTGAAAAGGATCTGAATCTGAAAGCGAATCTGTTTGCGAAGCTGGAATACTTCAATCCATCGGGCAGCGTAAAAGACCGCATCGCCTTATCTATGATCGAAACCGCAGAAAAAGAAGGCAAATTAAAAGAAGGATCCATTATCATCGAACCGACATCCGGTAATACCGGTATCGGATTGGCTGCAATTGCGGCAGCTAAGGGTTATAAAGCTGTGATCGTAATGCCGGAAACGATGAGCGTGGAGCGTCGTGCCATCATAAAAGCTTATGGCGCGGAAATTGTCTTGAGCGATGGCTCCAAAGGTATGAAAGGGGCCATTGCCAAAGCCGAACAACTGGCAAAAGAAACCAATGGGTTTATCCCAAGCCAGTTCACCAATCCGGCAAATCCAAAAGCCCATTATGAAACGACGGGACCGGAAATCTATAAGGATTTAGACGGGGTTGTGGATGTCTTTGTGGCCGGTGTCGGAACCGGTGGTACTTTATCCGGTACCGGACAGTATTTAAAAGAAAGAGCCCACACAAAAATCGTAGCCATGGAGCCGGAATCCTCTCCTGTTCTGTCTGAAGGAAAAGCCGGGGCCCATAAGATCCAGGGAATCGGAGCCGGGTTCGTACCGGATACACTGGATACAAAAATCTATGATGAAATTCAAACGATCACCAATGACGATGCCTTCAAATACGCAAAATACATCGCAAGAACCGAAGGAATCTCCGTGGGCATCTCTGCCGGAGCCGCTTTAGCTGCTGGTTTGATCCAGGCACAGAAGCCGGAAAACGAAGGTAAAAACATCGTGGTACTGTTACCGGACAGTGGGGACCGTTACTACTCTACCCCATTATTCCAGGACTAAAAAAAGCTTGAGAACCTTTTCTCAAGCTTTTTCTCTCAATGAAAACAGTTGGCCGTTGACACGCATTGTGTCCTGCCCTGCAATGGTCAGCGAACGCGATAGAAAACACCCATACCAGGTGGTTGTAAACGTTTGTTTCCCGTGATCTACAAAGATTTCCAGACTTTTCCGATCCGAAAGAATTCGCAGACTGTAGGGGTCACCATATATACAGGAAGTCCGTATATGTTGTCCAAAGGAATCTGTTCGAACCATCGTCCAGCCGCCGTCATATCGCAAAGATACCGAAATATCATCCGATTTCCATGTCAGCTCATACCACGAGGTATTCGTAATTTCCAATTCCATATCCGAACAAACCGGATAATTCTGAATGTCTTTTCCAAAAGAAATCGGTGTTTCCCGTAAGCCTTCCGCTTCTTTGACCGGCCATTGGATCAGAGTGCCATCCTTTAAAGATAACACACGAGGAATGGTCATCTGTCCGAACCAGGCCCATTCCTTCGAATGAAGACGACTTGTCTGCCAGTCCTGCATCCAGGCAATCAGGATCCTTCTTCCATCCGGCATGGCCAAGGTCTGCGGCGCATAAAAATCCAGGCCGTGATCCACACTTCGATGCGTTTCATCAGGAAAGCCGGTCATATAGAAGGATACGAAGCCTTCCGGGTATTCCAAACCGGATCCATCGGCATGCATGGCACTGCCTAGATACACGTCTTGTCCATCCAGAACGAAGTAATCCGGGCATTCCCACATATCGCCGATCGCATACGTGTTTTCTAACAGTTTCCCTGCATACTTCCAATGCAGACCATCGGTACTTTCATATTTCAAGATCTGTCCCATTCCTTTTTCATTCTGATTGGCCACAATCAGATGATACATATCCTTCTCTTTCCAAATCTTCGGATCGCGGAATGCATAGGGGCTGGCATGATCCGGCAGCAGATGTTGGTCGATCAAAGGATTCTCAGCCAGCTTCTGATACGCAGAGCCATCGCCGATCGCGCCGTTCTGGGTCTGTAGAACACCCTGCTCTGTCCGGACGATTCCTGTATAGATCAACAGTTGTCTTCCATCTTCCAAGGTGACGGCATTCCCGGAAAAGCATCCATCCCGATCATAAGGCTGATCAGGTGCCAGTACGGCCGGTTCATACTTCCAATGCAGAAGATCGGTTGTGGTCGCATGGCCCCAGTGCATCGGTCCCCAATGGGCATCATACGGATGATACTGGTAAAACAGATGTACCTTTCCCTGATAAAAGGAAAAACCGTTCGGATCATTGATCCATCCGACACGAGCAGACATATGAAAAGCCGGTCGTTCCATTGGAGCAATCGACTTCTCGACTTCTTGTTCGTATCTTTGTGCTCTTTCCAGTGCCGGCCTATTCATCGACTGGATCCTGCATACTGTCTTCCAGCGCTTCTACGATCGTATCTACAATTTTGGTAGCTTTTTTTTGTACTTCCGGTGGCGCATAAGGGAATGTATAAGAAACATCGGCAGCTTCAATCAACGGCAGATCATTGATCGAGTCTCCGATCCCGTAAATACGACAATCGCCGTAGTACTTCCGGATTTCCGAAATGGCCAGCCCCTTTGAGCATCCTTTGGGAGCCAGATCTACTTCAATCACATTCTGGAACGCATTGACACGATCACCAAACCGATCATTGATGCTCTTGGCAACCGAAGCAGCTTCTTCCAGCGTTTCACAATGGATACCGATGCCGAACACCATCCCCTTAGGGGCTGTGGCCATACTGGAGATGACATTATACTCTCCCGGGTAATCCATTTCTTCATACACATTGATGACACCATCGATATCGATGCTTACCTTGTGTCCTTTGGCATGGTATTCCTCTGCCACGGCTTCGGCAATATCAAAATCAATGCTCTTTTGTACAATGCCTTGATAATTCGGTCCGCAAATATTAGCTCCCGTACTCGTAATGGTAAAATCCGGATCAAAGAATCCAATGATAAACGGGGTCAATCCACCAATCTGACGACCTGTGCATAGTCCGAATTTATGCCCGGCTGTCTGATATTCGTTGATCTTTTCCACGGATTCCGGTGGTAGTTTCACATCCGCTTTATAAAAATACAAGGTCCCGTCAAAATCCGACGCAAATACTTTTTTCATACATGATTTCCTTTCCTCAATCTCTGATTCTATTATACAAAGAATTCAAGCTTTTCCAAAGAAAGGATTGTTTAAAAAAGCTCGTTACCAAGTTACGGCGATATCCAGCTGTGTCGGATTAGCCGAGGCAAATCCACCGGTATCACAGACGATTCCTAAACCAAGCGTAGTCGGCAGGATCGTTCCCAGAGGACGAAGATCCAGATTGGCAGCCACCATCACATACTGCCCGTACATCTTCACACCGTCCTGCCGGACCCAGTACGATCCTTCCACACCCATATTCTCCAAACGTTGAATGATGGAAGACATGTCCAGGTTATAGTAGGTTTCTTTTCCGCTCGGCCCTTCCACCGTACCTTTCTGAACTGTCAGGCAATCCTCCAATGGTGCATTGTATCGGCCGGCCACTTCCCATAGAAAGCCGACTCCGTCTTCCTTGGCATTGATTGGCATAACCATACATACTAAGCATAAATGTATCCATAATACTTTCAATATTCTTTTCATAAAAAATACCTCCATGCCACTTAAAAAAAAGTGTACATGTCGGCTATTCTATGTTGTGTACTCCTGCTTGTCAAATAAACCAAGGTGATATCGTTTACAATCCGGACAATTCCTCACAAAACAAAAAAACAGCTGATATGCAGCTGTTAAACGATAATATCATGTTTTTCCACGGACAGGATCGTACTATCTCCTTCACTGAAGAATTCAATCTGTACATCGTGCTCAAGATCCGGATAGACATTTCCCGTCATCGTACGAATACCATCATTGATAAAAACCTCAAGGCTGGTCATATCCAGAAAACATTGCAGAGTCAAATACTCTTCTTTTTCTATTTTACATGTACGTATCAAGGTATTGGCTTCGATTCCACCAATTTTTGCACCGGATGTCGTTCGGTCAAAAACAACCGATTCTGTTTTTGCATCATAATAGAGCAAGGTTTCGTGCTGACCGCCTTTGAACAATTTTAATCCTGTTTTATTGGCCTCTTTACAATCAAAAACCACTTTCAATTCAATACAAGAGCCTTGGATCCCTTCCAATGATAAAGTACCATTCAGGTCGATATCCGCGTAAGTCACTTCATTCTGATAATAGTTTTCAATCTCACGGATCGGTTTCTGGATCAGTTTTCCCTCTTTGCCATGCAGCTCCCGTGGTAAGGTATAGCTGCCGATCCACTGATCCGATTCTGTCGGATATGTCCGGTTCCACATATCCTTCCAGGCAATCATGATCCGACGGCCATCCGGCATCAACAAGGTCTGTGGTGCATAGAAATCAAATCCACTGTCAATCTCGGCAATCTTTTTCATAGCCAGATGTCCGGTTTCAAAATCCAGTGCTCCATATATATAGATACAAGAATGAACATTTTCATATTCATGGCTCATCTGTGGTAAGAACTGCGGACTGGCAATCACAAATTCCTGTCCATCCACTTCAAAATAATCCGGACATTCATAAACACCGTTCAGCGCAAAGAATTCTACCGGGAATTCATCCTGGATATCCATCAGTTTTCCCACATATTCCCAATGATACAGATCCTTCCCCTTTAACAAGACCATGTTCCCATAGCCTCTGGCTTCATCGGTACCGACCACATTGGATACGTGTACATCCTGTTGATAGGATATTGGTAGATTCTGGCGCTTTTCCACGTCCTTTTCATCAATGATCCGCGTACCGGCCAGGCAGTAATACTGTCCGTCTTTAACGAAGACTTTGGGGTCTCGGAAATCGGACGGCAAAATTTCATCCGACACCTCCTGTGGAGTTAAGATCGGATTGGTATCCACCTTGGTAAAGGTAACACCGTCTTCACTGTAAGCCAGGCATTGTCTTTGCAGATTCATCTGGGCGGCTGTATACATTAAATACAGTTTTCCGTCTACTTCAATGGCACTGCCGGAACAGCACCCGCATTCTGCTTCATACGGTTCTTTCGGTTCCAGAGCGATCGGCAGACTCTTCCATTTTACAAAATCCTCTGTCACAAAATGTCCCCAGTGCATAATGCCCCATTTCGCGGCAAACGGGTAGTGTTGATAAAACAGATGCGCTTGTCCGTTATAGTAGATCATACCGTTTGGGTCGTTGGACCAGCCGGACGGAACATTGGCATGATAACGTTGTTTATATTTTTGATTCACTTCCATAAATTGCTTCCTCTTTTTTCGTAACGTGATTGATTATACATGGTTTCCATTAAAGCACAAGAACTATTTACACTTATTGTATAAACGGACGGCAGCTACGATATCCACTACCAGTAAAAAGGAAGAAAAAACATATAAAAACTCTCTTTCAATCCTTTTTTCTCGTTTTGCCTTCCGGATCCCGGCCATTGCATATAGCCCTGTCTGAAGCAGACTAGCCAGCAAAGCTGCAAATAATAGGTTCCATAACTGATTCTGCAAAGAGGAAGCACCCTCCACGATCACACCAACAATAAATACATAGGCCGGAACATTGATCAGCTTCAGGATCAAACTGGTCCGTGCAAGCTTTTTTGTTGCCCAATAAGGATGTATCAACGTCGATATAGCTACAAGCAGTCCTAGTGTGAAAAAGAATGGTAAAAAACCCAGGCACACATGGATCCAGGGAGAGTTCGTCGCATAAACCAATGCAGTCATTGTAGCAATGATCATATACGTGAATAAAGGAAATGGTAAAAGTTTTACATATTGCTTCATACGATCACATGGATCCTTTCAAGATCAAAACGATTCTGTGGCTTTTCCTGCTTCGCAGGATATCCTACAGGAAGAAGTGCAAAAGCTTTTAAATGATCCGGCAGGTTCAATACCTCTGCTGTTTTTTCCATACGCTCACGGATGGGAGCGATTCCCAGCCAGACTGCTCCCAAGTTTTGTGATACAGCTTCCAGTAAAATGTTTTCACAGGCAATGCTCAGATCGATCTGTGCATATTCCGGAAACAACAGATCCCGGCTTCTGTAACAAGGAACCAGCACCACCGGCGCTTTAGCTGCACAACCGGCATAGGGACTGACCTTTGCCAGACTTTGGATCGTCTCCTTGTTTTTTACCACATAAAATTCCCAGGGCTGTTGATTGCCGGCGGAAGGCGCAGCCATCGCCGCTTTCAACAATGCCTGTATTTTTTCATCTTCAACCCTTTTCGTCATATACGATCGCACACTTGTTCTTTCAAAAATCTCCTTCATGCTTTCCCTTTCTATATCAGATCATATGGGGACAAGACCCCTAATACCGGCTGATCTTTACGGCCGGTTTTGGTTACATACAGTAAAACCAGTCTTTTCCCCTCTTCATTCCGTTGATTAAACAGATCCTTGGCAGTATCCAGTGATTCCTGCAATCCGATAAAACCAAAATATTCTCCATTATGGCAGTCAATCGGAAGGTAGTCCCGGTAGGATTCCAATGTCTCTTTCACATCAATGGCTACGATTTCTTCTCGATCCAGACGCGTAAAAATCGTGTTTTCACTAAATACCCCGATCAGATTTCTCGTCTGATCCAGTACCGGCATATGGGCAATGGAATGCCGGGTCATATACGCAATGGTCTGACTGACAGAATCCTCGATCTTTACATACTTCATATTACGAACAAATACGTCCTCCACCAAAGGCGGATTTTCCAGCAGCTCGATTACTTCCTTTAGTACCTTCATGGTTCGTTCAGCAACCACGATGCCTTCATCGCCGTCAACATCCAGATCACTATGTGCAATCAAATTACGGATATTGGCAATCGACCGCATATCCTTCCAGTAAGAACGATAGGTTTCCGTTTCACAGAATACGGTAAACGGACCTGGTCTGGTTTTCGTATAGTTGTATTTATCACGGAACAGTGTCTCAAACTTTTTACACAGATCCATGAATTCCGTTGTTGTCAATCCCATAGACTTTCCTCTTTTCCTCCCATTATACCATGAAAAAATATCCCGTATGTATTTCTTCTGTAAACATCCGCTCTATCATTCCCTTCTGGATCGAAACAAAATACAACAATTCCTATTATCGTCGGCCCTGTTTTGTTTCCGACCAAAGACACCGGTGCGATCTGTCGAGCTTATCCGGGTCTCCTATGAATTTGTTTCCTTCTGTAGTTGTTCATAGGCTGTCTGATATGCTTGTAGTGTACGGGCATCAAAAAGCACAAAGACAACAGTTTCTATGGACGTGTCCTCTTTCAGAAAGTCCATCACTGTGGAAAGAGCAATTCTTGCGGCCAGCTCCAAGGGAAAATGATAGACCCCGGTGGATATCGATGGAAACGCAATCGATCGGATGTCGTTGTCCCGGGCCACTTCCAGGCATCTTCGATAACTGGAGGCTAGCAGTTCTCCTTCCTTGTGATTGCCACCTCGCCAGATAGGGCCTGGTGTATGGATGACGGCTTTACATGGCAATTGATAAGCCCCGGTGATCTTGGCATCGCCGGTATTACACCCATGCAATGTACGGCACTCCTCTAACAGCTTTGGGCCGGCTGCCCGATGGATAGCTCCATCCACACCGCCACCTCCCAACAAACTGGTATTGGCTGCGTTGACAATGGCTTCTACGCCATGATTTTTTGTGATATCTCCTTGTATACATTGAATCATTGGTTTTCTCCTTTCAAAAATGTTTGTTCCGCTTTCTTATATTGTAACCACAATCCGGACAATATATATAACTGTTGTGAAATCATTTTGTGTTTCTTTACTTTTCGATTATAATGATACACATAACGAGGTGCCCTATGACAACCATTAAACCCTTTCGGGCCATTCGCCCCCATGAAAACTTTGCAGAGCAAGTAGCTGCCCTTCCGTATGATGTCTATTCACGGCAGGAAGCCAGAGAATTTGTAAAAGGTAAACCCTATTCCTTTTTAAATATCGACCGCCCGGAAACACAATTTGAACCGGATCACGATATGTATGCACAAGATGTCTATGAAAAAGCCAGAGATATGATCGTCTCCCAGATGGAACAAGGCATTTATATACAAGATCCACAGGACTGTTTCTACATTTATGAACAGACCATGAACGGTCGCATACAGACAGGTTTGGCTGCTGTTTCCTCGATTGATGATTATTTGAACGGAATCTGTAAAAAACACGAGAATACCGTTCCGGCCAAAGAAACCGACCGGATCCGTCATGTCAGCATTACCAGCTGTCAGACCGGCCCGATCTTTCTGACCTATCGCAAGGATGACACCATCCAGGCGATCATCGAAAGCCAAAAAAAGCACAAGCCGGTATACGACTTTACCAGCGAAGATGGCGTCCATCAACGGGTATGGGTCATCGATGACAGGTCATGTGTACAAAAACTGGAAGAAGCCTTTAAAAAGGTACCGAATACGTATATTGCCGACGGCCATCACCGTTGTGCCAGCGCTGTTCGGGTAGGCTGTCAGCGGCGCGAGCAATACCCAAATCATACAGGGCAGGAAGCATTCAATTATTTCCTATGTATTTTGTTTCCGGACACCCAGTTGGAGATTATGGACTACAACCGTTTTGTCAGCGATTTAAACGGTCTGTCTTTCAAGGAATATATGAAGCGGTTATCGGACGTATGCACCCTCACACCGATTTCGCAAAAGCAGCATCCCACGCATAAAAAACAAGTGACCATGGTCACCCAAGAAGGTTGGTACAAACTGGATTTTAATAAGATTCCGGTGGATGAAAACGATGTGGTTGCCCGGCTGGATGTATCCCGCCTGCAACAACAAGTGCTGGGACCGATCCTGGGCATCGATGATCCGAGAACGGATCCACGTATCTCCTTTATCGGCGGAATCCGCGGCTTGGAGGAATTGGAAAAACGCGTCCAGAATAGCGCACAGCCCTCGGTTGCCTTTGCGATGGTACCAACCGACATTTCCGAACTGTTGGATGTAGCGGATGCCGGTCGTCTGATGCCACCGAAATCCACCTGGTTTGAACCCAAGCTGCGTAGCGGCTTATTTATTCATTCGATCGAACCGGATAAATAACTGTCTTGGGATATTCTTGTTCCTTCCGAACTAACCTTTAAAAGAAGACGACATTCTTTTATCGAAACGATGGAACCGATATACAACCTTTTGATGTGATTATGATCGGAATCTATCTCGATGATTGATAAAAAAGCCATGGATCTTTTCTCCATGGCATATTTTATAATACGGATTTGATGGCAGCTAATAACTCATCATATGTCTCATAAGCCGGAATGTGCGGATAATCCTTTTTGATCTGTTCTGTACTTTTAAACAAGAAGCCGTTCTTTCCATACTGGATCATTCCCAGATCATTAAAACTGTCGCCACAGGCAATCGTCTCATACCCAATCGAGTGCAATGCCTTTACGGTTGTCAGCTTGGATTGTTCGATCCGCATCTTAAATCCGGTAATTTCCCCGCTTTCAGCAACTTCCAGTGTATTGCAGAAAATCGTCGGCCATCCAAGCTTTTTCATCAATGGTGTCGCAAACTGGGTAAATGTATCACTGATAATGATGACCTGCGTGATGCTCCGTAATTCATCCAAAAACTCTTTGGCTCCCGGGATCGGGTCGATGGTTGCGATGGTTTCCTGGATTTCCTTTAAGCCCAGACCGTGCTCTTTCAGAATGCCCAGACGCCAGTTCATTAATTTATCATAATCCGGTTCATCCCGTGTTGTTCGTTTCAATTCCGGGATGCCGCTCGCTTTGGCGAACGCAATCCAGATTTCCGGTACCAATACTCCTTCTAAATCCAAACATACTAGTTTCATTGCCATAATTGATTCCTCCTACGTATTTATTCTACCTTAATTTATACATTCTAGAAATACCCTCTCAATAAAAGAGTGATTTCCTTATTTGGAAACCACTCGTTTTAACCGATCCAGCTCTTTTTGGTTCTTCTCGTATCGACAACGGTCGGCATTCTGTATCACTTTCTTCTTATACTCTTCCGTCTTGTGTAAATTGATTCCTTTTTTATACGTGACGTACTCAATATAATCGGCATAGCCGTTGACCATTTCCCAATATACATCATATGGTTCATCATATAACTTGTTGGTATATAAATACTCTCTTAGCTGTCCATATTGTTTTTCATAGTAGAATTGATCACATTCGTGAATGATACGGGTCTGCTCTTCAGTATATTCCACTTGTTCTACATCGGAGGTCATCATCGCCAGAATGGCAGAGACCATGATCATCACAAGGCAGACCACAAACATCCCTTTGATGACCAACACTGAAGTTGATGGTATTTTCTGTCTATTCATCGCGCCATGCCCTCCTGGCTTTGGCGATACTTTCGACAACGTTAATGTTGGTAACGCTGATGAACTCGTCCTCCACCTGATATAAAATGTAGGCATTGATTTCCGACTGTTTCAATCCCAGGATCCCTTTCCAGAAAGCCTGTACTTCATCATAATATTCTTTATACAACAATTCATTTTCCGGATCCAGTTCTTCATAAATACCTGTATCGCATCGATAGACTTGATACGAATTGGAGATCGCATAACGCAGATAGAATGAGTCCTGCTGCTTTTGTTCTTCGCTCATCTCCAGAAAACAGAGCTTGTCCTGGATATAATCCTGGTAGGAATACGACATAACAATGGCCTGGCTGTATTTGTAATTCTGGGTTCCCATCAAATCGTGCTCCGTCATGTAATCTTCCAGCTTTCGGAAATCTCGTTGATCATAGAGCTTTTCCATATAAGCCTGTTCATCTTCCAAAAGTCCCGGGGCCGTCGTTTCACGATCTCGCAAAAAATAAGAACCGGCGCTGATGAGCGCAACCACAAAAGAAAGAACAACCGTAATCAGTAAAAGCCGGTTTAATACACGATTGATCACAAACGGATTGATCGGACGGGCATTCACTGTCTTCTGATACTCCAGCTCTGCCTGGGAACGCTGTGTCATCCAGATTCTTCCCAAGCGGTTTTCTGTTTTGCAGGAAGGGCATACCATTTGAATGAAACGATATTGTGCTCCGCAGTTTTTACACTTCATATGCACTCTCCTTTCCGATCCATCGATCCGCTGCACGGCAGCTTTTCCAAAGAAAGCCGCTTATTGTGGACCGTATCCAAATAGACATGGTGTTCATACGTGGTTGTACTTATACTCTCTGTCCCACAAAATGAACAATTATTATCTATTTTTTCATACTCCGCCCCATAATCGGGGCAAATAATCTTCTTTTTTACATTCATATGTCCATCCTATCATATTATTGCACAACTTTAATGAATAATGTGGTAAACTTCACAAAAAAAGACGGGAATGCCCGTCATTTCCATACCTGTATGATCTCGGTAAGGTTCTTGTCTATATCCTTTCGTGCTTGTTTACAATGTTTCGGCCAGGCCCGGCCGGCCGCAAAAAGCTTTACGATCTGATTGCCGAAAATCGGAAGCATCGTGTCCAGCATGCTTTGCGGAAAGGCAAAATGCGTCACATGTGCATAGAGCAAAGAGGTAACCGTACACGTATGTGCGTGCTTTTGCAAACGCTGCTCCATTCGTTTTATATATCGACATGTATCCCAAAGAACATCGTCATAGCCGCCGATAAAGACAATGTGTCCCCGGATCTTTTCCACTTTGATCTTCTGCGATTCCTGCAATGGATGACGCCGTTCGGATTCATCAAAAAGCTTACGGCTGGCCACCATATCTTTCCCCTCTTTGCTTTCTTTGCGGATCATCTTCCAATAAGTAGGATGTCGATAGGCATACGGCAAATAAGGTAAAGGCTGTCCTTGCCAGGAAACCGTCGATTCTCCATCGCCCGGACGTTCCCGCATCCCATCTTTCCCATCCCGGTAGAAGCCTTCCATGATAAAATCACACGGGGATATCGCAATGGTCAATGTAATCGCCGGATAATACGAAGCTGCACATAATGCCAGCATTGCGGTTGTCGAAGCGCCGGCAATGCCAAATTTTTGATTTCCCTTTTCCCTTAATCGATCCAATGCTTTTCCAAACCGCTCTAACGGATAGTTATGATGCCCATAATCCTTTTTAGCCGGTGCCATTGTCAAGGCATTGCATCCGAGCGAATGGATCCATTTCACTCCGGAAACTGCCATTCTGTCATCAATAGAATCTCCCAGCATTAAGATCATTACGGTGGAAGTCGCTTCTTTATTCGGATAATACGCGCCGTAAAATCCATCGTGAACCACATCAAAAGTTTCCTTTTTCATATGCATCTCCTTAGTTAGTTATAATTAATTATACCATGCATCTCATTTATTTAACAGACATTAAAAAAGCTGATGTATCTATAAAAATAGATCCCATCAGCCTGTTTCTGCTCCTATCGAAGATTTATATTTCCGTTTTTCTTTACATACGCACGATATTTCATGGTCTTATCCATGGAATAGACCGTGATATCTTTTTCGTCAATGTGTCCATTCGATGCCCAGTACTCAAAGATTCCTTTGCAGCCAATCGTGTCATCCATGGCATGATGATGGTGTTTTAACGGAATATGCAGATAGCTGCAGACGTCATTAAGCCGATAATGATCCAGCTCTACATGTTTGCGGCTTAGATGGACCGTACAGATAGACAACATCGGCGGTACATCCATCCCATAGCGCAATAAGCATTTCTTGATGACATTCATATCAAAGGCGGCATTGTGGGCAACGAGGACCCCTTGCGTAAACCATGGTTCGATCTCCTGCCAGATCTGCGGAAAGGTTGGTGCATCCATCACCTGGACAGGCCGGATCCCATGGATCCGTATATTCATAGCCCAGAATGGTGCTTCCGGATCCACCAGGTAATAGCGGCGGTCCACTTCTTTTCCGTTGATACAGGAAATCAACCCAATGGAGCAGATACTGTCTGCTTTTCCATTGGGTGTTTCCACATCAAAAAATGTAATCCTTTGATTTTTCAGCGTATTCATGTCTTTATAATATGCCATCTTTTCTTTTCTATCCACTCTTAACGGATCAATAACCATACAAACAACACATCCAGCACTACCTGGACATACATAAATAAACGAAATGACCGGGATTGTTCAAACTGGCTGGCGATCATCATCGTTACATGATATAAAGCCGGATTTTCTTTTTTATTCAGTTCAAACTCTTCCTTCTTATACTGTTTCATAGCCCCACCCACCATTCCTTATGTTTGATTAATACCACATAATCTGACAATCCTGATGTCAGTTATTTAAGAATGAGCGGCGAACCATTGCATTGTATAAGATAACCAGGCCTGATTTCCCACCGATGCCGGCTGATAATCCAGAATGTGATTGGCAAACGGAACAGCCAGGATCCGGTGATCTACGTTATAGTCTTGCAGCTGTTGACATAATATATAGGAAGGTTCTGTCGGTACTAGAGTATCCGCCTGGCCTAAAAAGATGGCGGTTGGCGGACAGCTTTCATCGATATAGCGGTAGACCGTCAGCGCATCATACGCTTCCTTTTTCTGATCCGGCGTTCCTCCGGTATAGGCGGTGATGGAGCCTTTCGCCAGATCGGACATGTAAAAAGCTTCATTCTGATAAAAGGAAACAGGATCAACGATCGGATAGTCTACACAGACAGCTCTTACATCCGGTCTATTTGTATCTGCATTCATCCGATACGCGGTAATCAATGCCAGATTGCCCCCGGCACTGTCTCCGGTCAGATACAGACGGTCTATGCTCGCCTGGTATTCTTCGGCATGTGCCTGGATCCAGTCCATGGCCTGATCCATTTGTGCCTGGGTCTGCTTCCAAAGATGCTGATCCTTACCAGATAATTCATAATCCATACAGAACACCACGTACCCGTTCTCGGCAAAGACGCGAGCATCGTATTCCCGATTGGTTCTGGATCCGCTGACCCAGCTTCCCCCATGCATATAGACGATGATTGGTTTTTCTTTGGATCCATCGGGTACATAATACACATCGATGTTCTGTCCGTCTGTATATGTTTGCGTATCTACAACCACTTCATGGGTTGGTAACGGCTTATATGTCATAAAAAGATCGATGGTAATCTTTTCTTTTTGCAGATGGTGCAGCGTGGTGCCCAGAACAAATAGATGAAGGATCAAAGCCACGATCGCTGTCACGGATAAAAACGCATAGAGCTTCTTCTTTCTGACCAAGAGCCAAACGATCCAGAAAACCGTCAATCCAAAGCAGACAGGGATCATATACTGTTCCCGGCTTTGAAACAGAAAGGTGGAGATCGTTCCCAGAACCGGGATTTTCCAACATACCAGACCGATCGACAGGATCAGAAATAGGACAGCGGCCGATACACAGAAAGCGGCCGACAAAGCTTTTAGCCCCTTCATAGGTTTTCCATCACTTCCAATACTTCCTTTGCGTCGACCTGACAGGCTTGGGCAATCTGCGTGGCATCCCAGTCCGGATGCTGCTGCACTGTCTGCTTGATCTTATAATAGTTCTTTAAATAATCATCAAGGCGTTCGCGTGCCTGGTAACAAGTAATCATGATTCCCTCCTTTTTATCATAGTATCATATCTTGAATGAAAGAATACAACATTCAAAAATTAAGATATTGAAAACTTTTTCAAAGGAAAATGAAAGATTTTCGTTGAAAAAAAGCCTGGTATTATGTAGTATAATGTTAATATTAAATTTCTTAATATGTAGGAGGAGAATTACTATTATGAGCAAGAAATTTTTGAAAGTTTTATTAAGTTCTGCTATGACAGTGAGTATGTTAGCTGCTTGTGGATCCGGCGGAGGTGCCGGTGGATCCGGTTCTGAATTAGCTGAAGGCGATACCGTTAAGATTGGTGGAAACTTCGAATTGAGCGGTGACGTTGCCAGCTATGGTACAGCAGAGTCCAACGCTGTTGAATTAGCTATTAAAATGTACAATGAAAGTGAAGATGCGAAGTACAAATTGGAATATGTATCGGTAGACAACAAAGGGGATGCTGCTGAAAGTACAACCGCAGCAACTAAGTTGATTGAAGAAGATCAGGTTGCCTTCATCGTCGGACCGGCAACAAGTGGTGCTTCCATCGCGACATATCAAGTAGCCAGTGACAGTAGCGTTCCGGTTATTTCACCATCGGCTACACAGATCAACGCAACAATGAACGGAGATGAAGTATATCCAAGTGCATTCCGTATCTGCTTTGAAGATTCTTACCAGGGTGCAGCCATGGCACAGTATGCAGCCAAGGATATGGGAAAGAAAAAGGCGGCTGTTCTTGCGGAAACAAGTGATTATGGTCAGGGACTGGCCAATCAGTTCATCGAAACATTTGAAGCGAACGGTGGCGAAGTCATCAACTCTTTGAAAGACGGAAGCTACAATGCCGGGGATACAGATTTCAACGCGATCCTGACTAAATTATCCGAAAAGGATTTTGACGTATTATATGTAGCCGGATACTATGGTGAAGCTGGTTTGATCATCAAACAGGCTCGTGAAATGGGAATCGATGCTACGATCGTTGGGGCTGACGGATTTGACTCGACTGTATTGGCTCAGTTGGCCGGCAAGGAAAATCTGAATGATGTATTCTTCACAACCGCTATCGCATCCGGCGCTCCGACAGAAGCACAGGAAGAATTCAAGAAAGCCTATATTGAAGAATATGGTGAAGATGCTCTGAACATGTTCTCTTATTTAGCTTATGACTCTGTTATGTTAGGTATCCAGGCTCTGGAAGAAGCCGGTGCAACCGGACCTGCTTTACAGGAAGCATTGGAGAAAGCTGAATTTGACGGATTGACAGGAAGCTTTACATTTGATGAAACGCATACACCTGTTAAATCTGTATTGGTTATCGATGCTGCTACAAACGGTGCAGAAACAAATGCAGAAGTAACCGTTAAGTAAACAAATACGTACAACGTAGAGAAAAAGCTAAGGATTCTCCTTGGCTTTTTTCCACATTTAAGGAAGGAGAGAGATACTATGACACAGTTTCTTCAACAAATAGTAAACGGGATGTCATTAGGAAGCATATATGCCCTGATTGCGCTGGGGTATACGATGGTATACGGGATCATCAAGCTGATCAACTTTGCGCATGGGGATATTTACATGCTGGGAAGCTTTGTTGCTTATATCGTTACCACAAAGCTGGGTGTGGGATTCTTCCCTGCCATGATTGGTTCCATGGTCTTCTGTGGAATCATGGGTGTATTGATCGAGCGTGTTGCATACAAACCATTACGTCATGCCACTCGGATCTCCGCCCTGATTACCGCCATGGGTGTCAGTTATATTTTGGAATATACAACACAGCTGGTTATGGGCTCGGAGAAAAAAACATACCCTGTGTTACTGAATAATTCAACCTTTCAGATTGGATCTGTAAAGGTCTCCACACAACAGATCTACATTCTGGTCATTACGATCGTCATGATGATCGTTCTGCAGTATATCATCCGTCATACCAAGATGGGACGTGCTATGCGTGCTGTCAGCGTGGATGAAAACGCTGCTAAGCTTATGGGAATCAATGTCGATACCGTCATTTCCTTTACATTCCTTTTAGGCTCGGCATTGGCCGGTGTTGCCGGTATCCTGGTTGGTGTGTATTATAACTCCATCAACCCTCTGATGGGAATGACGCCAGGTCTGAAGGCTTTTATTGCTGCTGTATTCGGTGGCATCGGCAGTGTGCCGGGAGCCATGATCGGTGGCTTGTTTATCGGGATTGCCGAAACCATGGTTATTGCCTATGGCAGTTCCCTGTATAAAGATGCCATCGTGTATGTTATTTTGATTCTGATCCTGATTATCAAACCGGAAGGTTTGTTAGGTAAAAATGAAAGAGAAAAGGTGTAGAGTATGAGCAAGAAAATATTATCAAAAGCCAATCTATGCTGGATGGCTCTTTCCGTAGCGGTATATATCCTTTTAAGTGTGCTGATCAACTTCCGCATTATCAGCTCCTATTACACGATTACGATCTATAATATCTTGATCAATATTATCCTGGCTGTGTCCTTGAACCTGATCATCGGTATTTGTGGTCAGTTCTCCCTGGGGCATGCCGGATTTATGTGTATCGGCGCTTATAGTGCCGGTGTCATCACAAAGATGATGCCGAACCTTGGCGGCTTATTCCTGGGTGTTTTAGTGGGTATGGCGATCTCCACGGTCGCTGCTTTGATCGTATCGGTCCCAACCCTTCGTCTTCGTGGAGACTATTTAGCGATTGCGACATTGGGATTTGCGGAAATCATCCGTATCATCGTGATGAATATGAAGATTACCAACGGCGCTGCCGGTTTATCCGGTATTCCGAAACTGACAACTTTTACCTTGTTGTTCATCTGCATGGTCATCTCCATCGTCATCGTATGTAACTTTACCCGCAGTGCTCCCGGACGTGCCTGCATCTCGATCCGTGAAGATGAAATTGCCAGTGAAGCCATGGGGATCAATACGACAAAGTACAAAGTCAGCGCTTTTATTATCGGTGCCTTGTTAGCTTCTTTGGCCGGTGCTTTATTCGCATGTAATTTCTATGTCATCAAACCGACACAGTTCAACTTTAACCGTTCCATCGATATTCTGGTTATGGTGGTATTCGGTGGTATGGGCTCCATGACCTCCTCTGTCATTGCGGCCATTGTGATTGGTTTCTTGAACATGATCTTACAGAACTTTTCAAACCTGCGAATGATCATCTATGGTGTCGCTCTTGTCAGCATCATGATCTTTAAACCAACTGGTTTATTAGGTACGCGGGAATTATCATTTGAAAAACTGCTGAAAAGAAAGGAGAGAAAATCATGAGCTCCTTACTTGAAGTTAAGGGATTGACCAAGAACTTTGGCGGTCTGTGTGCCGTATCCAATGTCAATATGTCCATTGAAAAAGGGGAACTGATCGGATTGATCGGTCCAAATGGCGCCGGTAAAACAACATTGTTCAACTTATTGACCGGTGTATACGAACCAAGTGAAGGTTTGATCGAGATGACCAAGGATGGAAAGAAAGTATCGATCGGCGGTCTGAAGCCTTATAAGATCACAGCGTATGGTGTAGCCCGAACGTTCCAGAACATCCGATTGTTTAAATCTATGACCGTTCTGGAGAATGTAAAGGTTGCCATGCATAAGAATATCCGCTATGGCATTCTGTCAGCAATTTTCCGGACCCCATCCTATTATACAGAAGAGAAATGGGTAGAGGAAAAAGCATGTGAACTGCTCGAAGAAGTTGGTTTATATGGAAAGCGCCATGAGATGGCCACCAACCTTCCTTATGGTGAACAACGTCGTCTGGAAATTGCCCGAGCCTTAGCTATCCAGCCGGAAATCCTCTATCTGGATGAGCCGGCTGCCGGTATGAACCCACAGGAGACAGCGGATCTGACACAGTTGATCTATAAGATCCGTGATAAATACAATCTGACGATCATCCTGATCGAACACGATATGTCCCTGGTTATGTCTATCTGTGAGAGGATCTATGTATTGAACTATGGAAAGCTGATTGCCTCCGGCACACCGGATGAAGTTAAAAACGATCCATTCGTTATCAAGGCCTATCTTGGGGAGGAAATCTAATATGGCAATGTTGGAAGTTAAAGATCTTCATGTGCATTATGGTGTCATTGAAGCATTGAAAGGAATCAGCCTGGATGTGAATGAAGGTGAAATTGTCTCTTTGATCGGAGCCAACGGTGCCGGTAAAACGACCATGCTGCATGCCATCAGCAATATCACACCGAAAAGCAGCGGAACCATTTCCTTTATGGGAACCGATATCACCAAGACCAGTGCCAAAAAGATCGTTGCCGCCGGTTTGACACAAGTACCGGAAGGCCGTCGGATCTTTACCGGTCTGACTGTCTATGAAAATCTGTTGATGGGCGCTTTCCTGCGTAAAGATAAAGACGGCATCGAAAAGGATCTGGATCATGCTTATGAATTATTCCCGATCCTGAAAGAACGTATTAACCAGGATGCCGCTACCTTGTCTGGTGGTGAACAGCAGATGCTGGCCATGGCGCGGGCCTTGATGGCCAAACCGAAGCTGTTACTTCTGGATGAACCAAGCATGGGACTGGCCCCTTTGCTGGTAAAGGAAATCTTCCGTATCATCAAGGAAATCAACGAACAGGGTACCACGATACTTCTGGTAGAACAGAATGCGAAAATGGCTCTGTCCATTGCCAATCGTGCCTATGTGCTGGAAACGGGCAATGTCGTATTGACCGGAACGGGAAAAGAATTAATTGAAAGCCCTGAAATTCAGAAGGCTTATTTAGGAGGATAACATGTTTAAAGTCAAAGACGTTATGACAAAAGATGTCATCTGCACAGAATCAGATGCCAGTATTTCAAGACTGATCGATATCATGAAGGCCAACAACATCCACCGTGTACCGGTTGTTGACCACAACAAAAAGCTGGTCGGCCTGATTACAGAAGGTACCATCTCCGAAAACGGAGGCGGTATGGCTACCAGTCTATCTATTTATGAATTAAATTATTTGATGTCCAAAACCAAAGTAGAGACCGTCATGGTAAAAAATGTCATCACGGTCAAGGATTATGACCTGGTAGAAACCGCAACTGAACGTATGTTAACCAATGATATCGGTTGTTTACCTGTTGTTAACGATGACAATGAGGTTGTCGGTATCGTGACCCAGAATGACGTATTCTCCACTTTCTTAACTATGCTGGGATGGGGCAACAAAGGAACACGGATCACTGTATCCGTTAAAGATGAAATCGGAACAGTCGGAAAACTTTCAAAAATTTTTGTAGACCAAAATATCAACATTCAGAGCATCGGTGTCTATCCGCAAGAAGATGGCACCTCCGATCTGCTGATCCGTTGTGACAGCGCGGTCAACGATGAGCTGATGAACGCGTTAGAAAACGCTGGTATGAAAGTCAACGAAGTCTATAAAAACGAATAAAGAGCTACCCTTCGTAGCTCTTTTATCCTGTATAGGCATCTTCGATCGAATTCGAAAAGTCTTGTTCTAAAAGCCATTGGCTTTCCTTTACATTTTCCGGAATATCGATTCGCTCAATCTGAAAGATGACCGGCCGGGTTCCATCGTTACAGCAGGCAATCATCATACGGTCGTCCTTTGTCCATCCTTTCATGATCGATCCTCCCTGCAGGGCCGTATAGACATAGCGGCTGATGGCATCCCAGGCTTCTCCACAGAATTTCCCATGCATCAAATGGTAGAAATCATCCTGCTGCGGGGTTCTTTTTAACAAAAAGGTCTGCCCTTTTTTAAAGAAGGGACACGGACCGGAATGCGGATCGGCCAGATAGGCACTTTGGTATTCAGGAAAACACTTTGTGTCCAGGACCGTTATTTTACATTCGTGTTTCATCACACTCACCCTTTCCTGCTTTCATTATATCCTATTCCATTAAAAAAAAGACTCCCATAACGAAGTCTTTTCAAGTCACTTAATCTTCATCCGGTCGTTCCAGCTGTTCGGCTTCAATATCATCCCATAAGGACAACATCGGTTTGATATCGGTACGATGATGCATTTTTCGATCGACATAATTCTGTGTACACTCCATGACCTGCGGTGACAAGGCCAGTACACCAATCAAGTTTGGCAGCATCATCAATCCATTAAATGTATCAGAAATATCCCAGGCCAGCTGTGCCTGGATCACAGACCCTGCCAAAACCACACATACGAAGATGATCCGATAGATAATAATGGACCGGGTACCAAATAAATATTCAAAAGCTTTGGAACCATAGTGGGACCAACCCAATACCGTTGAGTAGGCAAACAACAGGATTGCCAGGGCAATAAACATGGAACCCGGTTTTCCGAAAGTCATTTCAAACGCATAGGACATCAGCGAGTTTGAACCGACAGCTTCGGCTGTTGCGCTCAATGCACCGGTATCCAAATTGACAGCGCCACTGGATAAGATCGTCAGAGCGGTCAAGGTACAGACAACGATGGTATCCGCAAAGACTTCAAAGATGCCCCACATCCCTTGACGGATCGGTTCTTTTACGTTCGAACTGGAATGGACCATAACGCTTGAACCCAGGCCTGCTTCATTGGAGAATACACCCCGCTTCATCCCCATTTTCATGGCCGTCATGATACCAGCTCCCACGGCTCCGCCGGTGGCGCTCTTCAAATGGAAAGCCCCTTTGAAAATAGATACGAAAACTGCCGGAATCGTTGTGATATGCAGGCAGATGATGATGATCGTTCCCAACAAATACAAGATTACCATAAATGGAACCAGTTTTTCGGTCATAGCCGCAATCCGCTTAATACCGCCGATGGTGACCAGACCAACGGCTACAAATAAGAAGATCCCTACCGCAATATTCGGAATATGGAACGCATGGTGAATATTGGAAACCATGGAATTTACCTGGCTCATGTTACCGATACCGAAGGATGCCAACAAACAGAAGCAGGAAAACAGAACCGCCAAGATGGCGCCCAGCTGCTTACAGCCTTTCTTCCTTCCCAGACCATCCCGTAGATAATACATGGCACCGCCACACCATTCGCCTTCCGAATTGCGGCGACGATATAAAATACCCAATACATTTTCCGAATAGTTGGTCATCATTCCAAAGAATGCAATCAACCACATCCAGAAGATAGCCCCGGGACCACCAATCGCGATTGCACCGGCTACTCCCACAATATTACCAGTACCTACAGTAGCCGCCAACGCTGTACATAAGGACTGAAACTGGGAAATCGTACGATCCGATGTATGCGCCGTCACATGTTGATCGGCAAAGATTGCACCGATGGTATGCTGCATCCAGTACTTAAAATGGGTAATTTGGAAGAATTTGGTCATACAGGTCATCAACACGCCGGTAAAGCCTAAAAGGACCAAAGCCGGCCAGCCCCAGATTGCTTCATTCATGACTCCGTTTACATGGGTAATCCATTCAATCATAGTCTCTCTCCTTAAAAAAGAAGCAACGTGACGTTACTTCTAAATATCTATATTTAATTTTACTGAAAGACTTTTACTTGTTCAAGAATATTTTCATTTTACTTCCACTTTATCTTTCATTCTTTTTTCAGTCAGTCCCTGCTGGGCCAGCAGAACGTTCAAAACTGTGATTTCACTGGAAATATTGATACTGTCATCTTGATAAAGGCTGTCAAACAGACGGGCAAAAGCACTGTTGATGGTCGATAAGGTCTGTTCGATTTCCTGTTTGGACTTCGTGATGTTTTCCCCCTGCACCGGTTGTTCACTCAAGTTTCGATACGCTTCGAGAAGATTCATCGTCGTCGGTAGATAGTACTTCATCATCTTTTCAGTTTCATCCTGTTTTTCTGGATGTTCTTCTACATATTCGAGGATGCTGCGAACGATCTTTTCCATGGTATCCAGTTCTTCTGATACCTTTTCATCCTTGATCCATTCATTATATGTATGAATCTGCTTGATATAGTTTTCGCTTTCCTTGGGCAGGGTTGCTGTTTCTTTTTTTTTCTGCACTGGTTTAGGAGGTAATAGGGCTTGTTCATACGACTGATCACTCGTATAGATATATCCGTTTTCAAAATCCAGATGTGCCTGCGGCAGCAATCCTTCACCTACCAGTTCCCGTAAATCTTCCTCGACCACTCTACTTGTCTTACCGGAAAGAACGCACAATTCCTTGATCGAACATTTTTCTTTTGTTCCCAAAGCCGATATATACAGATGCCAGCGACGAATCTTCCCCAGACGATGCAGACCGCGCTGACGGAAAAATACACCCCCGGCAGTCAGTGCTACAGGAAAGATTCCCTGGATGGCCATTTGTTGCGCAGCTTCTGTGGAGATGCCAAATCCCATCATGGCTCCTCCAATCACAAAAACAAGAAAACCTATGCCTGGTATCATCAGAGCGGTCCCCAGATTTTTCATCGTTCTGGCTGCGTTCTCCTTCTTGTCCATCGACGAGAAATTTCCGGCCATCGGTGGCTTTTGCGTGGCCAGCTCTCTGGCTTTGGCGCGGGCTTTGGTTTGTTCGCTCATCTGTTGTGTCAATGTCATATTCTCCACAGACTGGCGGACATTCTGATTCAGATTTGCATAATTCCGGCTGGATGTCGCTTTCTGGACGGTATCATGAATTTCCTTGCCAATTCCAACCAGTTCATTGGATGTATGTTGATTTGTCATAATATTCTCCTTATTTACAGTTAGTATATCACGAAACCATTACGCATTTGATAGGATCAAGCCTGCCATTGTCAACACGATCCCCAGCACTTCCATCCATGTCACCGGTTCTGAAAGGATCAAAACCGAGGTTGTGACGGTCACAACCGGTGTCAGATAAATATATACACTGGTTTGGATTGCGCCGATCCGCTTAACGGCTTCATTCCAAAGTACAAAACAAAGAGCCGAGGCCCCAAATCCAAGAAACAATAAGTTCAATCCATTTACAGGCTCAACAATCAAAGCGGGATCCAATCGACCTTGCATGACGATAAAACCGGGAATCATAGCCAGTATCCCATATAGAAAGATCCGACGGGTTGCCTGCAATGTCGTCATCGGCAGGTTGGCCACTTTTTTGCTGAAAATGGAGTATACAGCCCAGGCCACCGAAGCACAGATGGCAAGAAAATCGCCCAGCGGATTGAGATGCATCCGGGTTCCATTGTAATGGATCAGCAATATACCGGCCATCGCAATCACAAATCCCAAAAAGAAAACCGGCTTCAACGTTTCCTGCCCTTTTAAAAACAGCCTGGATAAGATAGCCGTCAAACACGGCGCAATGGCTATAATAATACCGACATTGCTGGCAGTCGTATACTGCAGTGAAATATTCTCCAATAAATAATAGATGGTAATTCCGCTCCATCCGCCCATAGCCAGTAAAAGCTCATGTGAAAGCGACTGTTTTTTTGCCGGTGTCGGGCAAAGGACACACAGACCGAGATAACCCATGAGAAAACGGATCAAAAGAATCTCGATCGGCTGAAAATCAGTCAGCAGGATCTTGGTGGATATATATGTAGTTCCCCAAAAAACGATGGTAAAAAATGCAAGAATGTGGCCTGTCTTTTTCAATTCCATAAACCTCATTATAAAAAGTTTTTTTGAAAACACAAGAAAAATATACAGGATATACAGCCATCAAAAAGAACATAGAAAAAACAAGGATCCTATGGTATTCTTACACTAGATGTAAATTTCTTACATCTAGTGTAAGTAAATGTAAGGAGATTGTAAATGAAAAGAATTGCGGTAGTAGGAAGCAGTGGTGGAAATCTGTATAGCCAGGGTGGTAGTGATCCCTATGGAATGATGCAGGAAATCTTTACCCAGGCAAACAGTATAGATGCAGATATCACGTTTGTTCAATTGATTGGTGCCAATCAATCCATGGATGGCATCGGAGCCAACGCAAAGGCAAAATTGTATTATGTTGAAAACGGCGTGTTGCAGGAAACAGAAGAAAAGACATTACAGGAAATTAACGAAGAAGCACATGCCTATGATAAAAAACTGGCAGATCTGATCCGTCAGGATCAGATTGACGGAATCGTGTTAATGAGCTGTGATCCGAAAGGAGTCAACCAGGAAGCATTAACGGCAGCCAGTGAAAAACAAATTCCGGTAGCCGGCACCGGAGGCACATCCATGGCCAATACACAAGCTATGGGATGCCGTGTGATTGCCGCCAGTGGGACGACCGGAACGACCAACCGTACACGAGCCATCAGTGCTATGGCTGCTTTTGCCAAAGAATGGGGCTTAAAGTATACACCGGTCATCGGAAATACAGGGAGTGCCAAGGTACAGGAAGGGAATATCTGGAAACGGATCAACCTCCATGGCATAATGATGGCCAGCCTTCCGGGATTTATCGCGATGGCCTTGTGCCTGGCTATCAGCAAGATCCCCGGATTATCCGCTCTAGAAGAGGTCTTTAACAATCTTGTCGGCATTCTTCCGATCATCTTAGCAGCGATTGCAGCTAAGCAGGTATCCGGACTGGATGAAGTCGGTATTGTTGCCGGGATCATTGCCGGCGCCATGTCGGTAGACGGCGGGATCATCGGTGGACTGATCACCGGGATCATAGCCGGTATTCTGGCTTACTATATTATCAATCTTTGTTTCCGTCATAACATTCCCGGCACCACGGCCAACATTGCCGCCGGTGGTTTATCCGGCCTGATTGCCGGCTTGGTTGGTATGTTGATCATTGCGCCGGCTGCATTGTTTATCGGAAATGGCATCAAAACCATCCTTGACCTATGCATTGCGTTCCATCCGATCCTTGCCGGTGGTGTAGCTGGTTTTGCCATCTGGTTTGCGATCATGGGTGGTGTTTACCATGCCGCCATTCTTCCCATCGTATTGCTGGAAATGGAGGCAACCGGTTATTCCTTTTTGGGCAGCATCGATATGATGTGTCTGGTGATGGTCTGTGCCGGTGTGCAAATTGCCAATATCATCAAGCCAAGACGCTCGAGCGACCGTGTGGCCTGCATACCCAATTTGTTCATCAATATCGGATTCGGTACCTTTGTGGAAGCAGCCTACCCGTTTATGTTCTCCAGTAAAAAAGTATTTGCGGGAACTATCCTGGCAGCCACCATCTCCGGCATTGCCGTTGGGGCTCTGGGAGTCAAAGGAACTGCATATATTCCGGCTTTTATGGCACCCTTTATGGCCAATCCGGATCATGCGGTACAGACCGTTATCTGTATTGTGATTGCGATCGGAACCAGCTGCCTGTTTACCATTCTTGCCAATCTGTCGGATATGGGCAAACCGAAAAACTGAAGTAAATAAAAAACGGATTGTAGGGTCTACCCATCCAATCCGTTTTCTTTTTCCGTTCTGCTTGCACAAAAGTTTCTTTATACCCAGGTAAAGTTTTCCTTGCCGGCACCAATTTCAAAATGGTATTTCACGATTCCCAGATCCACTTTTGAAAAAGGTCCGAAACCGGCCTTGGCATGTACGGTATCCCCTTTTTGTGTCAGCATGAACTTCTGCTGATTCATGGCCGTCGGCGCCAGCAAGGCGGCTTCTGCTCCTTTGATAAACCATTCCGAACTATCGTTGGACACATTGGAAATATCCTTCATCGCCTTTGACTTATGCGCCTGCCCTGCTTCCGTTCCATACCCGATGGCAATGACCATCACTAATTTTTCGCTATCTTCAATACGTAGTACCGCTTTGATCTTTTTAAAAGTCAAGCCAACCCAGCATGTATTCAGTCCCATCCGCTGGGCTTCCAAAACAATCTTTTCCCCATAGTAGCCACATTTCTCTTCCAGATCATCGTTCTTTTTGCCAATCAGGGCAATGTAATTCCGTACCCCCGAAAACTTTCCATAATGGGCCATCCGGCTGTGAAACGCTTTGGGTTCATTTGTGATCAACTGGATATGCAGACCGCTTTCCTTGTTGCATTCATCTATGACCTTTAACAGCTGTTCTATTGTATCCTTTTTCATCGGTGTCTGTTTATAACTGCGTACGGAATGACGTTGGCGCATGGCCTGTTCTAAATTCATCCATCGTTCCCCCTTTTCTTTATTATACATGAACCACGAAAAAAGCGCCTATGCGCTTTATTCTCTTTATAGATATGTTACCGTTTGATCCAGATCTTTCCGGCTGGAGTGATTTGGTAAAGGTTGTACCCCTTCCTTGGCATAGCCAAGGTCCATCAACATCAATACTTCTTCATGGTCCGGCAGATCAAACAGCTGGGCTGCCTTATCCGGATCGAAGAAATTGATCCAGCAGCTGTCCACCGCCTGATCGGCTGCTGCCAGCAACATATGGGTGGCAACGATGGAGGCATCCTCGATGCCGGAATTTCTTTGTTCCCCCGGATAGGTAAACACATTATTTGTGTCAAAAGCGACCATCAATACAACCGGTGCTCCATAACGGCACGGTGTCAACTGATCGATCTTGGCCAATGCTTCTTTGGAACGCAGAACATAAATATGCTGCTCCTGTAAGTTCTTAGCCGTCGGCGCTAAGCGTCCTGCCTGCAGGATCGCCTCCAGTTTTTCACTTTCCAACGATTTGTCTGAATAGCCTTTACATGAATATCGTTTGGATATAACGTCTTTAAATTCCATACTTCCTCCTATCTGCGTACCCACTGGTCTACTTCTTCCTGGGAAATGCGGCCAGCCATCCGCTGTGCTTTTCCAAAGATGGCCCCCGGTGCCGAAGGCTTCAGCTCAGCCACTGTATTGCCCATGCCGCTAGATCCCGATGTCGCAAAGACATGGATCGTCTTTCCACTAAAATCATATTGTTCCAAAAAGCTGTTGATAATATGAGGGGCTACATACCACCAGATAGGAAACCCGATATATACTGTATCGTATTGTTCCATCGTCGCAACCGTCCCATCGATTTCCACACGGCTGTTTGGATCTTTCATCTCCTTGGAGCTGCGGCTTAAAGGATTGACCCAGCTTAGATCTTTCTTGGTATACGGAGTCTTCGGTTGGATTTCAAAAAGATCCGCATTGGCAGCTTTGGCCACCTTTTCTGCCACTCTTTTCGTTACTCCACTTGCACTGAAATATGCCACTAATGTATTCGCCATCATCTTTCTCCTATTCTAATCCATTGTATTGTTCATCGCTGACCGGTTCACACCACTGTGTAGAGGCATCCTGTCCCTTGACTTCTATTGCCAGATGGGACATCCAGCTGTCTTTGGCAGCTCCATGCCAGTGCTTGACATTGGCCGGGATATTGATTACAGTGCCCGGTGTTAGAGCGACAGCTTCCTTGCCTTCTTCCTGGTACCAGCCACGTCCACCGATACAAATCAACATCTGTCCACCTTCACTTGTGGCATGATGAATATGCCAGTTGTTGCGGCAGCCAGGTTCAAAGGTAACGTTAAATACCGGCACTTGTTCCGTGCTGAGCGGTTCTAAATAGCTCTGCCCGATAAAATATTGCGCAAAGGCATCGTTTGGTTGACCGATTGGAAACAGGATCTCCTTTTGAAACCGATCCTTGTCACTGACTGGCTGCGCTTCTTCCGTCCAAACCTGTTTGGCCAGATTAAACACGGCCCAGGCTTTTGGCCATCCGGCATAAAAGGCCACATGGGTAATGATGGCTGCTATTTCCTTTTGGGATACACCATGCGCTTTCGCATTCTGTAAATGATACAATAACGAAGAATCCGTTATACCGGAAGACATCAACGCAACGACCGTAATGATACATCTTGTTTTTACATCGATATCTTCGTTATTCCAGTTCTCCCCAAACAACACATCGTCATTATAATGGGCAAAATCCGGTGCAAATTCTCCTAACGATTCCCGACCGGCTGTCTGTACAATTTTTTCTTTCATAGATTCCTCCTGGTTTATTTTTTCTGTTCCAATTCAAAAAGAGCATAATCAATACAGTCAATTTGTTCCTGGGCCCGGTGTAACCGATCCAGAATCAAGGTTCTCTGCTGATCCAACAAACGGATCTGATCGAAGGTATTCTGATTCTTTTCGTAGTCCAAATACTGTTCTGTCATTTTCTCGCTGCATCCACAATCCTTCAGCAGCTGCTGCAGATCCTTGTGTGACTGTTTATTCAACATCATGACCTCCTGTCATCTGTATTATAAAATAGTTGTTAATAAATAGATAATAGTTATAATGAATACTTTATAATAGATATTATGAATGTTACTATATCAACAAGGAGGTTCTTTTATGATTGAAACCCGTCATCTTCAATACTTTCTGGCCATTGCACGTGAACAGAATATAACCCGGGCTGCCAATATGCTTCATATCTCCCAGCCTACCTTATCCAAACAGATGATGGATCTGGAGCAGCAGTTAGGTGTCCAGCTGTTTATCCGGGGGAAAAAGAAAACCACTTTGACCGAACAGGGCATGTACTTTCGCAACCGGGCTGCCCAAATGATCCAGCTTATGGAAAAAACCGAAACAGATCTAAAAAGCGAACAGAAATCATTGGCTGGCGATATTTATATAGGCTGCGCAGAAACGCCGGCCATGCGCGAGCTGGCCGTTGTTTTTCAACAGATACAAAGTGAATATCCCAAAGTCCACTTTCATGTATTCAGCAGTGATATCCTGACAATGATGGATCGGTTGGATAAAGGGTTGTTGGATATCGGTTTACAGATTGGGGAAACGCATCATGAAAAATATGACTACCGGCTTTTAAAACATCAAGATACCTTTGGCTTGTTGCGCCGGCGAACCGATCCATTGGCAGACCGGCCCGTTCCTCTATCATCGCTGCCCCATATTCCCCTGCTGGTTCCGGAACGTTTGCTTCACTCCAAGAACAGCCTGGATCTGGATGGTTTTCATATCCATGATCTGCAGATCGCGGCCACCTATAATCTGATATATAACGCAACCTTCATGGTTGAACAAGGGATGGGTTCGGCACTTTGCCTGCAAGGCCTGGTGGAATCCGATCACAAAAATTTGATCTTTCAACCATTTGATCCTAATTTACAGGTCAATCTGTATATCGTAACCAAGAAATACCAGAGCTTCTCTCCGGCTGTCAAGCTGTTTCTGCAGCGGTTGGAGCCATTGTTGGAGACAAAATAAAAAGCTGCAATTTATTTGAACCCATTTAAAAATGAACAAGAATTTTATCCATGCGAATCACTCTCTAAAGAAAAGGAAAAAAGGGTATGACACCTTCCGATTCAAGAAGGTTGTCCTACCCTGCTACAACACCAAATCCTTTCGGTCAAGCATGATCCATTCTTCGAATAATTGCCTTTTTTATTTTCTCAGCTTCTTGTCTGTCCTCTCGATAATTATCCGTATTTACCCTTGTTTTGCGATCAGAGACATAGGCAGCACAAATCGATTGATCTTTTAAAACGATTTTTAAGCCGACATAAAGGGATGGTTCTCCTAATAAAGTATAAAATGTTGTCCCTCCCAATACTTGATGGGAGAACGGCTTTGTTTTACCACGAAACTTGGCTTCTTCGTTTAAGATAGATACTTTATCAATTTCATTATATTTAATGGTTTCATTTGTACCTATTCTAATTTTTAATTGTTGATTTAAATCATCAAATTCTAAACATTTAAACTGTTTTGTAGTCATGTCATCCTCCTGTTTTATTTAACATCATTAAATGAAATACGTAGTAGAACCACCGAATGTCTGTGAGTAAATGGCCGCATACGCATAATCAATATAAGACACTACGTTCCCCTTTGTTTTGATAAAGTATCAATACCTATCTCTTCATTCATGGGGTATTCATTTTCTTCTGCTGTAACGGGCTTGAACAAAAAAGTACACCTGCTATTGTTTTTTTATAGTTATCCAATAACAGATCTAATTATCTTAATTAAAGAATAGACATATTCCTATAAAGTACACCACCCTATTTGGTCAAAAAAACCCCAAAAAAAAGTATTATTCATTTAATAAACCCTTTTATCCCAGGTATTAAAAAGGCATTATTGGTATTAGGCAGAAAGATAAAGGTTAGAACTCCTCTGCTGTTGTGACTGCAATCGCTTCTATGTTTTCGGTTTTGGTACGAACCGTATCGAAAAGCTATATAAAAACCTATCTCTTTATGAGATAGGCATTGGTATTTTAAATAAGAGCCTTTATTTTCAGATTCTATTCTTCCGGAGCAGCCTGTGGCATTCCTTCCGGTTTTTCACCTGGCATTCCTTCTGGTTTTTCGCCTGGCATTCCTTCCGGCTTTTCCCCTTCCGGCTGCTGTGATTCGTTTTCGGTGGTAATCTCAATGGCTTCGCCTTCGCTGGCACTACCTGGTTCATAAGCCTGGCCATCTACATATAAAGTATATCCGTTGCAGTCGATCGCATCCGCTTCACATGTCAGACTGGTCACATACGAATCGGCCGTCAATGTCCATGTACTGCCTTTTTCAATTTCCACATATACTTCTCCGGCCTGGCCATCGGTATTGATGGCGCCGGAATAGCTGGAGTTGTCATTCAGATACATATTTAATACCGAAACCTCATCGACAACCATATCCCCGTCGATTTCCTGTGAAGTAGCCGTCAAGTTCACCTTGCCTCCATTGGAGCCTTCCTGGCCCCAGCCGGCGGCTTGCGCTCGTAAGAAGAGTCCATCTTCATCTTCATTGGTGATACTTACCTGGTCTAAATCAATCGTACAGGCCGTATTATTGACAAAGAAAACATCACCGTTCTTATTTGTCAAGGTGCCTTCCTTCATGGTGAAAGAAGACGTTCCACTATCTGCATCCCCGCTCATCGACTGATAGATCATCACTGCCTGGTAGGTATCGGACTTATCGCTGTTTTGGGTATTGTTATCGGCAGTCAGATCCACATTTTCCAACGTTACGGAATTCTTTCCTTCAATGACGATACCCTGGCTGGCTGTGGATTCCATCTTCGCATTGGATACCGTAATATCTGCGGTGGAATAGATTACCGGAGAACCGGTCCCCTCTGTCACATAGGATCCCTGATCTACATTGACCGTTCCTCCACCACGATCGCTCCGTATGGCTGCTGAGGAATTGCCGGTTGTATGGATCGTCAGATTGGTCGCATTCATCGTAGCGCCTCCTGTGGTCATCAAACCGCCGGAGCAGTTCCCCTGTGTTTCAATGACGGAATCGGAAATATTGATCGTTGTTGCTTCCCCATAGGAAAACACACCATTGGCATGGGTTCCGTTGGATTCAATCAAAGAATCCGTGATGGTCAAGGTGCCTCCATTGGTCGCAAAGACCGCTGCGTTTTCTCCATAGAAATCAGCTTCATCTCCATCCGCTTCCCCTGTCTTGGTTACGCCGATATTGGCATAGGACTGCTCTTGTCCATCTACTTCAATGGCATGCTGGCCATCTTCCTTATTTTCATAAGTATCCTTGACGGTAATATCTTCTTTGGTCAGATTGGCCGAAGCACTCTCTGTGTCTTCTTGTTTTGTTTGTTCAGTAACTGTCTGTGCACTGGTACACGCTGTTATAGTCGGGCAGCACATGCTCAATGCCACCGCAAATGCCAACATTTTTTGTCTCATGTTGTCTCCTCCATTTCATCTGATGCAAGTATAAGAATCCTAGCTTAAATGAAGTTTAAAAAACATCATCTTTTTTGATGATGTTACCGATGATAATAATTTTTGATAAATGTATCCTTATATTCCATAAAGGTCCCATCCAGAATTGCCTGGCGGATCTCCTCGGTCAGACGGATAATAAAACGAAGATTATGCATCGAAGCCAGATTGAAGAATTGATACTTCTCCTCTTTCTTTTCTGATTTCAATAAAGTATATAATTGTGCCCGGCTGTATCCGGCCCGACAAGTCGGACAGTCACATCCCGGTTCCAATGGGGCATCGCTATGAGGATCGTTGGTGATATTATAGTATCCATAGTGGGTATAGATCCGGCCATGACGTGCTTCCCGGGTCGGTGCGACACAATCAAACGTATCGGCTCCCATCATCGTACCGATCAGAATATCATCCGGTCGTGATAACCCTAACAAATGCCTTGGCTTATTTTCCGGCAGTTCTTCACAGCACCAGCGCAGAATTTCTCCCAAATCTTCTTTCAGAAAGGCACCACCTAAACCATAACCGTCAAAATCCATCTTTGCCAGCTTCTTCGAAGTGGAACGACGCAGGTCTTCCCAGCGTCCTCCCTGCAGGACTCCATACAAGGCCTGGTAATATCCCAGATCCATACAATGTTTTTTATGTTCATCCAAAGACCGCTGTGCCCACCGCTCGGTTCTTCCCAAAGCTTCCACATTGTATTCATAGGTATCCGCCAGTGAAGTCAGTTCATCAAAGGCCATATGGATATCGGCACCGATCCGGCACTGGATCTGCATAGATTGTTCCGGCCCGATGAAATCATCCTGGTCGGTATACGGATCATGAAAGTCCACACCTTTCTCACTGACTAATGCCAGACGGTCTTTCTTTTCCGTATTGATGACATCCTTGACCCGATCCATATTTACGACTTTTCCTAACCCGGAGCCTAAAGACATCACCTGGAAACCTCCGGAATCCGTTAAGGTCGGCCCTTCCCAGCCAGACCATTGGGATAAACCACCGTCTTCACTGATTTCATAGGATCGATTGCGTAAATGATATCCATTGGATAACATGGCTTGGGCACCGATCTGCTGCAGATCGTCCATTGATAAAAAGTGGACAGATCCTTTGGTTCCTACCGTCATAAAAGCCGGTGTTTTAATATCGCCATGCGGCGTATGAATAATACCGGCGCGACCTAAGTGGTGATCGATCCGTTTTTCAATTTCAAAATGGAATGCTTTGTTGTTCATAAATATCCTCTGCTCAAAAATCCGTTACATTATAGCATATACCCTAAAATCCTTTCAATACGACATAATAGTTGTCAACTTGAAAGATATAGTAACATTAGAAAAGGAGATGGTGTCATGAATCGGGAAGATTTAATGGAATGGGAGTTTCAAAAGAGCCAGCTGGAACAAGATCATTTCAATGACACAACCAATTACTACTGGGATCTATCTCAAAGCGAGCCGTGGAACATCGAAGAAATACAAGGAAATAACGGAATCAAGAGAGAATACTGGTAAGAGCATGAAGATGGAAAACACTCGTTTACACAATGGATTCCTCTATTGACACGGAATCGAAAAAGAAGGTGCCGGCACACAGGGGCATTCATACCGAAAATGCGGAACCAATAGAATCTTGATTACAAGGATTTCTTCCAAAAAAGAATCCAAAAGGAAGTAGGCAATTTTTGAAATATCAAACTTTTATACCAATCCTGGATTTTGACTGTATATCATTGACCCTTATAGCCCAATGACTCTTTATTCTTGTCTCGTTGTAACAATTAATAGAGTCGTGATTAATGAGTTTTATAAATGACTAATTGCAAACATCCTCAAGGATCCTATAATAATACAGTTTTTCTCATTGTTTCAAAACAATCACATATGTTGAATAATTACATTAATTAGATGCGGATTTTAATTAAATCTTTTTATACTTTTTATAATATATTGTTCTATTTCGTCTTTTACATAAACTGCAAATGGTTCTCTAAGGAATATAAGTGTACATGAATATGACGCAAAAAATAAAATACTCGATATAGTTAAAATCAGAAGACTTCCTAGAGTTTCTCCAAACCTTTGCGTTAATCCAAAATATTTTATCCAGTAACTAAACGCTACTCCAACTAAAAGTGCACATATTATTTTTAACACTTTTATTGTTCTAAACATTTTTTTATCTTCTCGCAGTTCTTTAAACTGAACCATAAAAACTGATAACTCAGCTAATAAGGTACCTATTGCAGCGCCAGCACCTCCATACAACGGAATAAACAGTAAATTAACTGCAAAGTCTGTCAGAGCTCCACATATTTCAGACCTTAGAACAATTCTTTGTTTTCCCAAAGGAACATACATCTGTATGCCTATTATATTCGTAATACCAATAATCAATACAGTCGGCATGATAAAAATCATTGGTATTACCGCCCCTTCATACGCACTACTAGAAATCAAATATATGCTTTCCCTTGCAAATAATGAGAAATACAAAGTGATTGGCATAGCGAATACAAATACAAAATTAAGTGCTTTTTGAGAAATATTATAGAACTCTTTATAATTTTTATTTTCCAAATAATAAGAGGATCTTGGTAAAAGGACTGTCCCTAAAGAAGTGACGATACTAACAAGTACACCTTTTATCTTGATTGCCTCATCATAATATCCCACCTCTATATCATTCGTCATGAATTTTAACATGACTGCATCTAAATTTGTATATATTGTCGTGGCACAAGACATAAAGAAAAAAACACTAATAGGTTTTAAATGCTTTCTAAAATTATACCCTCCTACAGGTTTTAAAGATATGTAATTTGTAACGTGTATAAAATTCATAATATTCGAAGCAACAGACGCAAAAATTGTTATAACTCCATAAACTACATAATCTGACTTATGATGTACTAACAAGAACATTGCAATCATTGCCATCAGCTTAAAAACAATAGAACGAATAGTTATATATGTATACTGTTCTAATCCTCTATAAATCCATTCCATTCCAATGGCCGTCAAAAGAATGGTCGAACTGATTATTAAATATAAAGTTTTATCTTCTTGTAATCTGGGAATAAATTCTAAAGCTAAAAATAACACGATATAAGCAAAAAAGCTCATAATCAAATTAATAATCAGCAACTCCTGAGCTATTCGTGAAAGCTCTAGTCTATTATCGCGAACTTTCGCACATTCTCTAACACCGTATGTAGGAATCCCTAGTTGAGCAAACATAACAAAATAGGAAATAAATGATGTTGCAAAACCGATTTTACCTGTTCCCACAGGGAGAAGTATTCGTGATATATAGGGAAAAGTAATCAATGGAAAAATAATAGATGATAAATTCAATATAGAATTCATTATAAAGTTTTGCTTTATGGATTTATTACTATTTTTAAACATGCATTCTGCTCAACTTTCCATTTTCGAGTTTAAAAGTATTACCAAGAGATTTATATATTTGAGGACTATATGTCGATATTATTACCATACAGTTACTAAATAAATTATTTAATAATTGAAGTAGATTCTTTTTTGATTCATAATTTAAAGAATTGTCCACTTCGCCGAATATGATGATACGTAACTTTTTCAAAATAGCGCACATAATTATAATTTGTTTACAATAAATACATGAATATATTAGCTCAGGAACTTTTAAAAGAGAGTCTGTGTATGTATCCTATGTAACATCCATTCTGTGTTTTTATTGTTTTGTAAATTATCATAGATGGTATACTTGATTTGACAAATCACCTTTTAAAAGCCGTTACTATTCATCAAATAGATACTATCAAATATTTGCGTTTGTAAAGACCCAAAAAAGATAGAGTACAACGTAAAAACGACAATAACTTGTATTGTCAAAAAAAGGAAAGTGATAAATTTTTTGCCATTTAAGTGACAAGACTTAAAAAGAAGCTGATGAAGCTCCTTGTGATTGCTGAAATTCAACTATTCGTAATAACCCCTATAACTTCTATAGATGAAAGAATGCCAAAGTGTTTTCTAACACCTGCTTTCGGCATTCTTCTTTTTTTATACCTTTGACTAAGGCCAGTGTCTCCACCACATATTCCACGTTCACTGGCACATTCGGATTCTTTAACCCTTTGACACCTCTTGGCAGTAAGTACGGGGCATCTGTTTCCACCATGATCCGGTCCATCGGTATACTCTGAAGAGCCTCCAACAGATCCTGGTTTCTTCTGGTATCATTGATCCAGCCGGTCACACCGAACATGCAGCCCAGCTTCAGATATTTCTCGGCCGTTTCTCTGTTTCCTGTATAACAATGGACGACCGCTCTTTGGGCCTGCTGCGGATATTTTTTCAAGACTTCAAAGAAATCATGCGAAGCTTCGCGTTCATGCAGAAACAAAGGCAGATTGAGTTCTTTGGCCAGCTTGATCTGTTCTTCAAACCAGTGTAGCTGGACTTCTTTACGGGAAAACATCCGGTCATAGTCCAACCCACATTCTCCGATAGCTACGACATTGGGATTGCCCTTCGCAAGTTCTCGTAAAGTACCGATTGTATATTCATCACAGCTTTTGGCATCATGAGGATGCACACCGACGGTACAATATACATCCCGGTTCTCTTTTGTATACGCATCCGCCTGAATGGAACTGGGGATTGAACTGCCGGTAATGATGATTCCAACTTCATTCAGTCGTGCCTGGGAAACAACCAAAGTTTCAATCTTACGAAATTGTTTGCTGAATAAATTCACACCGATATCTATATATTGCATCTCTCTATCCTCTTTCTTCATTTATGATACAATAGTACCACAAAAGGAGTATTGTCTATGTATCATAAAACACTAAAACCTTTCCCGAAAGATTTTCTTTGGGGTGCCAGCACCAGTGCCTATCAGGTAGAAGGTGCCAATTTAATAGACGGAAAAGGACCATCCTGTCAGGATGTAAAAAAAGTGCCGGAAGGTACTTCGGATCTGACGGTCTGTTCCGATCACTATCATCACTATAAAGAAGATATCGCTTTGATGGCAGAAATGGGATTTAAAGCTTATCGCTTCTCTATTGCCTGGACAAGGATCCTGCCGGATGGCTATGGTGCCATCAATCCGAAGGGCATCCAGTTCTACAGTGATCTGATCGATGAATGCTTGAAATACGGCATAGAACCGATCGTCACCATGTTTCATTTCGATATGCCAGCCAAACTGGATGAACTGGGTTCCTGGTCCAACCGTAAAAGTGTAGACTGGTTTGTCAACTATGCACGGATCTTGTTTGAAAACTATGGAGATCGGGTCAAATACTGGCTGACGATCAATGAACAAAATATGCTGACACTAGTAGGTAAGGTCATCGGAACGTTACATATACCGGAAGGCTGCACCAATGAAATCAAAGAAATCTACCAGCAGAACCACCATATGATGGTCGCTCAGGCTAAGACTATGGAACTTTGTCATACCATGCTTCCAAACGCAAAAATCGGTTCCGCTCCGAACATTTCTTTAATCTATCCGGCCTCCTGTAAACCCGAGGATATCCTGGCCGCACAGAACTTCAATGCCATCCGTAACTGGTTCTATCTTGATATGGTCGTCTTTGGCCGTTACAACGATCTGGTGTGGGCGTATTTGCAGGAAAACGATGCTCTTCCGACAATGGAAGATGGCGATATGGATTCCTTCAAGAATGCGCAGCCGGACTTTATCGGTTTTAATTATTACAATACAGGTACGGTACAAGATTGCCGACCGGATGCCATCATTGGAGAGCAGGCTGTCAGCCAGCAGGAAAATGAGATTGTTCCGAGACTGTATGCGCCTTATAAAAATCCGCATTTGCCAAGAACGGAATTTGGATGGGAGATCGATCCGGTGGGCTTACGTGCCACAGCCCGGGAAATCTATTCTCGCTACCATTTGCCTTTGTTGATTACTGAAAATGGATTGGGAGCCTACGATACATTAACTGAAGATGGAAAAGTGCATGATCCTTACCGAATTGAATACTTACGCAAGCACATTGAACAAATCCGGGAAGTCATTGCGGATGGAGTTGATATGATGGGATACAATCCATGGTCCGCCATCGATCTGATTTCCACGCATGAAGGGATGCGAAAACGGTATGGATTCATCTATGTGGATCGGGATGAATTTGATCTGAAGACATTAAAAAGAGTTCGGAAGGATTCCTTCTTTTGGTACAAAAAGGTCATTGCGACCAATGGAGACGATTTAAAAGACTAGTGAGCTAGTCTTTTTTTATTATTGATGACATATTTGAAGACCGCAATACCGATAATCAGTACATAGCCGATCACACTGTATCGGTCCGGTATTTCAGAAAAGAATAAAAATCCCCATAATGCCGCAAATAAAACCTGTACATAATCAAAGACAGAGATTTTCGCTGCTGGTGCATAGGTATACGCTGCCGTGATATTCAACTGGGCAATGGAAGCACATGTGCCGGCCAATAAAAGACAAAACCATTGGCCCAATGACATAGGAGCATGCCCGGCAAGAATAAAAGGAACGCATAGGATCGTAGAAAAGGCAGAAAAGAACAAAACAATCACTGGCCCTCTTTCTCCGGACTGTCCCAGCTTTCTGACAAAAGTATACGCTGTTCCGGAGGTAAATCCTCCAAATAACGCAATACAAGCACCGAAAGAGGCAATGGAAGCCGACGGTTTGATCACAAAAGCAGCGCCAATCAAGGCAATGATAACACTGAATATGTCGATTCTTTTCGGTTTTTCCCTCAATAGGAATATAGACATAAGGATTGCGAAGAACGGGGACATCTTGTTGAGCATATTGGCATCGGCAATGCCGATATGATCGATGGCCCAGAAGTTACAAATAATGCCCATGGATCCAAAAAAACTGCGGTAAAAGAGATTTTTCCAGGATGTTTTTTTCACATGGAATCCTTCCGGTGTTCTGGCCAGGATCACAAAGGCAACACCTACCGCAATCAGATTTCGGAAAAAAGCCTTTTGAAATGTCGGGATATCCCCGGCCAGACGCACAAAGATCGACATCAGAGAAAAGAACAATGCCGACAGTAATATATGAAAGATGCCTCGTTTAATATCGTTTTTCACGAGGAGTATTATAGCACAAAACGGACTAAAAAAAACGAGTTATGCTCGTTTTTTAGTCCGTTTTTGTCAACGTAAATGTATCTCCTTCTTTTAGGCCATCCAGTCGACTATCTGTAATTTTTACGATGGCCTGGTCTTCTTCCAAATTGATTGTTCCTTCAAGATCATCATTGAAAAATTCTAAACCTTTGCAGTTTAAATGACCGAAGATTTGATCCTGGTCAATCTCGCCGGTCTGAAGATGAACAAGGTAGGTCCCTTTTTCCTCTTCATCAAATTTTACGGTCAGCGTCGTTTCGGATGTATCCTGAAAGGTACCGATAAAAGCGGTATAGTCACTGTCTTCGATCGTTACTTCCTCCAGGTCTACCGGATCCTGGGGTTGATCTTTGACTTTCGTCTGGGTCGAGCAACCGATCATCAAAACAGATAATAAACCATAGAATATTTTTTTCGTCATATCATCCCTCCTTGTTTCGATAGTAGTATTGATCCGGGTAACGGGAACTCAATACGATAGAGTCCTCCTTTAATGTAAAAATATACTGCCAGGAATCACTCGCATTCGCTGTGGCAACCGTATGCGAAGAATCGGTAAACACTGCTTCATAGTCAGTATGGAACATCGAATTGCCTTGTTCTGTATAATTACTGTAGGTCAATCGCACCGAGGTGTCGGTTACTTCATGGACAACGATCGTGGCTCCGTTATCGGCTGTCCATGTGCCGATCCAAGGATCTGTGGATACCTCTGGTTCCTCGGCAGCTACCTGACGCAAGGCTTCTTCTAATGCCCTTTGTTCCCAGTCTTTATAGGGGGCCAGCGATCCAAAGTCATAGATTACATGATTTGGATCAATATATCGGATCATGTGGTTGTCTTTAAAGTACAGACGGTGTTCTTCCGTCCCGTCATAGATAAACGCAAATAAGAATACCCCATCATGATAATAGTATTCCCGGGTATATTTCCATCCATCCGTGCCGGCATCTACGACTACCTTGATATCCGCCTGAGTCGGTGTATAGTAACATTGTTTGATCCATTGGATCTGCTGTTCCAGTTCTTCCGGTGTGATGGTAAAGGTCTTTTCTTCTTTTTTCTTTTCTTTAACTGGTTTCTTTTCTTCTTTGGTGCCGACTTCCGCAAGCTGTTGGTCAGAGGCTGGCTGCATCTGGCAAGCACTGATCGTTAATACCAGCAGGAAACAAAGAAACAAAAGGCAGGTGCGTTTCATGGGCTGGCTCCTTCATCTTTTCTTAACCTTATCATGTTTTTCCTCAAGAAAAAAGACGACTTATCAATTCTTTTAAGAGTCTATGATAGGTAATTCCTATGATGGAATTGTTGTTCTTAGTTTAGAGTCCGTTTATAATTTTTATCAAAGGATGGTATGAATTATGAAAATCATCGATATAATCAATCAAAATGAAATTACGATTTCCTTCGAGGTCTTTCCCCCGAAAACATCTAACAAATATCCGGCGGTGGAACAGGCCGCCAGCCAAATTGCGGCCCTGCACCCAGATTTTATGAGTGTAACCTATGGAGCCGGTGGTGGCACCAGTGAGTATACAGCTAATATTGCCGCCTCTTTACAAAATAAGCATGGGACACCGGTATTAGCCCACCTGACCTGTGTTTCCAGTACCCGAGAACATGTTCACCATATGCTGGAGCATTATCAGAGCATTGGGATTGAAAATATCATGGCATTACGAGGAGATATCCCCTCCAATGGATCTATCTGCCATGATTATCACCATGCTTCCCAGCTGATCCGGGAAATCAAGGCCATCAATCCGGACATTTGTATCGGGGCAGCCTGTTATCCGGAAGGTCACGTGGAATGTACATATCAGTCGGATGATATCCGGTATTTAAAGGAGAAAGTAGAGGCCGGTTGTGATTTTTTAACAACCCAGATGTTCTTTGACAACAACATTCTCTATAACTTTCTCTATAAGATCCAAAAAGCCGGCATCCATGTACCGGTGGTTGCCGGGATCATGCCTATTACCAATGTCCGGCAGGTGGCTAACAGTGTGGCTATGTCCGGTTCTTCGATGCCTTATCGTTTCCGCAACATGGTGGATCGTTTCGGCCATGATGAAAATAAAATGGCCCAGGCCGGTGTTATTTATGCCACAGAGCAGATCATCGATCTGATTGCCAACGGTGTCAATCATATTCATGTCTATTCCATGAATAAACCCCATATCGCCGCTGGTATTATGAACAGTTTGTCGGAGATCATCCGATGATCGAAGTACAACGAAAGGAAATCTACCGCTATCTGGGATATCGAAAGATCCAGCCTACCCAGCAGATCGATCGTATGATCGATGCTTGTATTGAACAAATGGAGAAGGTACTAGAACCCAAACACAACATGGTTTTCTATCCTGTATCTTTTCCTGAAAAGGATCGGATCATCATTGGCCCGATGCATATTACCAGTAAAGGTTTGTATAGGAATCTGCAAAATTGTGACCAAGTCGTATTGATGGCTGCCACCATCGGAATGGGCATCGATCGTCTGATCCGGCGGGCAGAGATCCTGAATATGGTGGAAGCTGCCATTTACCAGGCAGCTGGTGCTGCTTATATTGAAGCGTATTGTGATCAGATCAATCAAGACCTGATTACCGCACAGAAAGCCAAAGGCAAAACATGCCGCCCGCGGTTTTCACCTGGATATGGCGATTTCTCCCTATCCTATCAAACATATTTCCGGGATCTTTTAGATATGCCAAGGACAGTAGGCATCAGCTTGACTGAATCTTTACTGATGATCCCCAGTAAATCCGTAACCGCTGTTATCGGAATCAGTTCCGATGAAAAAATAGCAGAGGTACAAGGTTGTGCCTCTTGTTTGCAAGCTGATCGATGTATGTATAAGGAGGAATTATGAAGTCACTATTAGAAAGACTGGGTAAAGAATGGTTATTCTGTGATGGAGCCACCGGAACGATCCTGCAACAGAAACACCTTCAGGGTGGTGAACTGCCGGAAACATGGAACCTTATTCGTCCCGATGACATTCTGGATGTATATACCGGTTACTTAGAAGCCGGATGCGATATTTTCAACACCAATACATTCGGTGCCAACCGTTTGAAGTTCCCGGATGCGCTGGAAGATATCGTCACAGCAGCAGTCGAACTGGCCAAAAAGGCACGCCGGCAAACACATAGAGAAGATGCCTATATCGCTTTGAATATCGGGCCGACCGGCAAGCTGTTGGAACCGATGGGTGACCTTCCTTTTGAAACCGCTGTGGATATTTTCGGGGAAGTCGTACGCTATGGGGCTAAAGCCGGGGCAGATCTGGTCTTGATTGAAACGATGTCCGACAGCTATGAAGCCAAGGCAGCCATTTTAGCAGCTAAGGAAAACTGTGATCTGCCGGTTTGTATCACCAATATCTACGATGCTAAAGGCAAGCTGCTGACCGGTGGTACGGTGGATTCCACCGTAGCTATGCTTGAAGGGTTACGCGTAGATGGACTGGGTGTAAACTGTGGCTTAGGCCCTTTACAAATGATGGATGTGGTCCGTCGTCTGACCGAGGTGGCTTCCGTTCCGATCTTTGTCAATCCGAATGCCGGGCTGCCCCGTACCGAAAACGGGCAGACCGTTTACGATGTCACACCGGAAGTCTTTTCCGACTATATGGCCCAGATGGCTGATCTAGGTGTACAGGTGCTGGGTGGATGTTGTGGAACAACACCGGAGCACATTCGGCAGACCATTGCCAAATGCAGGAATAAACCATTCCATCCGATTACCAAGAAGAACACAACATGGGTGTCCTCTTTTTCCGATGCGGTGGAAATCGGAAAAAAACCGGTGATTATCGGGGAGCGGATCAATCCGACCGGAAAGAAGCGGTTCAAGGAAGCTCTGCGAAACAACGATATGGAATATATATTAAAAGAAGGTTTACAGCAGGAACAGGCTGGCGCAAAGATTTTGGATGTTAATGTCGGCTTACCGGAAATTGATGAACCAGCTATGATGGAACAAGTCGTCACGCGTCTGCAATCCATCACCGGTCTTCCTCTACAGATCGATACATCCAATTTTACAGCCATGGAAAAAGCCTTTCGGATCTATAACGGAAAACCGATGGTCAACTCCGTCAACGGAACCCGTGAAAGCATGGAGCATGTCTTCCCTCTGGTACAGAAATACGGGGGTGTTGTCGTAGCCCTGACTTTGGATGAGCAAGGCATCCCGAAAACAGCACAAGGGCGTGTGGATATTGCCCGCAACATCTGCCAGGAAGCTCAAAAATATGGAATTGATAAGAAGGACCTTGTGTTTGACCCTCTGGCAATGACGATTTCCTCGGATACCTCCGGTGCGGTTACCACATTAAGCGCCTTACGAAAAATCAAGGACGAGCTGCAGGCCCATACCATCTTAGGAGTTTCTAATATTTCTTTTGGTCTACCTCATCGTGAGATCATCAATGCCAACTTCTTTACCATGGCCATTCAGAATGGTTTATCGTGTGCCATCATCAATCCGGGCAACGAGCCGATGATGCGGGCCTATCGAGCCAGTCTGGCCTTATTGGATATGGATGAAAACTGCATGGATTATATTGAAGCCTATGCCACTATGCCCGATGATATCTCCGGTACAGCCCAGGCTGCCAAGGCCAAATTACCGTCTGATTCAGATGTCACTTTACAGGAGGCCATCGAACGAGGCTTAAGTGAAAGTGCTTCCCTGGCCATGAAAAAGGAACTAGAAACCAAAGAGGCTTTGCAGATCATCAACGACCAGCTGATCCCGGCTTTGGATATTGTGGGAAAAGGGTTTGAAAAGGGAACGATCTTCCTTCCTCAGCTTTTAATGAGTGCCGAGGCAGCAAAAGCCGCTTTTCAGGTTGTCAAGGAGTCCATGCGCGGCCAGCCTCAGCAGATCAAAGGTCGGATCATCCTGGCTACCGTGAAAGGAGATATCCACGATATCGGAAAAAATATTGTAAAGGTCATGTTGGAAAACTATGGCTATGATGTCCTGGATCTAGGAAAAGATGTGGATCCGCAAGTTATTGTGGATACAGCCATCGAAGAAAATATCAAACTGGTAGGTCTCAGTGCTCTGATGACCACAACTGTTGTCAGCATGGAAGAAACCATCCGGTTATTAAAGGAAAAGAAACCCGATACGTTGACTGTTGTCGGCGGGGCTGTGATGACCCAGGAATATGCTGATGCGATTGGAGCGGATTGTTATGCAAAGGATGCGATGGCCACCGTTCGTTACGCCGATTCTGTCTTTCAATAAAACAGATGCAGCTTTTAAGGCTGCATCTTATATTTTGTGAAGACTTTTTCCATGACATGATACACCGGTTTATACAACAAAATCATAATCAGAAAGTTAGCGATCCCATGTGCGATATCATAAGGAATACCGGCAATCCACCATGTGAACATCGTAATCGGACCCCCGATCAATAAGTAAGGAATAGAACATAAAGCCCCAAAGCACAGACCAAAGCCGGCGGAAAGAAACGTATAAGCCCATATAGAATCATATTTTCTGACAAGCATAGTCAAAGCGACCAAAAGAGGCCACATGTATATATACATAAAATTCCAGATTCCCATGCCCCATAGGATTATTTCAAGAAACGCAAAGCCAAGAGCAGCCAGGATCGTTTTCCAGCCATAGAAGATGGTAAAAAGAATCAGAAAGAACGAAACCAGCTCTACGCCTGGAATGCTGGACAACGTCCATTTAACAGCTTCCAGAATGGCTGTCATACACCCGATCGAGACAATATCGCGGGCTGTAAACTTACTGGTAGGTTTCATAGGCCAGTTTGAAGGCATCACCATCGGTGACAGGCTGGGAATCCGCCCCATATTGGCCGTATTCATCGTTCACATAAATGGCCCAGTACGCTTTATCGCTATCCTTCGCCTGTGTACCATTGACAGAGGTGATCATAATACCATACTCTGTTTTATCCCCTTCAAAGGAAAAATCCTGTTGTTCCTGTAATTCCTCCATTGCCTGGGATAAAAACTCTGCATCGGTACGGCTTTCATATTTTGTTGATTTTCCTTCGTTATCCACAACTTCCAACGTATACGCTTTATCTCCTTGTACAGATTGTGGTGTATTCATCTTGTAGATACCAAGGAAAACTGCAATTACTACAAGCAATGAAATGATACCGATCCATATTTTTCTATTCTTCATCCTCTTCTCCTCCTATTTCAATTATACAAAAAGTTCCTTGTATTTCGTTATCGTTCTTCTTCTATCTACTTATAAATTCTATCAATAACAAAAAAAAGAGGCATTGCCTCTTTATCTGTTTTTCATATGTGGGAATAACAATACTTCACGAATGGTTCTCTGGTCTGTCAATAACATCACAAAGCGGTCGATACCTAATCCGACACCACCAGTCGGAGGCATACCATACTCCAGAGCTTCTACATAGTCTGTATCCATCTCGTTGGCTTCGTCATCTCCCAGTTCACGAAGCTCCAGCTGTTTTTCAAACCGTTCTCTTTGATCGATCGGATCATTCAGTTCGGTAAACGCATTGGCGTATTCATGACCACAGATGAATAATTCATAACGATCCGTAAAACGAGGATCCTGCTTGTTCTTTTTAGCCAGCGGACTGATCTCGATCGGATATTCATAAACAAAGGTCGGCTGTACGATATTCTCTTCGACATACTTATCAAAGAATAAAGAGATAATATGTCCCACAGAGTTATGGATCTTCTCTACTTCAATACCATGCTGCTCGGCTAACGCTTTGGCTTCTTCGTATGTCATTTCCTGTTTAAAGTCAATACCAGTTGCTTCTTTGACGGCTTCACACATGGAAATGCGCTTAAACGGTGCTTTCAGGGAGATTTCCTGGCCTTGGTATGTGATTTCCGTTGTCCCTAAAACTTTATTGGCCACATGATCGAATAAGCCTTCGATCAAATCCATCATTCCATCCAGATCACTGTAAGCCACATACGCTTCCACTGTCGTGAATTCCGGATTGTGCGTAGCGTCCATTCCTTCATTACGGAACAAACGACCGATTTCATAAACACCTTCCAGTCCTCCGACGATCAAACGCTTTAAAGGCAGTTCTGTGGCGATCCGCAGATAAAACGGCATATCCAGTGTATTGTGATGTGTGATGAACGGACGAGCAGCAGCTCCTCCTAAAATTGGCTGCAATACCGGTGTTTCCACCTCCATCAATCCCTGGCCGTCCAAATATTCCTGAATGGCACGGATGATACGTGGTCTTGTCACCGCAATCTTCTTTGCTTCCGGATTCATGATCAAATCGACATAACGACGGCGGAAACGTTCTTCGGTATCCTGCAGTCCGTGAAATTTTTCTGGCAGCGGACGCAACGATTTAGACAGATGAGTATAGTTAGCAGCGCGAACAGACAGCTGCCCATGATCAGTTTTCATCACCGTTCCTTCGATTCCTACGATATCTCCGATATCATTTTTCTTGAAGATTTCGTATTGTTCATCTCCGATGGCATCTTTACGAACATAGATCTGAATGTCTCCGGTGACATCCTGAATATTCATGAAACCGGCTTTTCCTTGACGGCGTTTACGCATAATGCGTCCAGCAATCTTAACGGTTACATTTTTCTCGGCCAGTTCTTCTTTTGTGAATCCATCGTATTGTTCAATGATCTGCCCGCATCGTGCATCTCTTTCATAACGGGAACCAAATGGATCGATCCCCATATCGATGAGATCCTGCATCTTCTTGCGACGTACTTTTTCCTGCTCAGTTAGTTTTACTTGTGCCATTTTTTTCTCCTCTTTTTTTCAAAAAAAAGGCATTCCTCCCAAGGGACGAAATGCCGTGTTACCACCCTAATTCGCTCATATTTCTATGAACCTCGTTCGTTCTTTAATGCAGAACATACATACAGCTCCAAGTTTTTATTCCCATTCGATCCGTGCTTTTTTCCACCAGCCAAAAGCTCTCTTTGTTGTCACTCCAATGGTACTCGTCCTCTTCATTGCCTTAACAAAACATATCCTACAAAACGATTGCCGATTTGTCAATGAATTTTCAATTTTCTGCCATGCACGTATGGATCCATTCAATAAAATTAGAAGTGGCATCCCCTGTCTGTTCAGCCTGGGTGTGTCCCTGGCCCCAGATGGTCGCAAAATCTACATCCTTTACTTCGTCATAGTTTTCCAATGCCAAAGCTAGGTTGAGCTCTGTAGTCAAAGAAGTATCTCCTTGCTCGATACCGGTACGGATCCTCCAGTATTTGGCTACAGTACTGGTTTGGTACCCTTGGCTGGAAGCGGACAGATAATAAAGCGGAGAATACATATTGACCCGGGTCTGCACATCGTTACCAGCCCAGTCGGTCTGGGCCAGATCGTCTTTATAATCCTGGGCATACTCGTTATCAAGCTCAGATAAAACAGAAGCCAGTGTTTCATCAAAATGACCGCTGGATCCATCCACTGCGAACAACTGGTTTTCCCCCTGTCCTTCGTCCAGCTGATCAAAGGCACCTAAGGATTTGGACGCTTGCTTACAATGGGATACGAAATCCTCTACCGATGAAATGGATGCTGTGTTGGTTTGTTCATCATAGGTGATCCACTGTCCATTGGCATTGAGAGAATTGATATAATCCTGTGCACTCTCATACGTTGTCGATTCTTGCTGTGTGTCTTGGTTTTCGGTTCTCTGTATGCCATCCATCGCCTGGGCATCGTTCATCGAAGGCATCGGACCGGATGGTTGTTGTCCTTCCGGCATTTGGCCAGGCATCGATCCCATGGTCTGCGCAGCTTCCGTATACGGGAACTGCGTATTGGCCAGGAATTCATTGAGAGAGGTTTCAATGGCTTCTTTGACATAGTCATAATACGAACCGCTGATCCCGTCCTCATTCAAAGTCAAGACATTTCCATCTTCATCTTTAAACTGGTAGGTATTGATACTATCGATATAAGATTGAGCCAACGCATCACTGATTGCCTGTAGATCCTCACTGAGATCACTGCGGGTCGATCCCATCATCCATTCATACGCGGCATCGGCTGTGTCCAGGCTGGTAATCGGGCACCAGTCCATTGACCCATAAACAGCATCACTAACCCCCTGTACAGCACCGATATCTTCTAAATAGGTATCGTATAATTCACTGTCTCCGCTAGCGGCCACCACAGCCGATTGGGCACCACCACCGCTCATACCAAACACAAAGATCTTCTCACTATCTCCAGCTAGGGTCTGATCACTATAACGCAAATAACGGATAGCTGCTTTCAGATCGGTTACACCCGCCGGTGCTCCGGACTCCCTGCCTCTGCAGCCGGCATGAACATAGACCATGCCTTGATCCGTGTATTCACTGACATCCGTATAGTCCGTCAGGGCTTCCTGGGCACTATAACCCGGCGTATTGATCGGCATCACGATTGGTGCTGATGTCGCTGTATATCCATGGATGGAAGCTTCTTCATTCAATGTGCATGTATAGGTGCCATCGCCGTTATCCTGTGCTTTCATATAATCCCCCGGCACAAAGACAGCTAAGGTTTCTACCTCTTCATCGGCCGGATCTGAACAATAGGCAATACCGATCTGATAATAAACATTGTCTTCTTCGTTATACTGCCATTTTGTCATGTCGATCTGTTCCAAACTGGTAACAACCGTCTGCGCTTGTGATGTCTGTTTTTCTGCTGTTTTCAATGTTGTCGGCTGGGTGCATCCACTACAGATCAACAAAGCAGCCAACCCTAATTTCATTCCTACATAATTCATAATGATGTCCTCCTTTATTGTCTATACCATAAAGAAGAAAACTTAAAATTAGTTTAAATCGTCGGTTTTTATCATAATAACTGCTTCTAATGGCTGCAGATACCCTGTTTGATGATGTTCATACGTATCAAAAAGGATCTTTTTTCCTAAGCTCCATGAAAGTGGATAAGATATTTCCTGCTCGCTCCAGTTCAGAAGGATCACCGCTTCCGTCTGTTTATTTTTTCGAGTATACGCAAACAGATTCGGATCCTTACAAGCTAACAATGTAAAGGAACCATTGATCAATACTGGATATTTTTGCCGCAATTGTGCCAGTTGAACATACGTATGAAAAACCGACTGCCGATCTTGTCTTTGGTTCCGTACATTCTGATTTCGATAGTTCGGAAATACCGGCAGCCATGGTTGTCCGTCCGTAAAACCACCTGCCCATGTATCATCCCATGGCATAGGCAGACGCACATTGTCTCTGGAATACCGGTGGACCCCTTTCAAGGCTTGTTTTTCTGTAGCTCCCTGGTGGACTGAATGCGCATACTGCGCTTTTGAAAGCACATCATTGTAGTGATCAATGGACGGCCAGGCAACATTGGTCAATCCCAGTTCTTGTCCCTGGTACACAAAGGGTGTCCCTCGTAATGTATATAATAAAACGGCCAGTAGACGCGCTGCTTCTTTCGTCTTCTTAACTTCCGGAAAATAATGACTGACTGCTCTAGGTTTGTCATGGTTTTCAAAATACAAAGAAAGCCATCCTTGTGTTTGGGTCATCTGCTGCGAAGCTGATAAAGCCTTTTTTAAATCCTGCAAGGTAAATGGATATGGTGCATCCCATCTTTCTTCATGGCAGAAATCCAGATCTATGTGACCAAATTCAAAGATCATATCAAAGACCCCTTCATTCCCGATCCAGTCGATCATCTGATCTGGTTCAATGCCGGCTGCTTCGCCAATGGTCACCAAATCCGTATTTTCTGTGACCTTCGTTTTAAATTCATGCAGAAAATCCAGGATGCCGGGTGTATTAGCTGTCATAGTATGAATGCTGACCAGGCCATCCAGACCATCCGGTGTGCCGTTGGTATAGACAGGCTTTTTTATATATGTGACGGCATCCATCCGAAAACCGCCAACTCCCTGTTCTTTCCAAAATCCGGCCACCTCACACAAGGCTTGTCTGACTTGCGGATTCTCCCAGTTCAGATCCGGCTGCTGTTTGGCAAACGTATGCAGATAATACTGATCTCGTTCCGGACAATACGTCCAGGCAGAGCCCCCAAACAACGAACGCCAGTTGGTGATCTGTTCTTTATCTTTCCAGATATACCAGTCACTTTTTGGGTTGGTTCTATCTTTTTTTGATTCTATAAACCATGGATGCTGATCAGAGGTATGATTGAAGACCAGATCGACAATGATGCGGATATCCCTCTTTTTTCCTTCTTCGATCAGTTCTTTCATATCTTCCATGGTTCCATAATCTGGATGGATATCCGTATAATCCGATACATCATACCCGTTATCCACCATTGGAGATGGAAAGACCGGCGTAAGCCAAAGAGCTTTGATCCCTAGTTTTTTTAAATCATCCAGGTGTTGGATAACCCCTTGAATATCTCCGGTTCCGCTGCCGGTGGTATCTTGAAAGCTTTTAGGATATATTTCATAGAAAATCGCTTGTTTCCACCATTCCATCTTACTTTTTCCTTCCTTGTACCATAACCAAAGATCCACGAACTTCAAAATGAAGCATATCATAGCTGCGGTTCAGACGATTTTGAACAGACCGTACTGTTTCAAATGGAGGGGTAAACCATCCTTTATGTACCAGAATATGCTGAACGAGCCAGTCCGTTCGTTGATCCTCGCCACGAACATAGAAACAAGCGGTAAACAGGCCCCCTGGTTTTAAAACCCGATAGATCTGCTGATATGCTTTCTCTTTATCTGGAAACGCATGAAATCCGTTCATACTGAGCACATGGTCAAAAGAACCGGAGGGAAACGGCAACTGACCAACATCTCCCTGGACACATTGGACATAGGGCATGGCGGCAAAACGTTCGATGGCCTGTGTCAGCATGTCTTCGCTGTAATCCAGACAAACGATCTTTGCCTGGTCCATACGTTCATATTTTTTATAGGTAAAGACCCCGGTTCCTGTCGGAACATCCAGAAGACGCCCTTTCAAATCGTCATCGATCCAGCTTAACAGATCTTTCGCCAGCTGGTTATCGTCTACGGACTGCCAGAAGAATCGTATGTACCACCGGGATAAAAAGGAGCCTTGTGTCAGCACATCATCATAAATGTTTTTTGACAAAGAATAGCTTCTTTTGATTTTATCTTTCATAGGCCACCTGCTTTAACTGTTCCAAGGAAACAGGTCCTTCTCGTAAGAGAACCAGTTCTTTCTGTGTACAATCTACGATCGTACTGGCTTGTAGTGCCTGACAAGTTCCTTGGACGATCCCATCGATATGGGGCAGCTGTTCCAAGGCATCCTGATAAGTGAGAGCAGTTGGTGCTCCGGACTGGTTGGCACTGGTTACCAACAAAGGTGTATCCAAACGGCTGATGACCTGCAGGACAAAATCATCTTTGGGCATCCGGACAGCGACCGTTTTCATGCCGTTGGTAAATACGGGATCCAAGGTATCGGCTACCGGCAGTACCAGTGTCAAAGCCCCCGGTAAAAACGCCCGGGCAATCCGCAGGGTCCTGTCATCCAGCTTGGCAATTTGTTTCATCTGCTCCAGGTTGGAAACCATCATTGGAATCGGTTTGGTCTCCGGACGATGTTTGGCTTGTTTCAGATGATCCAGATCCTCTGTATCTCCATACAAAACCCCGACACCATATACGGTATCTGTCGGAAAGGCAATCACGTTATGATCTCGAAAAGCGGCAACCACTTCTTCAATCTGGTTGGTTTGATAGACTTTCATGAGATTTCCTCCATTTTCTTCTCCTATTTTACCCTAAATCCTTATTTATGTTAAAATCTCTTTAGAAATGAGGGATATCATGTTTGATTCAACGATTGCGGCCATCTCCACGGCTTTGCAGAAAGGTGCAATTTCCATCATCCGTGTCAGCGGCCCGCAAGCCATTCCAATCGTACAATCGGTATTTTCCAGAGACATCACCCAGGTGCCGTCGCATACGATCCACTATGGTTTTATTCGCGATGAACACAGCGAGATCGATGAGGTACTGGTTTCCGTATTCCGTGCCCCAAAGACTTATACAAGGGAAGATATTGTGGAAATCAACTGTCACGGCGGTCCTTTTATCACCCGCAAGATCTTGACGCTGATCTTAGCCCATGGAGCCCAACTGGCCAGACCGGGTGAATTTACACAACGTGCTTTCTACCATGGTAGACTGGATCTTTCCCAAGCTGAAGCCGTTCAAGATATGATCGACGCTTCCAACGATACAGCCAGTCAGATGGCCTTACACGGAATTCGAGGCAGTGTACGAAAACTGTTAGAACCATTGATTGAAGATATATTGAATATCATTGCCCAGATCGAAGTCAATATCGATTATCCCGAATACGAGGATATTGAACAGTTGACCATTAACCAGCTGATTCCTTTGGCCGACCGTTGGCTGAACCGGATAGATAATATCCTGGCAAGAGCGCAAAGCGGCCAGCTTGCCAAACGAGGTATCGATACCATTCTGGTAGGACGTCCCAATGTCGGTAAAAGCTCTTTATTGAACGCGTTATTGGAAGAGGACAAAGCCATCGTCACCGATATCGCCGGTACCACAAGAGATCTGGTCGAAGGACAGATCCATATCGGTCCGGCCCAGTTTAACTTGATCGATACAGCGGGTCTACGACAATCCGATAATAAAATCGAGCAGATCGGCATTGAAAAAACACAGGATAAACTGAAAGAAGCCCAGCTGGTAATATTGATTTTTGATGGATCCCATCCGTTAACACAAGAAGATCAGCAACTGCTGGAATTGACAAAAGATAAACAAAGATTGATCGTTTTCAATAAAGAAGATCTGGGAAAAAGCGAGCAGGAGGGCATCTGGATCAGTGCCAAGAACAAGGAAATACAGCCATTGTTGGAGGCGATGAGGCAGCTCTATGAACAAGATGTCCTACAGGAAAAACCGCTCCTATCCAATGAACGACAGATTGGTTTGTTGATGCAGGCCCGCCAGGACATGATGAACGCCAGAGAAGCCATGGCAATGGGTGTGGAACCAGATTTAGTCGAAATCGATATTCAACAGGCACACGATCATCTCAAAGAAATACTTGGCGAAGTCTATCGGGATGATTTACTGGATACCTTATTCTCTAAATTCTGTTTAGGAAAATAAGAATTCTATCGGCTTCGATCCAATCAAAAGTTCAATTGTCGCATTAAAAACACATAGATAAAACAGCCAAGATCAAAAGGTTATCCTACATACAATCCTTTGATCTTGGCTGTTCTCTTATACATTTGATCCAAATACATCCTGCAGGCACTGACGGATGGTTTCTTCCTGTGCCAGAAACTGTCCCTGCAGGATCGAAGCATTACCACCACCCCGGCCTTGCAGTCTTTCATGAAGAAGATCCTTGACCTTCCTTAAATCCATTGTTTCGCTCTGCATGACATAATAATGCGCCGATATCACCACACAGACCTTGGCTTTCTTTTCTTTAATCAGATAATCGCAGAACTGTTTGACACGAAAGGAATCCCAGTCTTTCTCAAAGAATACAGCCAAAGGCGCATCCTTTGGGATCTGTCCGGCTTTTAATGCGTAATACTGATGATATAAAACCGATAGTTCCTTTTCTTTTTGGTCATATCGTTCCAACAAGCTTTGTACAGCTTGTCCGGTACGATCCGGTTTTGCTTTTAACGCAATGGAAATTTCTTTATTCTGGTCATGCTTATACACATAATCCTCCATCGCTTTTTGTCCGCAGATCATTTCCATACGGACCCCCTGTTTGTAGTTCATTACAGATAGAATTTTGATAGGCCCGATTTCGCCGGTCCTTTTTACATGGGTCCCGCAGCAGGCACAGCGGTCAACCTCCGGAATTTCCACGATCCGCAGATCTTCATCGATTTCCTTTTTGCTGCGATAAGATATTGATCTCTCCTGGATTTCATTCGGATACCAGATCTTTACCGGCGTATTCTCATAAACAACCTGATTGGCTCTTTTTTCAATAGCTGCTAGCTGCTGCCATGACAGCGGGCCGTTAAAATCCACCGTGATGACAGCTCCCATATGAAAGCCGACGTTGTCATATCCGTACATCTGATGAACAAGTCCGGACACAATATGCTCCCCGGTATGTTCCTGCATATGGGAAAAACGGCGTGACCAGTCAATCGATGCTGCTACGGATTTTCCTGGTTCGAGCGGCTGCTTGGTAAAATGAACGATCTTTTCATCGATCCGCTGTACATCGATGACTTCCACATCCGCAATGATCCCAGTATCACTAGGCTGCCCGCCACCTTCGGGATAAAAAGCTGTTTGATCCAGCACAATTCCGTATTTTTTCTTTAGTGGAATGCATTCCTCCACAATGGCATAAAAGCTCTTTATATAAGCATCTTCTTTAAATAATTCTCTCATATGCAGAATTATACTGTATTTTTTGGAAATCCCGCAATGTATTTAAGCGAATTCGATGGGTTGCAGGGCTTCTTTTTCGTTTCTTAAGTAGAACAGCGCCACCGTTCCCGGTCCTGCATGCGCGCCGACCACCGGTCCGATGTCGGCTATCAGATACGCATCGGATCCCGTTTGTTCACGGAGAAACTGATTCAGCTGTTTGGCTTTTTCCCTATCATTGGCATGCGCAATGAAAAATATATTCTGTTTCGGATCGTCGGATTGAGACAAAAATAGTTTTCCGATACAGCGGATGGCTTTTTTCATGCCCCGTACATTGGCGACGCTCTCAACCAATCCTTTTTCGTTGACTTTCAGGATCGGATGGATCTTTAACAGACCCCCGGCAATGGCAGTCGCCGAACCGATCCGGCCCCCCTTTTTTAAATACATCAGATCATCTACAGTAAACAAGGCAATCATGTGATCGATGGCAGGCTGCAAAAAAGAAAGTGTCTGGTCCAAAGAACAGCCCCGGTTCTTTTGTTGAACAGCCAAAAAGACCAAATAACCCAGTCCCAGGCATACATTCCGGGTATCTACGATTTCAATTCTTCGATCCGGAAATTTTTCCTTCATGAAACCGGCCGCACTCTGTCCGATTGAAAATGTATTGCTTAAAGCACTGGCAACACTGAGAAACAAGATATCTTTCTCCTGCTGCAGTACCGGAAGAAAAGCTTGTTCGAAATCCCCCAGATTGGCAGCTGAGGTCTTCACAGCCTTCCCTTCTCTCATCCCTTGATAAATGGCCTGTAAAGAATCTGTCGGGACGCCATCCATCGTGCAGGAAAGCGGAACCGTCGGTACATTCCACTTTTTCAAAAGGGAATAAGGCAGATCACAAGAGCTATCGGTCATAATCACATAAGGTCTCATACGCACTCTCCTTTCTCAGGCATCAATATCATCGGTGTGGGTCAGCCAACATTGATCGGCTTTGATCCGTTGTGCAAACAGCCGGTTGGCATCCTTGGCGTATTTGGCTTGGTGATATTTAAACAACATCTCTTCCTGATTCCATTCTCCCAAGATTTCAATCTTTCCGCTTTCGTGGGACAGCACATAGCGACAGGCCTTTGCCTGCCCGTTCATCTGCGTGCGGGCTTGTTCCACGATCGCAGAACCCTTCCGCAGCGGAACTTGAAACTGCTTCATGACACCCATTGCCGGCCGGCATTGAAAAATATAATAAGGCATAACGCCAATGGAAGTTAACTGGTTCAGCAAAGAAGAAAGCGTCGTTGGATCATCGTTGATCCCCTTTAACAGAACCGTTTGGTTACGGACCGGGATCCCGGATTCCAATAAGGCCTTCACCGCTTGTTTGGACTTATCCGTAATTTCCTTTGAATGGTTGTAGTGGGTCACAATGATCAGCTGTTTTTTCTGGTTGTAGGTTTTTAACAGATCGATCAGTTCCGGATCCTGCAGGATCCGATCCGGCAGCACGACCGGAATGCGTGTACCGATCCGAATAAACTGAAGATGGTCGATGGAGCTGAACGTTTCCAGGTACCGACGCAAAACGGCATTATCAAGCATCAGCGCATCTCCACCCGATAACAGTACGTTATCGATCTCTTTATGTTGTTGCACATATTCCTTCATACCATCCATATGAAGAGCCACTTCTTTGGCATCACTGCCCACCATACGTTTTCGGAAACAATGACGACAGTACATGGCACATTGATTCGTTGTCAGAATTAATGCCGTCTGTGCGTATTTATGCTGCAGGCCGGTCATCTTCGTATTCCCGGCTTCACCGCTTGTATCCTTCTGCCCGGATGTACTGATCTCCATTAAATCCGGAAAACAAAGCTTTCGGATCGGATCGGATTTCCAGTCCGGACCAATCAGATCCAGATAGTACTGTGGGATACGGATCGGATACACATCCGTAATCGCTTTGAGCTGGCGAATTTCCTCCTCGGTAAGATTCCAGTTTCGAGCAAGGGCATCCGGCTCGGTAATACAAGTTTTTAATAGTTTATCTATCGTGCTCATTTTATTTCCTTTCTATCTGCCCGTGCAGAAAATGTAAAAGGCACAGAAATCACCTTTGGATTTTCTGTGCCTTTTTACGAAGATGAATCATGATTCAACGTTTCTGTCTATGACTTCTTTAGGAGGGTTAATTCGGTTATTACTTTGTATGCGAAATACATAATGAATATTAAGACCACACAATACAAATCGCTATGCGTAAAAGAAGCCGTAGGCACACCGGATACAGATCCACCTTGTGAAGCTGTATCTTGCAAAGGATGGTTTTCTTCAACCTCGTTTTTTATATTCGTAACTGTTACGATCGTTTCCGTATCTGCCTGGATTTCACCACTTTCATTTGTCATGATGACCTGATATCCATCAGCGGATACTTCCTCGACCACATACTTTGTACCTGCCGGAATCTCATCAATGATGATCCATTGCCCATGCTTGAGAGCAATTATAGCACCGGTAGTCACAAAACCTGTTTTCGATCCATGATAAGCAAACGACTGATCCGTGTCAAAGGTAAAACGGAACATAAAGTCCTTTGATTGATCGGCCTTGTTTCCTACGACCGTTTTTTCTACACGTAACGAACCATGCGGTATTACGTTGACGACAGAAACCAACTGATTTCCTGATCCATCCACCGTTTTGGTTATGGATGATTTCCAACCCTCAATTTCTTTCTCCACGATCTGAAAGTCAATATTTACCGGTAAACCGGTCAACAACGCTTTCCACTGGTTATCTTTATTTAAGTGGATCTCTTCGATCCGATAACCATCCGCTTCCAAATATACCGTTATATCCTCCGGTATATCCTTATTGCCAGAAATCCATGTCTTTTCAATTTCAATCTGGATTGTCGTCTTGTCAGGATCCCCTGCAATCAATCCACCATTTGAACCAATGCCTCCCCCTCGGTAAGCATAGTTTCCTGTAATAAACAATTTAGCTAAAGAATTAGCCAATGCACCGGCCTCTTCGTTCAACAAAGACTTCAATGCATAATTTCCATGCGCTTTGATGGAAGGATAATACACATTATCCTCACTGGCCGGATCATACCGTGCTACGTCTTCGTTGACATAACCCATTTCGAATCCGGACAGAATCGCACCATCCCTGGTCCAGTTATTACGTCCTCCGCCGAGCGTACGCTCAGATAAATCAATTTCAGCGGATGAAAAGAAAAACTGTGCCGAAGCAAAGTCATCACCGGCATCTTCAGCTGTATTACCATAGAGCGCAGCGCCTTCGTTGACCACAAAGACAGCTTCTCCGGTCGGACAGAACCAGACGCCACCGCCGATATACCCGGCCGTGTTTTCGGTAATCACCGCATTTTTGATGCGTGCAACATATGGAACGCTGGCAATATAAACACCACCGCCATATCGACCCGCTCCGTTGTCCAGAATGGAACCAGCCTGCAGATTCACCTGGCTGCTGCCTGCATAGATACCGCCACCACCAGCTGTCGCCCAGTTATTGGAAACGGTTCCTCCATTCATGACGAATTCACCCGGAAAATACGTAGGCCAATTGTCTGTATCAATGCCGTTGATTGTTTTCCCTGCCTGGCTTTCATAGCTTGTCATACCAAAGAAATTCGTCCAGCTGTCAAAGGTTCCGACGCCTCCGCCCAATCCTCTTGTTTCGTTTCCGTCGATCAGACCATCCTCCATGGTGAAATGAGCCCCGTTATACACAAAGACACCTCCGCCACCATATACGGATTGATTGTTTCGGATCGTGCCTCCATTCATAGTGAAATAGGCCTGTGAATCCTTATCTGCTCTGTTTGGATTTCCTCCATATACCATCACACCACCGGCATAATAGGCAGAATCGTTATTGTCGATCATACCACCGTTCATGGTCACATGGCTGGAAGGGCTAGGATTGGTCGAAGTTGCCAAAGCGGCCACCATCAATCCCGGTGACGAGTAGTTTGCACCATTGTTTGAATTCCTGTTGTTGGTAATCCGAATATCATGGATAACACAATCGGCATTGTATACCAGCAATGCGCCAGAATACTGACCGGAAATTGTGTTATTCTGCAATGTTCCTCCATAGAAGGATCCATTGGCTCCATTCGAAATGGTGATAGCACCTTGATAATGATCGGTCGACTGCATATCTTGAACATAGCCACCATACATCGTAAATGATGCATCCTTTCCCGTTGTTTCAATACTGTTCCGACTGGCATTGGCAAACGTACCATTCAACAAAATCAAGGTACCTTCATTTTTAATGTGTTTGGAAACAGACATCGCATCAAACAAGATCGATCCATCAATCGTTAAAGAAGCTCCCTTTTGTACATGAAACATGTACTGATTCCCTTTATTCATTGATAAGGTCACTTCTTTGTCTGAACCAATCGTCACATCGGTTCCCGAAAGAATTTCAACCGTCTTGTTGATTTGAAACGATTGATCTACACGAACAGATACATCGGGATCCGCCTGTCCGATGGCTGCATTCAGCTCGCTTTCACTAGAAACATCAACATCCTGTACATCCCCGGCAGCCCTCATGTTTTCAAGAGCTGAATACTCTTCCGGTTCTACAACAGTTTCTTCCTGCTCAATCTGCGTCTGCGGTTCAGTTGCCACATCTTCCTGCTGAGGTTCTTCTGCAAAGATAACCTGCAGTCCTGCTTTATATACAAACAAAACTCCCAAAACCAGAAACAAGAACGAAAAGACCCTTTTTGTACAAGTTTTCATAATCTCACCTCCTTTTCTTAATTGATTTAAATGTATCAATTATAAGGAGGGTGAAATACCCAAAATCAACACAAAAAAGCCCGAATAGTATAAAATGATTTATCCTTGATTTTGTGCTTTTGCCTCAGCTTCCAGATGCTGCGAAACAATTCTTTCCAAAGCCATCGTTCTTGTTTGCCCCTTTAAGTTAGCGTAATGATCCAAGTTCTTAAGAAGGGAAGCATCGAAATTCACTGTAATAATTTTCCCGTTTTTTCTTTTTTGCATTTTGACTCCTTTCTTTATATCCGATTGATTTTTGAAACCATCTGATACAATTCATACGTGATATAATCAAACTATTTTGTTAATCCAATTTTAAAGTATCAATTTTACTTAAAGATTAAAACCCTAATTCTCTTTATCTTCACCCAAATTCAATACGATTGAATGTTCTTACTAATACATATATATAAAAGCTGCTTCAATTTAGAAGCAGCTCTCATTGCATGATCATTCCATACCTGGTTTCCGAAAACATAAAAGAAAAAAGTTAAATGGTACATAGGTCGTACAAAGCTTTTTACAGTACGGAAATCACACAATATATAAAAAGAGGTACATGGTATTTGATAGATAACTGAGACTAAATAAAGTGAGAAAAGCATTATACCTCTTTTTAACCTGGTTATAAGATGATCGTGCCATCTATCATCTGTGTTCGATACGTTGTCGGATTCATACCAAATTTACGCTTAAAAGCAGCCGCAAAATTACTGGACTTGGAATAGCCGACCTCCATGCAGATCTCTTTGATGGTCATCTCGGATTCCAACAGAAGACTGGCCGCTTTTTCCAATCGTTTATTAATAATGTATGCATGGACTGACATTCCTAAAACATCCGTAAATGTCTTGCTGAAAAGTGATGTGCTCATGCCGACCTCTTTGGCCAGCTGAGAACGGCTTGGTACATAAGCCAGCTGATTATCAATAATTTCTTTGGCTCGCAGCACCATTTCCGCATTGATCTGGCTGGTTTTCGTTTTTCCCATGGTACTGGTTTCCATTTTCAATGCTTCTGCCATATAAATGGAGATCATCTCATGGATCTTACACTCGAGAAACAAATACCCCATTCCATTTTGAAACTGTGTATATTCTTTTAATTCATAGAATATCTGTTCCATACGTGGTGTCAAAGAAACAAAAGACGAATTTCGTAAAAATTCTCTTCCGTAGGTATCAATTTCCTGCCAGTTAAAATAAGAGGCAATAAGTTTATAGAAGTAGTTTGTAGTTATTTTCAAGCATCGTAAATGATACTTTTTGTTCTTTTCGAAATGCAGAGAATATTTTTCACTGGCGCCCGGTGTACAATATGCCTGCTTGTGTTTTAAGATGATCTGCTTATCACTGGATTCCGTATCCCAGCGTATGTCTTCTCCCAAATTAAACCAAATATATATGAAATCTTCGGATGTGTTATTTCTAATTTCGATTTCTGAAGGAAATTCAAAATACAAAGTGGATAATATAATGCCCCTTTTGGTAACAGTTCGATATACCTTTCCCTCTCCAATATAGTCAGGAATGGTTATTTCCAACCGTTTGGGCGTATTCGTAAAAATTTTTGCATATAATTCATTGACTTCTTTTTCACTGTTGCGCATCCCATTCCTCCTTTCGATAATTTGTTAAAAGATACTATAAATAATGTGTAACTTCAACTATATTGATTTTTATTGAATTGTATCAATACTTACAGTTAATTCATACCCTTAAGGAATTATTAAATACCCAAAACCAATATTTTTTTTTATTGAAACATGTGGAACTCTCCCTATATCTATATCTGTTTCTTTCGGCAAAATCACAAAAAGAGTGCCGTATTTTCCAAAGCATGCCCTCCCCTTGGAACAGGCTTTTGGTTATAACAGCACTCTTTTTATAAAGGACAAAACACTGTCCCTGCTGACGATCTAAAGCTATACCTTACATCCTCAGATAGTGTAAGCATATCGGATTCTTTTAACTGGATGATACCCAAAATGAAGATACTTCAGCCCGAATCCATTATATCCTTTTAATTCAATACTTTGATCTGAGCCATTTTAAACTTTTCAATGGCATGAATGAAATAGGAAGCATTTTTTTCTATCAAGAAAATATCACCGGCTTTCAGTTCATATTCCTTTCTCTTATAGCCTATGACCGCTCTGCCTTCCAGCCCGAAAACCACTTTTTCCGTCTTTGCGGCTTGTTCATTCAGACCCGTTCCATGACCATATGAAAGGACTTGCAGCTGCAAATTCTCATTTTCTGCAACAACGATCTCCTTGATCTGTCCTATTTCATAGCCCAGCAGATCCTTCAAACGAAAATGATTTCCCTTCGTAAATGCTTCCCGGTTTAAATGGTCAGCTTCCAGCTGGATCTCAACATAGACAGTATCTTGATCGGTTTCCAGATTTACATTCTGTTCTGTGCGAAAGATCAAGGACTGTTCCTGTTGAAGAAAGTACAGCACGGGATCATAATGGACCCGGATCATGCCTTTAAGTATAGTGATCATACGATATTGTGGATAAGGATCCAGAAAAAACGTATGATCCGGTTCCAAGCATACAATTTTATAATTTTTTCCTTCTCTCATTACTTTATATTTTATATTGTTACTAGTGGTCATCTCGTTTTCCTACTTTACTATTCTGATTGTCTCTGATTGTCGTTTTTTCGATCTATGAAGTGCATACCGAATACAAGATCCAAATCAAGTTCTCCTTACTGCCTTTATACCATTTCTTTTTCTATCAAAGTGAAATCGCAAACACATTTATCCAAATAGGTTTTATTTCTGTTGGTTTTGGGTATCTTCGTTTTTTTAATCGTGAAAAAATAAAACATAGGATCAGGAGAGAACAATGGCTTTCAATGAACTCGATTTAAACACAATTTATCCAATACAAATTATTCCGAACTTCATACCGGGATGGGAACTATTTATATTGCTTGTTACTTTTGTCATCATATTGCCTGCCCTTTGGCCTAGCATTGATGAAAGAAAGCTTTCCTTCCTCTATATCATAGCTTTCGTTGTTTTTATCCTGATTCTGCTTCATTCTTTACTGAACGATTAGATCCTCATTTTCTTCATATCAAAAGCGTAGAAAAGGCCGGACATGATTCGGTCTTTTCTACTTGCCTTTAACCAGATCTGATAATATACATGAATCTATCTTTCTGTATTCCTGTATTCATAGATTTTCTTCATGCCTCGAATCATCAGTTCCTGCAACGACGGCTCCAGCTGACCGATCACGTCCGCATGCTTGATCAATAGATCCATCTCCTCCTGCGTTAATTCGCGATGAGATGAGTCTAGGATCAACAAGAATTCTTCTGTCAGATTATTGAATCTCTTATACTTTTTGTGAACTGATCTTGGATGGATCCTGTTTTTGATTTTTCTTAATTCATCATGAGAAAAGATATCCTCTACTCGCATATAAATAGCTCCTTATTCTTTTACAACTTACTTTCCTGTCAGCATGTGCAGCTGCATGATATACAAATATGCATCCTTTTCAGATTTTACATCTAATATATATTTCCCGCCTGTTTGCTCTGTGATACAGATACCGGTTGCCTCCTTCTTTCCCTTGCACGTACATAATTCAATGGTCTGGATAGACGCAAAGGGAATCACTTGTTCCACATGGTCAGACAGCTGAACCTGCATCTGCCGGTTCGGCCAGTATGCGGACCGATTGACCACAATTCGATTCTGTGGATTGACAGCGGATATGATCCATTCCGCACTGATTCCTTCGGGACTATCCGACTGCCCTAGCGCAGGCACATCTTTTGTGTAGTATCGGCCAGCTGCTTTAAAAAAACGCATAGATCCTCCTTCATAGTTGTTACCTGTTGATTACTTATATTTTAAACAGAATCTTTAGTGCAAAGTCCCTTTCATCGCTTTTGGTTATATCTTTTCTGGGTATTTGCCCTAACTTTTTTGGGTATCCAGAAGCTCTTTTTCATTCCCTTCTTTCTACACTTTAGTCCAATGTTGTCCTTTAAAAAGCGAAAAATGAGAGAATCAGATAAAAAAACAAACAGATACTTCCTTTATGAATTTGTGATATAAGGGCATAAATAAACCTTATTTGGGTATTTTTACATTATATAAATCTCTATAGTTATCCATAGAAAGGACATCTGAATAAGATGATTGGGAGATTGTATGAGACAAAATCTTAAAAGATTCTGGCTCGGCTTTTTATGTGCTTTTGTATTAGTGCAAGGCTCTACACAATCCATCCTATCTGTTCAGGCAGCAGAAGCAGATGAAACCATTGTTGAAACAACTACAGTGGCTGAAGAACAGACAACGGAACCACAGGCTCCGGAATCTGAAACTTTACCGGATGATCCGGCTCCTGCTAAAACCACAGACACAGACAATGGAACGGATGTAGAAACCGAGCAGAATCCAAATGCACCTCCACAGGAAGAAGGAACTGTGGACAAAAATGAAATGGAGGAAGATAAGGAAGATAAGGAAGAAGAGGAAGATAAGGAAGAAGAATGGAATCAGGCACCGATTACAGGAAATGCCAGCCATAACGGCGTAACGGTCAACGTAAACGCTCCGGCAGGCAGCTTCCCGGAAGGAACCAATGTAACGATCCAGCCTTTGGACAACCAGGTTGCCCAGGGACTTCGTGATCAGGTAACCGAAGGAGAAGAAGCCATTGGTTTTGACATTTCTTTTATCACGGCAGAAGGATCGGAGGTTCAGCCTTCCAACGGCCAGCAGGTTACAGTGGAATTTACGGTTGATGCAGCCAGCCCGTTAACGATTGAAGACGATGAAACCGCAACATTAGATGTAGTTCATGTTTCCGATCAGGGCGGTGGTGAAATTCTGAAGAGCGTGGATGCACCACAAACCGGACAGAGTTCGGATATTGTCGTTTATGCAAACAGCTTTTCAGCCTATCTAGTTTCCAAATCACCTGTATTGAAAGCACCACAAGAAGCAAAGATGGTCGATGTTGCGATTACAAATTTCACCATCGAGAACCTTTCGCATCAGGCAGTGGACCGGATTTTCTTTACGGACCGTTTCTATCTGGCCATGGACTGGGATGCTTCCAGCTATGGAAAAGATCTGCATGCAGGCGATTACTTTGATGTCACCCTACCGGATAACATGATGTTTCCAGCGGGAGTCACTGCCAGTGATTTCAATTTAACGGATGAAGATGGCAACGTTGTTGCCACGGCCCATGTTACACCGGGTCCGAACAATGCCGGTGGTACGGTCCATGTGGTATTTACGGATGCGGTCGAAGACCGGTATAACGTAAAAGGAACGATGTATATAGCAGCGCAGTTCAACCGACAGGCTATTACATATGATGAACCAAACACATTCACTGTAACCGTCAATGGAGAAGTCAATCCGACATCAGCTTCTACGGAAGTGACAGTAATCGGCGAAAAAGAACTGGATAATGAAATTTTCACCAAATGGGCTCAGTCAATTGATAAAGTAAGTGACCGTGCACAATGGATTATCCGTATCAATCATAGACAAGATACACTGACGAACGCTGTAGTAACAGATACCTTGGCTGGAACCGGCGAGCATTTTATACCGGAAACGTTCCGCTTGTTGAAAGTATCTTACGACGCCTATGGACATTACACTTCAAGTGAAGAAGTAGATGCTTCATCCATGGTCAGCTTCTCTGCTGATCTAACAAGCTTTACCTTAAATTTGGGAAATGTCAATGGCGATCAATACCGGTTAATGTATCAAAGTACATATACTCCGGGAACTGTTTTGAAAAACAGTGCACTATTAAGTTCAACGGAAGTATCTAAGACATTCACTGCGACCCATGTCGGCGCGCAATCCGGTGGAACCGGTGGTGGCGATCTGGCCAGCCGTATCAAGATTACCAAAGTGGATGCGGATGACAATACGATCGTTCTGGCCGGGGCTGTATTCGAAGTGGAAGACAGTCAAGGAAATAAATTTACCTTAACTACCGGTGCTGATGGAACTGTTACTTCAGATACCTTAACACAAGGCACATATCATGTAAGAGAGATACAGGCACCAACAGGGTATATGATCCTGGATTCGGAAAGTGAATTCGATCTGGAAGTGACTCCTAGAGGTGGTGCGATCCGTACTGTTAAAAATCAGAAAAATACGATTGATATTCCGGTCAACAAACAATGGATCGGTCCAGCAGCAGATTCAGTGACTGTCACGATTTCCCGTTCTTATGAAAACGGGGGCAACGCAACGGAAGAGGCATTAAGTCAGACACTTGTCTTAAACGAAGCCAACAACTGGTCTGGTACATTTACCGATCTGGAAGAATATGCACCGAATGGAACAAAGTATACGTATCAAGTACAGGAACAAGATCTAAATGGATATAGATCCGAAATCGTCGATAACGGTGGAAGCTTTACCATTATCAATACGAATACCGAAACAATCGATATTCCGGTTGTTAAGCAATGGATCGGTCCGCCGGCCGAAGACGTGGAGATCCGTTTATATTCCAACGGTGAAAAGATCGATAGTGTTGTATTGTCGGATGCGAATCAATGGCAGCATACGTTTACCGGGTTACCGAAATATGACGCAAACAGTGGCGCTGAGATTCCATACGATATTGTAGAAGCCACAACAAAAGACTTCCATAGTCGACAAGAAGGTGATTTCCGTACTGGCTTTACCGTTTACAACTACAATACGGAAACCGTTGATATTCCGGTTACCAAACAGTGGGTAGGACCGCAGCAGGCTTCCGTAGACGTTCAGTTACTGGCTGACAATCAGACAGCAGATACAATCACATTATCGGCTGAGAACAACTGGTCCCATGTATTTACCGGTTTACCGAAATACGATGAGACCGATGGCCATGAAATTGAATATACGGTGGAGGAAACACCGATCGAAAACTATAAAGTTGAGATTGCCGGTGATGCACAGAATGGATTCTCGATCATCAATACCAATATCGAAACCATCAGTATCCCGGTACAAAAACAATGGGTAGGAACTCCAACAGATTATGTGGATATTCAGCTGATGGCAGATGGAACCATGGTGGATACTATTTCTCTATCCGCAGACAATGACTGGGCCTACACATTTACTGAATTACCAAAATATGATGAGACCGATGGTCATGAAATTGAATATACGGTAGAAGAAACAGCTGTTGAAGGCTATACAACCGGTATATCCGGTACCGCTGGCAGCGGCTTTACCATTACCAATACTATTACCGGTAAGGTATCTGTTCCGGTTACCAAAAAATGGGTAGGAACACCGACCGATTCTGTGACCATTCAGTTATTTGCCGATGGCAAACAGATTGATTCCGTCGTATTAAACAAAGATAACCAATGGCAGTATACATTTACCGATCTGGATCAATATAAAGATGGTAAAGAAATCACATATACGATCCAGGAGGAAGCTGTAAAAGGATATAAAGTAACCTACGCAGGAAATGCCAAAGAAGGATTTATCGTAACTAATACGCAGAACACACCTAAAAAAGAGCCGAAAAAGAAAGATCCTACAAAGCAGAAAGGTCTGCAGACAGGTGTTCAGACCAACCAGTCAACACCAATCGTGTTCGGCGTTATCATTGTTGCGTTATTAATTTGTTTAGCCGTTTATATTTATAAGCGCTCGAAAAAGAATCAATAAAATTTATTTTCTCTTTTAACAATGTCAGGATATTCATCCTGACATTGTTTTTGAAATCCGTATTTTAAAAAAACCTCTGTATTTTTAACAGAGGTTTCTGTATTTATTCGCTTTCTAGTTTGGTGCTGTCTGATATTGTAAAGGCGGTGATATTTCCTTTTGGATCCGTCTCCAGCAATAACATCAGCTTTCCTTTTCTCCACATATAGATCGTCGTATCTCCAACACTTTGTTTAAGGCGTTCGTTGCCGAACTTTTTTAAAACATCCATGTATGTCGATTCTCTGACATCCAGACCTGCAAGATAAACTTTCGTTTCGTTGTGATCGGAAATTATATCATAGTGAAGCATCGTGATCTTTTGATCTTCTTCATCGCAGAGGATCATCATTCCGATTTCATCGGTATCCTCATACAGACGGATAAAAGACAATTTATCATTGACGGTCAAGCCTTCTTTAATCAGCGTTTCGTTGGCTTCCTTCCAGTCTTGGCCGACTTTTAATGATTCCGACGATTTGATTTGCATATCATTCCATACAGGTTCCGTCATCCGGAAATAGAGAAAGCATAGAATCCCGGATACAACCAGGATCGCTGCAATTATTCCAAACCATCGTTTTTTTCTATCCATTCTTCTTTCCTTTTTTAAAATTTTCATTAAAGAATTTTACATTTTCCGGTGTGAAGCCGATCAAAGCCGCCGGATTCTTCTGGGCAACGACCTGTAATACTTCGTCCATCGCTTCTCTTTGGGCTTTTCCATGGCTGTTATTTAATGTACGGTTTGGCATGGTACGGGTATGGCATACCAGGAAGCTGTTTGCCGTCATCATTCTTCTGCGTATATCCTTGCGATAGATCCATTGAATATCCAGATATGGAATGATCAGACCATCTTTTTTGGAAATCAAAAAGTGATCTCCGGCATATAGATCGGTATCCGAGGCCTGTAGTTCCTTATCTGCCATTTCCAGCATTCCCTGCTGTTCTAACATCTGCAGCGTCTGTGAAATGTTTTTGTTTTTATTGTGGGAATACAGGATCAGGCTCAGGCCGATACAACCTGTCACAAAGGCAGCCAGCCCGAAAGCCGGTGTCAAAGTATTTGAAGATGCCTCCCCGACTTCCAGATAATTGTATCCTACCCGGTCGGTCACCGTTATCTCATCAACGCCATAGGTTTCCGATACAGCTTGAAAAACATCATATGGAATCGTGGTGGAACGCCCATAGAGACGGATCGTTTCGCCGCCTTTCTCCGGCATCTTTACCATTAAATTCATTTTCATCGTTCCTTCGATCTGCGCATATTCCTCCGGTGTCATTTCCACCAACAGAAAGTACGGATTGGTATCCACCGCCATGTAGTAATATTTTCCATCCTTCTGCGCTGACCAGTCATTATCGATAGCTAAGATATCAATATAGACATCCTGGTTGGTTTGATCACTTTGCATCGGATCAAAGAAGTCTGCTTTTTTCTTTTGATCGAGGATTCCGGTTGCTGATACGATCGCGAATACAATCAGCCAGAATGTAAGAATCACAAAAACAATCCCGACTATTTTTGAACGCTTATCGGGATGTAATATGCGTTCAATATTCTCTTTATAATTCATATAAACTCCTCCTGTATATTAACGTACGCTTATCATTTCAATGCGAATACCCGAAAACGACAGAATAATTATGAAAAAGACTTTTTCTGCTCTAAAAAGCAGTAAAAGTGAACCATTTCTGTTGAAAATACAGATTTTGGTTCACTTTACATATAATTATTTATTTAATAATTTGATTGCCTGGCGGACATGGTCAGCCTGTAGACCTCCATCCACAAACGAGGTCTTGATCAGATGTTCCATAATTCCGTAATCCTCATAATCCGGAAAGATTTCATCATCCAGAACTATCCAGTTTTTATGTGGATGGGTCTGCAGCCAGTTATAGATGCCCCGGCCACGGTCCATCCAATGGTCGATGGTTTTGTCAATCAGAGATAAGCCCTGGCTGGCCAGTTTATCCAGCATGTAGCGGATCAGAATTCCTTTTTGTTCCTTGGCCTGGGGATCCCAGTCTCTTTTCCAGGAGGAAGACAGAACGATATAAGAATCTGTTTTCTCAACGATCTCCTTTAACAAAGCTACCTTCTGATCCTCTATACCGACAAAGCCATTGATACTATCACTGGTCTTACGGCAGTTTAAAACACCATCAATGTCCAGAAAGACAATGTTTTTAATACTGCCTTGTGTATTTTTTAAAGTATTCATCATTTCTCCCTGTATCAGACTGGCTGTTTGAACTGACAAAGACAGGTGGGATCAAACCAGCATCTTGAATATAGCGGGCACATTGTACACTGATGGCCTGCACAATAAACGCGTTGGCCATGGAAGAGGTCGGGCAGAGAGCTGTATCCAGATCTTTGATCTGCAAGATACAATCACCGAGAACCCCGCAGTTATCAATCACGATATCCGCCAGATCCATCAAGTGCTTGCCGGACGGATGACGGGACGTGGTTGCACGAGAATGTTTACCATTCGTGATGGCGATGACCTTTGCCCCTCTTTTTTTGGAATCCATGGCCATTTCGATCGGATAAGCATTTCTTCCGGAATTGGATGCCACCAATACAACATCCTCCGGGGACACATGATATATTTCCGTTAAAATCTCGGCATAGCCCGGCAGCCGCTCAAGATACGTGCTCTTTGTCGCATGTTCTACCAGCGTTAATTCACTGGTCAAGATTGGTTTGACAAACGCAAGACCTCCGGCCCGGGCATAAAATTCTTCGGCTACGGTATGGGAATGTCCGCTGCCTGTCACAAAGAAGGTATGGCCATTGATAAAACAATCGGCAATCATCTTGGCAGCGGCATCCAGGTTTTCTTTTTGGGTGTCGCGGATCTCCTGTAATACTTGAAATCCGGCATCAAATACTTGATCGATCATAGTTAATAATACGGCCTTTCCAGGCCTTCTCCTTCAATTTCTATAATATCCCGAATATCGATCTTTGTCTGTACGATCTGAATAAAATTCATTTCCAAATTGATCTTGGCGACCATGCCTTCCTGACGGATATAGTTCTTTCCGTTATAGTAGACAATGCGGATGATCTGGCCTTTTCGGACCAGATGGATCCGGCGATCCAGCTCCATACGATCATCCTCGGACAAAATTTTTCTTTCTACGATCTGCTGTTCCTGCTGCCTTAATAGCTCATTGAATCCTTTCAAGGAATCAAAGGGCTGAAAGATCTGCGCACGGGCTGCATGTTCTTTATTGAGCATTGTGACCTCCTATCAATAAATTCCGTTTCCGAGTGGTTCCTTTTTCCTCCAGGTTCATCCCTTTAAGTACCGCATTTTTTCCATACTGCTGGCGGATCCGCACCAGCGTTTCCTGTATTTTTTTCTCTTTTTCCACTTCCTGGATATCTGTAAATAAATCATACGATTCATACATCTCATCTCTCACATTGTGAAAGCCGATACCGATCCGGCGGATCGGATACGATGGATTGGTCACCCGTACATACAGACGTTTGAATTCCTGCAGAAGAATACGGTAGGAATTGGTACAGTTGGAAATTTTGGTTATCGCACCGGTCGGGCGGATCACATCCTTGGAATACCCGATGGATAAGCTGATCCGATTGGTGACCAGGTGCCGGTCGGTCAAGGTCAGCACATTGACATCCACCATTTCTTTGACAATCAGAAAAGCATCCTGATACGAATAATCCTCAAAAAGGATCTGACTGTTGGAAATGGAATGCGCTTTGGCTTTATAGCGGTGGATCTCCTCTATGGTCGTGGATTCCCGGCCCCAGGCATGATCGATCAGATAACGGGCGTTGATACCGAATTCCTGATATAAAAGCTTTTCCGGATAATGCGCAATGCCCCACATATCCACAATGCCTCTTCGTGCCAGACGGCGGGCAATCCCCGGCCCGATCTGCCAGAAATCCGTCAGTGGCTGATGATGCCACATCCATTGTTTAAACAAAGACTCATCCAGATATCCTGTCGAATCCGGCGCATGTTTGGATATTATATCCAATGCTACCTTAGCCAGAAACAGATTCGGTCCGATCCCAACTGTGGCTGTGATCCCGGTTTCCTTCAAGATCACAGCGATAATTGTCTGGGCCAGCTGGCGAGCGTTCATTCCGTACAGCTTTAAATACGATGTCACATCCAGAAAGGATTCATCGATGGAATAGACATGAATATCTTCTTTGGCAACATACTTTAAAAAAATCCGATAGATCCAGGCAGCATACTCCATATATAACCGCATACGTGGTAAAGCTGTGATGTATTCCACCTGCTTCGGGATCTCAAACAACCGGCATCGGTTTTTCACTCCCTGTGTTTTCATATGCGGAGAAATCGCCAGGCACAAGGCCCCGTTCCCCCGGGAAGGATCGGCTACGACCAGATTGACACGCAGAGGATCCAGCCCTCTCTCCACACATTCCACAGAAGCATAAAAGGATTTCAGATCAATACATAAATACACTCTTTCCATAGTTTCATTATACAAGTTGTTTTTTCTTTTTCCAGTCATTTATGCAACTTTTATGCAACTTTTTTAAATAATCGCCATGAATGATGCATAATAAAAACGAGTTTGCACTCGTTCTATCCGTTGATTTTCATTTGTTTTTTCAACGCGTCCAGACCACCATACCGATATTTTTCAATTTGTTCCAGTAAGCGCATTGTCTCTTCCAACGTATAATCCTGGCTTAAGATCGTAACATATCCATACATCTGCATCATCGTTAAGACATGGATCAACGAACTGTGGTCCCGACCGGTTTTTAAAGCACGAAAATAGCGTTCCTCGATCTGCTGTTTCAGCTGAGGCCAGACATCTTCATAAACGGTTCCCTTTGAACCGTAAATCAGAATATAAAGCTCCTGTTTATGATTCCATAGAAACTCAGTCATCTTCTGATGATGCTCAAACCATAGATCGGTATCCTGGTCCGTTAAACTCTGCATGTAATCCTGTAGCTGCCGGATCACAGGTTCGATCACCTGGACAAATAAATCCTCTTTATTCTCAAACTGAAAGTACAAAGCACCAGTGGTCACCTCGGCCCGTGAACAGATGACCCGTAAAGAAGAATCCTGATATCCCTTCTCCATAAATTCCTGCCTGGCTGCCACTAATAATCGTTCTTTTGTCTTCATATTTTCTTCTTTCTTATTGATTTCTTTGTTCCTGTATTTTCTGGTACAAGTTGACAGTCTCTTCCTTTGAATATGCGTTTACTACGTAAATATCTCCATCTGTCTTTATCACAATATAGGCCTGTACATCTGTATATACATAATAAATGGCATTTTGTCCCTGGTAGGTACTGATTCCGTTATAATAATTCGTATTTGTATGTTTCCCTTCCAGTTTTTCTGTATAAATAACATCCCGGATCGCATCATACATAATAGTATCGGATGAAACGGTCCCTCGGATGGTTATGGCTTCCTGCTTCCAGGTAAATGTGTTTGCCGACTGATTTTTTACCTTTTCGTTTTGATGATGACCGGCAATCAACACAGCTATGAACAGGAAAACCATCGGTATGTTTAATAATAATGCGGTCAATAAGCGATGATTCTTTGCCATATGATTATTATATCCTCATATTGATTAAATGACGCATAAAATTTATAATTTAGCCATGAACAACAAAATTTTATCCTTGTTGCTGCAATCCCAGGGAGAATTTGTTTCCGGCCAGCAAATTGCCGACCAGCTGCAGGTTTCCCGGGTCAGCATTTCCAAACATATTCGTTCTCTTCGTGACAATGGCATTGAGATTGAAGCGGTTCCCAACAAAGGCTATCGACTGGCCGCCTCTCTGGATCTGCTGGATGGACCGACCATCGAAAACGGTCTGCATCCGTTCTATCACGTAGAAGTGGTCTCCTCGGTTGCTTCCACAAACGATGAGCTGAAAAAGAAAGCCGACCATCTGTCTGAGGGTACAGTACTGATTGCCGACCATCAAAGTGCCGGCAGAGGACGGAACGGCCGTTCCTTCTATTCCCCGGAGCATTCCGGCATATATCTTTCTATCTTTCTGCGTCCGGCCTTTTCTCTGGATACTGCATTAAAGCTGACCGCAGCCGCCAGTCTGGCCGTCGTTGACAGCCTGGAAAAAAACTATGACATTCATCCCACTATTAAATGGGTCAATGATGTGCTGATTGAACATAAGAAAGTAACAGGCATCCTCTGTGAAGCCGGATTTGAAATGAACAGCTCCCGAATGGATTATATGATCGTAGGGATCGGCATCAACGTGCATTCATATACGATGCCGCCGGAATTACAATCCATTGCCGGCTGTGTAGAAGATTTCAGCACCCATACATGCAAGCGGAACCAGATCATCCAGGATCTGTTAAATTCATTTTATACGTATTATTCAACGATGGAGGACAACACTTTCCTGCCTTCCTATAAATCACATTCCTGTCTGATTGGTAAGGAAGTAACCGTCATGGAAGGAAAAAGTGCCTATCAGGCCATCGTTGTGGATATTGACGACCAGGCCCGTCTGATCGTAAAAAAAGGACAAGAGATCCTGCCCTTGTCCAGTGGTGAAATTCATATCCGGAATTATTGATCCGGATTTTTTTTACATCGTTTGAAAAAACGGAAGATTCTTGATCGGTCTTGAAAGCAAAACCGCCACAATACAGCTGATCAGATCACCGGGCACATAAACAAGAAACAGGAAATACAACATCCATCCCCATGTATAATCCATCTGATAGACCCCGTTTTCCAGAATGCAGAAATAAAGCAAACCGATGATATAGATAATCAGCATACAGCCAATGGATACAGCCAGCTTATAGACAAAGCCTTCCTTTTTTTTGGAAAGCCATCCACAGAGATAGGCAGCGACGATAAAGCCGATCAGATACCCAAAGGATGGTTGCAGCACATAGGCAGGACCACTGCCGTTAGCAAAGACCGGAATTCCCAGTAAACCGATGATTACATACACAGCGACAGACAAAGCTGCCAGCTTTTTATCCAAAAGAAGACCACATAGAATCACAAAAAAAGTCTGCAGTGTGATCGGCACAATGGAAATCGGTATTTTGATAAAAGCACCCACCGCAATCAAGGCCGCAAACAACGCACACAGAATCATCTCTTTTACTTTCATAACAACACCTCGTTGTTACGTTACCATACTTTAAATCAATTGTAAACATTATTATACAATATGGTTTACAATTAGCCATATCCCCCATAAGATCATGAAGTGGAGCGGATAGAACCCATAGAAAAACCATTTATGAAAGGTCCGATGCGTTGTATACTGCTTTCCGTTATACAGCACACAGACCAAAAAACCCGCTGCCAGAATGGAAGCCATATCCGCTAGCGCAAACAAAACAGAGTGTGACCAGGATAACGGCCCGTATTGTGTAAAATGCTGTATGAGTGCAAAAAATACGGCAGAGGCTAAAAAAGCTCGTTTCTTTTCCATCCGCAAAAAGAACAATGTAAAGATTGGCAAGGAAATATACCAGTCACAGATCATACTGACCAATATAAGTCCGATTACTTCCGAAAGATTCCCGTCATTCCTTCGATTCTCCACGATCCTGAAACAAAGATACAAGGTAATCAAGATATCCATACCGGCAAACGTCAAAGGCATCCTGCGACTGGCACATACCACCAAGGTATATGGCAGTTCGGAAACCAGCCCGCCGACCAGAAGTCTTTTCCTGTATTTTTCTTTATCCGATGTATGCGCATATCCTTCCACCAACAGCCACAACATGATCGGTGCTGTGATCAGGCCAATATGAAGGAACACAAAATGCAGCATCGTATGTGGATCCAGAAACAGATGCGCAATATGATTGAAAACCATCGCTGCTGCCGCCAGGTATTTAAGTTGGTCTCTGTTTAAACATTTCATAGTTCTATTCTAAATGAGGACAGAATAAAAAGAAAAGGCGAATCACTTCACCCTTCCCATTTCAGATCTAAAACAGACATATTCTGTTTCTCGGCTAACTTTCGTAAGCTTTCATATTCCGGATACAGACGTTCGGTTCCATCCGGAAGGATGACCTTTTTCATATCCAAAGGTCCGTATTGAGTCATCTTGGTGACGGTTTCTCTAGGTAAGACCGTACGTTTCATCGAACATCGGCGGATACCGATGGTCGTCGTATGTGTAAACAGAAGGTTTTCCATCTTTGAAACGTATTCCGGTCGGCAAAGAACGACCAGTTCCACAGCCGGGCGGTTCTTCTTCATATAGATTGGTTGGAAATGCACATCATTGGCACCGGCTTCCATCAGTTTATCCAATACCGCCGCAATCTGTTCGGAAGAGCAGTCATCGATATCGGTTTCCAGCTTTATGACCGTATCCTCTTCCGCTTGTTTGGTCTGGATTTCCATCGCCCGCAATAGTGAGGGCCTTTCATATTTTCGCTTTCCGGCGCCGAGTCCGGTCTTCTGGATCACAAAGGGTTCCGGAAGCACATCGGTTGTGCGAATGGCCGCTGCAATGGCAGCCCCTGTCGGTGTAACCAGTTCTCCTTGCACTGATACGATCTGCAAAGGAAGTCCGTGCATCCGGGCGATCTGGCTGGTTGCCGGCACCGGGATCGGCATTACGCCATGTTGACAACGTACCGTCCCTGTTCCTTCACATAAAACCGGCAGGATGACCTGTTCATACCCCAGATCATCAAAGCAGACAGCAGCCGCTACAATATCCACAATGGAATCCACGGCTCCCACTTCATGGAAATGCACCTGGTCTACCGGTACGCCATGGGCATTCGCTTCTGCCTGGGCTAAGATATCAAAGATCTTATGAGCCAGCTTTCTGGCTCCCTCACTTAACTGACCGGCATCGAGAATCGCATTGATCTCGGCCATATGCCGATGAGCATGATGATGATCGTGGTCATGATGATGGGTATGATCATGGCCATGCAGATAGTCCATATCGTGATCATGGTTGTCGTGCTGCAGGATCACATTGAAATCACAGGCGCGGATACCGGAAGGATAAACATCCGATATGTCAATGGTATATCCCTCCAATGGCAGACTGTGCAAAGCCTTGATCAATTTATCACGATCTGCTCCCAGATCCAGCATGGCCGCCACGAACATGTCGCCGCTGATGCCACTGGTACATTCCAGATACAATGTTTTTTTCATAGATTCAACCCCTCATTCATACTTCCGGTCCGAAATCCTTGTAGATCGATGGTCACATAATGAAATCCGATCTGTTTCAATTCGTTCACAATTTCGTGACGCATTTCAAACAACATTTCCATCTGCTCCGGCAGAACCTCCAGTCTTGCCAGATCACCATGGATCCGGACGCGATACTGTCTAAATCCTTTGTTTTCCAAAAACTGCTCCGCCTTTTCGACCCATTGCAGTTTTTCTTTCGTAATAGTCTGTCCATAGGAAAAACGGCTGGCCAGACACGCAAAGGAAGGCTTATCCCAGGTTTCCAGCCCCATCTGCTTTGACAAGGTTCGTATTTCTTCTTTATATAGATCTGCTTCCCGTAACGGGCTGCAGATCCCCAGTTCCGATAAGGCTTTATGCCCTGGACGATAATCGCTGTCATCATCCCGGTTCGAGCCTTCGCAGACTACATCAAACCCTCTTTGGGCAGCGGTTTGAAGGATCGCCTTGAAAATTTCTTTCTTGCAGTGATAACAACGGTCCGGCGGGTTGTTGATAAACGCGTCGAGATGCATGACATCCACCGGTATGGTTGCATAGGCGATCCCGTGCTTTTCGCAAAAGGCCACAGCCCGGTTTTTTTCACGGGCCGGAAAGGCATCGGCTACACAAATGCAGGCCAGGCAGTTTTCTTTTAAAATATCGTGACACACCTTGACCAGAAAGGTGGAATCCACACCGCCGCTGAACGCAACAGCCACTTTTTTGTATTTGTTGATAATTGCCTGCAGGGTCTGATATTTATCGTTTACCATCCGCATTCCCCCGACAGGCCAGGCGGTTGATCTGGCATGCAATATAGCCGGCCCCATAGCCGTTGTCTATATTGACCACCGACACACCGTTGGCGCATGAATTGATCATCGTCAATAACGCTGACAGGCCATGAAAACTGGCTCCATAGCCGACAGAGGTCGGTACCGCGATGACCGGCACGGACACAAGTCCGCCGACCACACTGGCCAGAGCCCCCTCCATACCGGCTACAGTAATGACACAGTTGGCCTTTTCCAACAAGCCGCGATTGGACAGGATCCGATGGATCCCGCTGACACCTACATCGTATAAACGAACCACATGGGCCCCAAAGAATTCGGCTGTCAACGCGGCTTCCTCGGCCACCGGAATATCGGATGTGCCGGCTGTGCAGATGGTGATATTGCCGATTCTTTCCTTTTCCTTTTCTAACTTTAGGACACCGGAAAGCGGATCGTACTGGATGTCCGGCAATCCTTTGCGAACGATCTCATACTGGTGGGCCGTAGCACGGGTTCCCAGCACTTCGCCCTGCTGCTGATAGATTCGTTCAAAGATCTGCTGCAGATCCGGATCGGGTTTATTGGGACAGTAGACGACTTCGGCAAACCCGGTTCGTTCTTTTCGTGTTGTATCGATCTTGGCATGCCCGATATCTTCATATGTATCCTTTCGAAGAAGGCTTTCGGCCTGCTGGATGCTTATCGCTCCGTCTTTTACTTGTTCTAATATATCTTTGATTTCTTCCATAACTATCCTTTACTCAAATATTTCAGCCGCTTCCTGCAGTCTCTGGATGATCGGAATCTGCTGCGGACAAGCAGCTTCACACTGGCCACATTGAATGCACATGGAAGCTTTGCCTTTTCCTTCGGTTTTCTGCCGATACCTCTGATCGGCACTCTCTGAGCGGAAGATCCGTTTCCGATTCAGTGCATCGAAAATATCCGGAATCGGAATTTTCTGTGGACAGCCCGGCACACAATAATGGCAAGCTGTACAAGGAACGGAATCAACCTGGTTCAGGATATCCATAACTTCTTTGATCGTCATCTGCTCCGATGCGTTCAACGGTTGGAAGTCCTTCATGTAGGAAATATTATCTTCCATCTGCTCCAGATTGCTCATCCCCGAAAGAACGACCCGTACGCCATCCAAGCTCGCTACATAACGAATAGCCCAGGAAGCCATCGAAGCATTCGGATCTGCTTTTTTAAAGACTTCCTCTACCTCCGGGATCACATTGGCTAATGTGCCTCCTTTTACCGGCTCCATGACCACAATATCCTTCCCGTGTTTTCGCGCCATCTCATAGTTGGCACGGCTCATAACGCTCGGATTTTCCCAATCTGCATAATTAAGCTGCAGCTGGACAAAATCCACCTCCGGATGTTCTGTCAACAGCTTGTCCAGCAGATCCGGGGATGAATGGAAGGAGAAACCGTAATGTTTGATCAAGCCTTGCTCTTTCGCTTCCTTGACAAAGTCCCAGATCTTATAGTCCTCATACATTTTATAATTGCTGCGCTGCAAAGCATGCAGCAGGTAATAATCAAAATAACCGGCCCGGGTCCGCTCCAAAGACTCCTTCAGCTGGGCTTTGCACGTGTCGGCATCCGGATGTCCCATCCACGCATTGATCTTTGTCGCCAAAGTATATGACTGGCGTGGATATCTTTCCACCAACGCCTGCCGGCAGGCTACCTCACTGCCCGGATACACATACGCTGTATCAAAATAGGTAAAACCGGCCTCCATAAAACAATCGACCATTTGTTTGGTCTGTTCAATGTCGATCTGCCCATCCTTTTGGGGCAGCCGCATCAAACCAAATCCTAATTTTTTCATAATTCCTCTCATTTCTCTTGAATGACGCGTACGATCTTTTCAAAAGCTTCATACGCCTCAGGTGAATCATACAACACATAATTATGGATCTGTTGTTCTCCGACCGTCAACGAAACCGGAACCTTCAGCTCTTTCAGGTGTTGGGCATAGTTGGTGATATCGGGATAGAACAATTCCATGGTTCCCACAAATAAAGTCACATCTTTCAAATAACGGCTGTCCCCGTAAGCCGGGCTGACCTTATAATCCTTTACAGACAAGTCACCGGCCCACATTTGCCCCATTTCCTTCAACATGTCTTTATCCAGTAAAACATCCACGCCGTTATAGGTATCTGCTTCCGGATTGGATTCGGATATATCCAGCCATGGACTGATCGCAATCAGATGATCCGGCTGCATATCCTTTCCGACATGCTGGCACCAGGCAATGGCCAGGCCTCCTCCGGCCGAATCGCCCATGACCGTTACATGCTTCGTGCTTTTATACAGCTTTGGATAATAGGCTTCCAGAAAGGTATACGTATCTTCATACGTATACGCCGGCGCTAACGGATAAACCGGTATGACAACGGTCGCATGGGTCTGGCAAGCCAGGCGGTCACAAAAATACAAGTGTTTCACATTGACATCGTTTATATATGCCCCTCCATGCAGATACAGGATGGCGGCATCCTCTTTTTCCGCCGGTTCCAGCGTAATGACCAGGATTCCTTCCTGCCGGCTGATGGTCGCTTTTGACTGCAGGCTCAAGGCATCCAACGTAGGCTGCAGCCACTGCATGACTGAATTGTTGTTGACTACATAAGTCAGGTCTTCGTCACTTCCTGCAACAAAGAGAGAACAAGCCGTTGTTCTGCTTGAAAAAAAGCGAATAGCACCGGTTCCTGTGGTAAATACCAGCAGAAAAAGAAACAGGATACGGACTAATCTGTTTTTCATATACATTCCTCTTATTCGTTCACATTATTTATATTTAGTTAATTATATCATACTCTTCTGCCATTAAGTCATCGATACATCTTTTTGAGGATCGTTGTCATAAAGTTTTATATGTAAAATTTTTCTCTTTATTGGATTTTTTTGACAAAAAATGGAATTAAATCGATATTTAAAGCCTTTTTTAGACTTTTTTTCACAATTTTCGTGATTTTATGTAGACAAAAAAATGCGTATTATTATATTATTTCTATATATAAGAGAGGTTTTTCTATGAGCACGAACAAACAAACGATTGGTGAACGTGTAAAAGCAATACGGAAGGATCAACGACTAAATCAGGAGCGATTTGGAAAAGCTTTAGGTGGTCTTCAAAAATCTTCTATCAGTAAGATCGAAAAATCAGAAAACGGCTTATCGCAGCGTAACTTGAAAACCTTGTGCCAGACATTCCATGTCAATGAACAATGGTTATTAACAGGCGAAGGTGAAATGTATCTGCCTGCCAGCCAGGAAGAGATGATTCAAGTGTATATGCAAAGCATCTTGTCAAACCGTGCTGATATAGCCGAACTTCAGCTTCATTTTTTTAAATCGCTTTCCAATCTATCAGAAGATGATTGGGTAGTTCTTGATAAAATTGTCACTGCATTAGCAGAACAAAATTAAGTATTGCACCGTCCTGAAAAGGACGGATTTTTTTAAAGGAAGAAGATCTTATTGATAAAAATCATCTTCTACAACTGTAAATCCCTTGGTTTCCAGACAATTGATCACTTCCTGGTATTCCTCTGTCTTAAAAATCAGGATCGGACGACATGTCTTCCGATTAAAAGACAGATAAATGTAGTCCACATTGATATAGCTGTCACTTAAGGCCTTGAGAAGTTGATTCATGTTCCCTTCCCTATCTTCCACTTCCACGCCGATCACATCCGTCAGACGTGTCTGGTAGCCTGCCTCGTTCAACGCATGATGCGCTTTCTGCGGGTCGGATACGATCAATCGGACAATCCCGTATTCCCCGCTGTCATTGGTCACAGAACCTAGTATATTGATCCTTTCATCATAGAGAACCTGGGTGATCGCCTGCATGGTTCCCCGGCGGTTTTCCGCAAATACTGATACTTGTTTCATAACGGTTCTCCTTTCAAAAAACGAATGGTTGTATTTACCGTATCATAGAAATCCTGACCGGTAAAACCATGACCGGCTTTTTCATATTCCACATAGTGTGCTTTTTTATATAAATCCGATGCCTGTCGAGAATAGGAAACCGGTACATCATCATCCAAAGTACCGTGAAAGATCAGGACATCCTTTTCATATTTTAATACGTTTCCAAAAGATGACATGCGTCGGGCATCTTCATAATATTTCCGGCTGACCGTCATATAGGTAAATGAGATCTGCTGTGGTATCTCCTTGTTCTTAGGATAAAGCTTTCTAGCCTGTGCCGGAATCACAAAGGCCGGATACAGAAGAACCAGCTTATCGATATGCGCCATACGTTCAACGGCGCTGTGGGCTGCTACAAAGCCACCCATGCTTTCACCAAATAAAACCAGTCTACGGACATATGTTTTGGCAGCCAAGCAGTCGATCACAAAATTCAGATCTTCGATTTCGGTTTTTACCGACATGTCCAAAGACGTTCCGCTGCTTTTGGAGTTGGAACTGCCACCTCGGAAATCAAAAACATAGGCAGCAAAGCCTGCCCGGGCAAACGAACGGGCATAGTCTGTCATCTCGGTATGATTGACACCCAGGCCATGGGCCAGAATGATGGTATCATAGATTTCTTCGGATACAGAGGGAAAGAACATCTTTCCGTAAATATACATCTGCTCGTTTCGAAAACAGACCTCTTTTGTTCGAACTTGTTTTTTGGCCATATAGACATCCTTCCTTGATCTCTTTGATGATATCATACATTCATCCAGTTTTATTGGATTCTATGATAGAATACTGTCAAAGTGAGGTTACAAAATGAAAAAAACATGGATGTCTGTGTTGACCGTATGCATGTTGTTTCTTTCCCTGATCGGATGTTCTTCCGACAGCTATAAGAATGCCATTGCGGTCATTGAAGTCAAAGATTATGGAACCATTAAATGCAGGCTGGACTACGAAAACGCACCGGAAACCGTTAAAAACTTTATCGATCTAGCCAACAGTGACTTTTATAACGGTTTGACCTTCCATCGGATCATTCCCGGTTTTATGATCCAGGGTGGCGATCCGAACGGGGATGGAAGCGGTGGAAGCGACCATACGGTCAAAGGTGAATTTTCCAAAAACGGGGTGGACAATAAGCTTTCCCATGTACGAGGTACCCTGTCCATGGCGCGTTCCTCGGATTATGACAGTGGAAGCAGCCAGTTCTTCATTGTACATAAGGACAGCCCGTTTCTTGATGGAGAATATGCCGCTTTCGGTACGGTTATTGAAGGAATGGATGTTGTTGATAAGATTTGTGATACCGTGGAAACCATCGATGACAACGGTACCACATTAAAAGTGGATCAACCGGTAATCACTCGTATTACTATTGAAAAAGAATCGAAGTAATGTTTTCGATTCTTTTTTATACCACATAATGATACACATGCCGGTATTTCCATAAAAAATAAACTGATAAAAATAAGGAGAGTCCTTCACTGAACAAAACCGAGCTCCAGACGCCATCTACCTGAAGGAAATAAGGCAGCACCAAAACAGCTGCCACCTGCAGAAAGAAGGTACGTACCATAGATAAAAAAGCAGATATCTTTCCGTTGTTCAGCGCTGTAAAGAAAGCCGACGCAAACACATTGATGCCAAAGAACAGAAAATGAACAGCATAGATGTGCAGCCCGTGGACCGTCAGTTCCATCAAATTTTGATCATAGCCGACAAATACCGAGCTGAGCTGACGAGCAAAGAGATTGCATGCCATCAGAAGACCTATGGAAACGCTCACTACGATCACAAGGCTCTTGGTAAACAGATTCTGCATTTCTTTATGGTTTTGTGCCCCGTAATGATAACTGATCAACGGAGCTACTGACTGGCAGTACCCAAACAGAATAGCCGCAAAGATAAAGTCCACATACATCACGGTCCCATAAGCATCCACACCATTATCTCCGGCCAGGCGAAGCATCTGGATATTGTACAAAATGCTGACTAGGGAAACCGAGAGATTGGTTACCAACTCGGATGATCCGTTAAAGCACGTCTTACGCAAGGTCCGTCTTTCAAACAATGGTTTTTCAAAACACAGAATGGTTTTTTTGGTTGTCAGAAAATACACAACAGGGATCAGCGTACCAATTGCTTCGGCAAAAATGGTCGCAAAACCAGCACCGGCGATTCCCCAATGCCATACAGCGATCGAGATATAATCCAGTACAATATTGGTCAGACCGCACAAAATGGTGATAGCCAGACACATCCGTGGTCGTTCGGCAGCAATAAGCAGGGGCTGGAAGTATAGTTGAAACATCAAAAAAATCAATCCGGCTAGGTTGATTTCTCCATAGACCATACATAAATCATAGACAGCCCGGGAGTGAGCCAGGTGTTTTACAATGATCGGCAGACAGAGCAGTCCGGCAATGGTCAAAGCCAAGCCGGTCGCAAGCAGGCTGAGCGTAATCATCGAAAAATAGCCGCAGGCCTTTTTTTGCTGACCTTCTCCTAAGGTTTTAGCTACGATTGCACTACCTCCGCTACCGAACATAAAAGCAACTGCGGCCAAAAGGCTCACAAACGGATAAATCAGATTCAAAGCGGTAAACGCGTCCTTGCTGACTAGATTGGATACAAACCAGCCGTCGATCACACTGTAAATAGATATAAAGATCAAGGTAAATACCGGTGATAACGAAAAACGGATCAGACGGGGATACGTAAAATGATCGGACAATTGTGTGCTCATGCATTTATTGTAATACAAAAAGCAGTTCCTTAGAACTGCCTTTGTATTATGATAAATTGGGAGAGAGAAATATGAAGATTTTTAGCAAATCTAACCTTTTTCAGGTCACTTATATACTAATAAATAATCTTCGTTTCATTATATCGATTTTATGGTAAATAATGTGAGATTAGTTTCAATTATGGGGAATCTTGTCAACAGATTGCCATAAAATGGGATTTCTTTTTTTCTCTTTACGATTTCACCGACACAGACCCGCGTATGGCCGAAATGCCATACTCTCATCCATTATTTCAACAAATATTCAGCAATCTCGTTATCTGTAATCAACACATTCACATAACCACTCTCAATAGCCGCCTTTACCGCTTTTCGTTTGTTCTTTCCATACGCAATACCCAGCCGGATCGGGATCTTTTTTAAATCATCCAGTCCCAGGCTGATCAGCTGGTCTTCATAATCCTGCCAGACGGTATTGCCATTCTTATCGATGACATGGCCCAGCACCTCGCCAACGCCACCTCTTTCCTTGACGGCCGGATAGAACTTCTGGTACTCCTTATTTAGTTTAAGAAGTTTGGATTTTCGGCTGACCATACCGATACCGACAATAGCCATATCCACATTCCGGCACAACGAAAACATCTCCTTGATACTGTCCTGTTCCAGCAAGATCTTCTTAGCTTCCTTGGTCACGTAGAGAGGGCACAACATCTGATAACTGCGCGCATTCAAAACGCGGGCAAATTCCTCCACAACATAATTGGAATATGCCATTCGTACCCCTTTCGGTGCATTTAAAGCGACATTGGTCGAGCCCAAAGACGGAATAACAAGAAGGTTATTATAATTCAAAAACTTTACACGAGGATCATTGGCCATAATTTCAATGGTATTCCGGATACTGTCTCCCCATGTGATGGTAATCTTCATGGAATCCTTGATCGTACGTAAAAGAAAATCCGATGCATATTGAGCAAGCTGCTCAGGCTGATCGCTCGGACCGATGATTACTTCTTTTAATCCATATTTCTTTTCCAGGCACTCTTCCGTTGATGACATAGAATCATCCGGATAATGTATTTTAAATTCGATATATCCACGCTTTTTAGCCAGGGCTATCGTTCGGGAAACTGATGCTTTGGAAATATTCAGGGTCTTCGCGATACTGGTCTGCGACATACCCTGTTTATAAAACATCTCCACAATCTTTATGATGAACCTTTCTTCTCTCACTTCAATCAACTCCATATTTATTGTAACAAATTTTAAGGAATTTTTTTATAAAAGTAAAATTGATTTCATCAATTTTTTTTATCAAAGAACACCTAAACTATCACAGGCCATCGATTTTTACAGTGGTTAAAAAAACATCTATTCTTTTCATAGATCTGTGCACTTCCAGAAAATGCCTTGGCTTTCCCCCATTACAATTTCTTCGCCTCTGTTTTTCGGTCGATCGTAGAAAAGTGGCTTTTCTTCCTCTGATTCGACCATCGGGACATGGACCAGGCTCAGCCGGTCAATCACGCCTGCCTGTAAAAAGGCCTGGTTCAAAAGACTGCCACCTTCCAAAAGAAGTGTATGAGCAATATTATACCGGGCCAGCTTTTTTACAGCGGTCCGAATATCAATTGAAGTCTTTCCGGCAAATAGATAAGAGATACCAATACTTTGAAGATAGGCCAGATAGGCATCTTTTGTATCCTCGCTGAGAACTTCGACGATATGGGCCTTGTCATATCCGGGATCCTCATCACAAATGACTGGATCCTTCCATCCCAATCGTCCCTTCGTATCAAAAGCGACTGCGCAAAATGCATGGTCGTCTTTAACGATGAAATCTCTGCGATCTACCACAATGTTCTCAAACGGTTTCAGATCCGGAAACCACCCATGCGTAAAGCTGGTTTCCATTGTCACCCTTCCACACGCAAAGGCATCCGCTTTCAACGCACGATGTATCTGGTAATAGTAATCACAGGCTTTTATTCCCATAGAGGTTTCCAGAAACGGGCCGGTTACTCTTTCATTTTCGGAAACAGTCATGTGACAAATGATATAAGGTCTCATATATCCTCCCCGGCCTTTGGTTCAGCTAACATCCACAAGAAAGAAAGGCACAACAGCCCCACAGAAAAGAACAAAGCTTTCTGATGGAAGGAGCGGATCAGCAGGCTTTCAAGAACGGCCCCGATAACAAAAAACACGATCACACTGTAATACAACAAAGCTTTCTTTAAATCGGTCTGATTCCGATACTGGATAAAGCGGTCGATATGGTTTGTTCCGCTTCTTAGGTTTCCGATACACATGGTTGTGGTAATTGAATTCCCATTGGCAGAACGGAAGGATTCCACCTGCAGTCCGCATGCGAAGGAAATCAATCCGTTAGCAATCAGATTAAAGGATCGTGATATCCAGCAAACACATCCTAAAATCACGATTTCTGCCACCAGCACTACCTGCCGCCAATGGATCTTTTCATTTTGGATCCTGTTGCGGATCAGATCCGACAAAACGATGCCCATCGTAAAGGCCAGTACCGGCCACAGATATCGCAAAGCCATCGGCATGTTTCTTTGAGCCAGATGCACTCCAAACAGCAGCATATTGCCAGTCTGTGCATTGGCAAACACATGATCCCGGCACAAGTAGGAATACGCATCCATGCTTCCACCGGATAACGCTAACATCAGATACAGAGGAACTGATTCTGATCTCTGGTGCTCCATATCAATTCCTCCTTTCTCTGAATGCTCTTTTTTATCTGACTTTATCCTATCAATAAATCCGTTTTGTTTCCATCCTTACTAACGAAAAAAGAACATCGATTCTTTCTGACCGATGTCCTTTTCAATATAATTTTTTTACTTCATGGACTGGATCTTGTCATTCATTTTTTTGGCTTCCGCGCGATAATAACGCATAAACAAAAACCATATCACAAATGCCACCGCAAGCTGTGTTGCGATAATCAGGATTCCCTGCCCGATCGTTGCCGGGCTGCCCAGCCATCCGACAGCGTACGCTACAACCGTATACACTGTACATCCGATCCCCATATGAATGATGACCTGGATCGGCATCGGAAGATCATCTTTATTGTATACGACCGACGGTACGCCAAAGCCCACGCCAATCAGTACACATCCAATCACCATTTTAGTAAAGCTGTATTGCTCCAGGGTAAAATTCCCTTTGCTCCTGAAATCGAATACCACGCCAATCAGACAGAATAGTGCCAAAGCGATTGCGATGCCGTAAACTGTACTTTTTAACAAATCTTTGAGTGTCTCTTTCATTGTTTTCACCTCCTATAGTCCGAGATACTTTTTAAACTCCGGCAGATATTTCCTCGACACATGATCCTTACAGCCATTTTTCATTTTCAGTAATAATGTCCCGCTGAATCCCGGCTCTATACTGTCCATATAAGACAGATTGATCAATGTGGTTTTGGATATCTGCATAAACTGCTTTCCTAACTGCTGGCTGATTTCATAAAGCCTTTTTCGCGACCGATATTTGTCCTTCTGTCCATAAATGATCGTATCCCCGGCCTCTATTCGGACCATGAATATATCTTTCGGTTGTAAAACGATCAGATCTTCTTCATTGTGCAAGGCAGTGATTGGTGTTTCCCCTGCACTGAATACGTCGATCATACGTTGTATTTCATTGGTTACTTTATCGGTATAGATTACCGCATAAGGTTCTTTATATGCAGCAGAGATGTCTATGCTCACCTTCATACCTCGTCCTCCTTTCTCTTGTTGGTGTCATCATACCTTATTTCAAAAGACTTGTCCCAGTCTTTAAGCTAAGTGGCAAAATATGGGCGGTGAAATGCAAAAAAGCATTTTGCACTTTTAGATTTCCCCTTCCTATGATTTAAAAGCTGATGCGACAGTCGTGTTCAATCCTCTTTTTTCTTTTGGTATATCCATAGAGACATCTTAATCAGGATCCACAGATCCGGTCTTCAGTGCCGCCACATGTCTATTTCTGTCAGACAAATATGGCATCATAAAGCCCCGCGATCAATCGTGAGCGCATCGCAACAGATCTATTTAATACCTTTAAACAGCTTTTCCAAACATTAAGACAAAAGTTATTCCAACAAAAAAGCCGCAAGCCTCTAAAAATAAGACTTGCAGCGAATTGGCTGGCGTCCACGAGAGGATTCAAACCTCTGACCTACTAAGGATTTCAATCCGTGAACCAGCAGGTCTAAAATACATTGGTTTTTGTCAATATTCTATTCCTTTGGAACAGGCCCTTATATGTATGCAGGTATTTTTGATAGAACTAAGTACACGTTTGTCAGAAATCCATAGTATCACGGCAACGCACCCGATACAGACAGCTTCAAGGTTTCTGTAATCACAGATGGCAGAGCTACTGAGCTTGCCCTTCGCAGGGGTGAGATTGATATTCTATAAGGTTCCCATATCGTGAACTTCGATGCTATATCCGAATTTGGTAAGGCAAGTAATTTTGAAGCCAAAATGGATGAGTATGTCGAAATCGTTCAATACAACCACCGCTCCTTTTGATGATGTAACCGTATGAAACGCTGTAGCTAAGTCCATTGACAAGAAGCACTTATGCAAGACAGTCTATAACGGAATGGTTTCACCGCCGAGCAGGATCCTTCCTGCCTACTATGCCTATTGTGATATTGATACTTATGTTATGTGCTATAGTCTAGAGGCTGCAAAACGGCTTCTAGAGCATACTGGATATGTTGATTCTGATGGAGATGACATCTGTGAAAAGATGGAAAACCTCTTTCCATCACCTTGCCTTATGTGGTAGATAAAGCCTCCACAGATAATGCCGTGTTGTATGTTGTTGACCACTATAAGCGCTTGGCATCACGGTAAATCTTTCAGGAATGGATATGATGACCTGGTTCTCCACTCTCATACGAGAGGTATTGAGAACTTTCCTTCTATCACACCTACAGCCCTAGCAATGATCCATATACCTTAATAGCCAATATGAATGACATGCAGGTTGATCCATGCGCACGCAGGTTTCTCTGGTTTTGTCTGTGTACTTAGTGAAATTTATGAACAGTCTCCTCTTTACAACAAGTACCCGTCTGTAATCTATAACACAAATCGAATTGATTCCGTAGGTATTAATGATTCGGCGTATTCTGTAGATGTGAATAAGATTAAATCCAATGTTAGCGAGAAATACTGATTGGAAATAGCATCATCAAAGACCCGAAGACAATCTATAACTGGAATCGTCAGCTCGTTATCATTGAGCGTGATTGTTTATGAAGCTGAGCTCACAAAAATGGAAATGCCATCATTTAATGAATCATGCTCTAGCATTGTACAGGTCGGTATTCTTGTATTATTCGAGAGTACGAAGTATAATTTTTTTTGGTGGAGGAACAATGAAGATGGATTATATGACTTTAAAAGAAGCGAGTAATATATGGGGTATTTCCCCTCGAATGATAAACTACTATTGCGCCGAAGGTCGGATAACTGGTTCTGTCAAAATGGGGCCGGTATGGTTAATTCCAAAAGACTCAAAAAAACCCGTTGATAGCAGAACAAAGCAAGGGAAAAAGTTAAAGAAACATGCCTGATGTAATTTTACTTTAGAAAAGAGAGGTGATTCTCTATGGCAGCGATTCTGATTGCAGAAGATGAAAAAGAAATGCAGACGATTATTACAGATACCATGAAGCGTGGAGGGCATTCCTGTATTACCGCTGACGACGGGATTGATGCCGTTACAATTATGAAAAACAATCCAGTGAATTTAGTTATTCTGGATATTATGATGCCTCATTTAGATGGATTTACTGTCTGTAAGCTGGCACGGGAAATGTATGATATTCCCATCATCTTTCTGACGGCCAAGAGCGCGGACGAGGATAAGCTCAAAGGTTACGAATATGGTGCGGATGATTACATCACTAAGCCATTTAGTCCGAAAATTCTTTTGGCAAAAGTCAATGCGTTGCTACGACGTTCAGGTACTATGTCGCAGGACATCTTGCGTATCGGAGCGCTTGTCTTGCAGCCATCCTCTCATACTGTCATGGTAAACGACAAAGAGATAATCCTGACCTACAAGGAATTTCAATTGCTTCACTTTTTCATGCAGAATAAAAATCAAGTTTTCTCCCGGGAACAACTGCTCAACCGGATTTGGGGATATGACTATGAGGGGAATACCCGTACTGTCGATACCCATATTAAAACCTTGCGGCAGAAGCTGGGCTCGGAAGGACGGCATATCGTTACATTGATCCGTTCCGGGTACAAATTTGAGGGATGAATATGGAAAAAGTAAAGACTCTTTTTGACTTCGGAACTATTCAGAAGAAAGTCTTAATGCTTTCAAAGCTCATGGGCGGTGCAATCGTCCTGTTTTATCTTTTGACCGAAAAACTTCCAATGCAACAAGGCATGGAGTTCTGGATATGGCTCGCTCTTGTTGTGTGTGTAATTTTAGCCATCGATTATATTTTAAGGAAATTGATATCCGAACCCTTGCGAAGAATTAACGATGTGGCAAAGCAAATGGCCGCTTTAGACTTTTCCGTAACCTGTGATGTCGCATCGAAAGACGAGTTTGGGGAGCTCTCTCAAAGCTTGAATAGTATGTCCTCGAATCTTCGCTCTGCTCTGGAAAAGCTAGAAATGGCTAACGACCAGCTTGAAAAAGATGTGGAAAAGGAGCGTATTCTTCTAGAGCAGCGAAAAGAGCTGGCGGATAGTCTCTCCCACGAAATGAAAACACCTCTTGGTTTGATTCGAGCCTATACCGAAAGTCTGGATGATGAGCCGGATCCAGAAAAGCAACAACAATACAGGAAAGCCATTCTGGATGCCACTGAACGTATGGATGAGCTGATTACCTCTTTGTTGGATTTGTCTGCACTAGAGGCAGGAGCAGCGGAATTGAATGCGGAACGTTTTGATTTTGTGGAGCTGGTGGAGACCGTTGCTGGGCGTCTGCTGATCGATGCGCCTGGTACGAATTATGATTTTCATTATGAAATCCCAGAGGAAGAAGTCTTTGTTCTTGCCGACAAAAAGCGAATGGAACAGGTGCTTGGAAATCTGATCGAGAACGCCAAAAAATACGTTTTACCCAATGGCGAGATCCGTCTGAAAATCCAACAGGAGAACAACCATATACAGTTTTCCCTTTTCAATCAAGCGCCACCTCTTGACGAACTAGAGCTTTCAAAAATATGGAGCAAGTTTTATCGAGGCTCGCAACAACAGCATAAAGGCTCCGGACTGGGACTTGCCATCGTCTCTCAGATCCTTTCCATGTATCATGCCCCATATGGTGCGCAAAACCTTAAAGATGGTATTGAGTTCTATTTTCGTTTTCCAACAGTAAAATAGTCAATCATCTCGCCTTCCTGGGAGGCGGGATTTTTATTTCACTTCCATTTCACAGCGAAAGCACGTTGATTTCATATCCCTCCTTTATTTTGAAACTATCAGAAGTTATAAGGAGGTATTAATCATGCTTCTTGGATTAGCGTGGCACGATTGGATCATTATTAGTGTGCTACTCGTCGTCTCTATTCCTTTTAAGATCAAATTCACGAAATGGTGGAGCAAGCGACAACAGAAAAAGAAAAAGGAACAACGCGGGAAATGGGGAGAAGACAAATGATTGAAGTACACAACCTCACTTTTTCCTACGGGAATGAGAAACAAGCCCTGCGAGGGTTGGATTTTACTGTAAAGGATGGGGAAATATTTGGTTTCCTTGGCCCAAACGGTTCCGGGAAATCCACTACGCAAAAAATCCTAACGGGTATTCTGAAAGGCCACAGCGGACATGTCTCTATATTCGGCAAGGACATCGCCACAGCACATACGCAGGTTTTTTTTCAAAAGATTGGCGTTCTTTTTGAATTCCCTTATCTTTATACGAATTTAAGTGCCTTAGACAATCTGCACTATTTTTCCTCCTTTTACCCCAAAGAGCAGCGGCAGGATATCGATGAAATTTTAGACAAGCTAGATTTTCCAAAGGATTTTAGAAAAAAACCTGTATCCTCCTACTCCAAAGGGATGCGGCAAAGGGTAAGCATGGCGCGGGCACTGATTAGCCATCCAAAGCTACTATTTCTGGACGAGCCTACCAGTGGGCTTGATCCATCCGGCTCTGTTCTGTTCCGGAAAATCATTGAGGAACAGCGGCAAAAAGGAACAACGGTCTTTCTGACGACTCACAACATGATGGATGCGGACCTTCTCTGTGATCGGGTGGCCTTTATCAGCAGTGGGCATCTTGTGGCACTGGATACACCAAAAAATCTGAAAGAGCAAAACAGTAGTCGTCATATTGTAGTTGACTACCTTTATCAAGGGAGACGAAAGAAAACAACCTTAAAGATCTCGGATTTGGAAAGGGGTATCCCTTTTGCTTACGACGAGATTATCAGCATTCACTCGCAGGAACCCACCTTGGAGGATGTTTTTATTCGCTACACGGGAAGGAGTCTGTCTTAATGCTGAAGAGTTTTATATCTCTGATCAAAAAAGATTTTCAAATGCTGATTGCCGGGAAATTCCTGATCGTGGCACTTGGTTCGCTGCTTCTCTATACGCTGTTTATCAATTTCGGTTATATCAACTTTATGCAAGCAAAGCCTTATCACGTTTATTTGTATGATCCGGCGGGGACGCAAACCGGGTACTCTGAACGAATACTGCACGTTCATTCTTCCGAAGAACTGGCTCAGACGCTTTCTGTCGATACAAACGGCGTGGGCATAGACGCAAGCTCTGGCGAGCCTTTTGTGGTTTTCTATGCGGGGAGTGAGAAGGCTGACAATCACCGAAAGGATTACGCGCTTTCCCTTTTGCGGTCAGGAAACAGGCATGAAGCTGAAGCTGTTGGGAAAAACACACCGGAAATGAAACAGCGCAGAGAAATCACCTGTGAGTTTTTGTTTATTGAATTGATTGCCGTGGGTTTCCTTGGGATTGCCTCGGTGCTGTTCAAGGAAAAACAAATGGGCGTTATTCGCGTCCATGCGATACTGCCGCTGAAAAAAAGGCTGTTTATCCTCTCCAAAATCACGGTATTTCTGCTTTCCGATCTGGTCTTTGCGGTATTGCTGACAATGCTCAATATTGAGGTGTCGGGAGTTCTTGTCATTTTGCCTGCTGTACTCGTTCAAACGACTCTCCTATCGCTGATTATGGCCTTGATCGGTTTTGCCTGCGCTATGCTGCTGCGGGATTTCAAGCAGTTTTCTCTTGCCTACCTTGTGATTGCCATTTTTGCCGCAACTCCCGTTTTCCTTACGGCGAACACCTCTGTAAAAATGTTGTGGGTGAAGTATCATCCGTTTTATCAGCTCTACATGGAACTGAAAAGCGCTTATTTTGGAACGTCGCATATAAACGTTATGTACTACATCGGCGCAGTCCTCGCCATTGGCATACTGTATTTCTTCGTTCAGGCAGCGTTTCATAAAGAAATGGGAAAGGAGGGCTGACGATGAAGGGCCTGCTTTTTCAGCTAAAAAGTGTCCGAAAGGATAAGTTTTGTATCATGTCTTTTCTTCTCCCGATCATTGTGGCAATCGCACTAAACTTCGTCGGCTCTTTTGATCTGTCGTCGCTGGGAGAATTGCATTTTGGAGTTTTGGAAAACGATCTCCCGGAGCAGACAGTCCTGTGGTTGGAGAAATACGGCACCGTAGACGCCAACAAAACAATGGACGAATTAACGGCGTCCATCAATGAGCCATCGACAAACCTGATCGGTGTACTGTCCGATGGAAGTGGCATAAAAACGATCATTTCCGGGGATGAACTGGAAACGTTCCGGGAAACTGCCGATACGCTACCCAATCTCTTTGAACAGCGCGAGGCAGCAGAACAAATTCGCGCACAGGTTTTGGAGCGGGCAGATTTAATGGCCGGATTTCAAAATATCTTTATTGCCGCAACGCTGATTGTGGCGATGTTTATGGGCTGCACGTTCAACGCCATGAATATCATATCGGAAAAAGAAGATGGTGTGGCATTTATCAATGAGGTTCTCCCCATGTCTCGAAGCCAGTACATTATTCAAAAAATATTTGTCGGTTTTGTTTTCGGTTCTTTGTCTGCTATCATTACAACCGTGATATGCTTCCGGCTTTCCTTGCAAAACACATTACTCATGCTGATGCTCATTCTGCTTTCTTCCTTTGTATCCTCACTAATCGGCTTGTTTATAGGTCGGTTTTCCGATGGCCTTATGGTTGGCGTTGTTTATATCAAGATCATAATGATTGCTTTTCTGGCTATTCCTTTGTTGAAATTCTTGTTGAGTTTTGGCGGTGGGGCTTCTGTGCTGTGCTACATCGTTCCATCGACCGCTACCTTTGAAGGAGTCATGTCTCTGTTAAGCGAGAGCTCCGTACTGCCAGAAAGAAATATCCTCATTTTGATTGTCCATTGTATAGTTTGGTTTTTACTATATATCGCCTTATCAATATCTCAAAAAAAGGGTGCATGATACCGATAAAAGATACATTTTTATAGAGGTATTTTAAATACTGTAACTACGTTAGTTATTTCATTTTTACAAAAAGAATTGTTTATGAAAATCTGAATTATGACAAAATCGGAGAACTCCATAATTAAACAAACGCTCAATAGGAAATCGGTTTTCGCCAAGTTAAAATTGAGATATAAGGAGGTCGATGACATGCAAATCAACGAGCAAATCAAGAAATTCCGAAAGGCCGCCGGCCTGACCCAAGAACAGATTGCCAATTATTTAGGCGTTTCAACACCAGCCGTCAACAAATGGGAAAAAGGCACTACATTTCCGGATGTAACCTTGCTGTCCGGACTGGCAAGACTTTTGAATATTGACCTTAACACGTTATTTGGCTTTCACGAAACCTTAACAGATGTTGAAATCGAAGCTTTTTCAAGGGAACTTATCATGCTCTCACAAGAGAGTCCGGACAAAGATTTTAAAATGGCAGTACAGAAAATACAGGAATACCCCAAAAGTGATGCTATGCTCCTTTCACCCGCAAACATCTTAAATGCCAGCCTTGTTCTAACGCCTATGGAAACAGAAAAGAAGCAGGGATACCAAGCTCTTGTCAACCAATGGTTAGAGCAGGTCGCGGTTTTATTGGAGCAGATTCCCAAGCAGCAATTTGATAAAACGCCGTATGAAGCGAATATTCTGATCCATCAAGATAAACTGGATGAAGCGGCGATACTTCTGGAAAGCAAGCTCCTACACTCTCTTTCAAGTGTTCAGACATACTGCTTGAAGCTCTTGGATCTGGAATGGAAGTGTAGTCAGCCGGATAAAGCACGCCAAATCGGTGAAATCATTGAGAAGATGATTTCTCTATTTGGGCTGTGGCAATACGGCACCGTTGTTCCTCGCCTGCAAATAGCACTCTATGAGAAAAACAAAGAAAGAAGCATTGCGTTAATCAAAGAAATGATGGAGGCGGCAAACGCTCCATGGATTTTGTCGGATTCCCCGGTGTTCTATCGAATTGCACATGAAACAGTAAAGAATGTCGGAAAATCACTGATTCCGGCTCTTATCTCCGAGCTGAAAACCAGCACAGAGTATGATTTTCTTCGGGATTCTTCAGCATTTCAAGAATTTCTAAAAGGACTTGACGATAAACATGGGACAAATTAATGGTTTCTCACCATCTTAGCGATACAAAAGCAGTAAGTATTGAAAAAAGATTTACTGTTTTTTTACTTCACTACTCTATATCGTTTAAATATGAATAGACTTCAAGGTTTCCAAACCAGCTCGTCCCTAAAAAAATGATCTATATTTAGACATAATACATCACAACGCGATTAGCAAGCATCGAAACAGATATTCTCAATACCTTCAAACAGCTTTTCCAAACATTAAGACAAAAGTTATTCCAACAAAAAAGCCGCAAACCTCTAAAAATAAGACTTGCAGCGAATTGGCTGGCGTCCATGAGAGGATTCGAACCTCCGACCTACCGCTTAGGAGCACAGGATGTTACCTCGTACACCGTGATCGCCCGTGACTTCCAATGTCGTAAAACCCTTGAAAACACAGGCTTTTTCAGCGATTGGCCTGTTATCCGATACCGCTTGGTGATGCCTGATTCTTGCTAATTTTGCGACGTCCAATTAGCAAATTCTTAGCAAGAACAAGATGGAGGAATCCTCTGGTCACTTCATTTTTTTGCGGCACTATCATATCACGCGGTTGCCGCGCTCACAAGACCTTTCCACGCGAATTAACAGAATACACAATTTTCACGCCATAGGCTCAACCGAACCTGTGGCGTTTTTCTATACCCATTTTGAAGGAAGGAGAAAACCGGAATGGCGGTATTTCGCATTGACAAGACCCGTGATTACACGGTCATGTCCAACCATCATCTGAGAAACAAGTCCCTGTCGCTAAAAGCAAAGGGATTGCTTTCCCTGATGCTGTCCCTGCCGGACAACTGGGACTATACCACAAAGGGGCTTGCCCATATCTGCAAGGACGGTGTTGACAGCATCTGCGCCGGTGTGCGGGAGCTTGAAGAACATGGCTATGTCGTCCGGGAACGCATCCGCGGCTCAAATGGTCAGCTTGGAGCGATTGAATACACAATCCTGGAACAGCCGAGAGTGCCGGAGCCTAAGCGGGAAAAACCTGAATGGGAAAAACCTGAATGGGAAAATCCAGTTCAGGTAAATCCAGTCTTGGAGTCTCCTGTCTTGGGAAACCCTGAACAGGGAAACCCCGCACAATTAAATACAGATAGAACAAGTACAGAAGAATCAAAAAATGATTTATCAATTACGCAGGCATCAAATCCTATCCAATCAAATCCCCCTACCCCCACAGGAGCAAGGATGGGATCGGAAGGGAAAAACGCCAGAGACGTATATCGAGAGATCATTTATGAGAACATCGAGTATGACATTCTCTGTCAGAACAATCACCTTGACCGGGAAATGTTGACCGAGATCGCTGAGCTGATCGTGGATACCGTATGCTCTGCAAGAAAGACCATCCGGATCGCCGGGGATGATTTTCCTGCCGAGGTTGTAAAGTCCCGCTTTATGAAGCTGGACTCTTCACATGTGCAGTACGTCATGGACTGCATGAAAGACAATACCACCTATGTGCGGAACATCAAGAAATACCTTCTCGCAGCTCTCTACAACGCGCCCCTGACGATTTCAAACTACTACAACTCGCTGGTCAGCCACGACATGGCAACCGGAATTATCTGACGCCGCAGATCAAAAGGGTCTGCGGTGTTTTGTATAGGAGGTGATTACAATGCAGCAGAAAGCCAACACCGCTAAAGACGCCCAGACAGCGGAGCAGATACTGAATCTTCCAGTGGAAAAAATACGTCCCTTTGACAATCATCCATTTCGGGTGAATGACGATGATGAACTCATGCAACAGACCATCGACAGCATCATGCAGGTCGATGTTCTCAACCCTGTCATCGTCCGCCCGATGGAGGATGGCGGGTATCAGATGGTCTCCGGCCATAGGCGGCTTCGTGCCTGTGAGCTTGCCGGCATAGCGACCATTCCCGCCATTGCACGGGAATTGAACGATTACAAGGCGGTTCATCTCATGGTGGATAGCAATATCCAGCGGGAGAACATTCTTCCCAGCGAAAGAGCAAAGGCGTACCGGAGAAAATGGACGCCTTGAAGCATCAGGGGAAAGCCGCAGAACAAACCTCGTCCCAAATCGGGACAAAGCTGCGGACAGACGAGCAGATTGCGCGAGAAGTCGGCTCCAGCAGAAACTAAGTGCAGCGTTTCATCCGGCTGACGGAACTGTTACCGGAGCTTCTGGATATGGTAGATCGCAAGGAGATCGCGTTCAGCCCAGCCGTGGAGCTGTCTTATCTCAAAGAGGAAGAACAGCGTTTGTTTCTTGAAGCGATGGACTACTCGCAGGCAACACCCTCGCTCTCTCAGGCACAGCGCATAAAAAAGCTCAGCCAGCAGGTAGCATGTACCCAGGACGCCATGTTTTCTATCATGTCTGAGGAAAAGAAAAGCGACCCGCACCCGCCGCCTATGGCAGATATGGGAATGTGTTTCTGACAGATGACGAGCTGGAAGGGCTGAAAGCGGAGCTGCCTGCCAAGTGGGAGTATTACATCGAGCGGCTTTCCAGTTATATCGCTTCCATGGGAAAGAAGTACCAGAATCACGCCGCCACCATCCGACGCTGGGCGGAGGATGACCGGCATAAAACACCGGGCAAGCGGGAGTATTCGTACAAGGAGGGCGAGAGCTTATGAATGAGAACATGAAAACTGTGATAGACGAGATGCTGACCGTCACGCCGGAGCCGGAGGACTACACCGGCGAAAACGGCCTTTTGTATTGCGGGAAGTGCCGCACGCCAAAGGAAGCCTATTTCCCAGAGGGAAAGACGCTGATCCCCGGCCATGACCGCCATCCGGTTTTATGTGCCTGCCGGAGGAAGGAACAGGAGGAACAGCAGGCCGAACAGGAGGCAAGGCGGCACCAGCAGACGGTTGACCGGCTGAAACAGCAGGGCTTTACCGATCCGGCCATGCGGGAATGGACGTTTGCAAAAGACAACGGGCGCTGCCAGCAGATGGAAAACGCCCACTTCTATGTGGATGGCTGGGAAATCGTGAAAACAGAGAACATCGGTTTTCTTCTCAGGGGAGGCGTGGGCACCGGCAAGAGCTTCTTTGCCGGGTGCATTGCCAACGCCCGGATGGAGAAAGAAATCCCCGTCTGCATGACAAACTTTGCCCGGATCATCAATGACCTGGCTTCCCGTTTTGAAGGGCGGAACGAGTACATTGACCGCCTCTGCCGCTATCCTCTGCTGATCCTCGATGACTTCGGGATGGAGCGCGATACCGGCTACGGACTGGAACAGGTCTACAACGTGATCGACAGCCGGTACAGGAGCAAAAAGCCCCTGATCGTAACAACCAATCTGACGCTGGATGAACTGAAAAATGCGCCGGACACAGCCAGACAGCGAATTTATGACCGCGTTCTGGAAATGTGTACGCCGATCTTCTTCTCCGGCGAAAACTTCCGCAGAGCCGGTGCGGCGGAGAAAATGCGCCGTTTCCGGGATCTGCGGAAAGAAAGGAGTGCCGATGACCGAAAAGAAAGTGAATGAAACCAAGAAGCGCGAGCCGGATTGTGTGACGGAAGTTCGCATTGGAAAGAGCGTCCTTGTGGTGTCCGGGTATTTCAAGGAAACTGGCACCAAGACCTCCGAGGACATCATGGCCGACGTGCTGAAAGCCGAATTTGAAGCGGGGTTTCTTGACGAGGACGAATGAAGGTAAAAAAACAGCGGCTATGTCGTGGGAGCTTGGCCGCTGTGAGAGCACCAAACTGGATTTATCATTTAGATGTTCTGCTTATTCCTAAATATATACTCTGTGAGAATCCTGTAAATACAGTATGCCATCCAAATTATCCATGTAATCTTCCATTTTTGAGTCAATATACTTACTGCCAGATATATAAATGCTACGGTAATAGCAATTGCTCAATTATAAATTCATATTTTTCTATGTTGCTCGTTCATGGATATATCAACGAGATCATGAATAACTGTATCTTCGGCAATCGTTTCCTGAGTTCTCTCGCCCATAATAAGATCGGTAATCGATATACCCAGAGCATCTGCCAAAGGATTGGCGTTGCGTTTGGAACTATGGACGGCATTAAAGAGCGTGATACGAGTAAACCAACAATTAACAATTCTTACGGTCCAGACGACGGCCATAACATACTGAGCGATTCTCTGTATTCCGCGCAGGTCTTTAATGTGCTTGAAAACACTTTATTGCCACCTGAACCGTTTGCTCGTGAACGAAAACAGCATTACGGAGCAATTCGCCCTCTGTCGTAAAAATCGTTCATCCTGTTTTAAGACCTCAACGACCATATTAAAAAAGTTGCTCATAAGAATAACCCCTCTATAGCCAATTATGATTGTTGTAAAAAACGTATACTTACCTGCCAGTGTTTATTTGACTCTATTGTGGTATATGGAATAGCGAATATTAACATTTGGAATGTGGATTTTCTAAAGGAAATGTGCTATTATTCAAATAACATGGGTAAGTGTGTCCATTTATAGGAAAGTACACGTTCCTGTAAAACGGCGTACTTACAACAATTTGGCTTTTTCGTAAATTGCCGCCCGGTAGAGGAACGTGGCAAGCGGCATTTCGCATTCCTTTGCTGCCGCGGTGCCTGTGATTTCGTCGTTCAGCATCGCGGAACTTGCGAAGTTCTACGGCGTGTCCGCGGACTACCCAACGAGACTGACAGAAACAAAAAATCACCCAAACACAGACCTTCGCGATCTGCATTTGAGTGATGAGATGATCGAGTTACTAAAGAGTGGGAAGCTGAATCACCGACTGCTGTGTGAGCTGGTGACACATGAGGGAACGCTTTCTTGTCGATGCGGAAATCTACGTTGATCGGATCGCAGATATGCGCATTTAGGATATGAACACCGTCTTGGAAGCAACGCGGTAGCAAATTATTCAGGAGTATAATCCCGAACCAAACGATCTGCATCTACGCACACTGGAGCTGACACAGGTGACAGAGGATGACTTCTTCGATCATGTGGTGTATGAGGATATGAACGTAATCCTGCATGACATCCGGGATGCTCACCAAAAGGATAAGACCACGGCAGAGGAAGAAACGCCTGCGCAGGAGATCACACAGAAGTTGGAAGAAGCCCTGAGCTTTGAAGGCAGCCCGCAAGAACAACAGATTCGCTCGCTCATGCTGGGCCTCGGAATTGACTATGATTCGCTGACAAAGGAAGAATTTGTGACGCTGGTCGGGATTCTGAACCGAGCGGATACATGGAAGATTCAGCAGAATTTGAGAGGAAGAATGCCGCTGTATCAGACACATGGAAAAGGCAAACGGCATAAAAAAACAAGAACTGTATTTTTCGCTTTAGGGGACAATAATATGTATTTACAACAGATCACAATTCAGAATTTCCGTTGCTTTGGAGAAGCACGTACCGTTGAATTTAATAAGGGCCTCAATGTTCTTGTGGGAGAAAATGATTCCGGAAAATCTGCCATTATTGATGCAATCCGCATTGTTATGGGAACCACCGATCAAGGATGGTATCGCATTGAATTGTCGGATTTCCATAATGAACGAAAAGATATTGAAATTCATATCTGCTTGAAATTCGCTGATCTTTCTCAGTCTGAACAAGCGGCATTTTTAGAGTGCTTATCAAGCGAAATTGCGGATGGAACTCCATTACCGTGTTTGTATATTCATTGGAAATGTAAGTATCTATTGAATTTTCAACCTCCGCGTACATCCGCCACAATGACTACTGGACTAAACGGTGACGGTCCGTCACTTTCGCCAGAGGCTCGCGAACTCATGCGTGTTACTTATTTGAGGCCACTTCGTGATTCATATTCAAATATGCAGGCCGGAAGAAACTCTCGCCTGTCACAGATAATTCAAGGTATCCCGAATATTGACGAAGGAGTGTCCAAGTATTCTGAAGAAGTGGATTTAAAAGACTTATCTATTGCCGGAATAGCCAGCCTATCCAACGTTCTCCTTGCGAATCACAAAAAACTAAAAAAAGCAAATGAAGATATTGGATCAATTATGAGCTCAAAAATGCTTTTAAACGGAGATTCTGTAACGACCTCATTTGAAGTAACAGGAACTGATGCTTCGGAGGAAAAAAGACTGATTTCTCTCCTTGAAAAGCTGGATTTGAATGCACACAACAATAGCGGCTCAGGTAGAATAGGCTTAGGGACAAGCAACATTCTTAGTATGGCTTGTGAACTGCTATTGAATCGGAGTGCGGGAAGTTCTTTTCTGTTGATAGAAGAGCCCGAAGCTCATGTCCATGCACAAAGGCAACTCAGATTGATTCAGTCACTTCAATCTGAATCCTCGGCGCCAGAGAGTAACCAACAAATAATAATTACAACGCACTCTCCATTAATGGCTTCGGTAATAAGCTTGGAAAACATTGCTATTGTACATAACGCGAAAATATATTCACTAAAGAAAGGCAAAACAAAACTCGAAAACGATGATTATTTATTCCTGGAAAGATACCTTGATGCTACGAAAGCCAATTTGTTTTTCGCCAAAGCAGTCATGATGGTAGAAGGGCCTTCAGAAGAATTACTTATCCCTACTATCGCGCGAATAATGGGCAAAGACTTTACGGAATATGGTATCTCTATGGTAAACGTGCGCGGTACTGGACTACGTCGCTTTTCTCGCATCCTTCAACGAGCAGATGAAACGGAATCCATTGACGTAAAAGTGGCTTGTATAACAGACCGGGACGTTATGCCAGATTGTGCGCCAGCATTATGTATTGATAATAAGTATTCTGACAAAGCACAGTGGCCGGAAAAGAATAATCGAAATTGGAGAACCGAATCTGACTTCGCTGATGACGCAGAAAGAGGATCTTACTTAGAGGCAATACGTGATCGAGCAGATGGGCAGCAAGTAAAAACTTTTATTGCAGATCATTGGACTTTTGAATATGATCTTGCCTATGCTGGTCTGAACGATGAACTCATAGAAGCTATCGTTCAGACGGCGTATGTGAAAGAAAACTGGGAAAGTAAAAAGACTGAAATAAAAAGAAAATATGCTAAGAAAGATACATCGGAAAGTAAAGCTGCTTATCTGTACAGCTTTTTCACCTCAAAGAAGGCGTCAAAAGCAGAGGTCGCGCAGTCACTGGCTATCATTCTTGAATCAAAGTATTCTGATTATCCCACTAATCTGCGAAGCAAGTTGCCGCAATATATTAAAGATGCAATTGAATACATTAGCTAAAGGAGCATTCTATCATGCCTATTCCGCCGCTGTCAAAAATTGAAATTACTGATGTTGACATAGATGAAATTGAGGCTTTGTTTGGTGATATCAATTTTGATGAACAAAGACGTAATATCATTAAGCGTATGGATAGTGTGGATATTCAGGCGTTTCCGGGAAGTGGCAAAACAACCGTATTAGTTGCTAAATTAGCAATTCTAGCGAAAAAATGGCCTTATCAAAATAAAGGAATATGTGTCTTGTCCCACACAAATGTTGCCCGAAGCGAAATTGAAACCCGGTTGGGTAGTACTCCCATAGGAAAAGCGCTTCTTTCATATCCTCACTTTATTGGAACAGTTCATTCTTTCTTTGATACATACGTAGGATTATCATGGCTTAGGTCAAATGGTTATCCCATTACGATGATTGATACTGATATTGTTTTGGCCAAGAGATGGAATAGCTTAAAATACGGGACCAAAAAGTATCTCGAAAGCAAGAGACTAAACGAATACGCTTGTGAAGCAAAATCATTTCCTATCAGTATCGATATCGCATGTAAAGATACTGCACCATCGTATAATGATGTTTTAGGTGTCGTAAAGAAATCATTTGAAGCGGGATACTTTACGTTCAACGAAATGCTTCTTGTGGCCAAATATGCTATCGAGAGCTGTTCCTATCTTTCAAAGGCAATTCAGAATAGGTTCCCAATACTGTTCATTGACGAGGCGCAGGATACAGCTGCAATGCAATGGGGACTGGTTTTTAGTAGTTTTCCAGATTCCACCCTGTCCGTCCGTCAGTCATTTGGCGATGCAAATCAAGCAATTTTTCATTCATATCTTAGCAAAGAGTCCAATGAGTCTTTTCCTAGTCCCGAGTATATGACTATATCGGATAGCCACCGTTTTGGCTGTAATATTGCAGAATTGATTGATCCTCTTGGAGTGAAAGTACATGGATTAAGTGGTGGGTTAAAGAAATATGACTATCTTAATGGCAAACACTCGATTTTTCTCTATGATGATGCCGATACAGTTTTACCTGCATATGCGGAGTATCTTTTGTCATGCTTTCCAGATGAAGAATTAAATGGATCTTTACAATGTTATGCTGTGGGAATGGTACACAATAAAGAAAGCGTTGAAAAGAATGATTCTAAATATCCAGTCGGAATAAGGGATTATTGGCCGACGTATGACCCGGAAATCCTAAATCATACGCCCAAGTCACGATTCTTTATCGGTTTTCTGCGTCAAGGGAAAGTATTATTTGAGCAAAGTGGAGACTACTATCAACTAATCGAAAGCATAGCTGAAGGATTTAGGAAATACCTCCGAACACAAAAAACAATCACAATATCAAATACTGGTAGTGCTTTTAATTCATTGTTGCGAGTCATTCCAGATACACAAAAGGCAGCCTTCCGTTCGGACTTGCACAATATGATTTCCTGCCCTATTGATTGCGAAGACTCTTGGAATATAGCTTCAGCACATGCAATGGAAATATTGGAAACACACTTTGGAATCCGCTGCTCTGTTAATGATTATTTCTCTTGGCACTCAGAAGGCACTGAACCATGTGAAGGGACCGAAGCCGCTTCCCCAAAGAATACTTTTTCTTATCAGAGTCCGGTAACAAATCGCCAAATTCAAATACATCTGGCAAGTATTCATTCTGAAAAAGGAAGGACACACCTTTCTACATTGGTATTAGATACATATTGGTATAAAAGAAATATAAAATCGCTGATTCCGTGGTTATCTAATACTTCCCAAAAGAAGCTTGGTGTGCGCGACCTTACACGTCTTAAATGCCACTATGTTGCCTTGTCGAGAGCAAGAGGTTTAATTTGTATTGCGGCGCTCAAAAACTCTGTTTCGGAAAAAGATAAAAAGCTTCTCACGGAGGCGGGTTGGAATATTATTGAAATATAAGGAAAGAGCAGGCATGCCGTGGGAGCATAGTCACCTGTTTCGATAGAGTAGTTGAGAATTATAAGTATCATCGGATTTCAACGAAAATCGATGGTGCGTTCATGATCCTTGAGAAATCGAGAAACAAAAAGCAAATCATGGAGCTTCAGAAGATGATCGAGAACAGGCGAGAAATACCTGTCCTAGAAATCAACTTCTTTCACAGGAAAAACAGCAAAGAACTTTCTGAAGAATACGAACAAATATCCGGAGTTGATTGAAAACAAACTGTGAAGCCAGGTAGATCTATATACAATACACCCCCTCCGAAATCGAAGGGGGTGTATAAATTATTATGCCCCAGATTACTCGGTACTAACGACAACTGTATGGGTCATCTTTTTTCTAGCAAGTAATGTACTATGAACATGAAACAATTGCAAAGAAAACATCGGGAAGGAGGTGCGTTCATTGGCCACAACACGAATTATCCCCATGCACATTAACCGTGGCAGGACGATTGCGAAATGCCTTTCAGACAGAACAGATTATGCCATGAACCCGGATAAAACGGACGGCGGAGAATATGTGACGGCTTATGCTTGTGATCCCAGGACTGCCGATATGGAGTTCCTGCTCTCGAAACGGCAATACCGGCAATTTACAGGCAGGACCCAGCAAAGCGATGTGATCGCCTATCAGATTCGCCAGTCCTTCAAACCCGGAGAGGTCACGCCGGAGCTGGCCAACAAAATCGGATATGAGTTTGCCATGCGGTTTACGAAGGGAAAGCACGCCTTCATTGTCGCCACGCACACGGATAAAGCACACATCCATAATCATATCATTTGGAACTCCACCGCCCTTGACTGCCAGAGCAAATTCCGCGATTTTCACAGAAGCGGACAGGCAGTGCGAAAGCTCAGCGATTTGATCTGCATGGAGTATCAGCTCTCTGTGATCGAACATCCACAGCCTCACGGTGACAGCTACAACAAATGGCTTGGCGGCAATGCGAAACCCTGCAACCGCGATTTGCTTCGGGCTGCCATCGACAACGCACTCACCAAAAAGCCACAGAGCTTTGACGCTCTCATGTCACTGCTGACGCAGGCCGGATATGAAATCAGCTATGAGAAAAATATCACGTTTTTCCGCGCCGGTCAAAAGCAAAATATCCGTCTTAAATCCCTGGGTGACGATTACTCCGAGGAGGCCCTCCGCGCTGTGATCGCCGGAACAAAACCGCATAATCCCCACAGGAAGCGCCGTACAGTTTCCAAGGAGAAACGGCCAAGTCTGCTTTCTGCGATTGAGGCAAAAATCAATAGTGGCCGCGGAAGCGCCTACGATCAGAAGATGAAGGTTGTCCGATTAAAGAGCATGGCGGAAACACTGCTTTTCATTCAGCAACACAACTTCAAAGATTACGCAGAGCTCGCAAAGTTCAGCTCCGAAGTATCTGCAAAATCCAATGCCGTGCTCTCTGAGATCAAGTCTGTGGAAAAGAGAATGGCCGAGATCAGTGTGCTGCGCACACATATTATCAATTACTCCAAGACGCGGGATATATATGTCGGCTATCGCAAGGCGAGATATTCAAAAAAATATCTGGCTGAGCATGAGAGCGACATCATTGTCCATAGGGTGGCGAAGAAAGCCTTTGACGAACTGGGCCTGAAGAAGCTCCCTTCTGTAAGCAGCCTGCAAAAAGAATATGCCACCCTGCTTTCAGAGAAGAAAGAAAAATATGCCGACTACTATCGGCTCGAAAAAGAAAAACGCGATCTGCTTGTCTATAAGGCAAATACGGAAAGACTACTCCAGCTCGACGCTGAAGAACCACAAAAAAGCAAGGAGCGTCAGCAAAAGGAAAAATAGCGCCGGGACGGTGCGTGGCCGCAGATGCAGTCTGCGATTAATAAGGGGTTTGGGGCTTTGCCTCAACAAGCAAATGAGAGGATGCCGCGAGAGCGGTTTCCTCCCATTTTTCGTGAGTGTATAAACACTCGCCCAGCTTGCCAAGTAACTCTGTCTCAATTATAAGAAATAGTCGGTACGACAAAAAATGCCCGCTATCGAGGACAGAAAACGCTCATTTCAAACAAGAGGCCGCTTCCTCACATACAGGAAACGGCTCTTACTTGTCCAGCTTCATCAGCTCGTCGATGGCGCTCTCGATAGCAGGCAGATATTTATCCGGGCAAAGCTGCACCTTGTATTTTATACGCTGACACAACTCTGTTTCTTCCTGCCACAGTACCGGATTGAAATACTTTTCTGCTGGTAAATTGCACAGGTGGAATAGCTGTACTACCAGTGGCATGCTTGGGATCGTTGCCTTTAATTCGATGTTCGCCAGATACCGGGGATCAACCCCGATTTTCTCCGCAAGCTCTCTGCGGGATATTCCCAGCTTTTCACGGGCGGCCTTTACATCAGCGCCAAAGGTTTCAAAGCCGGGACAGTCTTCAACTTTTGCCATAAATTCATCACCCTTTACCATTGTATAGTTCCTAAATAGCTTTGGGGATGAATTGCAAATTCATCTACCGCCACTTTATTGTTTCGCCCTGCGGTAGAGTGTAGTATAATGAATTTGAAAATGAGGTGATCTTGCTGTGATATGAAAATAAAGCTGATTGGAGCTTTTTCAAACTAATCAGAGTTGCAGCCACCGTTTGGAGTGTGATAGATTATCAATAGGCGGCCAAAGGACTCGCCTATTATTTTAGATCGTGAGTTAGCCAACTCTAACCACTTTACGGAGGTGTTCTCATTATGGAAACAACAAGTAAGAAATTGCAGGCAAAAGACCTCATCAACGTCGGCATTTTTACAGCAATTTATTTCGTCATCTTTTTTGCGGGAATGATGCTTGGTTACATCCCCATCTTTATCCCGCTGCTTGGCTTGATCTGCCCGATCCTGTGCGGTATTCCTTTCATGCTTTATCTGACAAAAATCAAGAAATTCGGGATGATTACATTGACGGGAATTATTCTCGGTTTACTGAATCTCCTAATCGGTGCGGGCGTTCTGGTTTTGATTTTCGGTGTTGTATTTGGGTTGCTTGGTGATCTCGTCCTTTGGATAGGGAAATATAAGAGCTGGAAATGCACTTTACTTGGTAACGGGGTTTTCTCCCTTTGGATCATGGGATATGTAAGCAGGATGTTTCTGACACGCACCGAGTTCTTTGAATTTTTGGCGAGCAATTATGGAGAAGAGTACACCGCAACATTAGCATCCTATACCCCTAACTGGATGTTCCCTGTTCTATTTGTTGTAACTTTCATTGGGGGCATTTTAGGGGCTTTGCTTGGTAAAGCTGTCTTGAAAAAGCATTTTGAAAGGGCCGGTATCGCATAATGAATGCGGTTTCCGAATTAAAATTTGAAAAGCGATCCCTGATTCCGATTGACCCAAGGACGAAAGTCTTTCTTACGGTTACAGTCAGTACCATTACTATGGCGGGAGGCACGGGTGGTATAATGAATATCATCCGCCCGTGTCTTGTGGCGATTCCTGTTGTTCTTCTCTTTTTATCGCAACGCTGGAGAGCGGCGGCACGCTTCTCAATAACCTATGCTGCTTTATATGCTTTAGAGTTAGTTGTAATTCCGTTGCTCTCTGGTACTTTGAATTTTATCCTGAATGCAGCGACAGGAATATATACCCACATGCTCCCTGGTTTTGTAATGGGCTACTACCTTATCAGTACAACAGCAGTCAGTGAATTTGTTGCTGCCATGGAGCGTATTCATGTCCCACAAAAAGTAGTAATACCGTTGTCGGTGGTGTTTCGCTTTTTCCCGACTGTCAAGGAGGAATATATTTCGATCCGTGATGCAATGAAAATGAGAGGCATAACAACTGTCCGAAGCCCTATGAAGATGCTGGAGTATCGCATTATTCCCTTAATGATGTCAGTTGCTAAAATTGGAGAGGAGCTTTCTGCTGCTGCATTAACACGAGGATTAGGCTCACCACAGACACGCACAAATATCTGTGTCATTGGGTTTGGCCTGCTGGATTATACCATAATCGCGGTCGCCCTCATGGGGTGGATCGGGCTTGTCTTGAAGTAGGAGGCTGATAATTTGATTGAGTTTCAGAATGTCAACTTTAGATATACTGAATCCGTTGTTGAGGGCGGGCTTTCAGAAATCAACCTGACAATTTCAGACGGACAAGTTGTACTGCTTTGCGGCAAATCAGGATGTGGAAAAACAACACTGACACGTTTAATCAATGGTCTGATCCCTAACTACTATGGGGGAGATTTGTCGGGCGCTGTACGCTTGGATGGGAAGAACATCAGTGAACTACCCTTATATGAAACAGCAAAATATGTCGGCAGCGTATTTCAAAATCCACGTTCACAGTTTTTTACGGTTGATTCAACCAGCGAACTTGCGTTTGGATGCGAAAATCAGGGTTTACCAAAAGACGAAATTGTACATCGTGTAGAGAATACCGCCAAACAATTAGATATGCAGGAACTCCTTGGAAAAAATATTTTTCACCTGTCCGGCGGAGAAAAGCAGAAAATAGCCTGTGCTTCTGTGGCGGCCAGTGATCCGTCTGTCATTGTTTTAGATGAGCCGTCCTCAAACTTGGATATAGCCGCGACAGCGGATTTGCGACGAGCGATTCAACTATGGAAAGCGCAAGGGAAAACAATTATTATCGCAGAACATCGCCTGTATTATCTAAAAGGCTTATTGGATCGCGTTCTGTATATGGAACACGGTCAGATTATTTACGATTGGACGGAGCACGACGCTCTATCTCTGACAAATGAAAAGCAGCACGAATTAGGTCTGCGGCCTTTTGACCTTCTTGCGTTTCCTGTCTCTAGTCATCCCTGCGCCGAGTGCAAAGATATTCTTTGCTCGAAATTTCATTTTTCCTACACGAAGCAAGCGGCAACACTTAAAATTGACTCTCTCACGTTGCCTCGATCCAGCATCACAGCGATTATAGGACATAATGGGGCGGGAAAATCTACGTTTGCCAGATGTCTTTGTGGTCTGGAAAAACAATGCAAAGGGCTTATTCGGCTTGGCGAACAGGAATACGGCAAACGCAAACGGTTGTCGTTGTGTTACATGGTTATGCAGGATGTGAATCATCAGCTCTTTACGGAAAGCACCGAAGAAGAATTGCGAATCAGCATGGAGAATGCTGATGCTGAAACTGTGGATAGCGTTTTGAAACGACTGGACTTGGAAGCATTCAAGAATCGCCATCCGATGGCTCTCTCCGGTGGCGAAAAGCAACGCGTGGCGATAGCAACGGCATTGGTATCTGGCCGGGAGATTTTGGTATTTGACGAGCCGACCAGCGGGCTTGATTTAGGGCATATGCAGGAAGTCTCACAGGGAATCAGGATGTTAAGCAGCATGGGTAAGACTGTTCTTGTCATCACCCATGATTATGAATTGATTGTAAGCTGCTGCTCCCATGTTCTGCATTTGGAAAATGGAACTGTTGAAGAACAGTATCAACTGGACTCGGCAGGAATAAAGCAGCTACAATCCTTTTTTATGGAGGAGGCATAACATGAGCGATAGAGATCAATTTTTCCTCCGGCAAAACATGAATCTGCTTTGCAGAGACGATACCTGTTCTGTTTATCGGATGAAAAATGAAACTGGGGATGGAACAGCTACCGTTTACGAAGTATTCCCCGGTATTATCGTTATGTATAACGACTTTCACATGGAAATAAGCCCCTCCCGAAATCTGGATGATAACCGGATTTTCTCCATACACCATTGTCAGGAGGGGCGTATCGAATGGGAAGTTAGAAACGGGGGCTACCTCTATTTATCCGCTGGGGATATGATGGTAGATACTTTTTCCGTTAATAATTTCCATTGCAGTTTTCCTATGCGGCACTATCATGGAATAACGGTTTCTGTTTCTGTTCCACCTGCATTAGAGGCTGTAAGCGACCTTTTTTCTACCTTTTCGATTGACTTAGAGGATATCGAGCAGCGGTTTTCGCGACAGGATCATCCGTTTGTCATGCACGGGAATGTCGGCTTTGACCATATCATCAGCGAATTGTACCAAGCGTCTGACCAGGTGAGGATTGAGTATTTGCGAGTAAAAGTTATAGAATTGCTGCTGGCTATAAAGCGGATTGATTTCTCCACCGAAGGAGAGGAACGGCCTTATTTCTACAAAACGCAGGTTGAAAAAGTAAAAGCAGTTGAGGCATTTATGACAGCGGCTCCAGATCACCGTTATACGATTGAGGAATTAGCGAACAAATTCAATATTTCGGTTTCCGCACTAAAACAATGCTTCAAGGGAATCTATGGAATGGCAATCTATACCTATATGCGGAATTACCGCATGGATTTAGCTGCTTCCCTTCTTGCTAAAACGGATCAGTCTGTGACGGAGATTGCCGGAAAAGTTGGATATACAAATAGCAGCAAATTTTCCGAGGCTTTCAAAAGCGTGAAAGGAAAGACACCTTTAGAGTATAGAAAAATAAAAATCTGAATGGAGCAAAACCGAACTGGATAGAGCGGTTAGAAGCGAATAACCATGTTAAAGTAGAGAGTACCGAAAGAGTGGTACTCTCTATTTTTCTATCAAGAGGAGGTTTTATTTTGAAGCAAAAGAGTTGGGTTTCCATCATTTTCTCCTTTGCAGCTCAATGCAAAGGGAAAATAATTATGTCTGTTATTTGCGCGATTATCAGCGTAGTTTCCGGTGTGGTACCGTATTGGAGTGTTTATCAGATTATTACAATCTTCATTAATGGGCCGGTACTTATGGCAGAAGTATGGAAGTGGTGTTTTGTCGGTGTTGGGGCTTATGTGCTTCGCTTTGTATTCTATGGAGTTTCAACAAGTTTGTCCCATATTTCTGCATATACAATTCTCGAAAACATTCGTCTTTCTATCGCTGAGCATCTTATGAAAGCTCCTTTAGGAACAGTGATTGGTGAATCTGCTGGGAAATTAAAAAGTATATTGGTGGATCGTGTTGAAACAATAGAACTCCCTTTAGCGCATATGATTCCTGAATGTATTTCAAACCTCCTTCTGCCGGTTGGCGTTTTTATTTACCTTGTCAGCATTGACTGGCGGATGGCGCTTGCTATGCTGATCACGATTCCTTTTGCTCTCATTGCCTTTGCCATACTGATGAAAAACTTTAATCAGCAATACGCGAATTACATGGATTCCAGCAACTACGTCAATGGTGTGATTGTCGAATATGTAGAGGGCATTGAGGTCATTAAAGCCTTTAATCAATCTTCAAGCTCCTACGAAAAATACACAAAGGCCGTTCAATCCTTTAAGGACTATACCTTAAAGTGGTATCGAAGCACGTGGAAAGTTATGAATTTCATCTCCGCTGTTCTTCCCTCTACACTTTTAGGAACGCTCCCGATTGGATTGATCCTCTACCAGAGCGGAAGTTTAACGCCGCAGGATTTAACGATTTGCCCTATCTTGTCGATGGGGATCGTTGGCCCTCTTATGAACTTTACAACATACATAAACGAGGCGAAAACCGTGGAATATGCTGTAAACGAGGTGTACAAGCTGCTCCAGACCGAAGCACTGCATGAAGTCAACCAAGAGGTCTCTGTTTCTGACCATACGATTGAGTTGACCGATGTTTCGTTTTCCTACGATGCAAAAAGCGATAGGAAAGCTCTCTCACACATTGATTTGATTGTTCCCGCTGGAAAGTTTACCGCTTTGGTTGGCCCCTCTGGTGGCGGCAAATCTACGATAGCCCGTCTGATCACGCGATTTTGGGATGTTCAGAGCGGCACAATCAAAATCGGAGGAGTCAACATCAAAGAGATGCCTCTGTCCCAGTTTACAGATATTGTCAGCTTTGTTACGCAGGACAATTTTCTTTTTAACTGCTCATTGAAAGAAAATATCCGTCTGGGCAATCCAAAGGCGACAGATGATGAAGTATATGCAGCGGCTAAATCGGCCTACTGTGATGACTTCATTCAGAAATTAGAGCATGGCTACGATACAGAGGCGGGTGACACCGGAAACCGGTTGTCAGGCGGCGAGAAACAGCGTATTGCTATTGCACGGATGATTTTGAAAAATGCGCCCATCGTAATACTTGATGAAGCAACAGCATTTACAGATCAGGAGAACGAGGAGAAAATTCAACAGTCTATCGCTGCATTGACAAAGGGAAAGACGCTGCTGGTAATAGCACACCGCTTATCCACGGTAAAAAATGCGGATCAGATTATTGTATTGGAAAACGGAATGGTCAATAGTGTTGGAACGCATGAAAAACTGCTCTCTGACGGTGGCTTATATAAAGCCATGTGGGATGCTCATATCGGGGCACAGCATTGGTCTGCTGGCTCGGTTGAAAGGGGGTAATTATTGTGTTTCGTATTATCAAGCGTTTAATCAACTGGACGGGTAAATATAAAAAGCGTATCTATATAGGATTTGTATTCGCGTTTGTTCATAGTATATTTTCGGCACTTCCCATTGTTTTTGCTTCGTTTGGACTTTCCGCTGTCCTTGACGATTTCCGGGGGATATCGCCAATTGAAAGCAAAGACATTTTGATGCTTTCAGGGGCTATGATCTTCGCTGTCGTAGGACGTTTCTTGTTCTCATATTGGCGGGCGATCACGCAGGAAAGTGTGGGATATGAGGCAACCGCAAATGAACGAATCCGCTTGGGAGATAATTTAAAGCGGGTTTCATTGGGCTTTTTCAGTGAAAACAATCTTGGGGAATTATCGGCAGCAGCAACCACAGATCTGTCCTTCATGGAAATGTTTTCCATGAACATGATCAATACCGTTATTAACGGATATATTACGGTTGCGGTTTTGATTTTATTCCTGGCTTATTACAGTCTCCTTGCCGGATTGATTGCTTTGATTGGTGTAGTTTTTTCCGCACTGTTTTTGCACCTTTTGGAAAATAGGAGCCGTATAAACGCGCCACTACATCAAAAAGCCCAAGATGATATGGTAGAAAGCTCCATCGAATATCTGCGGGGTATGCAGATCGTAAAGGCATTTAAGCAAGAGGGAGCCGCGATCAGCGGGATTCAGAACGCATATCGGGATAGCAAGAAAATCAATATCAAGATTGAGCTTGAATATATGCCTTTTAACTGCCTACATCTGTTTTCGCTAAAGGCTGCGTCAATGGGAATTGTGGCGATTGCTGCTGTTCTAACTGTAAATGGAACAATGAATCTTCCGACAATGCTAATGTTGGATATGTTTTCTTTCACGCTGTTTGGCAGCATTGAAGCCTTAAACAATGCCGCGCATGTTTTGGAAATCATCAACACCACATTAGACAAGTTGGAGAAGATAGAGAAGGCAAGAATGATTGATCAGAACGGCCAGGACTTATCCCTTCATACTTCTGAAATAACTTTTAAGTATGTTTCTTTCGCTTACGATAAAACACCTGTCCTTCAAAATATAAGTTTTCATATTCCGGAAAGAAGTACCACAGCAATCGTCGGGCCTTCCGGCAGCGGTAAGACAACGATCTGCAATCTGATTGCGAGATTTTATGATGTAAATGCAGGACAAGTGATCGTTGGCGGCCGGGATGTTCAAGATATGACATGCGATAGCCTGCTGAAAAACATATCTATGGTTTTTCAGAAAGTCTATTTGTTCCATGACACGATTGAAAGTAATTTACGCTTTGGAAATCCCACGGCCTCACAGGAAGAAATCATTGAAGCCACAAAGAAAGCCCGTTGCTATGACTTCATTATGGAGTTGCCGGATGGTTTCCAGACGATGATTGGCGAAGGAGGATCCACGCTTTCCGGCGGCGAAAAGCAGCGCATTTCCATCGCCCGCGCTATTTTGAAAAATGCTCCTATTGTTATACTTGACGAGGCTACGGCGAGCATTGACCCCGAAAATGAACACTTAATACAGCGTGCATTGACAGAATTGACAGTTGGGAAAACCGTAATCGTGATCGCCCATCGTCTGGCAACGATTGAAAACGCCGATCAAATTCTCGTGATTGACGGTGGCCGTGTCGTACAAAAAGGCACACACCAGCAGCTAATCAGGCAGGATGGACTTTATCAGCGTTTTATCAATATTCGTGAACGGGCTGAGGGTTGGTCGATTGCCTGAAAGCGAGGAACCTCTATGAAACTCCATTCATCCGGTGAAGATTACTTAAAAACAATCTATATCCTTCAAAAAGAAAAAGGTACGGTGCGCTCCATAGATGTAGCGGAACAGATGGGCGTCTCAAAGGCCAGCGTCAGTCATGCGGTCAAGCTCTTGCGAAAGGGTGGCTATATCTTGATGGACGACGACTACACTCTTCACTTGACGGATTTGGGTTGTGAGATTGCAGAAATGCTCTATGAACGACACCAATATTTCACGGAGCAGCTCACTGGCGTAGGGGTTGATGTCGCCACCGCCGAGGCCGAAGCCTGCAAAATGGAACATACGATCAGCGATTCGACTTTCCAAAAGCTCAAGGGGCAGGAGCAAAAACTCTGCCCGTTTGCAGATACCTGTGATCTCAAACAGGGCAAGTAACGAAAGTCTTAATGAGAAGAAAAGCAGTCGAAATCTATTGCCATGCAGACCCATTTCACGGGAAGAAAGGTAAGTATGAGAAGAACAAATTTTTTAGAAATGGAAAAGCCGCATAACGGCGGATAGTTTGGGCACAGCCCTACTATAATCTTTTCTTTGACGGCGGCTTTTCCGGGAAAGCCGCCGTTTATCTTTTCACTATAATTGGATAGCTGACAAATAGGCGGCGGCAACAGGAGGAATGCCGCTATGTCAAACACACTCTA
>JAWRHV010000035.1:0-10649 GCA_040266995.1 Erysipelotrichaceae bacterium | reverse complement strand
AGTTGTTCAATGAGATCGGACCTGCTTATGCAGACCGCAACGGAGGATATACAAGAGTTGTAAAGACAAGGATCCGTCGTGGTGATGCAGCGCCAATGGCCATTGTTGAATTTGTGAAGTAGTTTTCTACTTCACTTTTTTAAAAAAGATCATGGATATAAAAGAATACGCACAAGATCATCATATTCCTGTCATGATGGATGGGGGTTTGGCACTTCTCAAATCTAAGATCCAGGAATACAACTGCCATTCTTTTTTGGAAATAGGGACGGCTATTGCGAAGACGTCTCTTGAAGTTGCAGCTATATACCCGGATATGAAAGTCGTTACGATTGAAAGAGATCCGGAGATGATACGACAGGCGCTGTCACGTATTGAGGCCTCTCCTTATAAAGACCAAATTACTTTGATCCAGGGGGATGCGCTCAAGGTGGAAGTTCCGTCAGGACCTTATGATTGTATATTCATTGATGCTGCGAAGGCGCAGTATACTCGCTTTTTTGAGAAATATGTTTGTTTACTATCCAATAATGGTATAATTGTTTCTGACAATATGAACTTTCATGGATTGGTGGATCATCCGGAAAGGACCCATAACCGTAATACCAAAAACCTTGTTAAGAAGATTAGCAGATATAAAGAGTATTTACGGTCATTAGAGGATTTTGAAACTACTTTTTATGAGGACGGCGATGGAGTCGCAGTGACATTGAGGAGGAAGTAAAAATGAGTTTGTTCAGAGCGTTGCTCGGTATGGCAGCGGTGGCAGCGACCGGAGCTGCTGTTGCCGGAAAAATAGTAAATGATAAAAAAAGACAGGAAGAACTCAATGAGTTTCTGGTTCCGGAAGTTGACGAACCGGTTATGATGGATATTCCTGAAGATGAAGATGTGTTGGATATGGACATTCGTTCATTGAAGGGACAGGACATCTCCAATGTTTTGTTTATATTCAAGGTACAGGATGCCCAGTCTGCGCACGAATTACAGAGATTGGCAGCAGAGGAACATATGGGTTCAACGTATGATGATGAAGCAGGAACCGTGGAAATCGTATATCAGGAATCCTTTGGAGAAGCGGAGCTGCAAAATCTATATAAAATATTAAAAGATATTAGTAAAGAATGCGGCGCCACTTATAAAAAATATCATTTTGAATAAGGATGAACATTCAGTGTTTTATCCTTTTTCTTTACGAGGAGGAATGAATATGACAAACGCAATCGAAGTCAAGGATCTTTGTTTTTCCTATGACGAGAAAAAAACAACGATAGACCATATTTCTTTTTCGATACCCCAAGGAAGCTACACGACGATTATCGGGCATAATGGTTCGGGTAAGAGCACAATCGCGAAGCTTTTGATTGGGCTGTTACGCGCAAAAAGCGGAAGCATCCGTATTATGGGGCAGGAACTCACCGAAGAAACTGTATATGATCTTCGCAAGCACGTAGGGATCGTTTTTCAAAATCCGGATAACCAGTTTATAGGTTCTACAGTGGCGGATGACATTGCGTTTGGATTGGAAAATCATTGTGTTCCCCCGGAACAAATGCAGGAAATTGTAGAAAAGTCGGCAGCCAAAGTCGGCATGACCGAATATTTGAATACAGAACCTACAAATTTATCCGGTGGACAGAAACAAAGAGTTGCGATTGCCGGTATTCTGGCGATCACGCCGGACATTATTATTTTTGATGAGTCGACAAGCATGCTGGATCCGCAAGGCAAAGCGAGCATCAATGAGCAGATCCGGCAGCTTCATGAGGAAAGGAATATTACCGTATTATCAATTACTCATGATATGGAGGAGGTAGCACAAAGCGAATACGTACTTGTGCTTAACAAAGGGAAAATAGAAATGAATGGCTCTCCAAAATATGTTTTTTCAAATCATAGAAAACTTCGGGACATGCAGCTGGATATACCATTTGCGCTGCAGTTTTCTAGAAAAATGCAGGAAAAAGGCTTTTTGTCTGTCGATGCGATAACGCTGGATGAGGTGGTGAATCAGTTATGTCAATTGAAATCAAAGAACTAGAACACACTTACAATGTCAATACACCATTTCAGCATGCCGCCTTAAAGGGAATCGACCTTGAGATCCCGGAAGGGAAAGTGACTGCCATCATCGGGCAGACTGGTTCCGGAAAGTCGACGTTGGTTCAGCATTTAAATGGATTATTGATCCCAACAGCAGGAACACTGGATATTTGTGGTTTTCATATTCAACCTTTATTGAAAATTAAAGATGTAAAAGAGTTGCGAAGAAAAGTGGGATTGGTATTTCAGTTCCCTGAATACCAGCTATTTGAAGAGACCATCGAGAAGGATATTGCGTTTGGACCAAAAAACTTCGGTACATCGGAAGAAGATGCCCGAAAGCTGGTTAATGAAATATTGCCATATGTCGGTCTGGATGAAAGCTATCTTACACGCTCTCCTTTTGAATTGAGCGGAGGACAGAAGCGAAGGGTGGCAATAGCCGGGATCTTGGTTTTGAATCCGGATGTACTGGTGTTGGACGAACCGACGGCAGGTCTGGATCCACAGGGAGCCAAGGAAATGATGCAGTTATTTATGAATTTAAATCAAAAAGCCGGTAAAACGGTTGTCCTGGTTACCCATGATATGGAACACGTAATGAATTATTGTGACCATGTTATTATCCTGGATCATGGAAAAGTGAAACATGAATCCAATGTAAAAACCTTTTTTATGCATCCGGAATGGATTACTTCCATCGGTATCAACCCTCCGGGACTGATTCGGTTAAAACTGCAGCTGCAAGAACAGGGATTTGACATTCCTACATCCGTTCTTACCATGGAAGAGCTGGTAGAATGTGTTACAAGGCAGGTGAAGGATCATGAATAATATTGCGTTAGGTAGATATCTGCCATTGGATTCTGTGATACATCGTATGGATCCTCGATCCAAAATCATGATCATGTTATTTTTGATGATTTCCATCTTCATTCCTGCCGGAGTATACGGATACATCTTATTGGCAGTTTTTATCATGATCATACTGGTATTATCAAAATTAAAACCGGGCTATGCCCTTCGTTCAATGAAACCGATGATCTGGATGATGGTCTTTTTATTGATCATTAACTGCTTTGCGTTACGTACAGGAACCCCTTTGTTCCATATAGGATCGTTTACCATCTATTCCGGTGCCATCAAACAGACTTTGTATATCGTTGTAAGGTTGATGATGATGATTGTCATTACGACCATTTTAACAGCGACTACAAAACCACTGGATTTGACTTTGGGAATTGAAAAGCTGTTGAAACCTTTTGAAAAGATTGGTTTGCCTGCACATATTATTGCGATGATGATCAGTATCGCCCTGCGTTTTATACCAACATTGATTGAAGAAGCACAACGAATTATGAATGCACAGGCCAGCCGTGGTGTGGATCTGGAAAATGGGTCGATCAAAGAAAAAATCATGGCGATTCTGTCTTTGGTCGTTCCGTTGTTTGTATCGTCCTTTGACAGGGCTGACCAACTGGCGAATGCGATGGAAGCCAGAGGATATGATCCAAATCAGAAAAGAACAAGATATAAGATTCTGAAGATGACCCGTGCCGATTATACTGGATTGGTTTTAAGTCTCTGTGTTATGGGAGGATGTATTGCGATCGGAGTCTTAGCATGATGATAAAAGCCGTTGTCGCTTATGACGGCTGGAAATATGCCGGTTGGCAGAAACAGGAAAACGCTGTGGGGATCCAGGAGATCATCGAAAAGGCTCTGGAAAAGATTCATCATAAACCAGTTTCCATTCTTGCCAGCGGGCGAACAGATACCAAAGTCCATGCGCTTGGACAAGTATTTCAGTTTGAACCATTGGAAAATATGCCTCCACACAAATATGTGCAGGCATTAAACACGTTGTTACCGGAGGATATTCGGATCCAAAGTGCTGAATATGTTAAGGATAGCTTTCATGCACGTTTTGACGCTGTTTCCAAAACATATATGTATGTCTGTACGTATGACTGGAACAATCCCTTTACATATCGATATAAAGCGAAAATGCGGACAGAACTGGATCTGGAAGCAATGCGACAAGGGGCGGCACATCTGATTGGTGAACATGATTTTACCAGTTTTTCCAGCAGTAAGATCGATCCGCGAAAACCACGCACCAAAAAAATCTTTCGCATTGATATAGAACAAGAGGGAAAGGATGTCCGTTTTATCTATGAGGGCAACGGATTTCTTCGTTATCAAGTTCGAATGATGACGGGTGCCTTAATCGAGGTTGGTAAACACGCCATTGAACCGGAAGCAATCAGAGTCATGCTGGAAAAAAAGGACAAAGAGGCATGTCGTTATAACGCAAAAGGACATGGATTATATTTAGTTTCTGTAAAATACGGGTCTTGATCCGTATTTTTTGATATAATCGCAACATAAAGAAAATCGGTACATATTGAATACAAAAAAAGTCAAAATTCTATTAAATAGGAGAGCTTCCCGTTGCAAGCTACGACGAAAACAGGAGAAACGCTCTCGTTTTTTTCATTGATTTCTAACTTGTTTAGAGACGGATCTGGATCATCTGCACATATTGATTGAAAGCTTTGTCGGTTCTGTTTACATGGATCATCGATCAAATCACCCATATCCATTTAAAACATATTGATTGGATCGACAGTCTGAAAAGTGTTGAATAAATAATTGACTTTTACTTTCGTTTCCTCTATTATGGTATTGCTTTGAATTGAACCCCGGTACAAGTTCAAATCAAGGAGGAAGAAAAAATGCGTCAAACAACAATGGCAAAACCAGCTGAAGTAAAGCGTACTTGGTATGTGGTTGACGGTGAAGGACAGACATTAGGACGTCTGGCTACCACTTGTGCCCATGTATTAAGAGGAAAGCATAAACCGACATATACACCAAATGTGGATTGTGGGGATTATGTAATCGTAGTCAATGCAGATAAGGTTATTATGACCGGAAACAAATTGAATACGGAAAAGTATTACAATCATTCAGGATATTATGGAGGCTTACGTGTTCGTTCTGCGAAAGAAATGAAAGCTAAATATCCGGTTGAATGGGTAGAAAGAGCAATTAAGGGTATGTTACCGCACACTCGTTTGGGTGACAAACAGCGTAGACATGTATATGTATATGCTGGAAGTGAACATCCGCATGCAGCTCAGCAGCCTGTTGAATTAAAGGTGAAAGGATAGGAGGAATAGAGGATGGCTACAAAGAAATCAAATACCGTTCAATACCACGGCGTTGGTCGTCGTAAAAGATCTGTTGCTCGTGTATTCTTGCGCCCAGGAACAGGAAATATCAAAGTAAACGGAAAAACATTGGAAGACTATTTGCCATATGAAACACTTCGTATGGTTGTTAGGGCTCCATTTGAAGTGACAGATACAGTTGATCAGTTCGATGTATTGATCAATGTACATGGTGGTGGATTCACCGGACAGTCCGGTGCAATGCGTCACGGAATCACCCGTGCCTTGATGGAAGCCAGTGATGATTATCGTCCGGCTTTAAAAGCTGCAGGATTCGTCACTCGTGATCCACGTGCGAAAGAACGTAAGAAATACGGCTTGAAGAAAGCGCGTAGAGCACCTCAGTTCTCTAAACGTTAATACGCTTACTGTTGAACGCAAACCCCTTCGCAATGAAGGGGTTTTTTCAATATAATGTAGGCAAAGGAAGATATTTCCACAGGAAGCCATATGTTTCCTGCAGCTTATCTTGGGCTTTCACAGATTTACGGAAGCCAGGATACCTTTGCGAACGACAGCTCCTACGCCGCCGATGAATCGGGAATCTTCGTGTCATAGGATTTACCGGTGACAGGGACAACGTTTAATGAATAAATGATAAGGAAATGATTATGACATTTAAAGAACTACATTTACGAAAAGAAATAGAAAAAGCACTGGATACGATGGGCATGGTCACCATGTTTCCCATTCAACAAAAAACCATATCCGCCATGATCAAAGGACACGATTGCATTGTACAGTCCAAAACCGGCAGTGGGAAAACATTGTCCTATGTTCTGCCTGTTCTACAGAAGCTGGATATTTCACAGAAATTACCACAGGCGATGATCATTTGCCCAACCAGAGAATTATGTGTGCAGGTCAAACAGGTGATTGATTCGGTCGGTGTGAATCTTTCGGTTAAATCCCTCTGCCTGTTCGGAAAACAACCATTTCGCTTTCAAAGAGAAGATCTCAGGCAGCGTTGCCATGTCATCATAGGGACACCGGGACGGATCCTGGATCATTTGGAACAAGGAAATTTACGTTGTGAAAATATGACAACGGTGATATTGGATGAAGCAGACCGATTGCTGCACAAGGATTTTTATGAAAAGATGGAAGAAATCTTTAGATATATGGGGAATGTTCAATGCTGTGTTGTATCCGCAACGATGAATGAGACGGTAGATTGTTTTGCCGATCAATACCTGAAGGATCCACAACGATTGACAGTGGAAACAAAGAATGAGCAGATTGAACAAAGTGGATATATGTTGGCGGAAACGGATAAATGGAAAGCGCTGGTTTCCATCCTGGAGCAGGAGAATCCTGATTCCTGCCTGATTTTCTGTGAAACCAAACAAAAAACAGAAGAAGTATATCAGAGGTTGGCCCAATATGATATTCTGGTTGACCGCATTCACGCCGACCGGCTGCAGTCCGACCGAATCGAAGCGCTGGAAGCGTTTAAATATGGAAAGCTGCGGATCCTGGTGGCGACGGATGTAGCAGCCAGAGGCATCGATATAGATCGTTTAAGCTTGGTTATCAATTATGATTTACCGGAAACACCGATACTCTATACGCATCGCATCGGACGTAGTGGACGTCAAAATCGTATTGGGAAAGCCATTACGCTGGTACGTTATTCACAAAAGGAGAAGGTGGGACAATATCCTTTTCATGTCTCTATTAAAAAATGGACAGCGGAAGGAGACCTATCGGCTTTTAAAGATGTCGTTGCTTTCAAAAAGAATATAGAGAGTGATCTTCGCGTCGGAATACAGAAATTATATATCAGTGCAGGAAAGAAGAAAAAGATCCGTGCCGGCGACATTGTCGGCGCCTTATGTGCGATCGAAGGCATCGAGTTGAATGATATCGGTGTGATCCAGGTAGAGGAACATCAAAGCTTTGTGGAAATCCATAATCATAAAGCAGATCTGGTCATGCAACAGTTAAAAACAATTAAAAAAAAGCCGGTTCGCGTAGAACCTGCAGTTACCCGTTAAAGAATAAATGCGTAATGAGGATACGTAAACCGATCAGGATCAAAATGATGCCACCACATCTTTCAGCATAGGCTTCAAATAAAGTGCCCAGCTTCCTTCCTAAAATGACCGCTGTGAAGGATATGATAAAAGTGATGCCGGCAATCAATCCACAGGCAGGAAAAATGGATACCTTTAAAAACGCGAAACTGATGCCTACAGCCAGCGCATCAATACTGGTGGCAATGGCCAGCAGCAGAATAACGGACCAGGAGATCGAAGCGATTTCATTCGCTTCTTCTTTTTGTTCTATACTTTCTTTAACCATATGGATTCCGATGACGGATAATAAGATAAATGCGATCCAGTGATCAATGTCCTGGATCCTAGAGGAAAACCGCGCTCCGGCAAAATAACCGATCAAAGGCATCAAACCCTGGAACAAGCCAAAAGCGGCAGCTAGTTTCCAGGCATATTCTTTAATATGTGTCCGATCTAATACCATGCCTTTGGCAATAGAAACGGCACAGGCATCCATGGCAAGCCCGACACCAATTAATACAACTGATAAAATATCCATTGTAAACACTCCTAAAACACCTATGAGAAATGTAACAAATTCATGAATTGAGTGCAAGTATGTTACAATGAATTCATGCTGAAAAAGACAACTTTTTATTTGGTGCGTCACGGACAGACATTATTCAATCAAAGAAAATGGATCCAGGGATGGACAGATTCTCCTTTAACGGAGCAAGGTATTCAGATGGCTAAACGTCTGTATCAGCCTTTACAGAACATCCCCTTCATTGTATGTGTAAGCTCAACGAGCGAAAGAGCGGTGGACACTGCGTACTGTATGGTGTCCGACCGTATGGAAGTCCACACATATAAGGGATTAAAGGAAATAAATTTCGGACGGATCGAAGCAATGCCCATCGCCACTGCTTTTGAAGGCAAAGATCATCGGCTGGGATATACAGAATGGGGCGGAGAAAGAAAAATTGATGCGGTGAGAAGATATCTGGATACGTTGGAACAGATTGCCGGCCAATATGGGCCAGGTGCAATCCTTGTCAGCTCGCATGGGACGATCATTCGCGAACTGATTGCGCATATCGATCCGGGTTTTGATGCTTATGCCAAACCACTGGCAGAGCTTGTACCGAATTGTTCTATCACAATAATCGGTTATGAAAATGGACAATGGAGCGTCGAGGGATATCCGGATACAACGTATTTAAAATAAAAAAGAGCACGGATGTGCTCTTGATTGTTTATTATACGCAGCCCTGTGCTTTCATTGCTTCGGCCACTTTTAAGAAGCCGGCAATATTGGCACCAATGACATATTCCTTGTCGTGACCATATTCTTTAGCAGTGTCACGGCATGCCGCAAAGATTGTTTCCATAATACCCTGCAATTTTGCGTCAACCTCTTCAAATGTCCAAGATAAGTGCTGCGCATTCTGGCTCATTTCCAGACCGGAAGTGGCAACACCACCGGCATTGCTGGCTTTACCTGGGGCATACAGAACACCATTGTTCATCAAATAGTGGATGGCATCTGGTGTAGTTGGCATGTTGGCACCTTCGCAGACGGCAAATACTCCGTTAGCTACCAGATCTTTCGCATTGTCCAGATCTAATTCATTCTGAGTAGCACATGGTAATGCGATATCACATTTAACGCTCCAAGGACGAGCTCCAGCTGTATAAACAGCTTCCGGATGTACTTCTACATATTCTTTAATACGTCCACGACGAACTTCTTTGATTTCTTTTACTAAATCCAGGTCAATACCGTTTTCGTCATAGATGAATCCGTTTGAATCCGATAAGGTAACAACCTTAGCACCCAGCTGAGTGGCTTTTTCACAAGCGTAGATAGCCACGTTACCACTACCTGAAATCGCAACTGTTTTGCCTTCAAAGCTGGTTCCATTGTCTTTTAACAACGCATTGGTGAAGTAACAAAGTCCATAGCCGGTAGCTTGTGTACGTGCCAAAGAACCACCGTAGCTTAATCCTTTACCAGTTAATACACCGCTCCATTCATTCTTTAGACGTTTATATTGTCCGAACAGATAGCCGACTTCACGGGCACCAACACCGATATCGCCGGCAGGAACGTCTGTGTCAGGACCAACATGACGATATAATTCGGTCATGAAGCTCTGGCAGAAACGCATAACTTCTGCATCGCTCTTTCCTTTTGGATCAAAATCAGATCCACCTTTACCACCGCCCATTGGCAGGGTAGTTAATGAGTTTTTGAAGATCTGTTCAAAACCTAAGAATTTAATAATACTTACATTTACAGATGGGTGGAATCGTAAACCACCTTTGTAAGGCCCGATTGCAGAGTTAAACTGGATACGATATCCACGGTTGACCTGTGTTTTCCCTTGGTCATCTACCCAAGGAACACGGAAAATGATTTGTCGTTCCGGTTCAACCAAACGTGCCAGTACATCATCATCCAATAGTTCCGGATGAACTTGTTCAATAACACTTAATGATTCAAATACTTCTTCAACGGCTTGAAGAAATTCAGTATCATTCGGGTTACGTTTTTTAACGGTTTCATAAAGTGCATTTAAATCTGCCATGAATCTTCCTCCTATATTTTTAAACAAAAACAGTATATCACAAAATATGAAAAGTGTTTCAAAAAATTGAAATCTATTTTCAAAGATGAATAAAAGCTGAAAATTCAAAATATGCTATGATAAATAAGGTGATTATATGAAAGATAAGATCAATCGATTTATGAATGGCAGATATGGAACCGATGAGTTAAACAGAGCTTTGTCCACCGTAACCATGATTTTTTTAGGAATCTCACTTTTGTTCCGCTTTTGGATATGGAAAGCCTTCTTTATAGGCACGGCGATCTATTCTATATATCGCATGTTATCAAGAAATATCGTAAAAAGACGAAGGGAGAATGAGGCGTTTAAACAAATACTGAATATGTCTGAACGACAAAGTGATGTGATCCGCAGGAATCACGAAGACAAGAACTATAAATATTTTGTTTGCAGACAATGTGGACAGAAAATAAGAATTCCAAGAAAAAAAGGAAAGATCGAAATAACATGTCCGGTTTGTCGGTATTCCTTTAAAGCGAAAACGTAAAAGAAGTAAAATGAAGAAAATGTTATTGTGCTTTATTTATCTATACATAAAGCACAATTAGAAATCATTAACACGGGTTTAAACAAAGATGAAAATTTTTTTAAAAAAGTGATTGACTGAGAAACGAATATTTGATAGTATAAGTGAGCGCTCGGGCGAGAGCCTGGGGGCACGGTCTTTGAAAACTGGATAGAAATTAACCAAGAAACACGTCAATTTAAAAAAGGAAAAACGATGTCAGAGAGACATCTGA
>JAWRHV010000034.1:0-4299 GCA_040266995.1 Erysipelotrichaceae bacterium | reverse complement strand
GCACCAGATGACCACCTTATTAATATCCCGATCGATCAGAAACGACTCCAGATCGGTTTCGACTTCAAAGGCGCCATATGAATCGGCTTCCGCCGTGGTCTCCTGGGTAATCTTATTTAAAAATTTCACCGGACCGATCAGAACATAAAACTCCACGTCCAGATCTTCAAAAAAACGGATCACTTCAATGGCATCATTGCCTGATACCATGTGATAGTCTTCTTTTTCCTTACGACGCATATCGTATAACGTGCCCCCGTTCATTCCGACGATGAAGCTGACGTTATCCAATATGCCCCAGTCTCTTAACATCGGGCGAACGGTATCAATCGGACGGCCGGAACAAATGCCGAATAAGATTCCCTTTTCCTTTAACCGGGCAATCATCTGCCGGTTAAAGGGCGGGACTTCCTTTTCGGAATTCAGAAATGTACCGTCGAGATCTGTCGCTACCAATGTAATCTCTTTGCGCTCCATTTTATTTCATATCCTTTAAAAAGGCTTTGTATCCACAATAGGCTTCATAGACATCCGCCTTGCTCGATAATTCGAATGGTGCATGCATATTGTGCAAAGGCACACCACAGTCGATGACATCCATACCATAATTGGCCAGAATATAGGCAATGGTACCTCCGCCACCGGCATCGACTTTTCCCAGCTCTCCGGTCTGCCATACCACATCGTTGGCATCCATCACAGCTCGCAGACGGGCAACGTATTCCGCATTGGCATCGTTGCATCCGCTCTTTCCCCGGGCTCCAGTATATTTGTTGAAAGCCAAGCCATACCCAAAGCGTGGCATATTGTTGTTTGGTGCCGATACGTCGGCATAGTTCGGATCATGGGCTGCGCAGACATCGCTGGACAACATACTGGAGTGAAGGAAAGCACGTTTACACGCCAGTTCACTGTATTCTCCCATCGCGTTGATTACTTCCGCTACAAAGTTTTCAAAGAACCGCGACTGCATACCGGTCGCTCCCTGAGATCCGACCTCTTCTTTATCCACAAGCAGGCAAACGGCACTCTTGTCCACATGATCCAGTTCCAACATCGCTTGTAAGGATGTATAGGCACAAACCTTATCATCCTGTCCATAGCCGAGTACCAGCGAACGATCCAGCCCACAGTCTCTGGCCGGGCCGGCCGGTACGACTTCCAGTTCGGCACTGATAAAGTCCTCTTCTTCAAATCCATAGGTCGTTTTCAATATCGACAGGATATTGGCTTTGACCGCTTCTTTTTCCTCCTGTTCCAAAGGAATCGATCCGATGGTTACATTCAGACTTTCGCCTTCGATGACCTCCGCCGCCTTTTTCTGCATACGTTCCGAGGATAGATGGATCAGAAGATCACTGATCACAAAGACAGGATCCTCCGGCCGATCCCCTATCTGGATATCGATGGTCGTACCATCCTTTAAACAGACCACCCCATAGATTGCCAAAGGAACCGTGACCCATTGATATTTTTTGACACCCCCATAATAATGGGTATCAAAAAAAGCCAGCTGTCCTTCTTCGTATAACGGGTGCTGCTTGAGATCCAGACGCGGTGAATCAATGTGGGATCCCACAATGTTCATTCCTTTTTCCAACGGCAGATCGCCGATATGCATCAAGGCAATGGATTTGTTCATCTGGTTCATATAAACCTTATCCTGTGCTTTTAAACGCATGCCTTTTTCAATGACCTCTTCCATGTTGATATAGCCGGCTTCTTTAGCAGCCGCCTCGGCTTTTTTCATAAAGGTACGCTCGGTTTTGGCCTGACTTAAAAAGTCAATGTATCCTTTATTGAAGTCCATAACGGTTTTCATTTGTTCTTCGTTATATTTATTCCATGCCAGTTTCATATTTTATTCTCCAATCGTTGATATAAGCGCTTTGATAATTCAATTTTGGAAGGATCCGAATTCATCCATTGGATGGCGCCCCCGCTTTCATTCAAAAGATTTTTTTCTGCCAGGATCTCCTTGAGATGACGAGCTGTTCCTTCGTTCCCATCGATCAAAGATACCTGATCGGACAATTCTTTTGCCAGGCTGTCTTTATAATAGACAAAATGCGTACAACCCAGCACGATACTGTCTACAGGTCCGGATTGCCGGATATATCCTTGCAGTGCCGCATGGATCTGATCCATCTGATCCAGCTGGTCTTTTTCCACAATTTCCACCAGTTTCGGACAAGGCACCTTGGTAATCGTATGTTCATCCTGATAACGAGCCATCAACCGGGCAAACTTCTTTTCCTGTAAAGTCAGCTGCGTTGCCCACACCGCGATCCGCTGATGTTCTCCTTTTTCACAAGCCGGTTTCAAGGCCGGTTCCATACCGATGATATCGATATCGTATCTTTTTCTCAACAAAGGTACACAAGCACTCGTTGCGGTATTGCATGCGATCACAATGCTTTTGACTCCCTTGTCAACCAGCAGATCGCAGATGGCAATACTTCGCTCTGTTACTTCTTCCTTTGATTTTGTTCCATACGGGTTATGTTTGGAATCCCCGATAAAAATCAGATCTTCGCCGGGCATCAACTGATGAATCTCATCCAGGACCGTCAGTCCACCCATGCCGGAATCAAAGACTCCGATCGGACTTTGCGCATTCATACTGCATCCCTCCATGCGTTCCTCATTATATCATAAAACCCAAGGGGAATTGAATGAGAATACTCTGTATCGAAAGAAAGGACCAGCCTCGCGACTGATCCTTGATATGTCCATTCAACTCTTGTTATTTTTTTGTGCTTGTGTCTTTTTTATCATCTTTTTGTACACGACACTTTTTTTCACCCTGTCTTCTACTTCGGATGGTTTATCCTACCTCTTTTTACCGATTTTCCTGTCCCTCGACAGTCCTTCTTCTTCATCAGACTTTTCTATCTCTGATTACTTATCAGTTTACAGGATGTGTTCCACACATTTTTGATGCTTCCTCTTTGTTCCGGTCTTTCTTTTTGTATTATTTTTTATGCCGGTCCTTTTTGATTCTTCATCTTTTTCTTTTCTTCTTTTAGGCCTTCAAATGTAAGCTTTTTTTCTTATATCATCTGTCGGCCCTGTGTGACAAGAGTCTCCTGGATCTTAAACAGATTTCTTATCTGTTTTACCCTATTTCCTTTTGCAAATTTATAATAACACACTCATTTTATAATTCAAATGATCTGGAAAAGTTGGTACATTTTCTGGAAAAGTATTGATTACACCATGACATTTTAACGCTTTTTAGCCAAAAAAGAAGGACCAATCTTTCGATTGGCCCCTTTATCTCCATTCAACTCTTGTTCCTGCAGGTGGTTTGCTTGCCACCTTTTACATCCTTTATATTTCTATTTACATCGGATCGTTTTATCAACTTTCCTTTACTGATTCCTCAGACTTTACTGCTTCTGGTTCCTCAGCATTGGATCTGTATCTATATATTTTTACTTAGGATGTTTCTAACCAATGTTCGATGCTTCTCTTCCTGTATCTTATTATACACAGTTTTGAAAAGTCACATCTTTCCAACAATCGTCTTTTATTTATTTTGGCTTTCCTGTCAGTTTTCACTTTGTCAGCCTTTGGGAATCAAGAGTATCCTGGATTTCAAACAGACATACATCTGTTCTACTCTTTTGGTACTTTCATCGTATCACGATTGTTATTTTTTACAATATGAATGGAAAGGTTGGTTTAAAAACAGGAAAAGTTTTAGTTTCTCTAAATTATTATCTTTGCGTGATTGGCTTCCGTTCCGGTTTCAGATTGCCTTGTTTTTGTGCTCGACGATCCAGTTCTTCGGCAATATCCTCTAAGGTGATTCCTTTTTCCACCATCATCACAAGGACATGATATGTCAGATCGCTGATTTCTCCAATCAGCTCTTCCTTGCTTTGGGATAAGGCGGCTACGACAACTTCCGTGCTCTCTTCACCGATTTTTTTTAAAATTTTTTCCAGACCTTTGTCAAAAAGGTAGTTGGTATAGCTGCCGTCCTGCGGATTTTCTTTCCGATCCAGGGCCATCGCATATTCACGTTCCAATGCGTTCATAGTATCTCTTCTCCTTCCAGTGTCCGATAGAAACAACTGTATTTTCCGGTATGACAGGCTGCTCCATCCTGTTCTACTTTGATCAACAATGTATCCTGATCGCAGTCAATCAGAATTTCTTTTACATGTTGATAATGGCCGCTGGTTTCTCCTTTTTTCCATAATTCGTTCCGGCTTCGTGACCAATAGGTAGCCAGACCGCTGCGCAGGGTTTCCTGCAGGCTTTCCTCATTCATATAAGCCAACATCAAAA
>JAWRHV010000033.1:0-28414 GCA_040266995.1 Erysipelotrichaceae bacterium | reverse complement strand
GCTGCCTTTGGATGCATGATATATATCTTTACCAATAAAAAGAAAAAGAAACCAGTGAAGGAACCGGAAACAAAAACTGATATATCCATTTAGGATATACCAGTTTTTTTAATACTTTACGATTGAATCATTTTTCAAAAGGGAATGTGTAGTCCAGGTGATAATAATCCCGTACGGCTTTAAAATCATCTTGTACACCTTGTCCCATCGGCACGCCTTTGTCTTTTCGGATCTGCCATACATCCCATTCTTTTTCTCCGGCTGTATAGATCCGTTTGTGACCCGGTGCTTTTTGCGAATTGCGTAAACCACGCAGAATATCCCCGGTGGTCTTCTTGAAGGTTTCCAATCCCATAAAGAATTCCGGATCGATCACAATAAAGAAGTGGCCCAGGTGGTATGGACGTTTGTTTCCGTCTTTATCTTTGTTTGTCAGATCTTTCATGAACAAACCACCGGTCAAAGCTGCCGATAGGATCTCTACAACAGCTGCATAGCCATATCCTTTATAGCCGGCCATCTCTTCACCGATGCCTCCCAGCGGTGTCAGGGCGGCTGTGCCTTCCACGAGTGCTTTCAGAATTTCATTGGAGTCGGTCAATGCCGAACCATCATGGGCGATCACCATTCCTTCGGGCGTATCTTTGCCACTGCGGGCATAGTATTCAATCTTTCCTCGTTGAACGATGGAAGTGGCACAGTCGAGAATAAAGTCAAACTCTTCATCGGTCGGAAAAGCGAAGGTGAGCGGGTTGGTGCCCATCATGTTTTCCACACCAAAGGTAGGGGCAATCGATGCGCGGGCATTGGTTCCCGTTATACCGATCAATCCTTGTTTGGAAGCCATGGTTGCCCAATAACCGGCAATACCATAATGCGAAGAATTACGGATCGCGCCCATGGCCAGTCCATAGGTTTTCGCTTTTTCGATCAACGTTTTCATCATGTGATGGCTGGCGACCATACCCATGCCATCATGGGCATCGGCCACAACCGTTGTCGGTGTTTCTTTCAGGACTTCATAATTTGTGACCGGATTGAGTATGCCGTCATGGATCCGGTCAATGTAGATCGGTTTAAAACGGTTGACACCATGGCTTTCTATGCCACGTCGATCGCTTTCCATCAATACATCGGCACAGATCCTTGCATCATCTGCAGGAACACCGGCTGCCTGGAACGCATCAACAATAAAGCTTTCAATAATATTCCATTGTACATAGGGTCTTGTTTCCATGAGATACCTCCTCGTTTATATAAATCATTCTATCATACTATGAATGGATAAGGATATAATGTTTTAGAGGATGTATGACATTAATACGCCCATTTGGGGGCAAGGAAAACGGGGTGTTTTTTTGTGCTTTATTATTTACTTTGATTGTATCTTGATATATTTTCGTGTATAATAAAAAGGCTGGATTTAGGAGGTGTAGTATGTCCTTACTAATTATCTCTTTATCTGGAATTGCAGGGCTTGCGATTGGAATTATAGCTATGATGGCTTATTCTAAAGCAGGTTTAAACAAAAATCAGCAGGATGCAGAGAGAATTCTAAAAGAAGCTGAGATTGAAGCACAGTCTCGAATTAAACAGGCTGTTTTAGATGGAAAAACACAGGCGCATGAGTTGCGTGTGGAAGCTGAGAAAGACATTAAAGAACGAAAACAAGAAGTAAACAATTTGGAAAACAAGTTATTGCGAAGAGAAGATAACTTGAACTTTCGTGACACAGCTTTAGGCCAAAAAGAGCGCCAGATCAATGAAAAAATGCAGAAAGTGACTGATAAACTGTCAACGCTAGATGAGAAAGAGAAAGTTTTACAGGAACAAATTGACAAGCAAATCGTAGTATTGGAAGATGTAGCGAAAATGTCCAGTCAGGATGCAAAAGATGAATTATTTGCGGTTGTTGAAAAACAGATGGAACAGGAAAAATACGCTTACATCAAAGACAAAGAAGAAGAAGCAAAAGAAACAGCAAATCGTAAAGCACAGGAGATCCTGGCTATGGCTATTGAACGAATGAGCCAGCAGGAAACCCAGGAACGTACGGTCAGTGTCGTCACGCTGCCAAGCGAAGAGATGAAAGGCCGGATCATCGGACGTGAAGGTCGAAACATCCGTGCGTTTGAACAGGCAACCGGCGTTGAATTGAACATTGATGATACACCGGATGTGATTACGATCACATGTTTCAACCCAGTTCGTCGGGAAGTTGCCCGACTTGCGCTGGAGCACTTGATACGCGATGGCCGTATTCAGCCGGGCCGGATCGAGGATGTAGTTAAGAAGTATCAGAAAGAGATTGATCAGGAAGTTGTAAAAACCGGTGAAGAGGCTATCTTTAAACTGGGAATCGGAAGAATTGACCGTGACATTGTCAAATTGATCGGTACATTGAAATATCGATATTCCTATGGACAGAATGCGTTGCAGCATTCGATGGAAGTGGCTTATTTGGCCGGAGCTATGGCTGCTGAATTAGGCTTGAATCAGCAGATTGCCAAGCGTGCCGGTTTATTGCATGATATCGGAAAAGCATTGAATATCGAACATGATGGTTCGCATACAGAACTCGGTTATAAGTTCTGTAAAAAACATGGGGAAAAAGAAATCGTATTAAACGCAATCCAGTCTCACCATGGCGAAGTGGAGGCGCGCTTTTTGACCAGTCATCTGGTAATCGCTGCCGATACGATCAGTGCTGCCAGACCTGGTGCGCGAAAAGAGAGCGCACAGGCTTATATCGACCGTCTGGAGAATTTGGAGAAGATCTCCAAGAAGTATAAAGGCGTTAAAAATGCGTATGCGATCCAGGCTGGACGTGAGATCCGTGTCATGGTCAATCCGACAGAAGTAGACGATATCGCATGTACAAAACTGGCTCGCGATATTCGTGATCAGATTGAAAGTGAACTGACATATCCGGGACAAATCAAGGTCAATGTCATCCGTGAAGTACGTGCACAAGAGCTTGCCAGATAGTGTAAGCTATAGCTTACTGTTTTGACTTGAAACCTTTTAGAGAATTGCTATACTTTTCATAGGATAAAACTAAAAGGAGGAAAAACTAATGGCTGTAAAGATTGATGTTGATACTTGCATCGGTTGCGGTGCTTGTGTTGGAGGATGCCCGGTTGGAGCACTTTCCATGAATGATGATGGACAATCTGTTTGTGATGGAGATACTTGTATTGATTGCGGTTCTTGCATCGGTACTTGCCCAGTTGGAGCAATTAGTTCAGAATTTTAATTAAAACAAAGTTAGGAGTCAGGCTGCAAAGTTTGGCTCTTTCTTTATATATATGGAGGTATTTATGAAAATTAGACCAGACTGGATCCTGCCGGATCTGAAAGAAGCACAAAAACGGTCCAGAAAACCGATTGAACGGATCGATACATTTCAAATTCAGGAAAATGCACGATTTATCGGTCAAGGAAAAACATATTATATTTCTACATATGGCTGTCAAGCCAATGAAAGAGACTCAGAGACCTTAGCCGGCATCATGGATGCCATGGGCTTTGTTTACAATGAAGATGCGGAAACAGCCGATGTCATATTGATCAATACATGCGCAGTTCGCCAGAATGCCGAAGAGAAAGTATTAGGCGAATTGGGCAATTTTAAACGGCTCTACAGAGAAAACAAGGATCTGGTTATCGGTGTTTGTGGATGTATGGCGCAGGAGGAAGATCTTGTGAATACGATCCTTCATAAATATCCGCAGGTGCGTTTATTATTCGGAACGCATAACCTGCAGGAACTGCCATCGATGTTATACAGTGTGATCTTTGAGCACAAACGCGTGATCAAGGTATACTCCAAGGAAGGCGAGGTCTATGAAAACCTTCCGGTGCATCGTTTCGGTACGCATAAGGCATGGGTCAATATCATGTACGGCTGTGATAAATTCTGTACTTATTGTATTGTTCCTTATACCCGTGGAAAACAGCGTTCGAGAACCATGGACCAGATTCTTTCCGAGGTTCGGCAGTTAAAAGACGATGGCTATAAAGAAGTATCCTTATTGGGGCAGAATGTAAACGCATATGGAAAAGATATAGAAAACGGGGGCGATTTTGCCGATTTATTGGAAGAAGTTGCCAAGATCGGGATTCCCCGGGTACGTTTTATGACCAGTCATCCTTGGGATTTCTCCGATCGGATGATCGATGTCATCGCCAGATACGACAACATCATGCCATATATTCATCTGCCTTTACAATCCGGGGATGATGAGATCCTGAAGCGGATGGGACGCCGATATACCAGTGAAGAATACAAGGCGTTGTTTGATGCGATCAAGAAACGCATTCCAAATGTATCGATCACTACGGACATCATTGTTGGATTCCCGGGAGAAACGCAAGAGCAGTTCCAGCATACTTTGGATATGGTGAACTATTGCCAGTATGACAATGCGTTTACCTTTATCTTCTCGGCCCGTGCCGGTACACCGGCCGCCCGGATGAGCGATGGCATCACACGGGAGGAAAAGACAAAACGGTTGATGAAGCTCAACGAGACATGGAATCAGTACGCGTTGGAAAAGAACAAGGCCTATGAAGGGCGGGTCGTTTCGGTTCTGGTCGATGGTACCAGCAAGAAAAACGACCATGTCTATTCCGGATATACCGATACGAACAAACTGGTGAATTTTACCGGAGAGAATATCCAGCCGGGCACATTTGTAGATGTGCTCATCGAAAGAGCCAAAACCTTTTCCTTAGATGGGAAAGCATTGTGATATAATATGTATAATATGAATCCATGAAAGGAGACTCCATGAATAATCATTCTGAAAAAATTCGTTTTTTTGCTCTGGGTGGTCAGGACGAAGACGGGAAGAATATGATGTGTCTGGAAATCGATGACCGGATCTTTGTGATTGAAGCCGGATTAAAGTATCCGGACCAAAGAGAATCTTTGGGGATCGAATTCATCGTACAGGATTTTTCCTATCTGGTGGAGAATAAAGATCGTATCGAAGCTATCTTTATTACCCATGGTCATGATGATGTAATGGGAGCTTTGCCTTATTTATTAGAAAGTGCATCGGCGAATGTATATGCTTCTCCGATGGTATCGAAGATCCTGCATAAACAATTGCGTTCCATGAAGATTACCGGAAGCCGGATCTATACTGTAAAACGTCATGATACGAAAAAAATAGGAAAACATAAGGTCATTTTCTTTCCGATCACACATAATTTTCCTTCGACGTATGGTCTGGCTATCTCCACTTCCTACGGATATATCGTTTACTCCGGTGAATTCATTATGGACTATGATGACCTGACGGATGATTACCGCGGAGATATCCGAACATTGACGACGTTGGGAATGGAAGGGGTATTTTTGCTTCTGCAGGAAAGCAAAGGGGCTGAACGCAGCGGGCATACATCACCGAATCACCGAATTGCTCCGGCATTCTCTAAAGTTCTGGAAAGAAATGAGAACAAGCGTATCTTTGTCAGCGTATATTCGCAAAGTGTGTATCGATTACAGGAAATTTTGAATACATGTATGAAGTATAACCGCCGCATGTTTATCTATAATAAGGATCTGCAGGAGATGCTGGAATATCTGAAGGCCGTTGGGTATGAGGTACCTTCCAAATACATCGTAACGGAAAAAGAGTTTAAGAACTCCATGAAGGATATTGTGGTAATCATCAGTTCCCAAGGACCTGTTCTGTTTAATATGATCCACAATATTGCCAATAATGAAGATGATCTGATTTCTATGGATGACCAGGATGTCATCTGTATGGCCAGCCGTGTCATTGCCGGTACCGGAAAAGATTTTGCGGCCATGGAAAATGATATTTATAAATTGAATGCCGAACTGATCGTGCTCGGTGACCAGGTAATCAATATGCATCCTTCTGTAGAAGATCTGAAGATGATGTTGTTTATCCTGCGTCCGAAGTATTATATTCCGGTCAAAGGGCAGTATCGCCAGTTGTATATGAATGCGGAACTGGCTATGAATATGGGGTACAGTCCCAGCAATATACTGATTCTCGATAATGGACAGGTTGCCCAGTTCGAAAACGGCCGCTTAGTATCCTGTCGTATGGAATTTGATTTAAAAGATGTGCTGGTCGACGGAAAGAAAAACTGGGATATGGCCGGTGTTGTCTTAAAGGACAGGGAAACGTTATCCACGGATGGTGTGATCATTCTGGCTATCGGTATTGACGCGAAAACCAAGAAGATCATCAATGGACCGGATATTCAGACACGCGGGCTGATCTATTTAAAAGATGCCGAATACATCACAAAAGATGTAGCGAAGATCATGGAAGAAACCATCGAAAATGATGTCGCCAACAAGAAGTATGATAATATGGAAACCCGGCAGGCGATCCGCGATAAAGTATCGCGATACTTGCTGCGTCAGACAGCAAAACGTCCGATGATCCTTCCGGTCATTATGGAAATTAACACGTAGTTTAAGGAGATGAGTCTATGGCAGCTGCCAAGAAAAAGACAACCAAAAAGAAAACACAAAAAAAATCGGCTCCTAAAAAGACACAATCGAGGCTATTTCGAGTGTGTCTTCTACTTTGTATAGCCGTATTGTGTATTATAGCGCTATTGCATCTCGGTCCGGTGGGTTCGATCCTGTTCCAGTTTTTTAACTGGTTGTTCGGCTCCTTCGGATTTGTGATGATCTTACTGATCATGGGGTTTTGTTTGTATTCGATTCCTTACCGGAAAGAACCCTTTTTGGTCACACGTCATTATGTGGGAATGGCGTTATTGGGATCCGCCTGGATGTTACTGGTGGCAGTCCGTGGTTTTCAAGCGGACAGCTACTGGTCCATGTTGGAAACGACCTTTGGCCAGTTTATTGCGATCATCGGCGGGCAGTATGTAAGTACAGGAGTGATCGGCTCTCTGCTTCTTGGCATCATCGGTACATTGTTCAGTCAGGGAGGCTGTTATCTTTTTGTCGTCTTGTTTATCATGTTAGGGGTCCTTCTGATTGATTATCCGCAAATTTGCGACTTTGTGGTGGATTTTACCAATCGGGAAGATGAGCCATTGGAACCGAAACCAAAGAAAGAGAAAAAGAAAGTAAAAAGGAAGGAAAAGAAGAAGGATACCTCTTCCTACCAGATTATTGATGCCAGCGACCTCGACCAGTTGATCATCGATTCAAATCCAAGTTTGTTTATGGAAGCCGATGACAAACAAAAGAAGGATGTCATTGTGCCCGAACCTGTGGATTCCAACAAAAAAAAGGAAAAGAAAAAGATCGAGCAGAAACAGGAAGAAGTACTGGAGGCTTCGAACACAGTCTATGATGTACCGGTCGATGAATATAAGAATTATACCTTACCGAAGATGAATGTGTTGGATCCTTTGACCCGTACATCACGATCCAATAGAAACAGTTCTTCCGCCAAGGAGCAGGGAAGAAAACTGATTGAAGTACTGGATACATTTGGGATTGCCGCGGAGCTGGTTCAGATCCATATCGGCCCCAGTGTCACAAAATTTGAAATTCGTCCGCAGATCGGAGTGCGTGTGAGTCGAATCAGCGGCCTGCAAGATGATATAATGATGGCAATAGAGGCAACCGACATACGGATCGAAGCACCCATTCCGGGAAAGAATGCGGTTGGTATCGAAGTGCCGAATGTGGAAAAGACAACGGTACAGATGCGGGAGCTCATGCAGTCCATTCCGGTATCGGATGCCGGGAAGAAGCTGTTGTTCTGTCTTGGAAAGAACCTTCTGGGCGAACCTATTTATGGCCAGCTAGACCGTATGCCGCATTTATTGATTGCCGGTGCAACCGGTTCAGGAAAATCGGTTTGTGTTAACTCTATCATCTGCTCTATTTTGATGCGTACACGTCCGGATGAAGTGAAGCTGATCTTGATCGATCCGAAAAAGGTTGAATTCACGCCGTATAATGATGTACCGCATTTACTGGCGCCGGTCGTTACCGACAGCGAGCTGGCCAACAACGCGCTGAAGGTTGCGGTGAAAATGATGGATGACCGGTATGCGATGTTCAGTGAATGGGGAGTTCGTAATATCAACGGCTACAACAAACTGATCAAGCAGCACCCGGAGCAAAATCTTCCACCGATGCCTCGCATTGTCATTATCATTGATGAATTGGCGGATCTGATGCTGGTGGCTGCCAAAGAAGTGGAATCCAGCATTCAACGGATCACACAGTTAGCAAGAGCGGCCGGTATTTATCTGATCGTTGCCACACAGAGACCAAGCGTCGATGTCATCACCGGTGTGATCAAAGCCAACATTCCGAGCCGTATTGCCTTTGCGGTATCATCGGCCGTGGATAGTCGGACCATTCTGGATCAACAGGGAGCGGAACGACTGTTAGGCTATGGGGATATGTTGTATCTGCCGAACGGGGAAACCAGTCCGCAGCGAATACAAGGTGTATTTATTCAGGACGATGAGGTGGTACGTATCGCCGAAGCTGTAAAAGCACAGGCCAAGCCACATTATGATGATACGTTTATCCAGCTCAGGGAGATTGCCAGCCAGGGTGGTGAAGTGAAAAACGAATCCATGGATCCAATCTATGACGATGTCAAACAGTTTGTGATCAATAAGCAGAAGGCGAGTACATCGTTGCTGCAAAGACAGTTTTCCATTGGATACGGCCGGGCAGCTCGTTTAATTGATGTATTAGAGATGCAGGGCATTATCGGACCGGCAAATGGCAGTAAGCCTAGAGAGGTCTATATAAAAAACACATACGAGGATGAGATGTAAGAAAGGGATTGATTAGATTATGAATGTATTTATGAACGCGAAACAAATCAAAGATGGATGTATATCCGAGGCGGTCAGCCTTGGAGACTTTGTGTATGTCAGTGCACAGACCGGACAGGGTTCGTCCATTGAAGAACAAGCAATCAGCGCTTGTCATCAGCTATTTACCATATTGGAAGATTTTGGACTTTCCAGTCGTCACATAGTAAAAACAACGGTATTCTTAAAGGATATTCATAATCGGGATGCCTTCCTATCTATGTATAAAACCATGTTTGAAGCGCCTTATCCGGCTTGTTCCATCGTCGCTGTTTCCGATTTGGAAAAGGAAGCGATGGTAGGCATTGAGGCTTTCGCCATCAATACGCTTCGTTATGAAAAGGAAATGAAGAATGCCTGCTGTTCACAGGATTGTGACAGCTGTTCCGGCTGTTAAAGCATTTGCTGGTATTGCCGGATCGATTGCAGTATATTACGAATGCGGTCAGGATTCTGACATTCAATATGTGTATGGTCTTTAAAGAAGATCGTACACTTTTTTTTCTGGTACTGCACAGTCTGGATCTTTGCGTAGTTGACCCAGACACAATGGGGATCGCGGGATGAGGAAGTAGGAAAGTAAATCAGCTGTTCATTGATAAAAACAGGGGTGAATTTTTTCTGCTTCATCTTGTACTGGTATGCTTTGCGTCGGCCGTTGACCGTCGATCCGTTTTCCAGGCACAGAGCATCGAGATACTTTGTGACATTCGGCCATTTTTCATAGACGGCCTGCTACTCGGCGACTTTACAAACGGTACTGGTCGGATAATGATAATATATATAGTTCTCCATAAAAAAAAACCTCCATCTGTATCGTAACAGATGAAGGTGAAAAAAGCGTGATTATAACCAACTTATCTTATTTTCCGTGCCTGTCTTGATCTTTTGTATGTTTCCATGATGACGGTATGTGACAAGAGCACTCATAAAACAGCTTGCGATGATGATAAAGATATGTTGTACATCCAAGACCGGAGTGGTTCCTACAATATATAAGCTTGATGTAATGACAGATGTGATACTGGCAAGAGATACAAACTTAAATAAAAACAGGATGATAAAAAACATAGCCAGCGGAACTAAGAAGTAGGCCGGGTCATGGAAAATGAATAACCAGGTTGCCAACAGGAATCCAAAGGTGCTGGCAACGGCTTTGCCCCCTTTGAATTTGGCGAAAACCGGAAAACAATGTCCGATACAACAACATACCCCGGTCCAGATCGCGGTGGAAGGGTCAACCAGACTGGCTATGCCCATGGCCAAAAGAACCTTGAATCCATCTAGGAAGATGACCAATGCGCCAACCTTCTTCCCCAGAACGCGTCCGGCGTTGGTTCCTCCCAGATTGCCGGATCCATATTGGCGTACGTCGGTTTTAAAGAATAGCTTTCCAATAACCAGTGCAAAGGGAATGGAACCTAATATATAACCCAATACAAGACATAATATTGTTTTTACCATAGTTAATCACCTCACCCTTATTTTATCATCTTTTTATAGGTATAGGAAATATTTGAACAATTTGAAAAAGTCGAATATAATGGGTAAGTTAGAAAGGATGATTGAATGCCAGCAAAGTCATACGATGCCAGCAGTATTGTCATTTTGGAAGGACTGGATGCCGTTCGTAAACGTCCCGGTATGTATATCGGTTCAACGGATTCCAGAGGATTGCACCATCTTGTATGGGAGATTCTTGACAATGCGGTGGATGAAGCCTTAAACGGATATGGGGATGAAATTCATATTACGTTAAATAAAGATAATAGCATTACCGTAGAAGACCATGGTCGTGGTATGCCGGTAGGGAAACACGCAAACGGGCAAAGTGCCCTGGAGGTCATCTTTACCGTCCTGCATGCCGGTGGTAAATTCTCCAGTGAAGGGGGCTATCGGAATGCCGGAGGACTGCATGGAGTAGGGGCCAGTGTTGTCAACGCGTTATCCGAATGGTGCGAAGTTACTGTATACGATGGAAAAAACATCTGGACCATGTCATTTGAGCATGGAGATAAAAAAATCAGCCCTTTAAAGAAAGTGGGAAGAACGACGCGTACGGGAAGTACCGTCACTTTTTATCCGGACTATTCATTGTTTAAAGCGAAGCGTTTTTCGTATTCGGAGATATGTGAAAGAGCGCAGCAGGATGCGTTTTTATTAAAGGGATTAAAGATCACGGTGACCGATGTCCGTAAAGAAAAAAGAGAAATGATCTATCAATACGAGGATGGACTTCGCGCTTTTATCGAAGATGTGAACAGCGATACGACCGGTATGCATGAACCGGTCAGCTTTAACGGGATATCCAATGACATTAAGGTCGAAGGATGTTTTCAATATACCGATCAATACTCTTTAGATCATATGTTTTCATTTACCAATATGGTACGTACCATTGATGGGGGTACGCATATCACCGGTGCCAGACAAGCCTTTACAAAGGTATTTAATGAATATGCGCATAAGTACAATTTTCTCAAGAAGGAAAAAAGCTTTGAAGGAACCGATGTACGAGAAGGGCTGACATTGGTCGTTCATCTGACTGTGCCGGAAAACCTGCTGCAGTTTGAGGGGCAAACCAAAGGTAAGCTGGGTACCCCGGAAGCACGCAGTGCCACCGAAGCGGTCATCAGTGAAAATTTACGATACTTTTTGGAAGAAAACAAAGAAGTGGCCGATGCTTTGATCCGAAAGATGATCAAGGCCAGTGATGCAAGAGTAGCTGCCCGAAAGGCCAGGGCCCAGGCGCTGCAAGGAAAAGGAAAACAAAAGACCGAAAGGATCCTTTCGGGAAAACTGGCGAATGCGCAATCCAGCGATGCCAGAAGAAAAGAGCTGTATCTGGTCGAGGGAGATTCCGCGGGAGGCTCGGCAAAGCAGGGAAGAGATTCCAAATATCAGGCGATTCTGCCTTTGCGTGGAAAAGTGCTGAATACCCAAAGAGCCAAAGACGAAGCCATTGAAAAGAATGAAGAGCTGAATACGATCATTCATGCCTTAGGGGCCGGATTTGGAAAGGATTTTTCTGCCAAAGATTCCAATTACTATAAAGTGATCATCATGACCGATGCCGATGATGACGGAGCCCATATCCAAAATTTATTGTTGACGTTCTTTTTCCGTTATATGCGGGATCTGATCTACAACAAAATGTTGTATATCGCATTGCCGCCTTTATATCGGATCGTCAAGGGAAATCAAGAATACTATTTATACAGTGATGATGAACTGGATCAAAAACGAAAAGAATTAAAGAGCGGATACACGTTGACTCGTTACAAAGGTCTTGGTGAGATGAACGCCAGCCAGTTATGGGAAACAACGATGAATCCGGAAACGCGTACGTTATTATGTGTCAGTATTGAAAATGCGGCCTTGGCCGAACGCAGGGTTTCCGATTTCATGGGAGACCGTGCCGATGTCCGTCGAGCGTGGATCGAAGATAATGTGGAATTCACCTTGGAAGATGCATACGGTAAGGAGGTGGCATGATGGCAAAAAAAGAATTGAAACCGGAACATATCGTCTATGATAATCTGGAAGACATCATGTCCGACCGTTTTGCCCGGTATTCGAAATATATTATTCAGGAACGAGCTTTGCCCGATGCCCGGGATGGATTGAAACCGGTCCAGCGCCGCATCCTTTATGCGATGTATGAAGATGGCAATACCTACAACAAGCCATATCACAAATCCGCAAAGACGGTAGGAAATGTAATTGGTAATTATCACCCGCACGGGGACAGTTCCGTCTATGATGCGATGGTCCGCCTTTCCCAGGATTGGAAGATCACAAATCCTTTGATCGACATGCAGGGGAACAATGGATCCATCGATGATGACCCGGCTGCCGCGATGCGATATACGGAAGCAAGACTTTCGCATATGTCGGAATACTTGCTCGATGATATATATAAGAATACAGTGGAGTGGGCGCCTAACTTCTCGGATGAAAAAATGGAGCCGACGGTATTGCCGGCTCGTTTTCCGAACCTTCTGATCAACGGCATATCGGGAATCGCCGCGGGGTATGCTACCAACATTCCTCCGCATAATCTCAATGAGGTGGTTGAAGCGTGCATATACCGTATCCAGCATCCGGATTGTACACTGGATGAACTGATGACCATTGTCAAGGGACCGGATTTTCCGACCGGCGGCATTGCGATGGGGCTGGCCGGTATACGACAGGCCTTTGAAACCGGACGAGGAAAAGTAATCGTACGTTCCAAAGTTAGAATCGAACAGAATAAGAAAGAACAACAGATCATCGTTTCGGAGATTCCATATGAAGTCGTTAAGTCACAAATGGTGAAAAAGATCGATGAAATTCGTTTAAATAAAAAAATTGACGGCATTACCGATGTTCGTGACGAGAGTGACCGTACCGGGTTACGTGTCGTCGTCGTTTTGAAAAAGGACGCGAATGCACAAGCTATCTTAAAATACTTGTATAAAAATACAGATCTACAGGTTGCGTATAACTATAATGTGATCGCAATCGTGGATAAAGCGCCTGTACAGATGTCCTTGTCACAGTGTTTGGACGCGTTTATTCATCACAGGGAGGATGTCATTTTACGCAGAAGCCGTTATGAGCTGGCTAAAAAGCAGGAACGAAGCCATATTCTGGAAGGGCTGATCAAAGCGGTTTCTGTGATGGATGAAGTCATCCGGATCATTCGTCAGTCCAAAAACAAAGCCGATGCCAAAGTGAACCTGATCGATCGTTTCGCTTTTTCCGAAGAGCAGGCGGAAGCCATTGTTACTATGCGTTTATATCGATTGACAAATACCGATGTCAAGGAGCTGAAATCCGAATTCCGTGCCTTATCCAAGGATATTAAACGATTAAAACAAATTATTGCGAAGAAGGATGTGCTCCACCAGCTGATCATCACAGAATTGCAGCAAATCAATGAAGAAATCAGCACGCCTAGAAAAACAGCCATTGAAGAAGAAGTGGAAGATCTGTCTGTCGATCAAAAGGATATGATCGCCGATGAACAAGTAGTCATCCCGATCACAAGAGAAGGCTATATCAAGCGGGTATCCGTACGTAGCTACGAGTCCAGCAGCAATCCGATTACAGGACATAAAGACAGCGATGACATGCTCTTTCATGGCCCGGCCAGTACATTGGATACATTGTTATTTTTTACCAGCTCCGGAAAGTATGGCTATCTGCCGGTGTACAAATTGGAGGAAGCCAAGTGGAAGGACCTGGGTTCTCATATCGGAAACTATTTAAAGATGGATGCCAACGAAAGAATCGTACAGGCCTATATATTGGATACTTTTGATCCCCAGACCGAAGTCATCATGGCCAGCCGTTACGGCATGATCAAACGGACCCGGCTGAGTGAACTGGAAGTATCGCGTATGAATAAGACGATGGTTTGTATGAAGGTCGGATCGATGGATGAGCTGATCAGCGTGAATCTGTCGTATCACGAAGAAGACGAGGTCATTGTCTGCAGCCGAAATGGATACGCTGCGATGTACCCGGTCAGCCAGATCAGTGAAATGGCTTGTAAAACAAAAGGGGTCAAGGCGTTGAATCTTTCAAAACAGGATACGATAGCGGACGTCAAGGTCATCCCGAAAGAGATTGACCAGCTATTGGTGGTGACGGAGAAAATGATGATGAAGCGCATCAAAGTATCCGAAATATTCCACGGCAACCGTCCGGTCAAGGGCAGCTTGATCAGCAAGCTGGTGAAATCCAATCCAAACTATGTGTATAAGGTGTATCCGACGACCGCAGAGTCCGTATTTACCATCAGCGGAACCGAACGGATCGAGTTGACGGCGAAGGAAGTTCCGTTTAAAAATGCCGGGGCTACGTATTCCAGCCCGTATGGAAAAATGGAGCAATTTGCGATTCATGAACCGTTATACAAGATTGAAACGGGCGCCTGGAAAGTGGATCAACCGGAAGCGTTTGTGCAGGAAACGTTATTCATATAGTAGTTGTCAAATATTTAAAAAGAGAGTAAAATAACCCTTAGATAGTGAGGAAGAAATTTATGTCAGCATTTTTGTCATCATTAATGTATACAGTTGTTGGAATTATTATCGGGGCCGTATTGGGTTACTATTTCACAAGAAAAAGATTTGAGAAAGAACTGAAAGAAAATCCACCTATCAATGAAAAGATGATTCGCGCTATGTTTTTACAGATGGGGCGTAAGCCAAGCGAAGCGCAGATTCGCCAGATTATGAAATCTGTTAATCAGAACCGATAATTATTGTAAGAGGTGTATATACACCTCTTTTTGATTTTAAAGGAGCAAATGAATGAAAAAGAGACTATTTCGCTGGATCCGCCGTTTGATTCTCATTGTGCTGATTGCGTTTGGAGCTATTTGTTTTCATGGGTACCATCAATATCAAAAGTATTCTTCTCAGGTTGATATCGATACCTTAATTGCGGAGGTTGAGTCCCGGGACACATATGTTCCTTATGAGGATTTACCGAATACGTTGATTCGTGCTACGGTTTCTATTGAGGATCGGCGCTACTTTGAACACAGCGGTGTGGATTTTAAAAGTCTGGTCCGTGCCATCTTTTCACAGATTAATTCGAATCTTCTGAAAAGCGGAGGATCGACGATCACGCAGCAGCTGGCAAAGAATCTTTATGGCGAGTATGAATCGACATTTAACTGGAAAGTAGCTGAATTCTTCTTTGCCAAGGATCTGGAAGCGCATTATTCGAAAAAGGAGATACTGGCATTGTATGTCAATGTCATTAATTATGGAAACAACTATACGGGTATCTATGAAGCATCTATGGGTTATTTTGATGTGGCGCCGGAAGATTTAAACGATGGCCAGTGTACCATTTTGGCCGGTGTGCCGCAAACGCCGACAAGATACGATCTGTCGACTGTGGAAGGATTCCAAAATGCCCGCCAAAGACAAAGGCTGGTCTTGGATGCGATGGTGGAGATGAAATATCTCAATGCGCAGCAGGCTGAAGATATCTATAATGAACAGATTATTCCTTAGACCAAAAAGGACTTTCATGAGTGAAAGTCCTTTTTATCATTGAGTTTGCAGAAAACGCTTTTGAATTTGATCAGCCAGTGTCGTTTGACGGATATGTTTCTGTTTCAAACGGACAGCGTTTTCGAAAAGATGTTTGTTTCCAACGAGGATCAAATGTTTCTTCGCACGGGATATCGCCGTATACAACAAGCGTTTATTCAGCATGGACTGCATGGTGGGATCCACTACACAGATGACAGTCGGGTATTCACTTCCTTGTGCCTTGTGGATGCTGATACAGTACGCATGTTTTAAATAGTAAAGAAGATCACTAGTGAATTCAACGAGGATTGAGCCGAAGTTTACACCGACACAATATTCTTGTTTTTCCACCTCAATATATTCTATGGTTCCAATATCGCCATTGTATACATCGTCATCCGGCATGTTTTTTAATAACATGACCTTATCGTTTTCACGGAAGGTGGTCGTTCCTACACGTATTTCGTGTTTCTTTTCTGCCGGGGGATTGCATAACATCTGCATGGCGTGATTGATTTCGTCGATGGCAGCCGGTCCGTGATACATAGGAGCTAAGATCTGAAGTTGATCCGCTGGAATCTTTTGCGCAATTTGCAGGATGACAGGGAGAATATCCGGGGTTGCTTCACAGAGAAAGTCAACACCATCTTCATAGCTACAATCTTCTTCTTTTCGTATCTGGGAAGCCAGAGTGACGATGCCGCTGCCATTTTTTTGACGGAATATCTTTTCCAGATGGATGACCGGACAAATCTGACTGTCGATGATATCTTTAAAGACTTTTCCGGGTCCTACGCTTTCCAGCTGATCTTCATCCCCGATCAGAAGGATACGACAACGGGCGGGCAACGCTTGAAGCAGCATGCAGAAAAGATGTGTATCCACCATGCTGAATTCATCCACGATCAAAAAGTCACAGTCCAGGGGCTCCTCCGCATTCATCGCAAAAGAATTATCCTCCATATTCCACTTTAATAAAGAGTGGATCGTTTTACTGTTGTAATCGGATAAATCAGCCAAACGTTTGCTCGCTCTTCCTGTCGGTGCGCATAGCTGCACCTTGGCATTATGGATCAAATTTTTGATGATGCTAAGGATGCCGTGAACAATGGTGGTTTTCCCGGTACCCGGACCCCCGTTAATGATCATTAACGATTGATTGAAAAACGTTTGGATGGCTTGTTTTTGCATAGCATCGTACTGTATCATCGTTTCAAATTCAACGAGTTCGATCTGATGGTCGATCTGTTCTTCGTCCACGTGTTCGATCGGAAACTGATGCAGATATAAAGAGTTGGCAATGGATTCTTCTTCCTTATATAAGTTAAAGACATAGATGCGCTGTTGTTCTAAGTGAACAGAGTCCAGCATTTCAAGTCTTTCTAAAGACGCACGGATCACAGCTGGTTCGATTTGAGATAAAAAGGAGAATAAAGTTACGTATTGTATGTAGGTATTCCCACTGCGCATTGTCAGATTGCGTAAGGTCTCATAAATATAGGCATCGAGTCTTCGTGCGTCGTCTGCCGGGATATTCAGCTGGTCAGCCAGCTTACATGCACTGCGATAACCGAAACCGTAGATTTCATAAAACGGACGAAAACAGTTTTCTTCGATGACCTCCATCGTATTTTCATAATTCTTTTGAAGCAAAGCGATCTTGCCGGCATCCAGCCCCAATGCGATCAGTTTGGCATAGGTCTGATCGAACCCCTGAAATTCTTCAATTCCATGGATGATAATGCCGATTTTTTTATCAGACAGGCCTTTTACTGTATGTAAAAGGGATGGATCCTCTTGGATCAAGGACAGACAATCATCGCCTAATGTTTCATAAATCTGCGTGGCGGTCTTCTTTCCGATGGTAGGGAAAGCAGATCCGCTGAGAAACTGGATGATCGCTTGCGAGTGCTTGGGCAGAAGCCTTTGGGCACTTTGGATTTTAAACTGCTTTCCATAGCGAGGATGATTGACATATTGCCCGTTCAGTTCGTATTCCTGTTCTTCGATCGGGTCGATCATTGTGCCGGTCGCAGTAAACAGATGATAGGTTTTGGTTTCCGAAAACTGGGCCACGATGTAATGGTTATCTTGATTATAAAAGATGATATATTGCAGCTTGGCAGGGATTGAAAGGGTCTCCATTATTGAATCTCCTTGGCTTTTGCGATGATCTTTTGATTTAGGTCTTCTTTGCCGGTAAATACCTGGTCAATGACCCCGCCTCCCAAACAAATATTCCCATCATAGAATACCGCTTCCTGGCCTACAGTGACGGAAGCAATCTTCTGGGGATAAGAAACCCGGGCTGTCGTATCATCGATCCTTTCGAGCTGGATCTTCTGATCCGGCTGGCGATATCGGAATTTACATGTGCATGTATCCGGAATCACATATGCAGGGTCTGTTAACCAGTTGATGCCGGTGACAATACAGCTGTCGCTGTACAGCCAATCCTTGTGATCGGTATGACAGACATACAGAATATTTGCCGCTACGTCTTTTCCGGCGACAAACCAGGGTCCTTTATAGGCGGTGATATTCAGACCTTTTCTTTGGCCGATGGTGTAATACATACAACCGATATGCTTGCCTAAAACCTTTCCTGTATCAATATCGACGATATTTCCTTCTTTGTTCGGAATATAATTGGTTAAAAAAGCACGGAAATCCCGTTCGCCGATGAAACAAATACCGGTACTGTCCTTTTTCGTGGATACGGAATCCAGCTCCAGTTTTTGCGCAATGGCACGAACCTCCGGCTTTGTCAAATTGCCTAAAGGGAACAACGTACGCTGGAAGGCTTCTTTGGGAACCTGGCATAAAAAATAAGTCTGATCTTTATTGTGGTCAGCTGCCTTGCTTAAATAGGTGAAGTCATTCTTGATCGTAGTCGATGCATAGTGACCTGTGGCAACCGCATCAAATCCCAGATCCATCGCTCGTTTGAAAAAAGCATCAAATTTTATATATTTGTTGCAGAGAATGTCGGGATTGGGTGTCCGGCCTTTTTTATACTCATCTATAAAATACGTGAATACATGATCCCAGTATTCTTTAATATAATCGACGCGTTGTAATGGCAAGCCCAGCTTCTGCGCAACAGCCTGTGCATCCATGTAATCCTGTTCCTGCGGACATGTATCCTGAAGGATCGTCGGGTTTCCTTCAATATCATTATTGGCAAAGCTGTCCCAATTGCGCATGAAGCAGCATGTAACATCGTATCCTTGTTCTTTTAACAGATAAGCAGCTACCGCACTGTCTACGCCACCGCTGAGTCCTACGAGTATTTTCATGGTCCACCTCCAGTCATTCCATTATACTTGAGAAAAAGGGAATTCACAAATTATACTTGCACTGAAATTAATTCTCTTGTATAATAACTAAGCAACGCCCGGGTGGTGAAACTGGTAGACGCAGTGGACTCAAAATCCACCGGTAGCGATACCGTGCCGGTTCGAGTCCGGCCTCGGGCACCATTGTAAAAAAGAAACACCGAAAGGTGTTTTTTTTAATCTTTTTCGTATTGTATGGTGTAGTCCGGGTAGGCTTGTTTGAAGAAGCCGTTCAACAATTGTTCGGCATTCTTTTTCGCGTTCTTAAACAACCCGTTTTCTTTGGCATTTTCTTCAGCGAGCTCCTGCATCTGTTTTAATGCCTTTCCGTTTTTCTCTAAAGGGATCCGATTGAATACACTTTCGTTTTGATAATAAACAACCAGGGAATCCGGATCCACCTCATTGCTTAAAATCTTGATTTTCGGCAGGTGTACGTGGATGGTTTTGTGCGTATCGTCAATCTCATAGGTGACCTCAGAAAAATTAATACCGGCTTTGATCGTATAATCATAACTGTAGATCTGTTTGGATTGTGTAAAAGGGATCTCGATGGTCTCAAAAAGCTTTTTTGAGTCATCCACTTCCTTGACGATCGTACAATACGCAGATTGTGTGGCTAATTCTCCGATGTCTTCAAATCCGAGTTTTGTAATCTTGATGCTCTCTGTTGATTTTGTCTCTGGCTGCTGCATCATTGCGGGATGAATGTACAATGCGATGGATGCGACCCCGATCACAGCGAATACAGCGAGGATAAACGTTAAAATTCTCTTTATTGTTTTCATGGCATTTTCTCCTTGTGTATATTATATACAAATAGTATATAGCAAATCGGCTGGGTGGAAAAGAGATGTTTTTTGGTGGGATTCATTGATTTTGGTATAATTAAGAGGATGAAAAGAAATATAGGATCACGAAGAAACCAGATCGTATCTTTATTGCAGGAACAACAAAGCCTCCGCGTTTCCCATCTTGCCGATGCGTTAGGTGTAACGAAGGAAACGATACGTAAGGATCTGGATTATCTGGAACGAAAAGGTGTGTTAAACCGAACCCATGGCGGAGCCCAGCTGCGTAGAAATCCCGGTGAGATCCCTTTTGAATTCCGGGCAATGGATCATAGTGAAATGAAACGAGAGATGGCCTGCCGCGCGATTGATTTTATTGAGGACCAGACAATGGTCTATATTTCGGCGTCAAGTTCTGTCGTGGCAATGTCTCGTTATCTGCCTGTCCGTAAAAATCTGAAAGTCTATACAAATTCAGTGCGGCTGCTTTCGCAGAAGATGCAGGATTCGCATAGATACTATTTATTGGGTGGCCAGTTCAATAAAGACGGACAGCGTATTATCGGGCCGGATGTGATCAAGGCTTTGGATGACCTTTACTTTGATGCGTGCATATTCAGCATGGATGGAATTTGTCCGGATGGCGCGTTGGCTTCCAATTCATATGATGAATACCTCATTGCCAAAAAGGTGATCGAGCACTCAAAACGATGCATATTGATTGCCGATGGATCAAAATTTGAAAAAAGCGCAAATTATCGGTTTGCGCAAGATAACCAGATTGATGTTCTTGTTACCACAAAGCCAATGGAGGGGTATGCGTTCAAGAAGGTCATTGTTATAACATAAACAAAAGTTTCTTTCTTTTTACAAAAGAAAGACTTTTTTTGTTTGGTTTTTTTCTTGCGTTTCAATTGATTTAAATTATAGTAAAAATCAGGAGGGACCTATATGGAAATCAAACAAGCAGAACTCGTATTTCCTTGGAACGGCATACTGGAAGGAGAACAGGTTGGTTATTATCAAAAATGGTTCAAGGACATCCAGAATATTTACTTGAACAGTGAAGGAATGCCGGAGGATACCTTAATGTACACGGTTTATTCCAAAGAGGAAGAAGCAGTGGATGGACACTTGAATTGGGGATTAACCGTCTTAGAGCCGGTAACCGTGCATGGAGAATGCAATATGACCAGAGGACACTTTCATGAAGACTTGAATTGTCAGGAATACTATTGGTGCTCACAGGGACATGGCTTGTTGTTATTGATGGACGAGCAGGGTGTCTGCTGGGCAGAAGAAGTCAAACCGAACAGTCTTCATCCTATTGATGGACATCATGCCCATCGTCTGATCAATACCGGTGATGAAAGAATGAAAGTGATTGCCTGCTGGCCCAGCACATCCGGACATGATTACAGCCGGATAGAAACGCATCCATTTCCAGTACGAGTATTTAAGGAAAAGGGCAAGGTTATAATAAAGGAAAGGACATAAAATATGTTTTTTGAAGGAAGAACGTCAAACTATGATAAATTTCCCACGATTCGTATAAAGGGGCATGAGGGACAGTCCTGGCAGGGATACGAGTCCATTGTTTCGGAAATCCAAAGCCGGATAACAGAGGAGAATACAACCGTTGTCATGGATGTGTATTATGGGGCGGATATGCATGCCATTTATGAGCAGCTTGTCCTGCCTTTAAAACCAGATACAGTCATTGATAGTGCGCAGGCTGTATATCCGGAGAAGACCTTGTACGAAATACTAAAAAGGAATATTACGGAAGATCGTGTATTTGGGTCTTTCAGTACGCACACATTGGCAGACTGCATGGATCCGAAGATTTTGAAAGATCTAAAAGAAAAAGTAAGAGCAACGAAAGGGCTGGTGATTGTGTATGGTGTCGGTGCCAGCATGATCGCAAAAGGAGATCTGCATTTATATATTGATATGAAACGCTGGGAGATCCAGCTGCGTTATCGAAACGGATTACCGAACTGGGGTGCATCCAACGAGGTAGATGATGTTTTGCGTAAGTTTAAAAGAGGCTATTTCGTGGAATGGCGGATCCTAGATCGTCATAAGTTTCAAGTACTGCCACAATGTGATTACATCCTGGATCTGAATGTGACAGAAAGTCCAAAGATGACAACGATATCCGCGTTCTATGATGCCATGAAGGAATTTGCGAAACGACCTTTCCGTCTTGTTCCTTACTTTGATGAGGGAATCTGGGGTGGCCGATGGATGGAAGAAGTATGTGATCTGCAAAGAGTGAAATACAATTATGCCTGGTGCTTTGATGGGGTGCCGGAAGAAAACTCGATCCGCGTAGAGATTGACGCCATACCATTGGAATTTCCGGCGATGGATCTGGTGAAAACCGAGCCGATGGCTTTGTTGGGACCAAAGGTATTTGCTCGGTTTGGCGCAGAATTTCCCATTCGATTTGATTTCCTCGATACAATGGGAGGGGGAAATCTGTCTTTACAGGTTCATCCATTAACGGAATATATACATGAAAACTTCGGCATGTCCTATACCCAGGATGAAAGTTACTATATTTTAGATGCAGCCGAGGATGCCCATGTCTATCTGGGCGTGAAGGATGGAGTGACACCGGAAGCGTTGGCCACGGCTTTGCATAAAGCCAACGAGGGCAAGGGAGTCTTTGATGATACTGAATTTGTGAACTGCTTTCCAATTAAAAAACACGATCATATTCTGATTCCGGCAGGAACGGTCCACTGTTCCGGCTCAAATGCGATGGTACTGGAGATTTCTGCCACACCTTATATCTTTACCTTTAAGATGTGGGACTGGGGCCGTGTCGGATTGGATGGAAAGCCTAGACCGGTCAATATTGAGCGCGCCATCGATAATATTCAGTTTGATCGTACAACCCAATGGTGCAAAGATAATCTGGTATCCAACATTCAAGAAATGGAACATACGGAACATCGAAAGGTGGAAAAGACAGGCTTGCACGAACTTGAATTTATTGAAACTAAGCGGTATTGGTTTGATCAAAAAACGATGTTTACATGTGAAGAAAGCGTCAATATGTGTAATCTGATCGAAGGAGAAGAGGCTTTGATCACTTCTGTTGACGAGAGTTTTGAGCCATTTGAGGTTCATTATGCGGAAACCTTTATTATACCAGAAGGAGTCCACGCATATCAGATTGAACCATATGGTCGTAGTCTAGGGAAAGAAATAGCTATTATTAAAGCGACGGTAAGAGTATGAAGTGGAATACAGGTTTTGATATATCGGCAGATCCGGAAACGTTTGAATTTTCATACGGAGAAGGCGTATTCGGCCCATCCACGGAAAAGAGGCATTTGGATGACATTCGGCAGTCATTAAGCGATCCGAACGTGGAAGGTCCGGATATCGTATACAGCGTTGCCATGGATGTTGGAAAGGAAAAGGACAGAGAGGATCTGATCCGGCGAAACATGTTGTATGGGGCCATGATCTATGAAAAAGGAAGGATTGGCCAGGAGCCCGTACGTTCCCAGGGACATGTTCATGCAATTTCGCCATCCTGCAACGACTCCACCTGCGAAGTATATGAAATATGGAGCGGGGAAGCGTACATCTATATGCAGGAATCCGACCAGGATGATCCGGGACGTTGTTTCGCTGTGTATGCGAAAACGGGCGATGTTGTCATTGTTCCCCCTGGATGGGCGCATTGCACAATCAACGCGAATGTGGATCAACCTATGTATTTCGGTGCCTGGTGTGTCCGGGATTATGGTTTTGATTACAAGGGTGTGCGCAAGCATAAAGGAGTCGCATGGTTTCCAAAGGTGCAGGCGGACCATTCCATCACCTTTGTGGCAAATCCAAATTACAATACCAGTCATCTGGAGATTGTAGAAGCCAGAGAATATACGGAATTCGGCATTGAAAAAGGAATCCCTATTTATACGCAATATGAAATGGATCCGGAACGATTCATGTTCGTTCCAAGACCGGAACGGGCCAAATATCTTTGGAAAGACTATAGACCATAAATATATGTAATAAAGCCAAGGGAGAGATTACGCTTCTTCGGCTCTTTTTCCTTTTAGAGAGGATAATATAATTAAACAATCCATATATTTATTATAATTATGGAGTTGAATAATTCTATAAAATATGTATAAATAAATATGAAAATGTGTGAAAAGAAAGGAGGATATTATGCGAAAAAGCATAAAATGGAATTCTCGCTTTTTGTTTTTCATTGCTTTGTTTTTTCTTTTTTTGTTTTTACCGGCTAAAACCTTAGCCGCAGAGCCGGATCCGGTTGACAATCCGCCGGTTTCAGAAACTGCAGATCCTGCTAATCCACAGCAGAATACAGATGCAACGGAAAATACCGATTCTGCTCAGGGAACGGAAGCTGAAGATCAAAAAGCTTTGGAAGAAGGAGACCACGGTAAAAGCAAAGAAGCGACGAATTTGGATGATGATTACAAGTCTGATGTAACGTTGTCATTACCAGCCTTGGAAGAAAAACTGGAAACGGAAGTTGTTTTCGTTCTGGATAAATCCACTTATTCAGATACAAAAGACACAGCTTTAAAAGTTTTGGAGAATCTGAAAGATCAGGTAAAGAAAACGGATGCAAAAGTTAAAGTAGCTGTTGTGCAGTTTAACCGTGTCGCAAATAGTGATGGATTCCATGATCTAGTATCAGAATATGATGCGATTCATGAACAGTTCGTTATGAAATATAGTGGAGGAACGAACATGCATGCGGGATTGTTAAAAGCAAAAGAATTACTTGAAGCAGATTCTTCAATTCCGAATAGTCGTAAGTACTTTGTATTAGTCAGTGATGGCGATACGTATCTGTTCTGTCCGGATGGAGATTACAACAAGTGCTACAGCCGTGCATTCGCATCAGTGGAAGAGCAGATGCAGAATGGTGCTTATGCCTGGGGAGGCTTTTATGATGCAAATCGCCCTGCAGGAAACGTGCCTCGTCCGAAGACACCGGATGCGAAAGGCTGGGAAGCTTATTTTGCCGATGTGGAGAAGCGAAATACCACCGGTCAAGGCGATCAGTACAATTACGAATGGAAATTTTACGATGAGGATTGGAAACACAATTCGGAACTGGCTAAAAAGACGTATATTCAAGCCCCTACATCTTCAAACACCGCATCAAACATAGATATGGGAATGTATTATGCAAGTAAGGTTTATCATGAATTAGCGGCTAAGTATCATGCCTATTCGTATGCGGCTAAAAACAAATCCGGAAACGGACATCCTGCATTTATGGAATATTTAAATGGAGGAGCTAACGCGAACTTTGAAGAAATTCAGAATGAATTGATTTATTTTCTTGGCAAAGGAAGCCGTGTAGAAGACTTCATGGGTTACAAGGAAGGTGACTATAACTTTGATCTGGTAGACCTTGATAAGATGACTGTTGATTTTGAAGGTGCCAGCACAAATGGCAAAGTCATTACATACAAGGCAGAAAAGATTGGAGAGAACCGTTATGGTTTTGGTAAGGTGGAAAGTGGCTATCTTTATGAGGTGGTATATACACCAGATAAAAATGATAAAGAAAAACTTACCTGGATACTAAATCATAACTTGACAAATTTTGACCGAGTTTCCTTACACTATACTGTACAGCTTATGAATCCGAAATCGGAACCTGGTACGTATGGCAAATACGATAAAGATGGTTCTAAGAAGCTGGATGGATTATTCACAAATAATTCAGCGATCCTATATCCGATTTCTTCCACTGGCGAAGAACTGGATCCGGAAGCATTCCAGAAACCAACTGTAAGCTACAAAGTAGAGGAACCGAAAACACCGGAAAAAGAAGATACACCGAAACCGGAAAAAAATGAAGTTTCTGTACAACCGTCTGCGAACGGAACGGTAACGACTGGGGTATTTAGTTCCACAGCCATGTATATGGTGACTTTATCCCTTGCAGGACTCGGTGTTCTGTTTATGGGAAAACGGAATCATTGATCCTAAAAATGCATCCATTGGGTGCATTTTATTTTTTGTTCGGTTTTCAGAAAAAAATGGCATGTTTTCTAGCATTTTATTTAGTTTATGATAAAATAGTAACGCTAAGAGGAATTAGAATGAATAGACCGTTAAAAAGAACGTTAAAAAATAGAAATATAGCCGAAAAAATGACGGATCTGCATCAAAAAAATCTGGATCTAAATCTGGATGCAGACAATGATCTTGTAAAGCCGATCCATGAATTGTCTTCGGAAGAGACGGAGATGCGTTTGGAATCTGCGTTAGATAAATTACGTGTCGAAAGAGGAAAATACGCTATCTTTGATGAGGATCTGACCTATGAGCAGCCTGTTTATCCAGTGGAAGACATTGAGGATTTTACGACTACATCGATCCAAATGAATGAAAATGATGAGTCATTAACGCATTTACAGGCGGCTTTAAAGGCGGACCAGCCACAGGAAGCCCAGCCTTTGAAAAAAAGGATCTTTCGAAGAAATCCAAATTTGCGAAAACCAAAGGCAATCAAGGAACCAACAACCAAAAATGAAGTTGTAAAAGAGGGAACCGGTCCGATCCAAAAGCAGACCACCGGAAAGATCAAACGCAACCAAACAGGAAAGATCCGGAAAGAAGGGACGGCAAAGATCCGTCGGGAGAATACGTCCAAAATCGGAAGAGGGAACACAGGCAAGATCCAGCGAGGACAAACCGGTTCCATCAAAAAGCAGACCACCGAGAAAACGGGTATTGTTTACGAAACAACCAGCCCTGTGGTATCCGGAAAAAAGAGGATTCAGATTCCTTTCAAGTATATTCTGATTGGTGTTTTGGCATTTGCGGCCATACTAGGTGTATATGCATACAAAACGTTGATCTATGATCCGGAGAATATTGTGACCGCTAAACAGCAGGAGGTCTATAATATTTTGGTGGACTATGCGGATGAATGGGATATGTTATCGGACTCCGAAAAGAATGAGCTGCTTGATTATGAAGATGATTATAAGTCGTTTGGAAGCAAACAGAGAGACGATATCAACAATTATTTTAAAGAACAGACCGATAGTACGCTTACATCTATTTTAAACGACCTGCGCTCTAAAAACGCGGCCACCATGGAAACAGATTATAATAACCTCGTTGTCTATCTGAACAGCTGGAATTCATACGATGAAACCGGTCGTGGAGCTATTGTTAATTATGTGGAGATGTTCAACCGTCTATCCAATGAGCAGAAGCAGAAAATCGACGATTTGTGTATGCAGATCGGGGGCACCGATTTTGACGGCTTATGCGAAGCTTATTTGAAAGAAAGTAAAAACCAGGAAGACAGTGAAAAGAAGATCAAGGAATACGAACAACAGAAGACCTTGGTGGAGAATCAACTGGCTACCTATCAATACAATGCAGAGACGTATGAATCGTATCTGGAAGATCCGGCAGCCTATGGTATGACGGAAGATCAGGTCCAACAGAAGATCGATGCGAATAACCAGGCAATTGAGCAGTTGGAAAATCAGTTGGATGTACTGGATAAAGAAATCAATGCGCTGAGCGATTAAAAATTTGAACTTGAAAACAACTTGAGACTAATGTATCATAGTCTCAGACGCCGACGTAGCACAGTTGGTAGTGCAACGCACTCGTAACGCGTAGGTCGTAGGTTCAAGTCCTATCGTCGGCACCATTTGAACAGAAACCCTTTATTTAAAGGGTTTTTCTTTTGTTGGTTAAACAACGTGCTCCTTATCCGATCATGGAGCCTGTCTGGTTATTACCATTTTAAGGGCATTTCCATGGATAAACTAGATTAAATGCGCTTTCAATGATACGATAATGGTGTCTACTTTTTAGAAATGACAAGGAGAGTTTGTATGAAAATTGGATTTATTGGTTGTGGAAATATGGCACAGGCAATGATTAGTGGAATATTGACAAATAAGTATGCGCAGGAGCAGGATGTGATGGCCTCCAACCGGTCAACAGAAATCCTGGATAGAATGCATGAGAAAACAGGAATCAGGGTAACACCGGATAACCGGGAAGTAGCTGCTTTTTCCGAGCTTTTGGTCTTGAGCGTGAAACCGCAGATCTATCCGAAGGTCATAGAAGAAATCAGAGAAAGCATGGATCCAAATACGCTGGTCATATCCATTGCGCCGGGAATCTCTCTAGAGCAGTTGGAAAAAGAATTTGGAAGACCTTTCCTTTTCGTACGTTGTATGCCGAATACACCGGCCATGGTATTGGAAGGGATGACGGCGTTTGTTCCGTGCGTGAGATTGGATGCCCGACAGGTTGAGATCGTGCAATCGTTTCTATCCAGTTTTGGTCAATGTGTGGAAGTATCCGAATCACAGATGGATGCGGTCGTCGCGGTATCCGGATCCAGTCCGGCCTATGTTTTTATGTTTATCGAAGCGAT